>JBBIQS010000120.1:0-20847 GCA_037442205.1 Myxococcales bacterium
CGACGCCTGGCGGGTCAACGACAAGGGATTCGTGGTGGGCACCGAATTCCGGGAGAGCGGGCTGCGGGCGGTGCTGTGGGCGCCCGACAACGAGGTCCACGACCTCAACGACCTCATCCCCGCGGGCGCGGGCTGGGTGCTCGACGAGGCGTTCGACATCAACTCGCGCATGGAGATCGTCGGTTCGGGGATCCACCTCGGCCACGAGCACGCGTACCTGCTCAAGCCGGTCCATTGCCACTGAGGGCATCGGAGGCGAGGGCTTTCCGTCGAGAACTGGAGGCGCCTGGAGCTGGACTCCGGGCGCCGCGCGCACGCGGCGGCCTTTGCGCTCGGTCGCCTGGCGTTCGCTCCGGTCGCCCTTCCCCTGCGCATCCAGGCGGCTCATCGCTCGAGCGGTGTGCCGCCTTCCTCTTTTTCGGCCCGTCGCCATCCCGCCCAGCCCACGAGGCGCCGGACGTCGGCCTCGTCTCCGGACCCGCGGCCTGCCGTATTTCCGCCCAGGCTCGCGTTGTCCCGGGAATCCATGTAGATCCGCCCGCTCCATCGGGACCGGGGCATCAAGGAGCAGCGTCAGGTGATTCGTTTCGACCGCATCAGCAAGCAGCACGGCCAGCAGCTGTTGTTCGTGGACGCCTCGGCGGCGGTGCACGACGGCGAGAAGGTGGGCCTGGTGGGCCCCAACGGCGCCGGCAAGTCGACCCTCTTCCGCATGGTGATGCGCGAGGAGTCGCCCGACGAGGGCCAGGTCTCCATCGATCGCGGCACCACCGTCGGCTACTTCTCCCAGGACGTGGGCGAGATGAAGGGCAAGTCTGTGGTCGAGGAGACCATGGACGGCGCCGGCCCGGTCTCGACCATCGCCCACGAGCTGCACGAGCTGGAGCACGCCCTGGCCGATCCGGCGCGGGCCGACGAGCTCGACAAGCTGGTCGAGCGCTTCGGCGAGGTGCAGGCGCGCTACGAAGAGCTGGACGGCTACGGGCTCGAGTCGCGCGCCCGCGAGATCCTCGCCGGGCTGGGCTTCGCCTCCGAGGTCATGGACGGCGACGTCGGCCTGCTCTCCGGCGGCTGGAAGATGCGCGTCGCCCTGGCCCGCATCCTCCTGATGCGCCCCGACGCGATGCTCCTCGACGAGCCGACCAACCACCTGGACCTGGAGTCGATCATCTGGCTCGAGGGCTTCCTGAAAGGCTACGAGGGCGCGGTCTTCATGACCTCGCACGACCGGGCCTTCATGAACCGAGTGGTCACCAAGATCGTGGAGATCGACGCTGGCGAGCTGAACAGCTACTCCGGCGACTACGAGTTCTACGAGAAGCAACGGGCGCTCAACGAGGCCCAGGCCGAGGCCCAGTACCAGCGCCAGCAGGCGATGCTCGAGAAAGAGCTGGCGTTCATCGAGCGCTTCAAGGCCCGCGCCTCCCACGCTGCCCAGGTGCAGAGCCGGGTCAAGAAGCTGGAGAAGATCGAGAAGGTCGAGCCGCCCCGGCGGCGAAAGACCCTGAGCTTCGAGTTCCAGCAGGCGCCGCGCTCCGGCGACGACGTCGCCCGCCTGACCGGCGTGCGCAAGGCCTACGGCTCGAAGGTCATCTACGACGGCTTCGACTTCCTGGTGCGGCGGCGCGAGCGCTGGTGCGTGATGGGGGTCAACGGCGCCGGCAAATCGACGCTGCTCAAGCTGGTCACCGGCGCCGGCCAGCCCGACGCCGGGCAGGTGGCGGTGGGAGCCAGCGTCAAGCTCGGCTACTTCGCCCAGCACTCGATGGAGCTGCTCGACCCGGAGAAGACGATCTGGGACACGCTCTACGACACCTTCCCGCGGGCCTCGATCGGCTCGCTGCGCTCCCTGGCCGGCTGCTTCGGCTTCTCGGGCGAGGAAATCGAGAAGCCCTGCCGCATCCTCTCCGGAGGCGAAAAGGCGCGGCTGGTGCTGGCGCGAATGCTCTTCGACCCGCCCAACTTCCTGGTGCTCGACGAGCCGACCAACCACCTGGACATGGCCACCAAGGAGATGCTGATCGCCGCGCTGAAGGACTTCGACGGGACGATGCTCTTCGTCTCCCACGACCGGCACTTCCTGGCCGCGCTCTCCAACCGCGTGCTCGAGCTGACGCCCGAGGGGCCTCACCTCTACGGCGGCGGGTATCTGGAGTACGTGACCCGCTCTGGACACGAGGCGCCCGGGCTGCGCAGCTGATCGGAGGACGCCGCCTCGGCTAAGTCTTGCCTGCGGGCGTATTGCCCGCGCTCCGGCGCGCCGCCCAGCGGACCACCAGCGCCAGCGCGACCACCGCCAGCAGCGCCCACACCGCCAGTCCGTAGGTCCGCGCCAGCGCCTCGAGCCGCTCGGCGTTGCCGCCCACCGCGTAGCCGGCGCCGAAGAGCAGCGCGTTGAACAGCGCCGCCGACAGCCCGCCGTAGAGGACCACCGGCCCCAGCGGAACCCCGGAGATCCCCGCGGCCAGGAAGATTGGCCCGCGGATTCCTGGCAGGAAGCGATTGGCGATCAGCCACAGCGCCCGGCGCCGCCGGAAGCGCTGCTCCCAGGCGTGCAGATGCTCGCGCGGCAGCCGCCTGGTCCAGGCGGCATCGGCAGGCGAATGCTCCAGCCGCTGGCCGATGTAGACCCCGATCCGATAGTCGATCAGCGCCCCGATCATGCTCCCCACGAGAATGATCGAGTAGACCAGCGGCACCGACTGAGCGCCGCGGACCGCGTAGACGCCTCCCAGCAGCGTCACCGTGTCTCCGGGGAACGGCGGGAAGACGTACTCGATCGCCGCCGAGGCCCCGAGCACCAGCAGCCCCAGCGGTCCGGCGTGCTGCACCAGGCTGTCGAGATGCTCGACCATCGCGCCGCCTCCCTCGCCCTGCATTCTCCGCCATCGTCTGAGGAAGGCCAGCGTCCCCTCGAGGGCGAATCGATGGCGTCTCGTGCCGCCATGGCGCTGGCGTTAGCGGACTAGCGGCGTTCGCGCCGGCAGCGCCGCGCGCCTGGGCCCGAGCCGCCTCCGAAGAGGGAAATCGAGCACTGTCAGCGCCTCGGCATACAGCCTGCACTTCGCCACCGGGCCGCTCTGTGCAGCGGCTTCACGACAAGAAAGGGAGAGGCATGTCCGCACGTTGGATCTTGCTCGCATTCTCCGGCCTGCTCGCCTGCGGCCCGGCGAACGAAACCGGCATCGCACGAACCCGGCAGGCGGTCATCGAGGGCTCGGCTTCGCCCGACGGCCTGGGCTTTCCCATCGACCGACTCCAGCGCAATGCGGTGCTCGGTCAGTTGGTGAAGATGGGCCTGCAGACCGGCCAGGGCTGCAGCGGGACGCTGGTGGGGGACCGGCTGGTGGTGTCGGCCGGGCACTGCGTGGTCCTGAACCAGGACCAATGGTTCAACGGCGCCCAGCCCCAGCTCGTCGACGCGGGCATCCTCTACTACGCAGTGGGCGACGACGTCAGGAAGCCCGACTGCCTCCTCGCCGCCGACTCGGTACACCTTCACCCCCAGGCCAAGGTGATCGCCGACGGCAGCATCGCCCACGACGTCTCGCTGACGATCCTCAAGGAATCGGCGTTAGCCAAGTGCCGGAGCGCGGTGCCGCTGCAGATCAACCGCGATCCGCTCAACGCCTCGCTGGTGGGCGAGCCGTTGCTTCAGGGCGGCTTCGGCTCTCTGGACGGCACGTACAACTTCTCGCCCGTCCGCAACTGGTCGCTGCTGGAGGTGAGCGCGGTGGACGCCGCCTACGTCAATGCCCGGGCCCAGGGCCACGGCACTCCGACCTTCGGCGATTCGGGAAGCGGGCTGCTGCGCCACTTCCCCGACGGCTCGCTGCGCGTCTTGGGGGTCGACTCGCTGGGCATGAGCGGCCTCAACGCCTTCATGCGCCTCGATCCGCAGGGCTCCTTCCTGGATTCGCTGATCACTCCGGAGCTGCTGTGCGGCTCGGTGACCGACGCCGGAACCTGCCGCGGCAGCGAGCTCATCTCCTGCGGCAGCCGCGGGTTCCTCAGCCTGGACTGCTCCACGCTGCAACGCAGCTGCGCCGTGGATGATGCCGGCAAGGCGCGCTGCGTCTCCGACGCCTGCGCCTGCGACCTGACCCCCGGCACCTGCGACCCGGATTGCAGCTGCGACCCCGACTGCGCCTGCGTGACGAAGCGCAGCGGAGGCTGCGCTGCCGCCGGTTCATCCGGAGCCAGCGGAGCGCTCGGCCTCCTCATCGCGCTCGCCGCCCCACCGATCCTGCGCCGCCGCCTCGGCCGTCGGGCGATGCTGGCCGCCTTGGCCCTCCTCGCCGCGTCGGCGCTCGGCTGCTCCGGCAGCGAGACCACGGTCTGCAGCACCCGGGATGCCGGCGAGGTCGAGGCCGGCTCGGTCAGCCATCTCAGCAGCCGCTGCCGCACCACCGAGGACCTCTTCAAGTCGGATGCCTGCCCGGCCGGCCTGGCTTGCGACATCGCCGCGCTGGTGGGCGATGCCGTGGGATGCCGCACCGCCGGGAGCACCGCCGCCTACGCCGAATGCCGGCCGGGAAGTCCGCCGTGCGTGGCCGGCACCACCTGCCGCGGGCTCGATCCGTCTAGCCAGAATTGCCTTCCCTTCTGCAAGTCCCGAACCGGGACCTGCTCCGATGGAATCTGCGTCGACGGTATCGTCCCGGCCACCGGGCTCTGCCTGCCCTACGAGAGCTGCAGCGCCCTGACCGGAGCCGGCTGCCCGGGCGCCCTGCGCTGCTATCTCACCGGCGACTCCGGCCGAACCATTTGCCTCCCCCCGGGGTCCGCCGGTACCGGAGGGCGGTGCGCCTCGGCCGTCGACTGCCAGCCCGGAAACGTCTGCCTGTCGAACAAGTGCGCGCCGCTGTGCAGCGCCAAGTTCGCCTGCCCTGGTACCGCCACCTGCCAGAACGTCGGTGCCATCGCCAACCAGCCTGACCTGGGGATCTGCCAGTAGCACCTGAAAGCAACGCCCGCCGCGGAACTCCGCGGCGGGCGCCGGAATGTGGAAGGGAGAGGAACGAGATTCTACGGGTGCAGCGCCGCGGCGCCCTTGGCCACCGCCTCGCGCAGCGCCGGCGAGGGGTTGGCGACGCCGAAGTAGCAGTCCCACACCGCCCGGGCCAGCTTGGGATCGGTCAGCTTCTTGGGCTCGCCCAGCCCGACCGTCAGCTCGCCGCTGGGCTTGGTGCGCAACACCAGCTTGTCGCCGTCCTTGAGGTCCTGGCCGAGCAGGTTGACGAAGTTGTCCACCCGGGCCTTCTCGGCGGCGCCCAGCGACTTGGTCAGGCTCTCGGTGAAGGTCTCCTTCATCGACGCGGCGCCGACATTGCGGACGAAGATCATGTCGGCGGCCTTGTCCACCGGCATGTCGATCAGCGCCTTGAAGAAGTCGGGATCCTCGGCCAGCGCCTCGGCCAGCGCCTGGCCGCGCTTGGCGCCGTGCTTCTTGCCCGGACCGTCGAAGTACTTGGCCAGCTCGGCCTTGCCGGCCTCGGCCTCCAGGCAGAAGGACATCGCGTAGACCTTGAAGACGACCTTCTTGCGGATGCCGGCGCCCAGGCAGATGTAGCTCTTGCCGTCGATGGTCGGGGTCTTCTCGAACACCTTCTCGCTCGAGGGCTCGACGATCGTCTCGCCGGCGAGGGCGGGAGCGGCGGTGAGGACAAGGGAAGCGGCCAATAGGGAGGTCAGGAGAGTTTTCATGGCCGGACACGGTATCGGGCGTTCGACGTTTGTTTCAAGTCAGCGCGCGCCATGGAGGGAGCGTCTGTGACGCGCTGGGCACGACCCGCAGGTTATCGTGGCGGCCGCCCAAATTCCGCCGCTGTCGAAGCGCGATCGGAGATCCGATGGCCCGCGTGCTCCTCGCCGCCCAGCCCACCGCCGGCCACACCAACGCGCTGCGTGCCATCGGGTACCTGCTGCGGGCGCAAGGGCATCTGGTGCGCTTCGCGGTGGCGGCGGTGCGGCCTCCCTTCGCCGAGCGCTGGCCGGAGCTGGTGAAGGTGGCGGCGCAGCTGCCGCAGGCCATCGCCGGCGACGGCTTCGAGCTCACCGCGCTTCGGCTGGCGCCAGAGGGGCTGTGGCACGCGGTGCGGCTGCCGCGGGCGCGCGGCCTCGACGAGCTCGAGCTGGCGCTGAAGCTGTTTTCCGCCGGGGCCGAGTCGCAGGCGCGGCAGCTGGCCCAGGCCGCCGCCGAGTCCGACGTGGTGGTCGGCGACTACCTGATGCCCGGGGCGATGCTGGCGGCCAAGGTGGCGGGCAAGCCTTACGTGGCGGTCTACCACTCGGCGCTCCCCTTCCCCGCCGAAGGCGCCTCGCCCTTTGGCAGCGGGCTGCCCGACGACGCGCCGCCCGACGAGCGCGAGCGGGCACAAGCTCGGCTGACCTCCCTGTGCGACCTGTTCGAAGAGCGCCTCTCCCGCGCCGCGCGAGCGCTGGGGATCGAGCGCAGAACGCGGCTCTTCGAGCGGCCCATCTCTGAGCACCTGAACCTGCTGCTCACCGTCCCGGCGCTGGAGCCGGGGCTCGCGCCCCTGGAAGGACCGATAAGGCTGGTCGGCCCCTGCCTGCGCGAGATCGAAGAGCGCGATCTCAGCCATCCCTGCCTGCAGGCGTTGGGCGATCGGCGCTGCGGGGTGTACGTCTCCTTCGGCACCGTGTTCAACGAGCAGCCGCGCCTGTTCGGCACGATGCTGGACGCGCTGGCAGACCAGCCGCGGGTGGTGGTCAGCGCCGGGGGGAGCTTCAAGCAGCTGTCGGCGCGCGCCGGCCCGAACGTCCACCTCTTCGCCCAGGTACCGCAGCTGGCGGTGCTCGAGCGCGTCCAGCTGGTGGTCACCCACGGCGGCAACAACACCGTCCAGGAGACGCTGGCCGCCGGGTTGCCGATGGTGGTGGTTCCCTTCGGCAGCGATCAGCTGGTGAACGCCCGGCGGGTTGAGCGCCTGGGAGCCGGGGCCTCGGTGCTGCCGGGCCGGGTCAGCGTGGCGGCGATCCGCGCGGCGGTGGCGAGGGCATCGAGACCGGAGGTTGTGGCGCGCGCCCAACAGCTCGGGCGCGCGGTGCGCGAGGGCGGCGGCACTGCCGCGGCGGTGGAGGCGATCCTGGGGTTGGCGCGCTCGGCTCGGCCAGCTCAGTAATCCTTGTTGTAGACCACGTCCGCCCCGCCGCGGTTGGCGTCGCCGTAGTTCGACTCGACGTTGACGTGGTCGCTGACCTTGTACTCGACGCGCACCTCGTTGGCGTTTTCCTTCTCGGTCTCCGCGCCGAAGTTGCGCCGGTAGCCGACGTAGATGTCGTCGTTGAGGTAGGTCCCGGCCTCGATGTTGCTCTTCTGCAGGCCCTCGCCGATCTCCACCTTGAGGTCGACCGGCAGCTGGGTGGAGATGGCCTTGGTCAGCTTGTCGGTGACCACCGCCCCCAGCACCGACACCGCCCCGGCGCCGGTCGAGACTCCGGCTGAGCTGCGCTTGAGCTCGCGACGCCCGGTGGCCAGCAGCGTGGCGATCTCGGACTCGGGCATCGCCGGCTCGCTGCTCAGCTCGATCTTCGGCTTGTAGGCGGTCCCAGTGATCGCCACCTTCACCTTCACCGCCTCCTTCTGGTTCTCGTACAGCGCCAGGAGGTCCAGGCGCGGGTTGCCCGGTATCTCGTCCAGCCAGTCCAGGCGCCCTCGGCTGACGGTGAACTTGCGCTTGATCACCTCCGCCCGCCCCTGCAGCAGGTTGACGGTTCCGCTCATCAGCACCTTGCCCTGGGCGTAGTTCATCCGCAGCTCGGGGGTGCCGGCCTCGATGCGCAGGTCGGTCGATTGCACCCACACATCGCGCGGGGCTGCGATCCGCAGCTTGAACTCGAAGCCTCCTTCTTTCGGCGCCGCCGCCTCCTTCGCCTTCTTCTTGCCACTGACCACCACGATGTCGGGGTTGGTCTTGAGCGACTGCAGATCCTTGCTCGCCGCCTCGGGCAGCTCGGCTACGGTCCGCCCGAGGTCGAGATTGAAGTCGGCGATCTTGCCGGCGATCTGGCCGGTGAAGGAGCGGCTCTCGGCGGTCAGGGTGGCGGTCAGCTGGTCTTCGATGATCAGCGGCAGCCGGTCGACCTTGAGCTGGGCGGTGAGCTGGTAGGGCTCGTTCTCGCGGCTGCGCTCGCCGCGCATGGTGGCGGTGAAGCTGCCCTGGCCGGCGCGGGCGAAGAAGCGCGACATCTGCAGCGAGCGGTCGTCGACCCGCAGGTCCAGCCCCACCTCGCGGTAGGTGCCGTAGCCGGCGATCGACAGCTGGCCGTTCTTGAGGGTCAGCGTGCCGCGCGGCGCCAGCGCCGAGAGACTGCCGGTGACGCTCAAATCGGCGTCGAGCAGGCCGCTGGCGCGGCGCACGGTGTTGGTCAGCGCGTTGGCCAGCCGCAGGTCGAGCTTCTGCGCCACCAGCCGCGCCTCGAGCGGAGCCTTGTCGAGGTCGATTCCCTTGCGCGCCGCCGCCAGCCCCAGCCTGGCCTTGAACAGGGCGGTCAGCTCGGCGTTGCCGCCCGCCGCCGGGAGCATCCGCACCGCCAGATTCGTCTCCCCATCTCGGTAGCGCGCGGTGGCGTGCGAAGCCCCCAGCTTCTCGCCGTTGTGGGCCAGTCGCTCGGCATCGAGCGACGCCTCGAGCACCGGGACGTCGAGCGTCCCCGACAGCGTGGCCGATCCTTGGATCTGGCCGGTGGCTCCTTCCTCGCTGCCGATCACCGTGGCGACGTCGATGGGCCCCAGCTCCGCCTTGCCGTCGACGGCGCCCTTTCCCAGCTGGTCCAGGCTCTCGAGATGCTCAATGGTCTGCTGCAGGCGCGCCTGGAGCTGGAACGCGCGCTGTTGCCCGGAGAAGGCCTCCGCCGTCAGATCGATTCCCTTGTCTTCGAGAGCAGCGCGCAGCGAGCCGCGCAGGGCCTTGAATCGGTCGTAGGCGCCGTCCCCCAGGGCCAGCTTGACCTCGCCGCGCGGACGCTCGGCGCTGCCTTTGAGCTGCGCCTCGAGCGAGGCCCGCCCTTCGATCCCCGACGGCAGCAGCGTCCCCGCCCAAGGCTTGAGCTGCAGCGCGGGCGCCGAGGCGGTCAAGGTAATGGCGGTCTCGCGCAGCCGCTTCCGAGTCAGCTCCTCGGTCGCCAACGTCCGAAGCGACAGCTCGGCGGTGGCGTCGGCTGACAGCGGTCCGCCGGGCAGCTCCACCTCGAGGTGTGCCTTGCTCGACTCGCCCGAGCTCACCTCGACGCGCGCTCCCGCCGCCGGGTACTTCTTGAAGGTGACGTCATTCGCCCGGGCGGTCAGGTGCGCCCGCGGTTGGTCGGCGGTTCCCGACAGCTCGACCACTGCCGAGAGCTGGCCCGATTTCAGCTCCGGCTCGTCGAGCAGCTTTCCGAGATCGCCCAACGACTGCTTGTCGAGCTCGACATGCGCCGCCAGCGCCGTGCCTTTGGGAGCGTCGAAGAGCTCGAGGGGCAGGTCGAAGGTGGCCTTGGCCTGAGCACCGTGGCGCGCCAGCTCCAGCGTTCCGCGCGCTTTTTCCGCTGCCAGCGACACCGTGCCCGAGGTGTCGATGTCCTGGAAGCGGTCGTAGCCCAGCCCCTTGGCGTTCAGCCTGGCCTCGCCCTGCGGCTTTTCGGTGGTCCCGCCGACCTTGGCGTCGACATCGACGATCCCGCGCAGTCCTCGCTCGGGAGAAATGATGATCTTCGGCAGGCGCGCCAGGTCGAGGGAGTGAGCCACCACCGCTCCATCGAGGTTCTTGCGCCGCGACCCGCCGCGCAGCTCCAGCCACTGCTCGCCGCTGGCCAGCACCACCCGGTCCACCCGGAATCCGTCGCGCAGGTCGAGGTGCGCCGGCTCCACCAGCTGCCAGCGGGCGTCGTCGGTCTCCACCAGCACCTGTTCCAGCCTTCCGCCGCGCTGGTCCTCGTCGAGCTCACCGCCGAGGTGGGCCTGCACCCCAGCAAGCCCCTTGGTGGAGAGATCGGCGCGGAAGGTGCGCCGGTTGGCGTCGAGCTTGACGTCGAGATCGCGGAAGCTGAGCTCGCCGGCCTGCCCCTTGCCCGCGCTGAGCGAGGCCTTGAAGACGAACGGGGTAGAGGCGTTGGGCAACAGCGCATCCACCGACAGCCCCTCGGCCTTGAGCGAACCAACCTCGAGCTGTTCCAGCTTCCCGCTGAGCGAGACCTTGAGCCGGCTCGGCGCTCCCGCCGCGGTGGCCGTCAGCTGGCCGCGGCCCCCGAGCTTGGGCGGCGCGGTGTTGGCGATGCGCGAGATCGCGGTGGCGAAAGACTCGGCATCCGAGAGATCCAGCTTGGCCGAGACATCGATCCGGTCGGAGCGGACCGAACCGTCGGCGGAGATGCTCCCGCCGGGCAGCTCCACCTCGAGAGTGCGGACCTTCGCCTGCTCTCCCTCGGTCAGCACATTGGCGACGACCGACTCGACCTGCACGCCGTTCACCCGCGACTGCGCCAGGCGCAGGTCGAGCTCTCCATGGCCGGGCTTGAGATCGCCCTGGGCGAAGCTCGCCTCCAGCTCGCCGTTCAACTCGGTGGCCGGCACCGCCTCGGCGATCCCCTCGAGATCGAGCTCGCGCAGGGTCGCCAGGGCCTTGGCCTTGAACGGCGACAGGGTGGCCTTGGCGGTCACCGTCGCCGAGCCCTTGGGCGGCGAGACCACCAGGTCGACCGAGGCCAGCTTGCCGTCGTAGGTCGCTTCGCCGCTGGCCTTGAGATCGACCGTGGTCTTCAGACTCGGCTCGAGCTGGCGGAGATCGGCGGCGGCGAGCAGCACTTCCTTGAGGCGCGCGGTGACGGATTCGCCCTTCAGCTCGCCGCTCATCGACAGGTGTGAGCGCCCTGCGCGCAGCTCGAGCTTGTCCACGGCGAGGGGGTCGTGAGGACTCGCCGCCGACCCTCCGCTTGCCGAGAGCGAGAGCGCCAGCGGGCCGGTGAGCGGAACGGTGATCTCGCCGGTCGAATCGAGCTGCACCTTCGTCATGCCCGGCGCATAGCGGGCTGAGCCCTTGAGGCCGACCCCGCGCACCGCGAATGCCAGCGGCGCCTGCGGCTCGGGCCGGTACTCGACCCGCGTTCCGGCGACCTCGAGTCGATCGAGCCGGATGTCCCAGTCCAGCGGCCCCGTGCTCCTTTCCGGCGCGGGCGGCTTCTTCGAGGCCAGCGCCCGGCCCAGGTTGAGCCCCTGCGGCCCGCCAGCGAGGTAGAGCTCGACGTCCTCGACCTTGGCGCTCTCGATCTGCGCCTTGTTGTCGACCAGGTCGCGCAGGTTGGCCTTGGCGTGGACCCGGCGGATCCGCGCCACCAGGTTGCCGTCAGGGTCGTAGAGCTCGAGCCCGGAGAGGTCCACCTCGCCGGTTCCGCTCAGCTTCACTTTCTCCAGCGCGAGCCGCCCGGCGATCTGCTCGCCTGCCTGGGCGAGGATCTCCGAGCGCAGCTTGCGCCCGCCCGCTTCGCTTACCAGCCAGGCGACCGCCAGGCCGATCACCAGGACGAGCGTCGCCGCCAGGGCCAGCAGGCCCCAACCGATGCGGCGGGCGATGCGTCGGAATCGGCTCACAGTGCGGCTCGCCTCCTCGCTGGGCGCCCCTTAACAACCCGAGGACCGGCGAGATTTCTCCCGCGCCCGCCTTCTCCCCAAGCTGGCACCGGCCGGCTCAAAACGCCTCCCCGATGCTGAAGTGGATGGAGTAGCGAGGCAGCGTCAGGTGCAGATCGTTGTAGGTGACCGCGCTTTCCGGAGGGCTAGTGGGCAGACCCGAGGTCGCCACCGGGATCGCCCCCACCGGGGTCGGCTGGCCCGCCTGCTTGAAATCCTCGCCGTAGACCCGGTAGGCGAAGTCGAGGCGAACCGGGCCGAAGACGGTGCGGTAGCGCAGCCCCACGCCGGCGGCGATCTGCATCCCGACCACGGAGAGCTCCGAGACCGTGGGCTGCACCTGGCCGGCGTCGGTGAAGATCACCAATCCCAGGCTCGCCGGAAGGCGCAGCCGGGCCTCGATGTTGCCCCCGACCAATGCGTTGCCGCCGATCGGCAGTGCGGAATAGCAGTTGGTGGGAGCGGTGGCGGTGATCTTACATTCGTCGCGAGTGGTATCGACGACCGCATACCGTGGCGACAGCTGGCGGTTGCCGAAGCCGCGCTGGTCGCCGCTGCCGCCGGCGTAGAAGCGGGTAATCACGCTCGAGGTTTGTCCCGGCGCGGTGACCAGCATTCCCGCGGCCAGGCGCATCGCCAGCACGTGTCTTCCCAGGGGGATGTAGAGCCGCCCTTCGGGAGCGACCCGCAGGTAATCGTAGGCACCTCCCAGCAGGTGGCTGCCTTCCTGCAGCGACAGGCTCACCAGTCCGCCGGAGGTGGCCTCCACCGGGTTGTTGCGCCGGTCCCATTGCAGCCGCTGCTCGAGATAGGCCAGCAGGCACAGCTCGTTGTTGATGGCGCAGGCGTCGAGGGCCGCACCGCTCTGGGGCGAATTCTGCGCCGCCTGTGCCGCGGCGCCCTGCAGCCGGAACACCGAGTAGTTGTAGGTGAGGTTCGCCAATAAAGAGCGCGAGAGGTGCCAGATGACGCCGACGCTCCCGGTGGCGGAGTTGTAGCTGTAGCCGGGATCCACGCCCCGCTCGAACCCCAGCGCGCTGGTGAGGGTCAGGCGCTTGTCGAACAGCTCGGGCTGGTTGAACTGGAGAGTGCTCTTGGCGGCGAGGTCCACCCGGCCGGGGTTCTCCTTGCTGAAGACCGATGGGATGGTGGGGATGAAGACCAGGGCGGCGTAGTTGGCGAAGGTGAGCTTGCGCAGCCCGCCGAAGAAATTGCGGTTGGTCCAGTCGGCGTTGACCCGCGGCAGCTCGGTGTAGGTCGGGTCGAAGCCGAAGCCGGCCCCCAGCCTCAGGGTGCGGAACGGCGCCTCCGCCACTTTGACCACGATCGGCATCGTGGCGTTGCGCCGGTCGGGGGCGCCGCGGGTGACGGTCACCGCCGAGAACACGCCGAGCTCGAACAGACGGCCGCGCGCCTTGGGCAGCGCCGACTCCCGGTAGAACTGGCCCTCGTGGATGTCGCGCACCACCTCGTCGAGGATCTTGCTCCTCGGGACCCGGTTCGCGCCGGCGACGAAGATCGCCCCGAAGCGGAAGCGCGGCCCAGCGGTGACCTCGATGCGAATCCGCGCGGTGTCGCTGGCGACCAGGATCTCGACCGTCCCCTCGTCCTGGGCCTCGGCCCAGCCGTTCTCCGCCAGCCGCTCGGCGAGCTCGGTCTTGAGCGTGTTGTAGGCGTCCTCGTCGAAGACGTCTCCCTGCTTGAGCGGCAGGTCGCTGAGCACCTGGCTGCGCTCGGGCTCGGGGACCTCGCCCAGGCCGCTGATCTCCAGCTCCTCGACGGTGGTCGGCGGACCCTCGTCGATGCGCAGGATGACCTCGACCTCGTTGTCGCCGACGGTCACCACCTGATGCTCGGCGATGCGGACCTTGTAGTAGCCCTTGGACCGGTAGAGCCGCAGGATGCGCTCCAGGTCGGTCTCGAGCACGCTCTCGTCGTAGTAGTGCGTCTCCCCGACCAACGGCAGCTGCGAGCTGCTGGCGGTGGCGATGCGGGAGCGGATCAGCTTCTCCGGGATCGCCTTGGCTCCCTCGATCTTCAGCTCGCGCAGCTTCGGCTCCCCCGGGCTGAGCGGACCTGAGGTCGGCGGAGGTTTGGCGCCGGCGCAGCCCAGGCAGAGCGCGGCCACCACCGTGGCGCTGGCGAACAGGCGCGAATTCACCGGGTATTTCTATCCGGTCGAGGCAGTGGCGCCAATGGCGTCATCGGCAACGGCGACTCGCGAAGACCGCTGGGCGGCGATGGCAGTTCGCCGGTGGCGTCCGGCGATCCGGCGCGCGAGCCTGTTTCGAGGAGGCAAGCCCTCCCCGGCCCAGCCCATGGCCGACACCCCATGAGAGCGCCGCCTCCTCCCGCGCACGGCGCGCGCGACGGACCAAACATTGGTGAGAGGGGGCGCCAGATGGCTCAGATCACTTCGTTCAGCGAGACGACCCGCGGAATCCTCGACCTGCCGTCGCGCGGCGGGCCGATCGTACGCCTGGTGGGCGACGCCGGCCTGGCCTCCTCTCTCGCCGATGGCCGCGCCCTCGACCAGCTCTCCGAGCTCTCCGGCTGCGCGGGAGTGGAGCCGCTGATCGTCGGCTTCCCCAACCTGCGCGAGGGAGAGGGCTTTCCGAGCGGCTGTGTCATCGCCACAGGGACGAGCGACGCGCCGCTGATCCCGGCCGGGGTCGGCGCGGAGATCAACTGCGGCATCCGCCTCATGGCCTCGCACCTGCGCGAGGACGAGGTCAAGCCGCACCTCGAGCGGCTGATGGACGAGCTGACGCACCAGGTCCACGTCGGCGACGACCGCAGCGGGCCGCTCAACCTGTCGCAGCACGAGATCGAGCAGGTGCTCGACGAAGGCTGCCGCTGGCTGGTGGGGGAGAAGAGGTTCGGCAAGGCCGACGACCTGGAGGTGCTCGAGGAGGAGGGCTACTTCCGCGGAGCCAGCGCCGGGCACGTGCCGGCCAAGGCCAGGCAGTCGGCCGGCAAGCAGCTTGGGACGCTGAGCCGGGGCGGAAGCCACTTCGTCGAGGTGGACGTGATCGACCGCCTCTACGACGCCGACGCCGCCGCGCGGCTCAAGCTGTCCGAGAAGCAGGTGGTCTGCCAGATCCACGCCAGCGCGCGGGAGCTGGGGCGGGAGGTCTTCCACGAGTGCATGGCGGACGCCGAGAAGGCGATGACCCGCCTGTCGCTGCGGGCGCCGCGGCCGCAGCTGGCCTGGGCGCCGATGTCCTCGAAGGAGGGCGAGCGCTGCTATCTGCGGCTGCTGGCGGCGCAGAACTTCGGGCTGGCCAACCGGCACGTGATCGCCCAGCTGGTGCGCGAGGCCTTCCACCTGGCGCTGCGCGGCGCCGGCGAGACCGCGCTGCGCACCATCGCCGACACCTCCAACAACACCGTGCATCTGGAGCGCTTCAACTCGCACACGGTGTGCGTGCACCGGCGCGGGGCCTCGCCCGCCCACGAGCCTGGGCACCGGGCGATTCCGCCCGCGCTGCGCGACCTGGGCCAGCCGGTGCTCCTGGCCGGGAGCATGGGCAGCTACTCGTACCTGATGGTGTCGTCGGGCCCGGCGCGCGAGCTGGCCTGGGCCAGCGCGCCGCACGGAGCGGGGCGGGCCCTGAGCCGCCACGACGCCCGGCGGCGGGTCAACGGCGCCGACATGGTCGCCCGCATGGCCGAGCAGGGGATCGCGCTGCGCTACTCCACCGAGCGCTCGGTCGCCGAGGAGGCCCCCGAGGCCTACCGCGACGCCGGCACCTGCGCGGTCTACCTGCAGCGCGCCGGGATCGCCCTGCCGGTGGCCCAGCTGCGGCCGATCGCGGTGCTCAAGGCGTAGGCGGCACTGGGGCAGAGCGGCGCGACGCTCTGTCCCACCCGCTGCCCCCATCGCGGCGCTCGCGCCGGTGTCTGGCCTCCCTCAAGGTCCGGCTTCTTCGAGCGCTATACTGACCCTCTCCAGGTCGTGATTGGCCGAGCCCTGGAGCACAGGCGGTGAGCGCGATGCGGACCATCTACCCGATGCTTCTCCTGACGGCGGCGGTCGCCGTTTCGGCGTGCAGCACCCAGATCGCCGGAGTCACCTGCTCGCAGGAGGGCGCCGCCTGCCCCACCGGCGGCGTCTGCTACCAGGGCATCTGCGTCGCCTCCTGTGCCGAGGTCGATGCCGGCTGCGGCCCCTCGCAGAGCTGCGTCGAGGACCTCGCCAGCCACAGCTACACCTGCGTCGAGAGCTTCGCCGCCCTGGCCATCACCTCGCCGAGCTCCGGCGCAACCGTTCCCTTCTCTCTGCCCGTGACCGCCAAGCTCGAGCGGACAGCCAAGGCCAGCACTACCGCACTCGGGCCCGGCACGGTCTCGCTGAAGGCCCACCACACGTCCTCGAACACCGACGAGACCTTCACGCTCAACCGCCAGGCCGACGGCATCAGCTACCGGGCGAACGTCACGCTGCTGCATCCCGGCCCCTATCAGCTGATCGCGCGGTCGGAAATCCCGGCCCTCACCTCACCGCCGGTCGCGATCACCGTCGAGAACTGCGCCAGCGCCTGCCCCGCCGGCCAGGAGTGCCTCGCCGGCCAGTGCAAGAGCATCCTCGAGTCGCTGACCATCGTCCTTCCCAAGGCCAACAGCCGCAGCCGCCCACCGATCGCCTTCAAGGTGAAGGCCCAGCAGACCGCCGGCGCCCTGGGCTCGCTTCCGTCCACCGTCGACGTCGCCATCGCGCCCTCTGCCAACCCGGGCACTTCGACCGCCAGCTTGGTGGCCACCTGGGTCGCCGCCAGCCAGCGCTACGAGGGCGCGCTCAACACTGCGTCCGACGGCAGCTACCAGGCCGTCGCCAGCAGCGGCACCGTCAAGTCCCCGGCGCTGACCTTCCTCGTCGATCAGACGCCGCCGACGATCGAGATCAAGGTTCAGCTCTACCCGGTCCGCAGCGGCAATGGGCTCAAGTTCGAGGACACCATCGGCGGGATCACCACCGCCGAGTACTTCCGCATCGACGAGAGCCTGGCAGTGACCGTCTCCTCGAACGAGCCGCTGGTTCCCGAGCCGACCGCGCTCCAGGTGCTCAGCCCGGACGGCGGCGCCACCGCCACGGCATCCCTCTCTTTGACCCCTCCGGCCTCGGCGCCGAGCTGCACCGGAAGCTTCTGCCGCTATGCGGTGATCGACCGGACCAGCTACTCGATGAAGAACCGCTTCAACGGCCTGCTGCAGCTCTCGCTGACGGCGACCGACGAAGCCGGCAACAGCGCCAGCGCCTCCGCCGAGGCCCGGGTCTCGCGCCTCCTCTGGTCCAAGCCACTCAACGCAGGGCCGATCCTCACCGAGCCGGCCATCGCCCCGATCACCAACCTCGGCGTCATGCCGTTCCCCTACCCGGTGATCGTCGGCACCAGCACCGGCACTCAGTCGCGCCTGACGGCCATCCTGCAGGACGGCAGCTCCGGGTTCAGCGACATCACCCCCCTCGAGCCCCAGCAGCTGCTGGTGGTGCCCAAGCTGCAGCAGCCGAGCGAGGTCACCGTCTTCGGAGTGGGGACCCTGCTCGGCGAGGCGCGGCTGTTCTCCGCCAATCCACAGTCGAGCTTCGGGCAACAGGTGAACCACTTCGGCTGCGCCACCGCCGCTGGGGAGCCGGTGGCGCTGGAGAGGGTCTCCATCGCCATGGCGGTGCTCAACGGCGAGCGCCAGGTCGTCGGAGTGGGCAACGAGCGGTTGACCGGCGCCGCTCAGCTGCTGCTGGCGACCGCCGGCAGCTGCACCGCCTTCGCCCTGTCCGGCCTCGGGGTGGCCTCCTTCGAGTCCGAGCCGAACCTGATGGTGTTCGACGACTACGCCACCTTCGCCGACAGCGCTGGCGCCCTGCACCGGCTCAAGCTGACCGGCGGAACCGCCGGCTTCGACGCGCAGTCGCACCTGGCGGCGGCGGTGGGCGGCGAGGTCCTCGCCCTGGCCTTCACGCCCGACAACAACTCGCTGGTCGGGGCGGCGACGGGCGGAACCGGCAGCTTCCTCTTCTCGCTGGCGCCGCGGGCCACCAGCCTGACGTCCACGCTGCCGCTCACCGGCTCTGCGCCGCGCCACCTGGTGGTCGGCGAGAACGGCAACCTGCTGGTCGGGCTGACCGCCACATCAGGAAGCCACTCGCTCCGGTTCCAACCGATCGGCCTCTCTGGCACCGCCACGGATGAGGCGCTGGCCGGGGCCCTGGCCGGACCGCCAGTGCTGGGATGGACCACCGCGGCCTACCTGGTCACCAGCGGCACGACGGCCGCCAGCCGCCAGCTGAGGGCAATCCGGGACCCGGGCAGCCCCACCGCCAGCGCCATCGAGAGCTGGTCCTGGAACCTGACCTCGCCCGCGCGCGTCTCGCCGACCCTCGACTGCCGGCGCGACTCGGCCGGAGTGGGCAAGGCCGGGGCGCCGGGCGTGCTCACCTTCGGCGATGACTCGGGAGCGGTGAACGCGGTGCTGGTCGACAGCCCGGGCTTCGACCCCAGCTCCACCGGCGCCTGGGGACCGGGCTGGGGCAAGTACCGGCACGATCCGATGAACACCGCCAACGCCGACAAGGGGCTGTCGAAGGGGTTCAGCTGCCCGTAGCCGCTCGCGCAAGCCGGCCTCGACTGCCTGCGCAGCGGCCGGTTGTTTGGCCTCCTAGCGCCGCGTATCCTGGCGACGACTCCCTCCCTGAAAGAGTCTTGCCCATGAATGCCCATGCCTTGCGCGCCGCGCTGCTGGCCCTCTTGCTGCTGGCGACGGGCGGTTGTCGCCCGGAGCAGGAACCCGTCGCGGCTGAGCCCACCGGAACGGCCGAACAGTCGCTCTGCACCAGCTGCGGAGCCGGCTGCGTCAGCCCCTGCGGCACCTGCAACACCAAGACCTGCACCTGCGTCCCCGCTGCCCTGAGCGACGGACTGGCCTGCAACGACGGACAGGCCTGCACCGCCAAGGACCACTGCGTCGCCGGCTTCTGCGTCGGGATCACCAGCTGCAACGACGCGACCCGGTGCGTGGTCGGGGCCTGCGACGCCACCGGCAACTGCAGCTACACCGGCACCACCTACAAGGCCGCCGGCACCTACTGCGACGACCAGGAAACCTGCACCACCGCCTCGGCCTGCGACGGGGCCGGTAGATGTCTGGGCACGGCCAACGCCGCCCTCGGCACCGCCTGCGACGACCTCAACGACTGCACCACCTCGTCGACCTGCGACGGCGCCGGCAACTGCCTGGGCCGCACCAACGCCACCGATCTCACCAGCTGCACCGTCCACTTCTCGCGGCTCTTCGGGTGCGGCTCCACCGGCAAGTGCTACACCGGCGTCTGCAGGACCTGCTACACCCCCGGCCCCTGCCAGACCGGGCCCGGCACCTGCACCGTGGGGCTGCGCCCCACCTGCAGCTACCCCATCAAGACCGACGGCACCGTCTGCAACGACGGCCTGACCTGCACCAGCAGCGACCACTGCTCCAACGGCCAGTGCGTCGGCAACCCGGTCAACGGCGGCGGCTGCGACGACGCCAACACCTGTACCGTCAACGACAGGTGCCAGTCCGGGGTCTGCACCGGCACCGCCGTCACCTGCACCAACCCGCCCGATCCCAAGTGCTACAACAGCCCGGGCACCTGCTCCGGCGGCGCCTGCTCGTACACCAAGAAGACCGACAACACCGCCTGCGACGACGGCAACCTGTGCACCGTCGGCGAGCGCTGCCTGTCGGGGGTCTGCACCCCGGTCTCCACCACCACCTGCAGCGCCCTCGACCAGTGCCACAACGCCGGCAGCTGCGACCCGGCCAGCGGCGCCTGCTCCAACCCGCCCAAGCCCGACGGCACCCTCTGCGACGACGGCAAGAGCAACACCAGCGGCGACCGCTGCCTGGCCGGGGTCTGCACCCCGACCACCGTCACCGGCTGCACCACCAGCGCCGACTGCCCCGCCGCCGGCCAGTGCCAGCTCTCGGTGAGCTGCAACACCTCCAACGGCCAGTGCGTCTACACCGCCAAGGGCGACGGTACCGGCTGCAACGACGGCAACGCCTGCACCTCGGGCGACCATTGCCAGGGCGGGGTGTGCATCTACACCAGCGCCGTCAGCTGCCCGGCCCCCGACCAGTGCCACGACAACGGCACCTGCGATCCAGTGTCCGGCAACTGCCTGCTACCCGAGAAGCTCGACGGCACCGGCTGCAGCGACGGCGATCCCTGCAGCCTGGGCGACAGCTGCATCTCCGGCGTCTGCACGCCGGTGGGCTTCGTGGCCTGCGACCCGATCGACCAGTGCCACCTGGCCGGCACCTGCGACAGCGCCACCGGCCTGTGCTCGACCCCGCCGGCGGACGAGAACAGCCCCTGCGACGATCAGAGCCTGTGCACCGTAGGCGAGCGCTGCGTGCAGGGCGTCTGCACCCCGGCCTCGACGGTGGTCTGCGCGGCCCTCGACCAGTGCCACGACATCGGCTCCTGCGATCCGGCGACCGGCGAGTGCAGCACTCCGCTCAAGGCCGACGGCGCGCCCTGCGACGACGGACTGTCCTGCACCCTCGACGACAGCTGCCAGGGCGGGGCCTGCCAGCCGGCCCGCGACGAGTGCACCTGCACCGTCGACGGCGACTGCTCCGACACCCCGAACGACTGCAAGAAGCCGCGCTGCCTGGAGCGCAAGTGCACCGTCCAGGACGAGGTCGACGGCGCCGGCTGCGACGACGCCAACCCTTGCACCGAGAGCGATCGGTGCGGCGCCGGGGCCTGCCAGGGCACGGCGGTGGCCGACGGCACTCCCTGCCCCGCCGGCCAGTGCGTCGCCGGCAAGTGCACGGTGATCACCGAGGGCGGCTCCCAGGATCACCCCGACAGCCGCTACGGCTGCTCCTGCTCCAGCTCGGGGCTGATGGGGAGCATCACCTGGGGCGCGCTGGCGCTGCTGGCGCTGGGGCGGCGGCGCCGGGGATCGGCCGCGCTGGCGCTGGCTCTGGCGCTGGCCCTCCCGCAGGTCGCGGCCGCCGCGGACAAGCCCAAAGGCGCGCCCAAGGGCCAGACCTCAGGCAAAGGGAAGAAGCCCGCCGCGTCTCCGACTCCGACTCCGACTCCGGCGCCCGCCGCCGCGCCCGCGCCGACTCCGGCACCTGAGCCGGCGGCTCCTCCCGCGCCACCTCCGCCTCCGCCGCCCTCGGCTCCGGCCGCGGAAGTGATCGCGCCGCCGGCGAGATCGGAAGAG
>JBBIQS010000121.1:0-20837 GCA_037442205.1 Myxococcales bacterium
CTGGCCCTTGTCGTCCTGGCGGCTTTCGTCTCCTGGTACCTGTCCTCGCTGGTCTCCTCGGCGGTCCGCAAGCTGACCACCCTGGCCACCGCCCTCGGCGACGGCGACTTCACCGTCAAGGTCGAGGCCGACAGCAAGGACGAGCTGGGACAGCTGCTCGACCTGCTCAAGGTCATGACCGACAAGCTCGGCCGCACCATCGGCGAGGTCCGCTCCTCGGCCACCGCACTGGCCAGCGCCTCCCAGCAGGTCTCCTCCACCTCCCAGTCCCTCTCCCAGGGCACCGCCGAGCAGGCTTCCTCGGTCGAGGAGACCACCTCCAGCCTCGAGGAGATGAGCGCCTCGATCACCCAGAACGCCGAGAACAGCAGCCAGAGCGAGCAGATGGCCATCAAGGGCGCACGCGACGCCGAGGAGAGCGGCAAGGCCGTCTCCGAGACCGTCGACGCCATGCGCTCCATCGCCGAGAAGGTCGGGATCATCGAGGAGATCGCCTACCAGACCAACCTCCTGGCCCTGAACGCCGCCATCGAGGCCGCCCGCGCCGGCGAGCACGGCAAGGGCTTCGCCGTGGTCGCCACCGAGGTCCGCAAGCTCGCCGAGCGCAGCCAGACCGCCGCCAAGGAGATCTCCAGCGTGGCCGCCGGCAGCGTGAAGATCGCCGAGCACTCCGGCCTGCTGCTCAAGGAACTGGTCCCGGCCATCAAGAAGACCACCGACCTGGTCCAGGAGGTCAGCGCCGCCTCCCGCGAGCAGTCCTCGGGCGTGACTCAGATGAACAAGGCCATGGGCCAGGTGGATCAGGTCACCCAGCGCAACGCCTCCGCCGCCGAGGAGCTCTCCAGCACCGCCGAGGAGATGGCCGCCCAGGCCGAGGCCCTGCAGCAGCTGATGGCCGCCTTCAAGGTCGCCGGGGCCGACGTGACCTGGCACTCCGGTGCCACGCCGGCGGCGCCGGTCCGCCTCGCCGCCTCCAACCCGGCGCCGGCCGCCGCGCCGGCCGGCCATCGCAATCAGGGCGAGTTCAAGCACTTCTAGCGGCAAATGCGGAGGTGGACCGTGACCAGGACCGAGCCCATCCGGCCGATGCGCCACGACGGCACCCCGCCCGGCGTGCGCCCGCTGTCGGACAAGGAATTCCGCCTCTTTCAGGAGCTGATCCTGAAGGAGGCGGGCATCTTCCTCTCCGAGGTAAAGAAGGCGCTGCTGGTGGGCCGGCTGGCCAAGCGGCTGCGCACCTGCCAGCTGACGACCTTCTCCGACTACTACGAGCGGGTCCGGGCGGATGCGGCCGAGCTGTCGGTGATGCTCGACTGCGTCTGCACCAACGAGACCCACTTCTTCCGCGAGCCGGAGCACTTCCGCCTGCTGGAGGAGCGCATCCTGCCGCAGTGGCGGGCCGAGGCCGCCGCCGGGCTGCGCCTGCCGAGGGTGCGGGTCTGGAGCGCGGCCTGCTCCACCGGCGAGGAGCCGTACTCGCTGGCGATGGTGCTGCTGGAGGCGCTGCCCGGCTTCAAGGTGGAGATCCTGGCCACCGACCTCTCCAACAAGGTGCTGGAGCACGCGCGCGCGGCGGTGTGGCCGATCCAGAAGGCCAGCGAGATCCCGCGGCGGATGCTGCACAAGTACATGCTGCAGGGCACCGGCAGCCAGGCCGGGAAGATGCGCGCCGGCCCCGAGCTGTGCGAGGTGGTGAAGTTCTTCCGCACCAACCTCAACGCCAACTCGATCGAGGTGGTGGGGCGCTTCGACCTGGTCTTCTGCCGCAACGTGCTGATCTACTTCACGCCGGCGGGGCGGCAGCGGGTGGCGCAGCAGATGCTCGCCCGGCTGGAGCCGGGCGGCTTCCTGTTCCTCGGCCACGCCGAGACCCTCAACGGCCTGAGCGAGCAGGCCCAGACCGTCATCCCCACCGTCTACCGCCTGGCGCCCGCCGCGGCTGAGGGCGCGCGGCGGTCCGAGGCCCGCTGAGAGGAGGATCCCTTGAACCCGCCTGGCGAGATTCACGTGCTGGTGGTGGACGACTCGGCGGTGGTACGCGAGGTCGTCACCCAGCTGCTGCAGTCCGACGGTGGCTTCAAGGTCACCGCCGCCTCCGACCCGCTGCTGGCGATGAGCAAGATCGCCGTCCGCCGTCCGGACGTGATCCTGCTCGACCTGGAGATGCCGCGGATGGACGGGCTGACCTTCCTGCAGCGGCTGATGGCCGAGGACCCGCTGCCGGTGGTGGTCTGCTCGGCGCTGACCGGCAAGGGGACCGAGGCGGCGATGCGGGCGCTGGAGCTGGGGGCGGTGGACATCGTCACCAAGCCCAAGGTCGGGGTGCGCGGGTTCCTCAACGAGTCCAAGGTGCTGCTGAGCGAGGCGCTGCGGGCGGCGGCTGGGGTGCGGCGCACGCCGCGGCGGCTGCTGCCGGCTCCGCCTCCGCTAGCGGCGGCGGTCCGCCCGCCGAGCGCGCCCAAGCACCGCAACCTGCGCGAGACCACTGACAAGGTGATCGCCCTGGGAGCCTCGACCGGCGGGACCGAGGCGCTGCGCGAGCTGCTGCTGGCTCTGCCGCCGGACTCGCCGGGGGTGGTGATCGTCCAGCACATGCCCGAGGGATTCACCGCCGCCTTCGCCCAGAGCCTGGACAACGTGTGCAAGGTGGAGGTGAAGGAGGCGGCCGACGGCGACCGGGTGCGCGAGGGCCGGGTGCTGATCGCGCCGGGCAACAAGCACATGGAGTTGGGGCGCAGCGGGGCCCAGTACATGGTGCGGGTCTTCGAGGGGCCGCTGGTCTCGCGGCACCGGCCGAGCGTGGACGTGCTCTTCCGCTCGGTGGCCGAGGCCGCCGGGCCCAACGCGGTGGGAGCGATCCTCACCGGGATGGGCAACGACGGCGCCGAGGGACTGCTGGCGATGAAGCAAGCCGGCGCGGCGACCATCGCCCAGGACGAGGAGTCGTGCGTGGTGTTCGGGATGCCGAACGAGGCCATCAAGTGCGGGGCGGTGGACGTGGTGCTGCCCCTGTCGCGCATCGCCTCCACCGCGCTGCGGCTGGCGCGCCAGGCGCCGGCGATTCCTGCGCCGGGTGGGCCGGGGCGGGGGTAGCCAGGTCGAGTGGGATCGCCCTACCAGTCCAGACCCAGTTTTTGGGCCAAACTGCGATCGGCGATCGGGTAGGGCTCCTCGCTAGGCACCACGAGCTGATCCCAGCCGATTTGCCGCGCGTTCTCCCGCTGGCT
Source organism: Myxococcales bacterium (assembly GCA_037442205.1). Taxonomy (GTDB): domain Bacteria; phylum Myxococcota; class Myxococcia; order Myxococcales; family UBA5297; genus JBBIQS01. The sequence continues at coordinate 3,228 of JBBIQS010000121.1, forward strand.
GAGAACGAACCGCGAGACATCCTCGATACCGACGATTGCCTCGCGCGAGTACTGCCGGAGGACAGGCCCACGCAAACCCAGCTGGATGGCTCGCCTCTCCATCCTTCCGCCGGAGGGGTCATGATCCGGATCCCACTGCAGCCTGACGCACGACCTCGCGACATCGTCTTTCCAGGCTTCCTCGCTGGCATACAGCGCCGAGTCTGGGCTCGAGGACACCGCCTGCCGGAGAACCTCCTCGAAAAAGGCGCGACGAATGCGAACCGCCAGCACCCGCTCCTGGCCTGACTTCGTTCCCCAGCCACAGCGATACATCATCCAGAGGAAGTTCGGCTTGATCCAACTCATCCGAGAGAGCGAGAAATTCGGACCGCCGAAATAGCCGTGGTCCGCGGCAAACCGTCCGATCTCAGGGTTGTAGGCTTGGTAGACGACGATCGATTCGGCGTCGTATTGCGCGAGGATTCCCCGCCCTGTCGCGGGCCAGCGAGAAGCCAGCAGTTTGTAAGGCTGCGTTGTGAGCGACATCTGCTCCCTCCGGACTGGACGCTTGCCTTTTCGCGAGAGGAACGAGAGTACCAGCCCTTGAATGAAATCCGGCTCGAAGACGAGCGTCTTTCGAGAGGACCAAGCCTCAATTGGCCGCTCAGGTGTACCTTCCTCGCACCATGAAGGGCGAACCCAAGGAAGAGCAAGCGACGGTCCGGGCCCAGCTGCGCGCCGAGTTGGAGCGAGCCCCCGCCACCGCCCACGAGCTGTCGGCGCGGCTGGGGCTGCCGGAAAAGGACGTGGCCGGCCACCTCGAGCACCTTTCGCGCTCGCTCTCCGCCCACGGGCTGCGCCTCGAGGTCGAGCCGGCCTCGTGCCTGGCCTGCGGCTTCGTCTTCGAGGAGCGGCGCAAGCTCGGCAAGCCCAGCCGCTGCCCGAAGTGCAAGAGCGAGCGCGTCGAGCCGCCGGCGTTCTCGATTCCGACCCCTCGTTAGCTGCCTGGCCGGCACGGCGATCTCGCGCCGCGTTGGCAGGCTCCGGCTCGCGCGGCGCGGCGCCAGGCCTCGCCTCAGCCGGAGAGCGGGCCGCTCGTTCCGCGCGCTTCTCTTGTGCGCACGGGCCCTCGTCGCCAGCGTCATTGAAAGGTTGCGTCCATTCGCGAGGGAGAGGCCATGCCCACCTACGTCTTCATCTTCCACTTCACCTCTGAGGGCCAGCGCGCCTACAAGGAATCGGTGAAGAGGTCCGACGGCGTGGTGCAGGTCGTCGAGAACCTGGGCGGGCGGATGAAGGGCCTTTACTGGACCAGCTCCAAGTTCGACGGCCTGTGGATCGCCGAGCTGCCCAACGACGAGGCGGCCGCGGCGGTCAGCCTGTCGGTGACCGGCAAGGGCTTCGTCCAGGCGAGCGCGCTGCGCGCCTTCGATCGCGAGGAGTTCTCGAAGATCTCCGCCCGCGTCGGCTGATCGCCGCCGGGAACTTTCCTTCCCGGAACTCTCGACGACCCGGCCGCCGTCCGGACGGCCGCGCCTGCAACCCCTGCGCGCTCAAACTCGTGAATCGATTCACCTTTGCCATGCCCTGACGCGCTGCGCCGGCGCGGGCTGTCAACCCATTTGAGCCACGCTGCCAGAAGAGACGGCCGATATTCGATGCTGACGTGTTGTCGAACCTCGGCCGGGGGGCCGTCATGCATCCATTGCTCATGCTCCTGGCCGCAGTTCCAGCGCTCGCCATCACCTCCTTGATGGCCTGGGGTGCGGTCGGGATTTCCCGGGCACTGCGCGAGCGGCGCCCGGTGCGCACCGGCCATTGCGCGGCGGTGATCGGCTTCCTGTTCTTCCTCGATGCGGCGCTCTCGTGCGCCCTCCTGGTCTCGTCCTGGGCGAGCCATTCGGAAGAGGCCATGGCCCGGGCGCCGGTCCGCTGCCTGATGCTGTTCGTGGCCCTGGTGCTGCTCCCCGCCGGAGTCATTGCCAAGCTCGGCCGGCTGGGACGTGACGCGGTGCCCCAATCGGCCGTGAAGTAATCGGCGAGCGAGCCAGCGCCCGACCAGCGAGAGGCGGAGCCCTTTGCCGCGCCGCAGAAGCTCGTGTTAGCACCTGCGCCGCCGCTCGCCCTTTTCCTGGGAGCCCCCATGGCCCGCCGCGTCGCCCTCCTCGCTGTCGCCCTCCTCGCTGTCGCCCTGTCGCTGAGCGCCTGCCCGCCGCCGCTGGTGAACCGGCCGGTCACCTTCAGCGCCGCCAACCTCCAGGCCGATCCCATCCAGCCGCTGGTGCGGACGCTGGTGGCCAACGGCCAGAGCGTGGCCCAGGTCGATCCGCAGGCCGGCATCATCCAGACCCGCTGGGAAAACACCGGCTTCGGCTACGGCTTCGTCGAGGTCGAGGTTCCCTATCCGCACACCACCGGGGCGACCATCTGGCGCCGGTATTCGGTGATCCTGGTGCCGCAGCCGGCAGGAGCGCAGGTCACCGTGCGCGCCGACACCCAGCGCTGCGCCCAAGACGCCGCCTCGCTCGACGGAATCAACCTCACCGGCAGCTGCACCAGGCTCGGCGCCGACGGGCTGGTCCCCGATCATCAGCAGCAACTCGAGGACCTCGCCGCCCAGCTGCGCGGTGCGATCGGCGGCAGCTGAGCGCGCGCGGATCGCGCTCCCGAATCCCGTTGAAGGCGAGGCAATGCTGCGCCATCGCCGAGACTGCGCTTTCTCGCTCAATGGTCCGGGATGTGGCGCGCGACCACGCTCAGGAGTGCATCCATCTCGAAAGGCTTGGGCAGCACGTCGACGGCGCCAACGTCATCCCCGCGGCTTCTCACGTGCTCCGCGGCGCTGACGACGACGATGGGCACCGCGTCCCCGTGCCGCGCACGCAGCTCCCGCGCGCAGCGCCACCCGTCCATCACCGGCATGAGCATGTCGAGGAGAATGAGCCCGGGCGCCTGGACCGCGACCGCCTCGAGGGCCTGGGCCCCGTTTTCAGCGCTGCGCGTCGCGTACCCTGCCGAGCCAAGAACGAGCACGATCGCCTCGACCATGTCAGGGTCGTCGTCGACGACGAGCACGTCCCTAGCCGTCGCCATGGTCCACCTCGATGCTCGGCAACCGCAACCGCAGGATCGTGTCAACGCCCTCGGCGTCCTCGCGAAGGCACCCGCCATGGGCCGAGGCGATCGTCGCCGCGACGCTGCGGCTGATGCCCAGGTCGTCATAGTCGCCGTACCTGTCGCAGGCTCTCTCCTCCAAAGGGAGCGGCTGAAATCGAATCCCGATCTCGCCGGAGCCGTCTCGCGCCCCGAGGGTCACGGTGACCTGCGCGCCCTTCGGCGACGTCCGGCAGGCGATGTCGATCAGGTTCTGGAGAGCAATCACCAAACGCTCCTGGTCGCCGCGAACCCAGGGGCTGGCAGCGATCTCGGTGCGAATCTCGCGCCTCCCGTCGGCCCGGCTCATCTCCGAGGCGACCTCGGCGATGAGCTGGCGGAGCTCCAGCTTGTTCATGAAGAGCTGAAGGGACCTGGAGCGGACGCGGGCCAGCACGAGGATGTTCTGCACCAGCCGATCGATCCGGCCGCATTGCCGCACCAGCGTCGCGGCGGCACGCTCGGGCAGCCCGGCTTGGCCCCGGGACAGGACCTGGATGTTGGTCTTGATGATGCTGACGGGCGTCTTCAGCGAGTGCGCCGCGCCGGCGAAGAACTGGTCGCGCACCCGTTCGAGATTCTCGACCTCGGTGACGTCGTGAAGGACGCTGACCACGAGCTCGGGCTGCTCGCCCGGGCGTTCCCGGACCGCCGCCGCGGTGATCGAGACGATGAGTTCCCCTCCGCCCGGAGGGTGCAGGATGGCCTTGTAATTCAGCGGTCCCCCCTCGTCGAACACCCTCCGGGCTGCCAGATGTTCAGGCGGCACCAGCGAGCCATCGAGGTAGGAGATGCCGAAGCGGCGGGTGAACTCCACGGCGCCCATCCCGACCAGCTCTTCGAGCCGCTCGCAATGGAGCAATCGCAGCGCCGCCGGATTCGCGTAGCCGACCGTCTGGTCCCGGCGGACGAGCAGGATCCCGTCTGCGATGCTCTCGACGACCGCCGAGACGACGTCCCTCGCGCGGGCGCTGCGCGAGGCTCCTCGAAAGGTCACCAGGTAGAGGAAGATGGCCGTCATGCCGACGAAGGCCCAGCCCTTGGCGGTCTCGATTCGCGTCACGACGCGCGGGTCGGTCGCGAAGGAGTAGAGCAAGAAGTCGGTGAAGAGCACCCAGAAGATCCCTGCGGCCACGAAGGCGCTGGCGACCAGCAGCGCCAGGCGTCGCGCCGAGGGCTTCGTGCGCGTGGTAATGCTCGGCCAGACCCCGATGGAGCTGGTGCGCATCCTCACCCCAGGTGGCGTGGCCGATTCGGCGGCTCGCTCGAGGACGATGGTTCGCGCATCGCTCACGCCCTCGCACCGACGTGGCCGAGACCATTATCACTGCCACGAACTGGTTCCATCGTAGGGACGACTTCCCTGTCTCGAAATCCCCGCGAGGACACCATCGATGGGTTGGCGGTCCTCGAGGAAACGCCTGCCCCTCCCGCGCCGTCCGTCCCCTCAGACTGAGGCTTCCGGTCTTGACGCGCTCCCTCTCATTTCGCGCCCTGGCGTGGGCTGCCCTAGGCCGGCACCGCGTCGCACGCAGGCATCGACCGTCGCTGGCAAGACGAGGCATCATGGCGGCTTGCAGCTCGCTGGAGACCTCCCATGAATCTCTCCCTGCTCCCGCTCCTCGGGCTTCTGGTTGCCGCCTCCCCCTCGCCGCAGGAGCGGTTGCGCGAGGCCGTCTCCCGGCTCGCCGAATCTCCGCTGCGCGCGCCGGGCGGCGCCCCGCTGTTCCCCCGCGATCTGCAGGTCATCTCGGTGGCCGAAGGTCCGGATCGGCTCCGGATCCGCTTGGGCGGCACCTGGACTCTCCCCGCCGATCCCGCCGAGGCCGAGCTGGTCGAGGAGCTGCGGCTAGAGACGCTGCTGGGGGCGATGGCCGCGGCCGAGCTGCCGGCGGGCGTGGAGCTCGAAGTCCCCGCTGACCGCGGCTACCGGGTCCTGGGCGGAATCTCTCTCCCCACGCCGCTGACGCTCGAAGGCCCGCCGCCGATGGTGCTGCCGGTCCCCAAGCTTCCCCTGGGCGCGGCGCTGGCCGGCAAGCGGATCGCCATCTCCGCCGGCCATGGCTGGGTAACTTCCGCCAACGGCTGGGACACTCAGCGCTCGCTGTGGTCCTTCGTCGGCTGCGGCAGCTGCCGCGGCATCGTCGAGGACTTCTACAACGCCGAGGTGGTGGACCTGCACCTGGTGCCGCTGCTGCAGGGAATGGGCGCCGAGGTGATCCTGGTGCGCGAGCCGGACAACTCCACCGATCCCTTCCAGATCGCCGACGACGGCGACTCGTCCTGCGTGCCGACCGGGACCTGGACGGCGGGGAGCATGGCCGGCGCCGGCTACGGCTCGGACTACCTGGTCAACGCCCCCGGCGCCGGCGGCAAGATGACCTGCACCCTCGCCAACACCAAGGGGCTGCGGCACGCCTACACGCGCTGGGTCGAGGGCGGCAACCGCACCACCGACGCGCTGCTGGAGCTGACCCACGCCGGCGGCGTGACGCCCTTCGACTTCAACCAGCGCTTGACCGGCGGCTTCTGGCTCGACCTGGGCAAGTTCTGGTTCGGCCCCTCGGCCATCTTCACCCTCTCCACCCCATCCACCGACGGCTACCTGATCGCCGACGCGGTGAAGGTGGGCGGCGGCATCCACTCCGACTCCGGCAAGCCGTGGTGGCAGATGGCGGCCAAGAGCTACGTCCCCTGGGCCGGCGCCTCGTCGACGACCTTGGGCAACGGCGACGTCACCATCCGCCCGCGCTACCTGAGCGAGATGAGGGCCGACGCGCTGATCTCCTTCCACGGCAACGCCACCGGCATCACTGGCGGCACGGCCACCAGCGGTACCTCGACCTACCGCTACAGCTGCAGCTCGGGCGGCAGCCCCTATGCCGACTACTCGCCCAGCGATTCGGCGACCAACTGCGACGCCCCGGCCGGCTCGAAGCTGCTGATGGACCTGGTCCACCCGGCGATGCTGCGCCGGCTGCGCGCCGACTGGGATCCGAACTGGCGCGACAAGGGCCGGCTGGTGGCCAACTTCGGCGAGCTGCGCGAGGTCTCGGGGACCACCTCCAACCCCGGCCCGTCGATCCCGGCGATCCTGATCGAGAGCGCCTTCTTCGACAACCTGCAGAACCCGGCCGGCAACCCGCCGCCGCGGTATCCCGACAACCGCTCGATGCAGGATCCCCGCTTCCGCGAGGCGATCGCCTACGGCATCGCCGAGGGGCTGGCGCAGTACTTCGACGTCAACGCCGGCCCGCCGCCGCCGCGCCCCGACGGCCTGCGGGCGCTCAACCGCGGCGACGGGACGCTGCTGGTCTCCTGGCATCCGGTGGCCGGCGCCACCGGCTACCGGCTGCAGATCCTGGAAGACCCCGGCGAGGACCGCGCCCGCGCCTGGGACGCCGGGCGCATGGTCAACGACACGCAGATCGTGCTCGGCGACCTGACGCCGCGAAAGACCTACGCTTTCCGAGTGCGGGCGGCCAACGCCGACGGCGAGGGGCTGGCCTCGGCGGCGGTGGCGGCGCGCTTCCGTGGCGCCAAGCTGCTCGACGGGGTGTCGGCGGCGGAGGTGCTCTACGTCAACGCCTACGACCGCCGCGACGCCTGGGTCCAGGAGCGCGACAACGACCTGAGCTACGCGGTGGAGCACGCCGCGGCGCTGACCGGCGCCGACCTCTTCTTCGACGGCGCGCTGGACGAGGTGGTGGAGGACGGAACCGTGCCGCTGGCCGGCTACCGGCTGATCGACTACGCCGCGGGCAAGGACGGGACCGAGCACGATGCGGTCTCCAAGCCGATGCAGCAGCGACTCAAGGACGCGCTGGCTTCGGGAGTGGCGCTGATGGCCTCGGGCGAGGAGTTGGCCTTCGACCTGGGCCACAACGGCGACGCCGCCGATCAGGCCTTCCTGGAGCAGGTGCTGGGAGCGACCTATCTCGCCGACGACTCGGGCGCGCACCAGATGCAGGGCATCGCCGCCGGCCCCTTCGCCTCGCTCAACGTGGATCTCGACGACGGGACCAAGGGCGTCTACGCCACCTCGTGGCCGGACGTCTTCGGGGCGGCGACCGGGGCCACGGCGGTGATGAACTGGCCAGACGGGCGGGCGGCGGCGGTGTGGAAGGACAAGGTGATGACCTTCGGAGTCGGGCTGGAGGTGGTGGTCCCCGACGCCAGCCGGATCGAACTGTTCCGCAGGGCGATCGACACCCTGGCGCCGGGGATCGTGCGCGGCGACCTGGATCTCGACGGCGCCTCGGACGCGTGCGAGCAGCAGAACGGAATGGACTGGCGCGACGCCCACGACGGCGCCCAAGGGTGTCCGCCGAAGATCACTCCGCCGGTCGCCGATGCCGGAACGGCCGAAGCCGACGCCGGGGGCAAGCCGGCGAGCCGCTACGGCTGCGGCTGCACGAGCGCGGCGGGACCGAGCTTGGGCGGGTGGCTGGTGCTGCTGGCGAGCTTGGGCGCGCGGCGGCGGGCGAGGTGTCGGTGGTCGGTTCGCCGCGCGCCCGCCCCGATCAAGCGCCTCGGCGATCGCTGACACTGGCCGCGGAGGCGCTCGTCCCAGGCCGCCAGCTTCCCGGCCAGCGGCCGAGCGTTCACCCAGGTTCCATGGACGCGCGTTCGTCCAGGAACTTCCGGATCGCGCCCTGCAGCACCTCAATGCCGATCGGCTTCGGCAGGAATCGGACACGACCCGGATCCTGCAGGAGCGCTCCCAGAGCGTCGCTCCCCGCGTAGCCGGAGAACAGCAACACCGGCAGCGGCGGATGCATGAGGGAGATCCTTCTCACGAGCTCCAATCCGTCGCACACCGGCATCCGGACGTCGCTGATCACGAGGTCGGGGCGCTGCACGGCGATCCGCTCGATCGCCTCCAGCCCGTTGGCCGCGGTGGCCACTTCGTAGCCCTCGAGCGCCAGGAGCTCCGCGAGCATCTCGCGGAGGTCCTGCTCGTCCTCGGCTATGACCAGCCGCGTGGCCATGGAGAAATGCTCCTACTCCTTCGCCGCCACCGGCAAGCGAAGAACCAAACGAGTGGTAGCGCTCGCCTGGTCGAGGAAAAGCGTGCCGCCATGGCTCTCGGCGATTGCCTTGGAGATGCTGAGCCCGAGGCCGCTGCCCTGCCCGATCGGCTTGGTGGTGAAGAAGGGCTCCATGATTCGGGCTGCCACCTCGGCCGGAATGCTGCCTGAATCCTCGACGGCGAGCTCGAGCTCCGCGTCACGCCGCGCGCCGGTCACCCGGATCCACTTCTGCTCGAGGTGCGCGACCGCGTCGATCGCGTTGTCGAGGAGGTGCGCGACCAGCAGTGAGAGCTCGGTCGGGTCGCCGAGCACCGGCCACGGGCCGGTCTCGAGGTGCCGGGTGAACGCGATTCCCGCTTCCTCGGTCTGGGCTGCGTACCCCGCGAGGCGCTCGTCGAGGACGAGGCGCAGGTCGATTCGCCGGTACACACCCGCGCCCTCCCTCGCCAGGCGGCGGAGCACTTCGGTGATCTTCGAGATTCGCTCGATCACCTGATGGATCCCGCTCACGTGCGAGAAGATGCGCTCCCGGGTGAGGCGGCCGTGTTCCGCGTCGGCCCGGACGTGATCCGCGTGGAGCGCGATGATCGACAGTGGCGTGTTCAGCTCGTGGGCCACGCCTCCCGCCATCCGCCCGAGGCTGGCGAGCTTCTTCGCTTCCCACAGCCGTTCCTCGGCGCTGGTGAGCTGGTTCGCCCGCCGCTGTACCTCGACTTCGAGTTGCGCGTTGCGCTGCCGCAGCGTGTGCTCCACCACCATCATCGGCATCAGGATGGAGAGGATGTGGAACAGCGCGAAGGCGATCCCGGATCCCACCAGGTACAGCTCGGGCCGCGGCCGGAAGTACGGGTAGTCGAAGTAGTGGAGCGTCATGAGGAGCGCGGTGCCGAAGAACATCTTCTCCACGGTCGTCATCGGCGGCTTGCGGCTGCGCAGGCAGCGGAGCGCGACGTAGGGATACGGCGAGACGCACCCCACCACCAGCACGCTCTCGTAGATCACGAACGGCGCGCCGAGCCGGGCGAGAACCCCTGCGCCCGCCACCGTCCCGAGGAACTGGAGCAGCGGCGGCCTCATGTCGATGGGCACTTCGACCACCTCGGCCAGCACCGACCCGAGCAGCGCCTGGCTGATCACGGTGCCAGTGGCCGCGACGAGCGCCATCGGAAAGCCGATCTCCCGGAAGGCGCCGTTCGCGACGCTCATCATGAGAATGGAGACCCAATAGATCATGACGAGCTTCTTCGCTCGCCCGCGCTCGGTCCAGTACTGCATCGCCGCGACGACGATGTTGATCACGATCGTCGCCGAGTAGAACGCGTAGACGACTGCGACGAGCTCGGACTTCATGACCCGGGCGAGGCCCCCTCCAGCTCGCGGCCGCCGCCCGCACGCGCGGGCAGGCAGGCTGCGTCAGCCGCGGCATTCGAGGTCTTTCGGGTGCTGCGGTTGGCGGCCATCTGGCGAACCCATCAAAAAACAACCGGTCTCGGCCTGCGCTCGATTCCGCTGGGCAACGGGTCCTCTGACCGGCGGCCCACTCCCTGGCCGCTGGGCGGGTCGAGCGAGTCTCCCGGCCGAGGTGCCCATTCGCCGCTGGGAAGCGCCTCGCCACCGCTCCCCGCTCGCCGCCTGGCCGGCCAGCGAAGTGACTCGCCGGCACTGCTACTGCCGGGCAGGCGGGGAACGGGTTCGGACTCGGTCGGAGGGGTAGCGAGGCGAAGTGCAGCCGGCCGGGGAGGTGGCGGTCACCGTGCGCGTCTGGGTGCCGTCAGCCTGGCAGGCGGCCCAGGCTGAGTAGGTGTCGCTGCGAGTCCCGGGAGGCGGAGTCGTTCCCGCCACTGCCTCGGCGACTGCTTGGACCTCGGCAGGAGAAAGCCCCTTGGTCCCGTCCGGACGGGGTTGAACGACCAACCGCTCACCATGTCCGCGATCCTGCTTGCCGCCGTTTTCTGTGCCGCGCCGTCGCCATGGCGCGCGCTCTCGCCTGGCCTCGAGCTGGGCGAATTCAAGATGGGCGCCCTTTCGAGCCACGGCGACTCGACGGCGACCGTGCTGCGCATCGATCCCAAGCGCTGGAGGCTGTCGCTGGAGAGCGCCAAGCGCGAGGGGCTGCCCTCGGGAATCGCGGCGCCGCGCTGGGCCTCGCTCAAGGACCTCACCGCGGTGGTCAACGCCGGGATGTTCGACCTGGAGGACGCCCGTTCGCCGGTCGGCTACGCGCGGGTGGACCGCGTGGAGCTCAAGTCGAAGGCGAACCGCTACCAGGGCTACCTCGTCGCCGAGCCGACCGAGCCGGGCCTGGCGCCGGTGCGCATCCTCGACGTGGCGGCCGACGACGTGAAGTCGCTGCTGCCCAAGTACCGGATCGTCCTGCAGGGGCTCTTGATGGTGAACGCCAAGGGACAGAACGCCTGGCCGCCGCGACAGCGCAAGTGGAGCGCGGTGGTCTTCGCCCTGGACGCCCAGGGCCGCATGCTCTGGATCCACTGCCGCTCGCCGTACGAGCCGCACACCTTCATCGAGCTCTTGCGCAGGCTGCCGCTCGACGTCGCGCGGATGGTCTACATGGAAGGTGGCCCCGAGGCGTCGCTCTGGGCGCGCGCCGGCGGCGAGACGATTGAACGCACCGGCAGCTACGAGACCGACTTCAACGAGAACGACGACAACCGGCGCTTCTGGGACATCCCCAACGTCTTCGGAATCCGGCCCAGCGCACCGGCCGCGGCGCCGTGAGGCTCGGCGCGGTTCGGCTCGCGACGGAACCGGGCTCGGCCGGATGGTCGGCGGGCCCGGGCGCGCGGCGGCGGCGAAGGCCTTCGGTTCCCTGAGAAATCGCCGCTGGCCCTCCGCCGCGCTAGATTCGTGTCCTGATTTGGGGCCGGAGGGAGCCTGTGATGTTTCGATCGACCTTGGTCCTGCTGGCATTCTGCGCGTCGGCCTGCATGACCGAGGACTCGTTCTACAAGATGCGGGAGGAGTCCTCGAGCTGCGGCTCCGCCGACACCTGCACTTTGGCCGGCTCGAGTTCGTGCATCTGCGCCGCCCCGGTGCGCTCGAGCGAGGCGGCCAACATCGATGCCGCGGCGAGGCAGGTTTCCTGCGGCGGCAAGATGGTCAAGTGTCAGAGCCTGGTGAACCCGCGGTGCGAAGCCGGGCGGTGCGTCGCCGATCCGGGATGACCGCCCACGGCGATGCCGCAGCGACTCTCAGAGGAGGCTCCATGAAGTTCGGCTTCGCCCACAACAACATCAATGTCTTCGACCTGGATCGCAGCCTGCGCTTCTACCGCGATGCCCTGGGGCTGACCGAGAGCCGGCGCATCGAAGCTCCCGACGGCTCGTTCCTCATCGTCTATCTCAAGGACGAGCAGACGCGTCACCTGCTGGAGCTGACCTGGCTGCGCGACCGCAAGGAGCCCTACGCCCTGGGCGACAACGAGTTCCATCTCGCCCTGGTCGCCGACGACTTCGACGCGGCGCACGCCCATCATCAGCGGATGGGCTGCATCTGCTACGAGAACCCGGCGATGGGGATCTATTTCATCAACGATCCGGACGGCTACTGGATCGAGATCCTGCCGTCCCGCATGCGCTGAGCCGACGGCGGCGGTCAGTCGGCAGCGCGCCCGGCCTTGTCGAGCGCCTCGGCGATCGCTGACACCGGGCAGCCCTCGCAGCGCACCAGCCGATCGCTGCGTTTCTCGACGGCCACGAACGAGCTGCCCGCCAGCAGGCTCCGCCCGGGCAGCGGAGCCCGGCGTATCGGGGATCGTAGCCGGTGGTGATGCCGACCTGCGCCTGCGCAGCCTCTGCGAGGCGTGACCCGAAGACGGCGCGGGCATCCTCTGAGATCCCCGTCGCCCGACATTGGTCGGGTTTCGAGAAGCAGCGAACGCTTGGACCCGGCAGCGCGGCCGCGCGCGTGCCCTCAGCGGGGATCGCCAGCGCGGGAGTTGTCACCGGAGTGTGCCAGCTTGAACCGCACGGCGGTCGTGCTCCCCGGCCGCGCCACGACGATCTGCTGCGCGTAGCCCCTTTCGGACGCAGTGTCCGAACCGCATGGGCCGTCGGCAAGCCCCAGGAAGCAATCGACGCTGGCGACACAGACTCCCGACTCGACCTCGAATCGGGCCGCCTCGCCACCCTCCCTCTTCGTGTAGCGCTCGTGTCCAGCGACGAACTCCTGACCGCATTCGACCTCGAGGATGCAGCCGCAGTGGTTTCCCGGTGCCTCGACGGAGACGTCGATGCGCGCCGGGGACGCAGGCGCCAGAGAGATGAAGACCGGCTGGTCGGCGGGGACCTGGGCCACCGAGACGAATCGGACGGGGCAATTGGTGATGCGGTCCCCGTGGTAGTTCAGGAAGGGCTCCGCGCCAGGGTCCGGACACTCGAGCACCGAGAGCAGGTAGGTCCCCGGGCGCAAGTTGGGCAGGTAGAACCAGCCGTCCGAAGAGGTGATCGCGGACTCGCAGGACGTCGAGGAGTCACCCGCGTCCTCCTCGCCGAAGCTCCGGCGACAGGCTTGGACGCCACGATGTGCGGCCGGCCCTCCGCTCTCGGCCGGGACCCTCCCCCGCAGCTCGCCAGCCCGCCACAGGCGCAACTCGATCGGGCGCTCGCGCCCGCGCTGGATCTGCTCCGAGACTTGCGCCGAAGCGAAGCCGCGCGCGACAGCGTGGAACCTGTAGAGGTCCTCTCGCGGGGCGCGGCCGACGAAGAGCGCCGGCGATGTTTGCTTCAAGAGGGTAATTAACCGGCTGCCGTCCCCTGTCGCGAACACCTCGGCCTCGGGGAGCGGCTCTCCGGTCGTGGCGTCGGCGACCCGCACGCGCAATTCCAGGGAAGGCTCGAGGTCGAGCGTGACCTGGTCCTGGTCGCCAGGGGCGCTGACCACCAGAGAGGCGGATTTGCCGGCGCGCTCAGCCTCCAGGCTGGGAGATGCCATCCCCAACTCGTCGGTCGAGAAGCGCCCGAGGCGGTCGGTGATTATCCGCGAGGTCAGTTGCAGGGGGGTGCGGACCTCGACACCCGGCGCCCCGGCCCCGGCCTCGATCACGGTCCCCGCGATCCGGCGGCGGCGAACGATTTCGAAGCGCTCGGTCTCGCCCGCTGACGGGAGCCAGAAGTCGACGGTGGCGGCGAAGCCAGGCGCGCGGATCAGGAGCCAGAGCTTCTCCTCCGCGGGGACATGGGCTTGGAAGGTGCCGTCGGGAGCGGCCGTGACTCGGGCGTATCCGATGCGCGGGCTGGCGACGCCCAGCAGGACTTCGGCCCCCAGGGAGCGGGATCGTGGGTCGGTCGCCTGGTCGTCCACCCTGCCTCGGGTCGGTTCTCCGGAGAGCGCGATCGCCACCTCGTCGCCGGCACGTACCCCGCGGCGGAGGCCCGCCGCGCCGTCGACGGTGCGGGCCAGGACCACCAGATCGCCGGCCGGAGCCGGGAAGGCGAACCGGCCGTCCTCGCCGCTTCGGGTTGAGGCGAGCGGGACGTCCTCGAACTGACCGGCCGCGGCGAGCGCGAAGACCTGATCGGCGGCCCTCGGGCAGAGCGAGATGTAGTCGAGATCGCGCAGGTGCACCTCGCTTTCGCCTGGCCCACAGGAGACGGTTGGCCCTGGGCTCTCCTCCGCGCGATAGAGCAAGACCTCGGCCGCGGGCACCGGCGAGCCGCCCTGCGTGACGACGCCGCTCACCGCTGGAGAGGCCGCCGGCGCCGTAGGGCCGGGCTCGGTTGGTTGGTCGGCCGGGACCGTTGGTAGGGACCGCCGCTCCCGACCCGTCCGGCCGCCGTGCGGCTCGGTGTCTTCCGCCGGGACCAGGTGCCAGGCCGCCGCCACCAGGGCGACGACGAAGCCGGTCAACAGCGGCCAGCGCAGGGTCTTCATGGGTGGCGCGCTCCTGGTGACTCGTTCTCGTCGTTGGTCGCGCTACCGTCGATTTCCGGGAACCTGGAGGACCGATCGCTGGCACGTGCTTGGCTGGCCCGGGCGCCGACGTGGTGGAGGCCGATGCCGGAGGCAAGGCGAAGACGGGGCTTGGGCACGCGGGCGCCGGTCGAGGCCGTCAGTCGGCGGCGCGCCCGGCCTTGTCGAGCGCCTCGGCGATCGCTGACACCGGGTAGCCCTCGCAGCGCACCAGCCGATCGCTGCGTTTCTCGACGGCCACGAACGAGCTGCCAGCCAGCTCGAAGTCGTGCGTCCACTCGATGGCGAACCGCACGTCGCCCTCTTCGATCCTCACCGGCACCGGCTGCCCGGCGCGGCACAGCTGCGCCGCCAGGCCGTCGACGGCATCGAGCATCCAGGCGTCCTGGGAGTCGGTGGAGAAGAAGACCAGCTCGCGCACGGCGACGACCTTGGCCTCGCCGGTGCGAGCGCGCTCGACGATGTGCTCGGCCTCGCTCTCGACGAACGGCCGCTCCATCTCGCGCTTGCGGACGCGAAACACCTGCTTCACCTTTTTCATCTGCCGCCCCTCACTCGAAATCAGCCAACTCGCCGGTCTTGCTGGAGAATCCGGCGGCCAGAGTCTGGTCGCCGTTCTCCTGGCTGACAAGGATCAAAAGCAGCCGGCGGGTCGGCGACAAGAGCGGATGCGCGGCTGAGGGATGGATCGCCCGCGGCAGCTTCAGCTTCTTGAGCTGCTTGCCGTCGGAGATGGCGACCAGGGTCTGGAAAACCTCCAGCCGCCAGCTCTCGCGCTCGAAACCCTGGCCGTCGGAGGTCAGCTCCAGCTCGCCCGACTCGGCGGCGCTGGCCTGCTCCTCGCTGACCGCGACCGCCGCCGCGCGCTCACTTCCCGAGCAGGCGGCGCTGTCCAGGGTGACGCCCTTGAAGCGGGTGGAGCGCAGCAGGTCGCGCAGCTCGATCAGCTGGGCGCGGCACTCCTCGGCGCTCACCGCCTGGATCGCGGCGCCGCTGGCGTCGCGCGCCTCCTTGGAGATGACGAAGTGCTTCTGCGGCACGCCCGGGCCGACGATCCGGTAGCCGAGCGAGGCGGGCGAGGAGTGGGTCTCGCGCACCAGCGCCAGGTCGCCCTTCATCGACCAGGCGAGCACCAGCACGTCGCCTTTGACCGCGGCAAAGCTGGCCGAGGGCAGAGCAAGCAGGAGGGCGAGGGCGAGGCGGGAGATCGAGGAAGGCACGCGGGCACTATAGGCGCCTGGGAGCGCCGGCGTCCCGCTGGCCGAAGTCGGTCGGTCGTACCGGAGGTCGATGCTTGCGCCGCGCAGGGGTCGCCGGCGATTCGTGGCCCCTGCAACTTGACCGCCGACGGCTCGTCAGGTGATCAACTAGCCATGCAAGGAGACATCTCAATGAACCGCCTCATCGCCGCGCTCGGGCTGGCCGTGCTCTTCGGCTGTGGCCCCGCGGAGCCGCAGGCCACCGACTGCAAGTCCAAATACCCGGTTTCACAGCAGTCTTCCATGCCGTGCTGCCCGGAGTGGGGCCTGGACGCCTGCGGCGCCAACCTGTTCTGCGCCGCCCTGGACGGCCGGACCCAGCCGACCTGCTACCTGGATCACAGCAAGGCCGACATGACGGACTGCACCGAGGATTCGCAGTGTCAGAGCGCCTTCTGCAACAAGAGCGTCGGCAAGTGCCGCAGCCAGAATTTCCGGCCCTGCGCCGCGAACATCGGATGCTCGGGGGGTTCGAACTGGGCCTGCGGCACCACCCCGGGCTACGACGGCCCCGTCTGCCACTGACCCTGGGCGAGCTCGCCTCTCAGGCTCCGCTCGCCGCCGCTCCCGCCTCCTTCCGCTCTTCGCCGACCGCCCGCCGCGGCCGGCGGGACGCCGGCGCTCCCAGGCGCGAGGGAGCTCTCCCCAGCCTGAACACGAAGCTGTCGAGCTTGCGCTCGTCGAGCGGAGTGCCGTCGTCGTAGTGGAAGTAGCAGGGCATCTCCTCCTGGTGCCTGAGCACGCTCTCCTCGACCAGCCCGTTGCAGCAGCCCCAGCAGTTGGCCATCACCACCCCGTCGATCGGGCACTGCTCCCAGTGGTGCGCCACGCTGCGCACCGCGAACGGCGCGGTGCCGTTGATCGCCCGGTCCAGCGGCTCGGCCCTCGCCATCACCTCGCGCACGTCGGGCATCGGCAGCCAGGGCTGGTGCTTGCGCGCCACCGCGTACAGGTCCCGCCGCGACCAGCGCATCGTCTGCCGCAGCGCCAGCACCTCCGCCCGCGGCGCTCCCTCGCCGAAGATCAGGTGCTCATGGTCCGAGGCCATGAACTCCAGCGAGTCGCAGTTCGGCTCGGCGATCGCCCGCACCCCGCGCTCGGCCAGCGCCGCGTACAGCCCGCCGCTGGCGAAGTCGTTCCCCTTGGTCAGCAGGTCCCCTGACACGAACACCGTCCGCTCGTCGGGATCGATCTGACAGGGGAAGGCGCGCGCCACTTCCTCGGCCAATTCGCGCATCTGCCCCGCGAACCAGCGCACGTGCAGCGCCGGATGGCGGAACTCGCTGCCCGGCCGCTCGGCCAGTTGGACCAGCTTGCGGCGCAGATCGCTGTAGACCGGATCCGCCTCGCCGGGACGCGTCGCCCGCCCGCGCGCGTAGACGAAGATCTGCCGCATCAGATCGTTGAGGACCAGCGCCAGCCACAGCCGCGACGACAGCCCCAGCCCTCCGGCCAGCGCCAGCGCGTGGACCGTCACCTTGTCCGAAAGCCCCAGCCGATCGAGCGAAAGCGAGTCGTGCACCCCGTACATCGCCGCCCGGCACATGTCGCCGCCCAGCTGCATCAGCCGGGTCGGCTTGTCGATCGGGTTGAGCTCCAGGTAGCGACGGAACGAGCCCCACACCAGCTGGTAGGACAGGCACTCCTTGCCCGAGCAGTCCTTGCGCCCCGCCGCCAGCACCGCCTCGTCGATGGCCGGGCTGGCCACCGCGTCCAGCCCGTGGCTGCGGTAGATCGCCGCCAGCACCTCGCCCAGGTTGTCGGTCCCGGAGGGGAAGACGTAGCGCACGCTCTTGTCGATGTACTGGCCGCCCGGGCGCCGGCTGAGCCAGTCGATGGCGCGGGCCGGCGCCTCGGCCGGCCGCTGGTCCTTGAGGTGCTGCCGCACCGACTGCAGGAAGGCCTGGATGCGGGTGACGAAGCCCGCCGCGCCGCCGTGGCCGTCGCTCTCGAGGATGGCGTGCGGATAGCCGCGCATCAGCTCGGCGAAGGGCTGCTCGACGAACGAGGCCGGGCCGCAGCCAAACGAGGCGATCATCACCGGGAACGCAGTGCCCGACCTGCGCGCCGCCGCCGCGGCTCGGGTGGCCAGGTTCTGGTCTCCCCAGGTGACCCGCTCCAGCGCCGGCGCGTCGCCGACCGGGTAGCAGTCCATCGGCAGCGCCAGCGCCCCGTTCTGCCTGATCAGACTGGGGATCTTGGCGTTGATCGCGCCGTCGTGGACCACGTGCAGGCTGCCGCAGACCACCACCACC
>JBBIQS010000122.1:0-20535 GCA_037442205.1 Myxococcales bacterium
GGGCTGGGGCTGGGCGGCTGCTTCATGTCGGCGCTGAAGGCGATTTCGACCTGGGTGGCGCCCGCCCGCCTGCCCTCGGTGCAGGGCTACCTGATCGCGGTGGGGGGGCTGGGCGCCGCCTCGGCGGGAGCGGGAGTCGGGGCGGCGGCGGCCAGCGCCGCGGCCGGGAACGAAGGCGGGGGCGCGGCCGGGGCCGCAGCCGCCACGGCGGCGCCGGCGGTCTCCTCCAGCTCCAGCAGCGGCTGGCCGACCTTGACCGTCTGGCCCTCGGCGACGCGGATCGCGGTCACCTTCCCATTGGCGGTCGAGGGCACCTCGACGGTGGCCTTGCCGGTTTCCAGCTCGACCACCGGCTGGTCCTCCTCGATCTGGGCGCCCAGCGCCACCAGGACCCGCACCACCTGGCCGGAGTCGACGTTCTCGCCGATCGCCGGAAGCTTCACTTCCACTGACATGCTGGCTCCTCTTTCACTGCTCTTGCTGAGATCGAATCGCGCCTCAGGCGGTCATCGGGTTGAGCTTCTCGGGGTCGATCTCCAGGTCGGAGAGCGCCCGGCGCGCGATCGACGGCTCGAGCTGTCCGTCGCGGGCCAGCGCTCCCAGCGCCGCCGCGGCCACGTAGCGCGCGTCCACCTCGAAGAAGTCGCGCAGCGCCTTGCGCGACTCGCTGCGGCCGAAGCCCTCGGTGCCCAGCGAGACCAGGCGCCGCGGGATCCACCGCGAGAGCAGATCCGGCAGCGCCTTCATGTAGTCGGAGGCGGCCACCACTGGGCCCGGCGACGCGCCGAGCACCTGGGTGATGTACGGGACCCGCGCCGGCTGATCCGGGTGCAACATGTTCCAGCGCTCGGCCTCCAGGCCGTCGCGGCGCAGCTCCTTGTAGCTGGTGGCGCTGAAGACCTCGGCCGCCACGCCGTAGCGCTCGGCCAGCAGCTTCTGGGCCTTGACCACTTCATTGAGCATCGGGCCGCTGCCCACCAGCTGGACCTTGGGGGCGCGGGCATCGAGCTGCGGCGCCGCCGAGAGCCGGTAGAGGCCGCGCAGGATTCCCTCCTTGGCTCCCTCGGGCATGCGCGGCTGGATCCAGCTCTCGTTGTAGACGGTGAGGTAGTAGAAGACGCTCTCCTGCTGCTCGTACATGCGCCGGATGCCCTCGCGCACGATGACCGCCATCTCGTAGGCGTAGGCCGGGTCGTAGGCCAGCAGGTTGGGCAGGGGCATCGCCAGCAGGTGGCTGTGGCCGTCCTGATGCTGTAGCCCCTCGCCGGCCAGCGTGGTCCTCCCGGCGGTGCCGCCCACCAGGAAGCCCCGGGCCCGCATGTCGCCGGCCGCCCAGATCAGGTCACCGACCCGCTGCAGCCCGAACATCGAGTAGAAGATGAAGAAGGGGATGGTCGGCACGCCGTAGTTGGCGTAGGCGGTGCCGGCGGCCACGAACGAGGAGAGCGCTCCGGCCTCGTTGATGCCCTCCTCGAGGATCTGCCCGTCGGTCGCCTCCTTGTAGTAGAGGACGCTGGCGGCATCGACCGGCTCGTAGACCTGGCCGACGTGGGAGTAGATGCCGACCTGGCGAAAGAGCGATTCCATGCCGAAGGTGCGCGCCTCGTCGGGGACGATCGGCACCACCAGCTTCCCCAGCTTCGGCTCCTTGAGCAGCTTGGTCAGCAGCCGCACGAAGGCCATGGTGGTCGAGACCGGCCGGCCCTCGGTGCCGTCGTGGAACTCCTGGAACAGCTCGACGCCCGGGGTGGCGAGCGCCGGGGACCGCGGCACCCGCCGCGGCAGGAAGCCGCCCAGCGCCCGGCGCCGCTCGCGCAGGTAGCTCAGCTCGGGGCCGTCGTCCGGCGGGCGGTAGAATGGGGCGCTGCCGATCTTCTCGTCGCTGATCGGGATCTCGAAGCGGTCGCGGAACTGGCGCAGCTCCTCCTCGTGCAGCTTCTTCTGCTGGTGGGTGACGTTGCGCCCCTCGCCGGCCTCGCCCAGCCCGTAGCCCTTGATGGTTCGCGCCAGGATCACCGTCGGCGAGCCCTTGTGCTCCACCGCCGCCTTGTAGGCGGCGTAGACCTTGGCCGGGTCGTGCCCGCCCAGCGTCAGCTTCCACAGCTTGTCGTCGGACAGGTGCTGCACCAGCGACTGCAGCCGCGGGTCGACTCCCCAGAAGTGCTTGCGGATGTAGGCGCCGCCCTCGACCGCGTACTTCTGGTACTCGCCGTCGACCACGCCGCTGGCGCGCTTGGTGAGCAGCCCCTCGTGGTCGCGCTCGAAGAGCGGGTCCCAGTCGCTGCCCCAGATGCACTTGATGACGTTCCACCCCGAGCCGCGGAAGATGGCCTCCAGCTCCTGGATGATGTTGCCGTTGCCGCGCACCGGGCCGTCGAGCCGCTGCAGGTTGCAGTTGACGACGAAGATCAGGTTCTCCAGCCGCTCGCGCGAGGCCAGGGTGATCGCCCCCAGCGCCTCGGGCTCGTCGGTCTCGCCGTCGCCCAGGAAGGCCCACACCTTGGAGTCCGACGGCTGGCGCAGCTTGCGGTCCTCCAGGTAGCGCAGGTAGCGCGCCTGGTAGATGGCCATGATCGGCCCCAGCCCCATCGAGACGGTGGGGAACTCCCAGAAGTCGGGCATCAGCCAGGGGTGCGGGTAGCTCGACAGCCCGCCGCCCGGGGCCAGCTCGCGGCGGAAGTTCTCCAGCTTCTGCTCGCTCAGCCGCCCCTCGAGGAAGGCGCGGGCGTAGATGCCGGGCGAGGCGTGGCCCTGAATGAAGACGAAGTCGCCGCCGCCCTCGGAGTCGCGGCCGCGGAAGAAGTGGTTGAAGCCCACCTCGTAGAGCGTGGCGGCGCTGGCGTAGGTGGAGATGTGACCGCCGATGCCGTCCTCCTGGCGGTTGGCGCGCACCACCATCGCCATCGCGTTCCAGCGCACCAGGCTCTTGATGCGCCGCTCCATCGCCCGGTCGCCGGGGAAGGGCGGCTGGCGGTCGACGGGGATGGAGTTGATGTACGGGGTGCGGCTGGTGACCGGCAGCTGGACGCCGCGCTGCTGGGCCTCGATCTGCAGGTCGCGCAGCAGCCGGCGGACCGCGACCGGGCCGCGGCGGTGGAGCAGCTCGTCGAGGGACTCCATCCAGTCGGAGGTCTCGGCGGCTTCGGCCGGGCTCTCAAAGAGCTCTACAGGGGTGTGCATGAGGACTGCCGTTCTCCCGAAGGGGCGGCCCTGCGAAATCAGGGCGGCGAGCCAGGGATAACGACGAGGGGGGGCGTCCTCAAGCCAGAGACGGGGAAACCGAGCGGGCGATTGAACGTCGTGCCGCGCTGCGGCAGAGCGGGCTAGAGCGCGACCGACGAGAACTGCGACCTCTCGCTGGCCATCGCCTCAAGGGGCTCGCTCATCGTGGTGAGAGCGCGGGCGCTCCCAAAGATGAGCGCGGTCACGCCGGCGGGGTGGTGCCGGTTGGCCGCGCGCTGAAAGCAGGCTGGTGCCAGGCGTGCGCGGTGGAGCCCGTCGCCGTTCAGCTCCGTGCCTGCGTCGACGAGCGATGAGGGTCTCAGCAGGGCGGAGACTCGCCAGCCGGTAGGCGAATACCCGCGTGACCGTGCCGCAGTCGAGCGCAAGTCGGCCGTGACTAGCTTCTGGAGCGTGAGCTTCGAGAGCCACTTGGGCGAAGGTCGCGAGGGCGCCGGCCTTGGGAGTGAGCCGGCGCTCGGCGTGTCGGTCTGCGAAGGGCTGCAGCCGCTGACCGCCTTCGAGGAGCCTTGGGAGCGGCTCTGGTGGGTTTCTCCCGGCGCGACCCCGTTCCAGCACCCGGCGTGGTTGCTGCCGTGGCTGCGGCAGTACGGGCGGAACCCGCTGACCCTCGCTGCGCGGCGAGGCGATCGCCTCGTCGGGCTGATGTTCCTCGACCTTCCGCCAGAAGGGAGTGAGGAGGTGCTGCTTGCCGGGGAGGACCTCGGAAGAGACGCGGGGCTGATCGCCGAACCGGGCGAGGAGCGACGCGTGGCCGAGGCCCTGCTCGAGCGAGCGCTCGGCATCCTCGGGGAGCGGTGGATGGTGCTGCGCCGGCTGCCGGCGACCTCGCCGCTGCTCGAGGCCGCGGTGCGCCGGGGGCTGGCCGCCGCCCCGGATGAGCCGGCGCTGGTGCTCGAGCTCTCGGCGCATCCCGAGGCGCTGATCTCCCGGTTGCCGGGCGCTCCGAATCAGGCGCCGTTTTCCGGTCGGATCGCCCTCGCCAGCTACCTCGACTTCGACGAGCTGTTCAGCGCCTTCGTCGAGCTGCAGCGCAAGGAGAGCGCTCTGGGCCAGGCGAGCGCGCTGTCGGAGGAGGCCGCGGGCTTCCTTCGCCACGCCTCGCGCCGGCTGCTCGAGCGCGGGCTGCTGCGGCTGTACCTGCTCAGCGTGGACGGGAGGCCGGCGGCCTCGCTGTGCATCCTCGCGACCAAGGATCAGGCCTTCTGCCTCCTGGGCGGCTCGGACCCGGAGCTGGCGGCGCTGCGCCCCGGGTCGGTGCTGCTCGAGCACGCGCTGTCGAGCGCGATCGCCGATGGCGTGCGCGAGGTCCACTTCCTCAACGAGCGAGAGGGAGGCCGGGTCTGGGGCGCGGAGGAGCGGCAGACTTGGGCGCTGCCGCTCGGGGTTCGGCCCGAGGTCGCGGTGCCACGGCCAGAGCAGCCCGCGCCGGGCGAAGGGCCCTAGCGGGCCGGCTGGAGCCGGTAGAGCGTGGTCAGCTCGCGCGAGCGGGCGGCGAACAGCGGATCGGATTCGTCCTGCGACTTGGGATGGCGCGCGGCGGCGGAGCGCTTGCCCACGACCCTCAGGCCATGTGCGGCGGCCCGCTGCTCGATCTCGTCGGCCCCGCGCAGACCCAGCAGTTCCGCGAGGTTGGAGATGACCAGCCAGGCCTCGCCGCCCGGCTCCAGGTGGTGTTCCAGCTGGCTCAGGAACCGCTCGAGCGTGGCGGAGCCCGGGTCGTAGATCGCGCGCTCGATGGGCGAGCGCGGTTTCTCGGGGAGCCAGGGCGGGTTGAAGACGATGAGCCCGGCCCTGCCCTCGGGGAACAGGTCGCGCTGCTCGACGCGGATCCGGTCGTCCAGGCCGAAGCGCTTCACGTTCTCCAGGGCGCAGGCGATGGCCCGCGGGTCGAGGTCGGTGGCGATGACCTCCTCGACGCCGCGCTTGGCCAGGATCAGCGCCAGGACTCCGGTGCCGGTGCCGACGTCCACGGCCCGGCGCAGGTGCAGAAGCGGCTCGGCGGCGACCAGGTCGAGGTACTCGGAGCGGGTGGGGGTGAAGACCCCGTAGTGCGGGTGGATCCGGCCGCCCAGGGCCTCCACCTCGACCCCGTTTTTGCGCCACTCGTGGGCGCCGATCACGCCCAGCAGCTCGCGCAGCGAGACCAGCAGCGGTTCCTCTGAGGGTCCCCAGGCTTCCAGGCAGGCGAGGTGGACGTCGGGGGCGCGCCGCAGCTGCACCCGGTACTGCGCGTCGAGCGGAACCACCAGGCGCGAGAGCAGCTGGTGCTCCAGGCTCTGGAACTGGCGGTGGGCCCGGAAGGTGGAGAGGAGATCCGGGCCGACGGGCTTGCGGCGCTCGCGCACCCGCTTGGCGAGCGCGGTCAGCAGTTGGCGGGCGTTGTGGTAATCGCCGCGGTAGAGCAGCGTGGTGCCTTCGGCCACCAAGTGGAAGGCCGGCGCGGCGCGGGTGCTGTCGTCGGCGAGCTGGATGCGCTTGGGCGGTGGGGCGCTCTCGGCGCGCCAGCGGGCCCTCCGCTCCTCGCCGCCCTCCTGCCAGCGGACCTCGTCGAGCTGCGCCATGGGCTACCTCTCCCGCGCCGCCGGGGCGATGCGCAGCACCGAGAACCCCTCGCGCCCGATGACCTTGGTGATGGCGAGCTTGCGGCGCGCGGCGATGGCTCGCACCCACTCCCGCTCCAGCTTCTCCAGGCAGAGCACCAGCGCCTCGCCGCCCGGGGCCAGATGCCGCGCCAGCGCGCACAGCTCGTCCTCGGCGACCTTCTCCCCGGCCGAGGCCGAGAGCTCGCCGAGCGCGAGCTCGAAGCGCTGGTCGTCGGCGAGGGCGGTGGGCCAGTGGGCCGCCTCAATCAGCCGCAGCCGCGCCTCGACGCCCAGCCGCTGGGCGTTGAGGCGGGTGAAGGTCGTCGCCAGCAGGTCGCGTTCGACGCCCACCACGCTCGCCTCGGGGTTGCGCTTGGCGCAGGTGAGCGGGGCGATGCCGTAGCCGAAGCGGAAGGCCAGGATGCGCTCGGGAGGCTGGCGGGGTAGGGCGTCGAGCAGCACCGGCAGGCCGCTCTTGAGACGGCGCGGGTCGTCGCCGCCCAGGTCGTGCGGCCGGAGGAAGCGCAGCCCGCCCAGCTCGACTTCGTCGCGGCCGTAGAGAGCCTCGTCGCTGGGCAGCAGCGCGCTCAGCCGCTCTGCCGGAGCTGCCAGCAAATAGATGATGTGCCGGCTGCCCGTCGCCCGCCGCTCGATGGGCCAGCCCTGCTCGCGGCCGATCTCCTCGACCACCGGACCCAAATCGCGAATCACCACCACCCGCACCTCGCCGCCCGGCGCGAGCAGCGCCCGCCCATGGCCGAAGAGGTGGGCGATGAAGCTCTTGCCGATCCGCGCGGGGACGTTGCACAGCACCCAGTCATAGGGCGCGGCACCGGCCTCCAGATCGCGGAAGCCCAGGCTGCCGTGGACGCGGGCGTTCTCGAGGCTGCCCTGCTCCGCGTTGAGGGCCGAGTAGGCGACGGCGAGCAGGTCGCGATCCACCATCTCCACGCGCGCCTTGGGATAGCGCGCGGCCACCGGCAAGCCGAGGGCCCCGTAGCCGCATCCCATGTCGAGGATCGACTTCGGCTCGCCGGCGCCGAGGTTCGCCAGCAGCAGCAGCGTGCCCTCGTCGATCTGCTGAGTCGAGAAGAGCTCGTGCGGGATGCGCAGCGACAGGCGGGCGCCGCCGACCACGAGCGGCAGGGAGGCCTTGTACCAGGGGTCGAATGCCATGGCGTGGCGCGCTCAGCCGCGGACGGCTTTGAGCAGCGGCTCGGCGTAGCGCTGGACGCGATGGTTCCCGACTCCGGCGATGGAGGCCAGCGCCTCCCTGTCGGCGGGGGCCCGCGTGGCGATGTCCTGCAGGCAGTGGCCGGGGAGGATCGCCTGCTCGTCCACCTTGCGCCGATGCGCCTCTTCCCTTCGCCATGCGGTCAGCCGCGCCTCGCGCGCCCGGCGCGCGGTGACCTGCTCCCGGGGCGGCGGCGGCGGGGGAGTGAAGAACTCGGCGCGCTCGGCGGCCGGGATGTCCTTGGCAGCCAGGCCGCGCTGGACCCCCTCGAACAGCTGCCCGCTGATGGCCACCGCCCGGCGGTGCTGCAGCCCGCGGATCTGCGTCAGCGCCGGCACGCTGGCCGGCGGCCGGTTGGCCAGCTCGAGCAGCTGCTCGTTGCCCAGGACCTTGAACGGCGGCACGTCGAGCCGCTCGGCCTCGCGCTCGCGCACCTCGGCCACCTCGCGCAGGATGGCCTGCACCGGCGCCGGCAGCTTCTCCGAGCCCTTGATGCGCACGTAGGCCGGCCGATGGTCCTCCTCGCTCTGCAGCGCCGAGGCGAGGCGGTAGCGGGTCTCCTCGGCCACCTCCTCGACCAGCCCGGCGGCGGCGACGTCGGCCTCCAGCGAGCGCGCCAGCGCCGGCAGGCAGCTGACGTCCGAGGCCAGGTAGGCGAGCTCGTCGCGCTTCAAGGGGCGGTGGCCCCAGTCGTTCTGCTGCATCTTCTTGGAGAGCCGGAGCCCCAGCCGCAGCTCGGCCAGCGACATCAGGCCGGTGGACTTGAGGCCCAGCATCCGCGCGGCGACGCTGGTGTCGTAGACGTTGCCGACCGCCACTCCGTGCTGCCAGAGCATCCGCGCGTCGAAGGACAGGTCGTGGATCAGCTTCACCGGCCCCTGCGGACCGAGCACCAGGGCGAGCGGGGCCAGCGCCGAGTCCGGCAGGCCGATGGGATCGACCACGCTCACCGACTCCACCACCCCGGGGCGGACCTCGGCAGCGATCTGGACGGTGCACAGCCGGGCGCGGAAGGCGTGCAGGCCGTTGCTCTCGATGTCGACCGCCAGCCGCTCGGCCTTGGAGAGGGAGGCGGCGAGGGCGGCGATTCCCTCGGCGGTGTCGATCTGCTGGACGGGGACGGGGGCGGGCTCGGTCAGAGCGGTCGGAGTGGGCGAATTCACGGGCATTACCTACGGGACCGGGGAGAATTGGGCAACTGCTGTCGCTTCCCGGCCGGGGCGGAAGACGGCGAGCGCCTGGACGGCGGGCGGCAGCGGCGTTATCTCAGCTCGTCCCGAGGGCGGCGCAATCGTGGAAATCGACTCCGAATTCGAGGGCGGCAGCATCCGGGTCGTCGGCGGCGACGGCGACGGGGCCCTCCTGGCGCTGCGCGACGACTCGGCCGCCGAGCTGCGCCAGTGGTTCTCCTTCGCCGCCTTGGGGCGGGCCGGCGTCCGCCGCCGCTTCGTCATCGCCAATGCCGACGAGGCCTCCTATCCCGACGCCTGGGAAGACTACCGGGTGCTCGCCTCTTACGATCGAAAGCGGTGGTTCCGGGTGGCGACCCGCTACCGCGGCGGCCGGCTGGAGTTCTCCCACCGCGCGGCCGAGTCTGTCTGCCACTACGCCTACTTCGCCCCCTATTCCTCCTCGCGGCGGGAGGGGCTGCTGCGCCGGATGCGGCGAGCCGGGGCGTCGGTTCGCCGCCTCGGCTGGTCGGTGGAAGGGCGCGAGCTC
This sequence comes from Myxococcales bacterium, assembly GCA_037442205.1. Classification (GTDB taxonomy): domain Bacteria; phylum Myxococcota; class Myxococcia; order Myxococcales; family UBA5297; genus JBBIQS01. The sequence goes on from JBBIQS010000122.1 coordinate 8,779, forward strand.
AAGGCGGTGGTGGTCGGCAGCCCGAAGCGGCGGGCGCGGCGGCTGTGGATGCTGGCCCGCCAGCACCCCGGCGAGACCGGCGCCGAGTGGTTCATGGAGGGCGTGCTGCGCCGGTTGCTTGGCCTGGACGCGGGCGTGCGCGAGCTGCTCTCGAGCGCGCGGCTCTACCTGGTCCCGTGCATGAACCCCGACGGCGCGGCGCTGGGCAACCTGCGCACCAACGCCGCCGGCCAGGACCTCAATCGCTGCTGGCTCAACCCGGACGGCGACGCTCCCGAGGTCGCTGCCGTCCGGAGGACGATGGAGCGCTCCGGTGTCGATCTCCTGCTCGACGTCCACGCCGACGAGCGCAATCCGTACTGCTTCCTGGCCGGCTGCGAGGGCAACCCCGGCTACTCCGAGCGGCTGCGCGCGTTGGAGAACCAGTTCGAGCAGGCGCTGTGCGAGGCCTTCCCCGACTTCCAGGACGAGCTCGGGTACGAGCGCGACGCTCCCGGCGGCGCCGACCTGAGCTCGGCCGCCAACTTCGCCGGCGAGGCCTTCGACTGCCTCTCCTTCACCCTGGAGACGCCGTTCAAGGACCTGCAGGCCCCGCGCCGGGCGCCGTGGATGCCGCACCGGGCGATGGAGCTGGGGGCGGCCAGCCTCGACGCGGTGCTCTCCTGCCTCGACGACTTGCGCGAATGAAAAGGCGTCCGCCCCTCGGAGGAGGCGGGCGCCTGGGATCGCGGGCCTGCGCTCTCCCGACCTACAGGCAGAGCGTGTCGTAGTCGGCGACGATGGTCGCCCCTGGGGCGGGGATCGAGCCGCTGCGGAAGACGATCGAGTTGCTCTGCGAGTCGTAGTCGTAGTCCACGCCCGGGCTGCGGCCGGCGCCGTTGACCGTCACCCGCAGCTTGGAGGGATCGGCGGTACGGGTGAGGAAGTACTGGGCCTTGGCGGCGAAGGCGTCCAGGCCGATGTCCGCGGCGATCTTGCCCCAGTCCGGGCTGCAGATGGACTTGAAGATGCCGTTGGTGCGGGTGGAGGCCTCGATGTAGCGCTTGCCGGCGTCGGCGGTGCCCATCGAGCCGGAGCAGCCGCCGGGCGAGTCGCCGACGATCGAGTGCCAGGCGAAGAGGGCGGTGTTCTTGGCGCCTTTGATCTGCTGGAACAGGTCCACGTAGTACTGCACGCTCTGCGAGGCGCCCTGGTCCTCCTCGTCGCTGAGCACGATCACCGCCAGCTTGGCGTCGGAGCGAACGAAGCTGCTGTTGGGCTTGGCCGGGTCGGAGATCAGCGGGTTGGTCAGGGCGGCCTTGGCGCCCTCCAGGCCCGACTCGGCGCTGTCGGCGCAGCACTCGCCGACCTTGATGTTCTTGGCCAGCTCGCCCGCCGGGTCGGGGTCGGTGCGGCGGATGATCTTGGGATTGCCGAAGAACTCGCCGTTGCCCACCGTCATCCCCGGGAAGCTGGAGCTGGAGTCCGCCTGGTGCGGGGCGCCGCTGCCTGACCAGTCCACCGTGGTCACCGCCACCTGGTAGTCGCTGCCCGAGGCGTGGGCCTGGTTCATGAAGGTCACCGCGTTGCCGGCCAACGAGGACTGCTTGGTGTTCATCGAGCCGCTGTTGTCGATGACCCACAGCACGTCGGCCTTGGGCTCGGTGTTCTGCTGGAAAGTGTCGGTCTGGTGGGTGAGGGTGGTCCCGGTGCCCTTGAGCTGGATGGTGGTCATCCCGCCGGAGAAGTCGTGGGAGATGACCAGGAACGCGGCGTCGCTGGTGGCCGCGGTCGGGCGGTAGGCCACGGTGACACTGGCCGAGTTGCCTGGGTTGAGGGTCAGCGGCAGCGTCGGCTTGCTCTTGATGGTGAACGGAGCGGTGGCCGGGTCGATGCCCAGGCCCTTGATGGTTACTGCGGCCCCGCCGGTGTTGTAGATGGTCAGGGTGCGGTCGGTGGAGCTGCAACCCACGGTGACCTGGCCGAAGTCCAGGGCGTTGGGGACCACATCGATCCCCAGCTTGACCGCGGTGCCGCTCAAGCCGATCTGCTTGCAGCCTGCGTTGCCGTTGTAGCCGATGACGTTGCACTCGCCGGAGGTGCCGTCGCTGGTGTTGAAGACGAGCACCGGGCCAATCGGGATGCCGCCCAGGCTCTTGGGCTGGAAGATGACCTCGATGGTCGCCGACAGCCCGGGGCCGAGCTGGGTGGGCATGGCCGGGGTCTGCTTGCCCAGGGTGAAGTCGTTGCCGGGGACCAGCGGGAACATCGAGGTCACCACCGGCTTCTGGATGGTGCAGGCCAGGCTGCCCACGTTCTTCACCGTGGCCAGCATCGACTTCTTGTCGCCCAAGCCCACCACGCCGAAGTTGAGGGTGCGGCCCATCAGTCCGCCGGCGGCTGGGTTCACCTCCAGCTTGCACTCGGGGTTGGCGGTGGGCGTGCCGCGCAGCGCGATGTTGATCGGCGCCACCTCGGCGCTGGTCAGGGTGAGCACCCCGTTGTCGGGCGGGTTCACGTCCTGCGGGATGTAAGTGACCTTGACGTCCACCAGGGCGTTGGGCCCGAGGATGCTGGGCATCAGCGGGGCGCTGGAGACCATGAACTTGGCGGACTGGCCGGCGGCGTCGATGGCCAGCCCGGTGAGATTGCACTCCGCGCTGCCGGCGTTGTGGAAGGTGACCACCCGGTCGCTCACGCTCAGCTTGGCCTGGGTGCCGAAGTCGAGGGTGGTGGTCGAAGCCTCCAGCTTGCACTCCGAGGGCGGCACGGCGTTGCCCTTGAGCAGGGCGAAGCGCAGCGGGGCGATCGGGTCGCTCGACTCGACCACCAGCCGGGCGACCTTGGGGCCGATGCTGCCCGGCTTGAGCGACACCTCGACGTTGCCCGACGAGCCCGGGGCGAGCTTGCCGGGCGGCGGGGTGGAGAGCAGGGCGAAGTCGGGGCTGCCCTCGATCTTCACCGAAGTCAGGTCGAGTTCGAAGGTTCCGCAGTTGGTGAGCTTGACGGTCTTGGTGGGCGAGGTGCGGCCGACGGCCACGCTCCCGAAGTCGGTGACGTTGGGGCTGATGCACAGCTTGGCGCCCTGGCCGGTGGCGGTGAGGTGGATCTTCACCGGCGAGGAGCGCGGGTCGTCGGCGCCGACGGTGACCGTGGCAGTGCGCACTCCGAGGTCGGTGGCCTTGAAGAGCAGCGTCCCCTCGATCGACTCGTTGGGCTGGAGGGTGAAGGGGGTGGTGTCGGGGAGCACGCTGAAGTCGGGCGGGTCGATCAGCGCCGGAGAGAAGGTGTCGAACACCAGCTCCAGCGCGCCGGTGTTGGTCAGGCTGACTCGGCGCTTGATGCCGGCGTCGCCCATGGTGCCCAGGCCGAAGTCGACGCTCAGGTCGCGGACCGCGGGCGTGGACTCGAGGATCCCGGTCGAGGTGCACTGGTCGAGCGGCTTGGCGGAGTCGTCGCCGGTGCCGGAGGCCACGCACACCTTGAGGGTGCCGCTGGAGCCGCTGGCGGTCAGGTAGAGCTTGACCTCGGAGCGGTCGCCGTCGTCGCTCTTGAGGGTGAGCACGTCGGTCTCGTCGCCGATGGCGCTGGGGGCGAACTGGATCCCCAGGGTGCGGCACTCGCTGGCCGGGATGACGTGGGGGTCGTCGTTGGTGCCCATCGGGCACGGGATCAGCACGTCGACCAGGCGGAAGGCGGTGCCCTTCTCCAGCACCGGGTCCTCGACGGTCAGCGGCATCTCGCCGCCGTTGCCCAGCGCCAGGTACTTGGTGGCCGGGCTGGCCAGCTTGACCACGCCCCAGGCGATCTGGGCGTCGTTGGCCAGCGGGGTGCCTGCCAGCGGGGCGGCGGGCGGCTCGTAGAGGTAGATCTCGAGCTGGGCGTTGAGTCCCTTGGTGCGCGCTCGCTGGCCGCAGTTGCAGCCGGCCGACGCGATCGCCAGGTAAGCGATCAGCAGGTTGCGAAGGGTGGCGGACATGCGGCACCTCTCTGTTATTGGGCCTCCAACGGCCCTGCCCGCGAATGAGGGCGAAAGAAGCCGCGCATTCTAGCAGAGAGGCAGGCGGCAGCGCGAACGGCTGCCCGGGAATCCGCCCGGCAAGCTTCGGCGGCGCGTCAGTGGGTGGAGAAGGTGGCCACCGGCCTGCGGATGAGGAGCCAAGACATGGCGCACGGCGGCGGCGTCACTGCCCGCCTGCTCCGCCCAGGCCTCGCGGCGCCGGCTCCTGCTTCACCTGGACCCTGCCCCCCGGGACCAGTCCCAGCTGGCCGTCGATCACCACCCGCTCGTCGACGCGCACCCCGGCCACCGCCTGCAGGTCGCGCAGGATCGGCCCGGTGCGGACCTGGCGCAGCTGCACCGTCGAATCGGGCTGGACCACGAACAGGAAGGGGCCCTGTTGTCCCTGCTGGATGGCGGCCGACGGGACCACCACGGTGTCGGACAGCTGGCGCAGCAGCAGGGTGACGTTGACGAACTGCCCCGGCCACAGCGCGCGCCGGGGATTGTCGAAGGAGCCCTTGAGCAGGATGGTGCCGGTGGCGGCATCGACGGCGTTGTCGATGAAGCGCAGCGAGCCCTCCTCGTAGCCCTGCTCGCCGGGGATGGCGGCCGCCACCCGCAGCGGGCCGCTCTGCTCCTGAAGCCGGCGGATCTCGGAAAGGTGCCGGGCCGGGACGCTGAAGCTGACCTCGATCGGATTGAGCTGGCGGATGACCACCAGCGGGGTGGAGCTGTTGGCCTGGACCAGGTTCCCGGGATGAACCAGGAGGTTGCCGGTTCGCCCGGCGATGGGCGAGCGCAGGGTGGCGTAGTTGAGGTTGACCCGGGCGTTGTCGACGGCGGCGGCGTTCTCGCGGACGGTGGCCTCGGCCGCCCGGCGGGTGGCCACCCGGGCGGCATAGTCGAGCTGCGATGCCATCCCGCTCTTGGCCGGCGGGGCGTAGCGGTGCTCTTCGATGCGGGCGTTCTGGGCCAGCACCTCGCTCCTGGCCAGCGTGGCCTGCGCCTGGGCCAGCGCCAGCTCGAAGGGGCGCGGCTCGAGCTCGAAGAGCACCTGATCGACCTCGACCTCGTCGCCCTCCTTGAAGTGGACCTTGACCAGCTGGCCGGTGACCTGGGAGCGCAGCGAAACGGTGGCCAGCGACTCCACCGTCCCCAGCGCCTTGAGCTGCACCGGCACCGTCCTCCTCTGCGCCTGCGCGACGCGGACCGGCGACGGGGGGCGGACGCCCTCGCGGCGCCGCTGGCCGCGCCCCTTGCACCCCGCCAGCGCCAGCGCGGCCATCGCCAGCAGCCCCAGCAGGGCGCCCAGCCGGCGGGCCTCACCCGTCGAGGGCCAGTCGCGGCGGATGGCAGAGGCTGGGGCCCGCATCCGGCACCTCGGCAGCGGTTCGGCCTCGGAGTAGGCGAGGACCGCAGCCGATAATTTGTGCAGCCGGGCGCTCGGCTGCTTGCCGAAACGGGCAGTGCTATTTGGGCTGGCGCTGGTCTACTTGCCCGAATTGGGCTCTGGCGCGGGGAGGGCGCGCGGCAGGTCGCTGCCCAGTGCGGAGGTCGGCTCCGGAGCGGGGCGGGCGATGCCGGCGGTGGGGTCGACGTCCGAGACGCAGCGGGGGAAGACGCTCGACTCGTCGCAGCGCTGTCCCTGCTGGCACTCGCCGCGGCAGGGGAGCGGGTCGCAATAGCCCGTCTTCTCGTTGCAGGTGGTCGCCGGGGGGCAGGCGGTGTAGCAGTCGCCGCCGGCGCGGCGGGCGCCGGCGACCCCGGTGGCCACCGCGGTGTTGATGATTGCCGAGGCCGCCGCTCCGCTCCCGCCGGAGGCGCAGCCCGCCAGCGACAGCAGCAACAGCGACCACTGAAGCCGGGGCAGCATGGCTAGAAGGTTACGCCGATTTCGAGCGAAGGGCGAATGACCACCTCATTGCCGTACGGGAAGTACAAGGCTGACATCCGGCCGGTGGCCGCGAGGGAGAAGGAATCGGAAATTCGCTGGTAAAAACCCAGCGCTGGGCCCAGGTAGAAGCCTCCCCACCGATCGAGGAAGATCAAGCCCGACTCCAGAGCCGGCGCCAGATCATGATGCGCCTCGTCCCGCGAGGTATGGAAGGACGCCCGCAGGCCGATGAGGAAGTCAGAGGTGGGATCGCACCATGAGCAGGTCTGGCCGAGAACGTCCCGCGCCCAGGAAACCTGCAGACCGCCGGTCATCATCTCCCCGAATCGCGACTCGACCGAGGCCGACACTCCCAGGCCGAGTGTCTCCGGAAACGCAAGCGAATGCACGAAGGCTCGACCGCCGACGGACGCAGAGTAGAGGGGCGGCTGAAGGCCCGAGGCACTCCGCGGTGCCAGCAGGCCGCCCAGGAGCAGGGCAGGGGTCAGGCTCCGGAAGAGGCGCGATAGAGAATTGAAGCGCATCGTCGATCTTCCCGGCCGCGCTCTTTGCGCGGCCTCCCGATCGCACAGCACGAAGTCAGGCTCTGAAGCGAATCGGCGCGGCAAGGCGTGCCCGGGAAAGGCTCGCTTGCCGCGCCGGAATTCATTCTGCCGAAGCTACTTCATTCCCAGATCTCCCAGCGGCTGGCCGAAGGTGGTGGTCAGCTGCCGGAAGATGTCGATCACGTCGACGTACTTGCGCAGCGCGGTCTGCGCCGCCAGGTCGCTGGAGAGCTGCGGCTTGCCGTTGGCGTCCAGCTTGAGCTGGGGCGTGCCGTCCGAGTTGTAGATCGGCTTGCCGGCGGCATCGGTCTCCACCTGGTAGGCCAGGGTCTGCAGCTTGTTGGCCCAGGCCAGCATGCGCGCGCCGGCGCCCTTCTGCTGATCCTTGCCCAGCACCGTCTCGGTCCCCACCGCGTGCGCCCGGTAGGTCATGCCGGTCTCGGGGTTGTAGAAGGCCAGCGTCTCGCCGACCGGCCAATCCGGCCTCTCGCTGGGCAAGGCGGTGATGCGGGCGTCGTGGACGAAGGCGTTCGACCAGTTGGTGGTGAAGAACATCGTCCCCCAGACCATGGCGAACATCTGCTCGTTCCAGGCGTAGTTCGGGTCAGCCAGCTTGGCGTTGGCAGGCCGGGTGGCCGGGCTCGCCAGGTCGTGCCAGGTCGGATAGACGAACTTCGCCTCCGGGGTGTCCTTGGGGTTCTTGGGGACCACCACCCATGGGGCGAAGCCGTCCAGGTCGTTGGTCAGCAGCGAGTTGTAGAGCCGGCGGGTCTGCTCCGGGAAGACGGTGGCGAAGCTCACGTTCTTGTAGCGCGAGTCGGTGAAGTCCTCCTTGGAGTTGCTGATGAACGAGTCGTAGGCCTCCGCCAGGTAGTAGATGGCGAAGATCTTCTCGTAGTAGGCGCCGACCTGCGTCTGGTAGTCGCTCCACCAGTAGCCCTGGTTGTAGTCGTAGTCGTTGTGCAGGTAGCGGCCGTCGCCCAGCGCGATGTGGAAGCCGTAGAGGTAGTCGTTGGGCATCGGAGCCCAGTCGGCCACGTAGATGTCCTGATCGACGCCCACCGGGTTGGTGGAGCTGAAGAAGGCGGGCGAGCCGTAGTAGCCGGGCTCGGGCCGGGTCAGCATCCGGGCGAACATGTCGAAGGCCACCGTCGCTCCCAGCGACATCGGCAGGTAGTTGCCCTCGTCCAGGAAGTTGGCGCTGTCGCCCATCAGCACCGAGGCGAAGGCGAAGGTCTTGGAGATGGCCTGCACCGTGTCCAGGTAGCGCGACATCAGGCGCTCCACCACCGACCAGGAGTCGAACATCACCCGGTTTCGGCGGAAGGCGTCGAGGATGTAGCGGTCCTCGTAGACGCTCTCCAGATAGCGGATCTGCTCGTAGGGATCGGCGCCGAAGTCGAAGGTGAACGCCGGGACGTTGCCGGTGTCGGCGAACTCGTCGGAGTTGAACATGTAGCCGCGGCGCGGCCGGCCGTTGGCGTCGACGGCGTGAGCCACCTTGCCCCAGCTGAAGGTCCCGAACTCGGGGATCGGGGCGAAGTCCTGGGTGTCGCGGTAGTCGACCACGTCCATCGAGCGCTCGTCGCAGACCTTGCCCAGCACCGCCTTGGGGCCAGAGTCATTGCGGCAGTTGGAGATCAGGCCGAACTCGTTCTGGTACTGGCTGTAGTGGATCGGGATGTCAGCGTTGTTGGGATCGACCGGCGGGAAGGTGTGGACGCCGAACAGACCGGGGTTGGAGTCGAAGGCGGTCAGCTTGTAGGCCTCGGCCTTGCCGGCGGCGGTGCCGTTGGTCACCGAGACCCCAGCCTTGTCGAAGACGTCGACGGTGCCGGCGTAGCCGAAGCGCAGCGCGGCGCGGTCGTACTTGCCGGGCAGGTTCATGTCCTGGGTCTGCTCGCCCGGGTAGTCCATGACGCTGGTGGTGGCGTAGCGGTTGATGCCGTTGTTCAGCTCTTCGGGGGTGACCGGGTCCTTCCAGCGCGGGCCGATGCAGGCGGCGCCGTCCTGGTTGCCGTCGGCGCACTGGGCGGTGACCGCGCCGTTGCGGGTGCGCAACTGCCAGTACTGCGGCTCGTAGTTGAAGGAGTCGAAGCTGGCGGCGAAGTTGTGGCGCAGGCCCATGGCGTGGCCCATCTCGTGGGCCAGCACGCCCTTGCTGAACTCCTGGCGCAGCCAGGCCAGCAGCTTCTTACGGTAGTCGTTGACGGCCTGGGGGTTGTTCTTGTCCGGCTTGCCGAAGAGCTGGATCGCCTGCGCCGCCAGCCCGGTGAGGTTGTCGGGTTCGAGCGCCTCGCGCCGGCAGCTGTGGCGGTGGGCGTAGCCGGACAACGAGGAGAGCCGCTTCTCCTTGATCGCCCGCGGGTTGAAGCGCTCGAAAGGCGAGGCCCGCTTGATCTGCTCGGCGCTCAGGCTGGCGTTGGGGTTCATCCGCGCCGCCTGGGCCAGCTCGGGGGAGATCAGCGAGGCCTCGAGCGGAGTGCCGCGCAGCTTGGCCATGCTGGCGGAGAGGGCGGCGTTGCCCGGGCCGAGCAGCCGCTGGTCGACCAGCGCCTGGGAGCGGGCCTTGATCAGCGCCGCCTTGGGCTCGTGCGGCTTGCCCTTGGGGAGGCCGGCGTGCAGCGCGGCCAGCGAGGCGGGGTCGTAGGCGCCCTTGCGGCTGGCGAGCTCGGCGGCGCTCAGCGCCGAGGGGCGTTGGCCGGCGCCGGGCTTGTTGGCCTCGACCCACTGCGAGACGTTCTGGCCGACGATGAACTCGTCGGGGGCGATGGTGCCGTTGAGCAGCTGCACCAGGTCGGCGACGTTGGAGGAGGCGCGATCCAGCGGGGCGGCCCACTCGTTGACGCTGCCGGCGATCTTCTCGCCCGTGAGCGGGTCCTCGGCGTCGACCATGATCCCCCACGGCGACTGCTCCTGGGGCGGGGTGATGACGCTGACCATGCTGTAGCGCAGGTCGCCGAGGCGGGCTACGGTGCCGTCGGCGCCGCAGGCCGGGTCGTCGCCCTTGGCCGAGTCCACCGGGTTGTGGCAGAGCACGAAGATGTTGGGGACCTCGGCCAGCGAGGAGCTGCCGACCGGCGGGACGAAGTTGTCGCTCCACGGCTGCGGCCAGCCCAGCTGCGCCTCGCAGGTCTTGCCGCCGGTGCGCCGGCACTCGCTGAGGCGGGCGGCGATCACCGATACCCTCATCGCGCTGTTCCAGGCCTGCAGCGACTCGGCGGTGCCGGCGAAGAGGTCCTCGGGGAAGTCGGCGTTGACGTACCAGGGGATGGTCTTCACCGAGCGCTGGCGGAAGGGCAGGGTGCACTCGCCGCGGAACTCGTCGCAGCGCGAGCCCTGGCCGACCGCGGCGCACTCGTCCTCGGTGCCGTCCTTGTTCTCGTCGCGGTGCGGGCTCTTGCCGACCGGGGTGGTCTCGGGAGAGGCGCAGCGGGCGTCGGCCACGTGCGACTGCTGCCACAGGTTCCAGCGGGTGGCGAAGCGGTGCCACTTGTCGTCGACGATGCCGTAGCGGCGGTCGTAGCCGAAGCGGTCGCTGGTGAAGTAGCCGAAGATGTCCATCCGCGTGCCGTCGTAGTCGAGCGGCTCGTAGTCGGTGTCGACCACCTTGCGGAACGACTGGCGCAGGGTGAGCTCGCTGGGGTTGCAGCTGGTGGCCGGGTACTGGCCGTAGAGCCAGCAGGCCGGGTAGTCGCCCCACTCCGGGTCGTGGATGATCTGCGGCGAGGCCAGCACCTTGGTGCTGATGTCGAAGTAGCTGTTCTGGTAGTCGAAGACCGGGGCGTCGGGGCTGGCCGGGTCGCTGACGTAGTAGGCGACCGGATCGAACTTGACCGCGCCGAACAGGCCGATCTGGGACAGGGTGTCGAGGTCGTAGGCGTCGGTGACCAGGTTCTTCGACCAGTCGACCCGCACGTACTGGCGCTCGTACCAGGGGCGGTCGGTGGTGTTCTCTTCGAGGACGTTGAGCTCCTCGCCGGTGGTGGTGTTGTAGGAGCGCTTGATGTCGAAGTGGCTCTGGACGGCGTAGGCGGCCACGATCTGGCCGTTGGGGGTGCGGCGGGCGCCCTTGTAGTCGGTGTCCTGGATCAGCTCGTAGGTCAGCCGGGCCAGGAGCATGGTCTCGGTGAGCTCGAAGCGCACCCGCACCATGGGCTGGGCCCAGGTGTTGGTGAACAGCCCGTCGCTGCCGGCGCCGGACTGCACGTCGGTGACGGTGGTGCGCATGTAGAACTCGGGGTTGTCGCTCGGGTCCGCCAGGTTGCCGACGAAGAACGTCTTGTCGGTGTAGTTGGGCTGGACGCGGTTGACGGGCGGGCGCTCCTGGGCACAGCCGGCCAGCAGGGCGCAGCCGACGGCGGCGGCGAGCGCGCGGTGGAGGGTGGGGCAAGGCGACATGAGGTTCCTCGTGGATTTCGGCCGGAGCCAGCCGGACGGAATGGCATACCACGGGCGATGGCCGCGGCGGCAGCCTCACTCCGACGTCGCAGCGGCCGCCCTCGGGTTGGCGGCGCTGGAGCGCCGCGCGTCGGTGAATAAGGTGTCCCCGATGGCACCGCTCCGCGCCTTGGCGCGGCAGGCGTCACTCGCGGTCGGCTTGATCGGAGCGACGGCCTCGGCGAACAGGACCGGCTCTTCGTGGCCGGAGGGAATTGCAGGACTGCCGGCCCAGAGAGCGGAGGTCACGTGCTACCCTGGCGCCCATGGATACCGGAAGAATGCCTTCGCCCTCTGCCTCGGGAGCTGGTCTGTCGGCATCGCTGAGTCGGTTCCGGCCTTCGGTGGCAGCGCTTCGCTCGACGCCTGCCATTCTCCAGATCCTTCTTTTCGCCTGCAGCAGCCCCGGCTCCGGGGAGGGCGCGCCCGGCGGGGAAGACGGCGGTGCGGTGAACGGCGCGGACGTGGACGCCGGCAGCACGGTCGTGCCGTGTATCCTGACCGGAGTCGAGGCGACGCCGGCGCCGTTCGCCCTGCCCCCGGGATACACGGCGTTCCAGGGCGCCTACGGCATCAGCCAGACCGGTTTCTGCAACGGCCAGAACGTTCCCGGTCACACGCTGATCGACATGGACGGCGACGGCAAGCCGGACCTTCTCGTCACCAGTTCCTGTACCGACAAGACGGTCGACAAGAGCCGGTGGCTCCTGTTCCTCAACTCCGGGAGCGGCTTCGCGCAGCAGCCAGCGAGCTTCGCGTTGCCGTCGGGCTACACGGAGTTCCAGGGCGCCTACGGCATCAGCCAGACCGGCTTCTGCAACGGCCAGAACGTCCCCGGTCACACGCTGATCGACATGGACGGCGATGGCAAACCGGACCTGCTGGTCACCAGCTCG
>JBBIQS010000123.1:0-20529 GCA_037442205.1 Myxococcales bacterium
AACCAATCGAGCGGCGAGGGAGGCAACAGGAAGGACTGCGAGGGGCTGTAGGCGCGATAGGTCTTGCTCACCGCGCCTTCAGACCACGCTAAAGCAGGCCCTGTCTATTTCCGCAACACACTCCTAGGAGACCGCCATGAAGAAGTGCCTCGCCGCCATCGCCCTGCTGATCCTCGCCTCGCCGGCCTTCGCCGCCGACGACGCCTCCTGCAGCGCCTGGCTCGCCTCCCTCAAGAAGGCCAGCAAGACCGCCGGTGGCGAGCAGATGGACGACGCCACCGCGAAGTTCTGGAAGAAGAGCTGCCTCAAGAGCGACAACGCCGAGGTGAAGAAGTCCACCGCCTGCCTCGACAAGGCCAAGAGCGAGGCCGAGGTCAAGAAGTGCCTGGACTGAGGTCGGTTTGACCGTCCAGCAGGCAGTAAGAAGGCCCCGCCGCTCTCGCGACGGGGCCCCTCACGGACGAGCCTCCGGATGAGGCGCGCCTACTTGCAGTAGCCGACGTTGCTGCTCGCGGCGAAGGCGGTGCAGGTCTTGTGCAGGGTGCTCTTCGTGGAGCAGAAGGTGGCGTTGGTGGTGTCGCAGATCCAGGCGCAGACGCTGGTGGCGCCGCCCTCGTTGACGCAGGTGCGGCCGCCCTTGCAGTCGTTGGGGTTGGTGCAGACCGAGCTGGCGTTGCCGGCGCCGGTGGTCAGGCAGGCGGTGGCGACGGTGGTCGGATTGGTCACGTAGCAGGACTGACCGGTGGCGCAGGCGGTGATCCCGCCCAGCGCGTTGCAGCCGGTGCCGCCGCTGCCGGCGTCGGTCCCGACCACGGTGCCAGCGTCGGCGCCGGTGCTAGCGCTGGTGCAGACGCCCAGGTTGATCGTGGGATCGACCGTGCTGCACTTGCCGCTGGCGCAGGCGGTGGGATTGACCGTGGTGTTGCACATCTCCATGCAGGCCGCGGCGGTGCAACCGGTGTTGGAGCACACGCACAGGCCGCCAGGGACGCACTCGTTGTCGAGAGTCCCGGTGCAGTTGGTGCCCAGGGCCACGCTGCCTGGCGCCATGCACACCCCGACGTTGCTCATGTTGAGGTAGCAGGCCTGCCCGCCGCCGCAGCTGGTGGCCGCGCTGTAGATGTCGCAGCCGCCGGCAGTGCCGCCGTCGCCACCGCCGATCACCGTCCCGGCGTCGGAACCCACCACCGTCCCGGCGTCGGAGCCAACCACCGTCCCGGCATCGGGGCTGCCGCCGGGGACGCAGACCCCGAAGCTGGCGCCCTGGAGTCCCTGGCAGGTGCCGGTGCAACTGGCGGCGTTGGCGGGATCGCACACCGCCAGGCAGGTCGAGCTGTTGGGGACGTTGGGGTTGCCGGCGCAGATCGCGCCCATCACGCACTCGTTGGCGGCGGTGCCCTGGCAGGTCGAGCCGATGGCCAACGTCCCCGGAGTCATGCACATGTTGCCGGTGGTGTCCGGGTAGCAGGCCTGGCCGCCGGGGCAGCTGGCGCCGTTGAGCGGGTCGCAGCCAGTGGTGCCGGCGTCGCCGCCGCCGGTGTCGCAGACGCCCTGGTTGCAGGTGCCGGCGGCGCACTGACAGCTGCCGCCGCAGCCGTCGTCGCCGCAGGTGGTGCCGTCGCAGTTGGGCGTGCAGGTCTTGTCCTGGCAGGTGTGGGTCGCGGCGCTGCAGGTCTGGGTGGCGGTGCAGCACTGGGTGCCGCAGGGATTGGAGCAGGACGGATTGCCGCCGCCGGCGTCCTTCTTGGTCCCGGCATCGGCTGTCTTGATGGTCGAGGGCGAGCCGCAGCCGCTGGCGACGGCGACCGCGACGGCGAAGGCCGCCACGAGGGCGAGCGGAAGGACCGCTTGAGCGAAGGACTTCATGAAGTCTCCTGGCGGACGACGAGAGGTGGCCGACGCCTCTGTGCAGCCTTCGTGCCCGCGCCGAATCTGGACAATTAAGCCCTTCGGCGGCGGCGCGCCGACCTCGGAAGCGGAGCGCCGACGGAGCAATTGTCTGGGGCGCGAACGCCCGCGCTGCCAAGCGGATTTACGGATCTGGCCTGGGCCCTGAGTGAATTCGCCCAGTTGGCTCGGGAGGGCGCGGCGGGCCGCGGCCGGCGGGAGGTGGCTGAAGGCTTTTTTCAGCGGTCGAAGGTCGCACTGAAAGCTTCTTCAAACGTAGACTGCTGCGCGTCCAATCGCTCTCCCCGGACCTGAAGGAGCGCTGCCATGACCACGAAGCTCTCGGCGTCGGTCTTCCTATGCGTGCTGCTGATCTCGACCGCCGCGGCGGCGGACATCGAGATCCGCAAGAGCGGCTCGAGCTGGGCGGTGGTGGAGAACAACGGCACGGTGCGCATCCACGGCAGCTCGGTCGGTCAGATCGAGTCCAACGGCACCGTCCGCAAGAACGGCAGCTCGGTGGGCCAGGTCGAGAGCGATGGCACCATCCGCAAGAGCGGCAGCTCGATCGGCAAGATCGAGAGCGACGGGACCCTGCGCAAGAACGGCAGCTCGATCGGGCAGATCGAGTCCGGGGGCACCATCCGCAAGAGCGGCTCGTCGTGGGGCAGCGCCTCCAACTGCTGCGGCGACCACGGCTCGAAGCGCGCGGTGGCGGCAGTGCTGGCGTTCTTCAGCGACGAGTTCGGGTACTGACCCCGGCGCGGGCACCAGGGTCGGCCGCGGTCAGATCCGCAGCTCGCCGACCACGCCGCGGATGCGCTCCGCCAGGCCTTGCAGCCGCAGCGAGGCCTTCTCTGCCTCGCTGATCGATCCGGTCACCCGGTTCATCGCGTGGTTCAGGCTCAAGATCCCGTCCATCACCTGGCCGATTCCCTCGTCCTGCTCGTCGACCGCGTGGGCGATCTGATGGACCGCCTGGCTCGACTCCTGGACCACCTGGGTCATCTTGCGCAGGCTGTCGCCGGAGCTCTGGATCTCGCCGACGCTCTCCTCCATGCGCTTGGCGCCGCTCTCGCTGCTCTGCAGCGTCTGGCGGATGGCCTTCTGCACCTCGACCAGGATCTGCCGGATGCGGTTGGTGGCCTCGAGCGACTGATCGGAGAGCAGCCGGACCTCGCGGGCCACCACTGCGAAGCCGGCGCCCGCCTCGCCGGCCCGGGCCGCCTCCATCGCCGCGTTGAGCGCCAGCAGGTTCGACTGGTCGGCGATGTCCTTGACGCTGGCGACGATCCCGGCGATCTGCAGGGTGCTCTGCGACAGCAGCTTGGTGCGCTCCATCACCGCCGAGGCCTGGGCCTGGACCTCCTCCAGGCTGCGCCGGGTCGCCTCCACCGCCAGCTGCCCGGCGCCGCTGAGCTTCGAGGCCTGGGCGGCCATCTCGGTGACGTCCTTGGCCCGCTTGGCGGCCATCCCCGAGGTCGACTTGAGCTGCTGCACCGCCGCCCCGGCCGCCGACAGCCCAGACGCCTGCTTCTCCACCGCCTCCCGCTCCATCCGCGTCAGCGCGTTCACCGATTCTGCCGCCTGCGTCAGCTCGTTCAGTCCGCCGGCCAGCGTGGCGGCCATCTGGTGCAGCCGGTCGATCATCTGCTGAAAGCAGCGGGCCAGCTCGCCGATCTCGTCGCGGCTGTCGACCGCGATCTTCTGCCGCAGGTCGCCGGCGCGGACGATCTGCTGGGCCGCGGCGGTCAGCTGCTCGATCGGCCGGACCAGCAGCCGCGCCGCCACCAGCGCCGCCACCACCCCCAGGACGATGAGCAGCAGCGAGAACAGCGCGACCATCGCCAGGTGGCCGCGGGTGTCGCTGTCCACCTGGGCCAGTGACATCCCCACCAGCAGCAGCCCCGACCCGCGGGTGGTCGGCAGCGGAATGCGAACCTCGAGTCCGTTCGCCACCGCGGCCACCGACCCCTTGAGGACCACCGGCGGTTTGTCGGGCAGCAGCTCCCGGTGGACCGCGGCGGCCACCGTGCCGTCGGGTCGGAAGATGCCGGCGTACTTCACCTCGGCGACCGCCTCCATCCCGCCCAGCACCGGCTGCAGCGCCCCTGCCTGGTCGACCGCCAGCGCCCGGGTCGCCGAGCCGGCCGCCGCCAGCCCCATCGACAGGGCGCGCCGCTCCTCCCAGCCGCGGCTGAACGACCGCAGCCAGGCGGGGAAGAAGGCCAGGTTGAAGAGAGTGACCGCGGCCAGCAGCAGGCCGATCAGCCCCAGCAGGTTGAGGCGCAGCGAGCTGCGCCACGCACGGAAACGCATCGAGAACCCCCTACCTCCACGATGCCCTGCCTAGGTCACTGAAGTCTGAGCGCGACCGCTCAGATGCGCATCGGCATGATCACCGCGGTGTAGCTCTTGTCGGCCGAGGGGCGCAGCACGCCCGGGCTCTGCTCGTCGATGAGCTCGAAGAGGATCTCCTCGCCGTCCATCGAGGCCAGCACGTCGAGCAGGTAGCGGGCGTTGAAACCCACCTCGACCTTGCCGCCGGAGTAGTCCACCGCCAGCTCCTCGGTGGCCTCGCCCAGGTCGGGGTTCTGGCTCGACAGCCGCAGCACGCCCTCGATCAGGTCGAAGCGGATGGCGTGGCTCTTCTCCTCCGACAGCAGGCTGATCCGCTTGAGGGTCTCGGCGAAGCGCTTGCGGCTGATCTTGAGCTGCTTGTCGCCTTCCTTGGGGATCACTTCCTGGTAGTCGGGGAACTGGCCGTCGATCAGGCGCATGATCATCGACAGGCCGCTCTTCTTGAAGATGGCGCTGGTGTCGCCGAAGCCCAGGAAGCACTCGGCCTCGGGGGCCTCCTCCAACAGCCGGCGCAGCTCGAGCAGGCCCTTGCGCGGCAGGATCACGCCCTTCTTCAGCTTGAAGTCGCTGCCCTCCATCGCCCGCTCGACCAGGCTCAGCCGGTGGCCGTCGGTGGCCACCACCCGGATCTTCCCGCCCTCGGCGGCCTCGAAGTACAGGCCGTTGAGGATGTAGCGGGTCTCGTCGGTGGAGATGGCGAAGCTGGTCTTGTTGATCATCTCCAGCAGCGTCTTGCCGTCGGCCTTGACCAGGCTCGACTTCTCTTCCTTGGGCAGGGCCGGGTACTCGTCGGCGGGCATGCCCAAGAGCTTGAAGCGGGCCGAGCCGCAGACGATCTCCACCGCGTTGTTGCCGGTGGACTTCACCGTCACCTTGGACTCGGGCAGGGCCCGCACCAGGTCGAACAGGTGCTTGGAGGAGAGGGTGATCGCCCCTTCCTTGAGGACCTCGGCCGGGTGCTCGCTGACCAGCCCGATGTCCAGGTCGAAGGCGGTCAGGGTGACGCCGTTCTTGCCGGCCTGGACCAGCACGTTGGCCAGGATCGGGATGGTGGTCTTGCGCTCGGCGATGCCCTGGGCGCGGTGGAGCGCCTTGCCCAACTCCTCGGCGGCGATGCGGAATTCCATGGTCCGGGCTCCCTATCGCAGTGACTAGAAGAAGATCTCTCTGTGTATGTCGTCGTCGATAGCAGACAGTGTGGAGATGTGGGCAACTGTCGGAAGTGTACGTAATCAGCCGACGTTCCCCTCCACAGGCCGCTGGAGAGAATACCGAGCCAGCCTGTGTACCAACAGCCTCGAAAAGTTGTCAACAGTGCGGGGCCGCCCGGGAACAGGCTGTTCCATGTGTTGAGCGCAGGACTTCCACAGTTTTTCCAGGTCAACATTTGCCGGGCAGGCGGGGGCTCGGACGGCCGCGCGGAAGGGAACTGTGTCGGGGAGCGGACTTCCACAGGTTGGCGACAGTGTGCTGTGGAGAACGGGGTGGGCGGAAGTCGGGGCGAGCGCGTAAGCTGGCGGGGTGAAGGTGACTGGAAAGCCCAGGAAGAAGGCCGCGGGGAGGCCAGCGGCCTTCTCTCGGCGCCTGGACGCCGGGCAGATGGGGTTCGACCTGGGCCTGCTGGAGGCCAACCTCCGGCGCACGCCTGACGAGCGGGTGCGGGTTCACGAGAGCGCCTGGGAGCTGGCCAGCGCCCTTCGCGAGGCAGGGGAGAGGTACCGTGCGAAACATGAAGGAGCTGGTCGGAAGACTTCTCGACGCCGGGGTTGAGTTCGTGGTGGTCGGGGGCTTCGCCGCAGTGACGCACGGCTCGACCCGGCTGACGCAGGACATAGATCTCTGCGCCTCGTTCGACCCGGAGAATCTGCAGCGGGCCATCGACGCCCTGCGCCCGGTGCAGCCGCGGCCCTCCATTCCCGTCGGCGAGGAGATTCCCCAGGTGGTTGAGGAATCGGATGGCTTCGTGAGCCTCCACCTGGAGACTGACGCCGGCGACCTGGAGCTGCACTCTGGGATCGCCGGAGAGGGCGGGTTCGCCGAGGTTCGCCGGCGCAGCATCGAGGTCGGGCTGTGGGGGCGAGAGGTGCGGGTCATCGACCTCGACGCGCTGATCGACGCCAAGCGGGCGCTGAAAAGGCCCAAGGATCTCGAGGTGTTGAGCGAGCTGGAGGAGATCCGCAGGCGGACGCGAGGAGGCTGAGTCCGCTCACCGCGCCAGCCGATTGGACAGCTCGTCGACTGCCTTCTTGAGCTGCAGGTCGGAGCCGACTTCCTGCTCCACCTTCTCGCAGCTGGCCATGACGGTGGAGTGGTCGCGGTTGAACTTGTCGCCGATCTCGGGGAAGGAGGCCTGGGTCATCGAGCGGGCCAGGAACATCGCCACCTGGCGGGCGCGGACGAACTGCTTCTGCCGGCGCGGTCCCTTCAGGTCGGCCTCGCTGACCTTGTAGTACTTGGCCACTTCCTTCTGGATCTGCTCCACGTCCAGCGGCCGCGCCGCCGGCAGCACGTTCTTGAGGATGTGCGCCGCCAACTCCTCGGTCAGCGGCTGCCGGGCCAGGCTGTGGTGGGCGTAGACCCGGTTCAGCGCCATCTGCAGCTCGCGCACGTTCTTCTGCACCGTGCGCGCGATGTAGTTGGCCACCGCGTCCGGCAGCGCCACCCCCAGGGTCTCGGCCTTCTTCTTGAGGATCGCCACCCGGGTCTCGAAGTCCGGCTCCTGGATGTCGGCGATCAGCCCCGAGGCGAAGCGGCTCTTCAGGCGGTCGGCCAGCCCGGGGATCTCGCTGGGCACGGTGTCGCTGGTGATCGCCACCGGCTTGCGCGCCGCCTGCAGCGCGTTGAAGGTGTGGAAGAACTCCTCCTGCGTCATCTCGCGGGTGCCCAAGAACTGGATGTCGTCGATCAGCAGGCAGTCGCACTCCTCGCGGTACTTGCGCCGGAACTCGGGCATCCGGTGGTCGCGCACCGAGAGGATGAACTCGTTGGTGAACTCCTCGCTCGACAGGTAGACCACCCGCGCGCTGGGGTTCTTCTGCAGCAGCACGTTGCCCACCGCGTGCAGGAGGTGGGTCTTGCCCAGCCCGGTGCCGCCGTAGATGAACAGCGGGTTGAAGGCGGTCCCCGGCTGGTCGGCCACCGCCCGCGCCCCGGCGTAGGCCAGCTGGTTGGAGGGCGCCGAGACGAAGGTCTCGAAGACGAAGCGCTCGTCGAGCCGGCGCTTCTCCGAGGCGGCTTTGACCGGCGGCGGCGGGGGCGGAGGAACCGTCGGCGCGGCCTCCTTGAGCCCCTCGTCGATCACCCACTCGATGGCCACCGGCGAGCTGAGCTCGGCCTCCATCGCCAGGCACAGGTCCTCGCGGAAGTGGTCGTCGATGAAGTCCCGGTAGAACTTGTCCTGGACCGCCAGCCTCACCCGGCCGTCGGCGCCCAGCCCCTGGCAGCGGATGCGCTTGACCCAGCCCTGGACGTACTCGCTGCCCGTCAGCCGCGGCGAGGTCATCGCCCGCGAGAAGGCGGCAACGACCTGAGGCTCGCTCACGGGAGCGGCGCTGGTGCTGGCAACCGTTGTCACTTAGCTCCACCCCACAGGCTGCGAAGTGGAGGCAGGAACTACCAAACTGGTCGCTGTCGCATCAAGGACAAACTCTCACGTGGCGATAGCGGCTCATGTTTCACGGCCGGCTGTGGAAATGTTCCACCGATCGGCCGAAATCCCCGCTCGCGGCGAGGGGTTAGCCGGGGGCTGTGGAAAACTCTTGAGAGTGCGGCGGGCCCGATATTGAACGCTAATCCACAGGCTGTTAGAAGTTTTCCACAGGCTTTTTGGTGTCGTTTTCCGCACGTTGTCCACCGCCCGCGAGGCCGCGACCGATCCGGGATGACGGCGTGCGTCTTGATTCGCCGGTTCCGGGCGTGTCACAAGCGCGCATCCCCCTTCAACGAGCACACGGAGTGAAGATATGAGAGCGCTTCTTCTGGCAGGGCTGCTGCTGCCGACGCTGGCCCTGGCCCAGGCCCCGGCGAAGATCGGCTACCAGGGCCGGCTGCTCAAGGCCGACGGAACCCCCGAGTCCGGGCAGCTCGACATCACCTTCGCCATCCACGCCCAGGCCACCGGCTCGGCCTCGCCGCTGTGGAGCGAGACGCAGAAGCTGGCGCTCTCCGACGGCTACTACGCCACGATGCTCGGCGAGCAGACCGCCCTCGACCCGGCGCTCTTCGACGGCAGCGAGCGCTTCCTCGAGCTGACCGTGGGCGGCACCGCCCTCAGCCCGCGCCAGCGCATCGACTCGGTGCCCTACGCCCTGGCGGCGCTGCACTGCACCAACCTCTCTGGCGGCACGGTCGACGCCACCTCGGTGAGCGTCGGCGGCAAGCAGGTGGTCGACTCGAGCGGCAAGCTCTCCGGCACTGCCTTCTCGACGCCGGCCGCCGGCGGCCTCTCCTATTCGTCGGGCAGCCTGTCGCTGACCAGCGGCTGCGCCGAGGGCCAGGTCCTCAAGTACGTCGCGGGCGCCTGGACCTGCTCGGCGGTCGGAGCGGTGACCGCGGTGACCGCCAGCGGCCCGCTGACCAGCACTGGCGGGCTCACCCCAGCGCTGTCGCTGACCGGCTGCGCCGAGGGCCAGGTGCTCAAGTACGTCGCCGGTGCCTGGACCTGCTCGGCGGTGGGAGCGGTGACCGGGGTGACCGCCGCCGCCCCGCTCTCCAGCAGCGGCGGGACCACGCCCAACCTGACCATGAGCCCGGCCAGCGCCACCGCCGACGGCTATCTGGCCAAGGCCGACTTCAGCGCCTTCGCCGCCAAGCGCAACACCGGCGGGCGCAACCTCATCGACTGGGCGACCGACGCCAACCGCTGGCAGGGTGGCGGGGCGACCGTCACGGTCGACGCCACCGACGGGGTCGAGGGCAGCGCCTCCTTCAAGTTCGCGGCACCGGTGGGCGGAACCGGCGGGATCCTCACCTACGGCGACTACATTCCGGTCGATCCCAGCCGCCGCTACAAGGGCCGCGTCACTGCCAAGATGTCGCAGGGCGCCGGGACCTTCTACGCCGGCTACGTCGCCTACGACGCCAACAAGACCGTGCTGGTGGGCAATGGCGGCACCTACGGCTACTTCATCGTCTCGGCGGTGACGCTGGGCAACACCTGGACCACCTTCATCGGCACGATCGCCGGCACCGGAGGGACGCTGGCCACCTTCCCGGCCAACACCCGGTTCATCAAGCCGCTGGTGATCACCAACTACCAGAACACCGGCGTCACCTCGGTCGGCTCGTTCGAGATCTACGCCGACGAGGCGCCCTCGTTCCAAGCGTTGACCTCCTACCTCACCAACGCCGCCGACTTCACGACTCCGAACACGACGACTCCGATCAACATGAAGTACACCAACGTCCAGCAGAACACCGCCCCGAGCCTGCTGCAGGTCAACGCCGACGGTTCGATCACCGTTGCCAAGGCGGGGTTCATCTCCCTGACCGCCAACGCCGACGTGATCGTCGAAACCGGGGTTCCCTACGCGCTGATCGCGCTCTACCTGAACGGAGCGCTGGTCAACGAAACCCTGGCTCACTCCGCCGGAGCGAACTACTGGGCGCAGATGAGCATCACCGCCCACCGCCAGGTCAACGCCGGGGACAAGATCGAGATCCGCGCCGTGCCCTCCCAGGTCTCCGCCGGCCCCACCCTCGGAATGGACAACGGGGTCTGGAGCACCCTGACCATGATGTGGAACGGGCTGGAGTAGCGGTCGGTCCGGCCCCGGCCAGAGGGCAGAACCGGGCGAAGTTCTTGACAATCCCGGTCCCGCTCTGTTTTATGCGTCCCTTTTTCGCCGCCCGTTCGCACGGGCGGCGAGCTCAAGGGATGCCTCCAGAGCGGCCGCCGGCTGGCTAGAAGCGAGCGCGCCGGCACCCTCCCAAGCGCCCCTCATCAGTCAGGAAGGAGCAGTACCGTGGCAAAGCGCAAGCCTACCTATCAGCCGAGCAAGATCCGCCGGAACCGCAAGCACGGGTTCCGCAAGCGCAACTCCACCGTCGCCGGGCGCACCGTCCTCAAGCGCCGCCGGGCCAAGGGCCGCAAGCGCCTGGTGGTCAGCGCTCCCAAGAAGTAAGGCCCGACGAGCTTGACGGCCGGCCCGCGCCCGCGCCTGGAGCCCTCGGACGAGTCGCTGCCGCAGCGCTGTCGGCTGCGCAAGCACGGCGAGTTCGAGCGCGTCCAGGGTCGCGGGCGCCGCTGCGTCGCCGGCTCGCTCGTGCTGCTGGGGCTCGAGAACACCCTGGGCGTGCGCCGGCTGGGAGTGACCGTCAGCAGCAAGGTCGGCAACTCGGTCGTCCGCTCCCAGGTCAAGCGCTGGCTGCGGGACATCTTCCGCAAGGAGCGCGCGCTGTTGCCTCCCTCGCTGGACGTGGTGCTCATCGCCCGCTCCTCGGCCGCGCAATCGAGCCGGGAAAAGCTGCGTAGGGATTTCGCCCGCGCCGCTGGATTGTTCTCCGCTTCCAAGGGCCCCCAAGACAAGGAGAGAAGCGGATGAAGTGGCTGCTCATCGGCCTGGTCAAGCTCTACAAGCGGCTGATCAGCCCGCTGCTGCCACCGGCCTGCCGCTTCCACCCCACCTGCTCGGTCTACGCCCAGGAAGCCCTGCTCAAGCACGGCGCCCTGAAAGGCAGCGCCCTGGCCGCTTCGAGGCTGATGCGCTGCCACCCCTTCCACCCCGGCGGCATCGACCCGGTGCCTTGATCTGGCCGGCTCCCTCGCCGCCGAAGCGACCTCCCCATGACCCCTCCGAATCCTCTGGAAAATCCCGGCGACCAGCAGAAGCGACTGCTGCTCACCATCGTGGTCTCGACGATCCTGATGGTGGTCTACATGCAGTTCTTCGCCCCCAAGCCGCCGGAGGGCGGCGAGGCGGCGGCAGCCGACGCCGGCGGGCAGGTCCAGGCCCAAGCCCCGGCCGCCGATGCAGGGGCCGCCGCCGAACTCCCGATGGCAGCCGCTGAGCAGGCCGACGGCGGGCAGCCGGCGGTCGCCCCGCCGGCCGAGCAGATCGCCGCCGCCACCGCCGAGCTCGAGACCCCGGCCCAGCGCCTGACCTTCTCCAACCGCGGCGCCGCCCTGTCCTCGGCGGTGATCAAGGACGGCGACAAGTGGAAGGCCAGCAAGTTCGTCTCCCGTGAGAAATCGAAGGCCGGCGAGCCGGTGCAAGAGCAGCTGGTGCACACCCACCCGAACCAGCCCTATCCGGTCTCCACCCAGGTCAGCGGCGATCTCAAGCTCGGCGCCGAGGCGATGTACTCGATGGAGAAGGGCCAGGACGAGGTCACCTTCACCGCCAGCACCCCCGAGCTGACGCTCACCAAGCGCTACCGCATCAACCCCAACGGCTACGAGCTGCGGGTCGAGCACAAGCTGACCAACAAGTCGGCCAGCGCCAAGAAGGCGAAGCTGGCGGTGGTCTATCCGGCGCAGGTGGACCCGGCTACCCAGGGCGGCGGTGGCATGTTCAACCCGCCGCCGGAGCTGTCGCAGGCCATCTGCCGGCACGGCACCAGCAACGAGACCATGCCGCTCAAGAAGGAGCAGAAGACCGAGAGCTTCGCCGGCCCGGTGAAGTTCGCCGGCTTCGACGAGCGCTACTTCGCCGGCCTGATCTTCCCGCGCTTCGCCGAGGGAACCAGCTGCTCCTTGAGCGAGCTGCCCGGCGGCCAGCTCAGCGCCCAGATCGAGGCCGACCTGGGCGAGGTGCGGCCGGGCGAGACGGTGACCCGCGAGTTCGGGATCTACCTCGGGCCGAAGGCGCACGAGGAGCTGCAGCGGGTGAGCAAGGAGAACGAGGTTGGGGCGGGGCTGCTGCCGCTGGGCCAGGAGCCGCCGGCCTCCGCGCAGGGCGGGCCGGCGATCGACCCCGAGCTGGCGCACTCGATCGACTTCGGCTGGTGGGCGGTGATCTGCCGGATCCTGCTGGACGTGATGAAGCTGTTCCAGAAGGCGGTGGTCAACTGGGGCGTGGCCATCATCCTGCTGACCATCCTGGTCAAGGCGCTGCTTTACCCGCTGTCGGTCA
Organism: Myxococcales bacterium; assembly: GCA_037442205.1. Classification (GTDB taxonomy): domain Bacteria; phylum Myxococcota; class Myxococcia; order Myxococcales; family UBA5297; genus JBBIQS01. The sequence goes on from JBBIQS010000123.1 coordinate 12,321, forward strand.
AGCAGATGGAGAGCATGGAGGCGATGAAGAAGCTGCAGCCCCAGCTCGAGGTGCTGAAGAAGAAGTACGAGAAGGACAAGGACAAGTTCAACCAGGAGCAGATGCGGCTGTTCCAGGAGAACAAGGTCAACCCCTTCGGCGGCTGCCTGCCGCTGCTGGTCCAGATGCCGGTGTGGATCGCGCTCTACCGGACCCTACAGTCGAGCTTCGAGCTGTACCGCGAGCCGCTGCTGCCGTTCTGGATCCACGACCTGACGCTGCACGACCCGTACTACATCCTGCCGATCGTCATGGGCATCACGATGTTCATCACGCAGAAGATGCAGCCGCAGATGGGCGACCCGACGCAGGCCAAGATCATGCTGTACATGATGCCGGTGTTCTTCACCTTCATCATGCTCAACCTGCCGGCCGGCCTGACGCTCTACATCTTCACCAACAACCTGCTCTCCATCGCCCAGCAGAAGTACCTGCAGCGGCGGATGAGGTTGAAGGCCGCCAAGGCGTAGCGTTCCTGTCCAAGAGGCGGGACCGGCCTCCGTCCGCCCCGAGCCCCTTCGACAAGCTCAGGGCAGGCGGAGTCGAGGGGCCGCGGTTCGGGGATTCCCAAGCCACTGCCGGAAGGACCAGAGGGAGAGAGAGATGGCCGAGAAGAAGCAGAAGGATCCGCTGTTCGCGGCCGCGGTGCTCAAGCTCTCCTTCCGCCTGGCGAACAACGAGGGCACGCCGGCCTTCAAGTTCATCTACGAAGGCGTGCTGCGCGACTTCAACCTCGAGGACGCGACGGTGGAGAAGTACCTCGAGGAAAACTACAACAAGGTGTTGAAGGCCTCGCGCGGCAAGGAGCGGGGGGAGAAGTAGCAGTTTCGCCCGCCGCCGAGCGCCTGGGAGCGCCGGCGTCCCGCCGGCCGGAGTCGGGCGGGCGTGCAACCGCGGAAAGCTCGCCTCGTCCCCGGATCGATCAATCCCGATCCCTGCGTGAGAGCCCTCCGATGACCCGCCTGCTGCGAATCCTTCCTCTCGCCATCCTGGTTGTCGGCTGCGGCCCGAGCGAGGGACCTTCCGGGCAGACCGGCTGCAAGAACCAGACGCCGCGCTCGCAGGCGCTCTCCCAGCCCTGCTGCCAGGAGTGGGGCGTCGACGCCTGCGGGGCGACGCTGTTCTGCGCCGCCTTCGACGGCCGCACCCAGGCGACCTGCTACCCCGAGCGCTCGCGCGCCGACAGGACCGAGTGCACCGAGGACCGCCAGTGCACCAGCGGGTCGTGCAACCTCGCGGCCGGAAGATGCCGCAGCACCCCCTACACCGCTTGCGAGGCGGCCATCGGCTGCGCCAGTGACCCGGCGGGCAAGCGCTACGCCTGCGACGGCAGCAAGTCGCCCGCGCAATGCGTCCAGATGGGAAACGGCACCACGGGCGCGGTGTGCGAGGCCGGCGCCGACTGCCAGAGCGGCACCTGCACGGACTTCCGCTGCAAGGGCAAGCTCGGGCAGAGCTGCGACGTCGACACCGACTGCGTCGAAGGACACTGCGCCATGTGCGGCTACTCCAACGTCTTCTGCTCCAGCCCCAGCGATAGCCGCGAGTGCCTCAAGGCGTGTCCGAGCGGCGGCGGGTGGAGCACCGACTTCAAGGTCAGCTGCCCCTGATCTCGGGGAACAGTCGGCGGCAACTTGAGGAGGCCGCCGCGCGCAGGCGATGATCCGCTCCCATGGATCAGGCCCGCGTCAGCCCCGACCGCCTCGAGCTTCGCGACCGGCTCCCCTGGGGAACGCGCCTGGTGCTGGTGGTGCTGGGCCTGATTCCCTTGATGGCGCCCTACGAGCTGCTCCTCAAGCCGCGCTGGAGCGGCTTCGGCCCGCTGACGTTCTTCTTCGGGCTGATCTCGCTGGGGGCGCTGGCGGTGAGCGCGGCCTTCATCCTCGGCGGCCTGTTCGGGCTCGACCAGACGCTTTCCATCGACGGCCGGGAGCGCCGGGTCCGCTACGCCTACAAGGCCCCGCTGCTGTCGCTGCGCCGCCGCGAGTATCCGTTCTCGGCGATCAAGCGCGTGGAGGTGGCGGTCCACGACTGGGAGAGCCGGCCCGAAAGCTACGGGCTCGAGGTCGAGCTCGACGACGGGCGCAAGATCCGCCTGGCCGACGTCCCCACGCGCGAGGAGGCCGAGCGCTGGGTGGCGGCGGTGCGCGGCTGGATGACAGAGGGCGAGTCGCGCCCCTTCTAGAACCGCCCGCCCACGCTCAAGGTCGAGAGGAACTGGTTGGCGGCGAAGGGCTCGGCCAGGCCGGGGAAGGCGCCGGAGGTGAGGGTGAACAGGTAGGCGGCGCGCAGCCCCAGCGTCACCTCGGCCGGGCTGTCGGAGGGCAGGGTGTAGGCCAGCCCGGCGCCCATCGGCAGCCGCAGCAGCGTGGCGTCCTGGATTCCCTCCGCCGGCCCGTGGGTGCCCAGCCACGACAGCTCGAGCCCCCAGAGCGCGAACGGCGAGAAGTGGCCGTACTCGGGGCCGACCTTCATCAGCACGTCGGCGCCGTTCTCGGAGACGCCGCCGGTGGTCCCTTCCACGCGGTAGCTCGAGCCCACGTAGCCGAGCTCGGCGTTGACCCCGCGGATCAGATCGTAGGCCACCGAGAGGCCGTAGCTCGCCCCCGGAGTGGTCAGCCGCGCGGCCTCGCCGGTGTAGGTGATGAGCCCGGCCTGCCCCGCCACTGAGGTGCGCTTCTCCAGCTCGTGGTCGTGGACGACCGCGGGCGGCGGCTGCGCCGGGGTGGGCGGAGGAGGGGGCTCGGCCGGCTGCGCGGGCTGGGCCTGCGCCGGCGGTGGAAGCGGCTGTTGCTGTTGCTGCTGTGCCTGCTGCGAGTTGCGGACGACGACCTGCCCGGTCTGCGGATCGACGATCACCTCCTGCCCGCCCTGCTGCGGATTGCCTTGAGGCTGAGCGCTCGACTGCGCCGACGCGACCGACGACAGGCAGGCCAGAGCAACGATCGACCCGAAGCTCGCTCGTCCCATACGACACCTCCAGACCGGCGGACCCCGAATAAGTCTGGCAATCGAGCCCGCGGATGCCATGGAGGGCTTCCCGTCCTCGCTCCTCCGGCCGATGGAGGAATCAGCGAGCGGCCGCTCCGCGGGCCGCGGCATCGAGCTCGCGGCCGGCCGGGTCTGGAAGCAGCGCGCGTTGGGCGCTGTTCTCTAGGTCCGGCTCCGACCCTCGGCGCCCGCGTGACGCGCGGCGCGGTCGGCCCGGTTCACCCAATCCAAGGAGCGAACCCGGTGCAAACAGCGCGAATGGTATTGGCAGCGGCGGTCGTCCTGACGTCGGCGTCGGCGGCGCAGGCCAGCGTCTTGTGGCGCGGCGACTTCGAAACCGGCGACATCTCGCAGTGGAGCAAGGCGCAGGAGGTGGCGCCCGAGCGGCTGCAGATCGTCACCAATCCGGTGGCGCCGGGCAGCCAGTACGCCCTCAAGGCCACGGTGATCCAGGGCGACAATCCGATCGGCGCCAGCGGCAATCGCAACGAGCTGGTCTACCTGAGCTACGAGCCCAGCGGCACCGAGCGCTACTACCGCTGGCAGACCATGTTCGCCGAGGACTACCCCAGCGCCGATACCTGGCAGCTCTTCACCCAGTGGCACCACAGCGGCGACAGCGGCTCGCCGCCGGTGGAGTTCACCATCCGCAACGAGGAGATCGCCCTGGGGATCACCTCCAACGCGGTGTGGCGTGCGCCGCTGGTGCGCGGGGTGTGGCACGACTTCGTCTTCCACGTGAAGTGGTCGAGCGACCCGTCGGAGGGCTTCATCGAGCTCTGGTACGACGGCCAGCGGGTGATCCCCAAGAGCTACATGGCCACCCAGTTCCCGGGAATGACTCAGTACCTGAAGCAGGGCCTGTACCGGAACAACACCATCAGCCAGACCGGCGTCGTCTACCACGACGGTTTCGTGATCGGCGAGACGCTCGAGGACGTGGTGCCTCCGGCGGGCGGCACCGGCGACCAGCAACAGCACGGGACCAACACCAACGCGGCGACCCAGGGCCCGTCCGGCGAGCCGATGCCGCACGTCGGCTGCTCGGCAGGTTCGGGCGCGGCAGTGCCGTTCGCGGCATTGTTGGCGCTAGGTGCGCCGGCGTTCAGCCGGCTCCTCCGCCGCCGGTCGAAGGCCCGGGCGGCTTAGTGCCGGCCTGAGCGGTACGGCTGAATTCGAAGAGCCACGCGCTTTCAGTCGCGCGTGGAGAAGAAATCGGCGTCCCGCTGACCGCTCGACCGCGGCCGGCGGGACGCCGGCGCTCCCAGGCGCTCGGCGTCGCGTCGACGGCTCGTGCTCGAATCGCGACGCGGCCTGCTAGAGGCCCGCGCCCCAGGAGCCAGGTGCCTCGAAAGCCGAACTCAGGCCGCCTTGGAGAGACCTTCGGCCGGCGCGGCGCCGGCCTTGGCCTCGGCTCGGCCGGCGAACAGCGCCCAGCCCAGCCACGCGAACGCGACGCCGAACACGAAGGACCCGATGGCCCGCGCCAGGAACGGCATCGCCGGGCTCAGCCCGAGGATCGGCGACGAGGGAATGAGCAGGATGGCCGGCCACATCGGAAGGACCTTGGCGCGCAGGGTGGCCACGGCCAAAAGCACGAACCCCAAGCCGAATGACATCCCGCCGCCGGCGAAGAGCGGAGTCAGCGGACCCTTGAAGAGCGGGCCATCCTGCTCGAGCAGCGGGCGAGTGGCCTCGGACGAAGCCAGGGTCGGCGCCACGAACGCCTGGAAGACGCCCGCGCCGATGAACAGCGCGGTCCCGGTGAAGGCGAGCGCGAAGCCGATCATCCCGAGCACACCGGCGCGCTCGAGCTGCCGGGCGTAGATGCCGGCCAATCCGAAGAGGCAGAGCACCAGGATCCCGACGAACGCGCCGTTGACCGCCACGTACTGGGTGGTCTGCATCGTCGCCCAGAAGGCGGCGTCGTGGGCGGCCTTGGGATCGGCCGCGGATGGATGCGCGAGCCAGAACACCGCGGTGAGAACGCCACAGAGGATTGCGGGGATGCCCGACCAGCGGATGGCCTGCGAGGACGTCATGGCTGCTCCTTGGAGAAAGGCGACAAACACGCTAGCCCACGCCCGCGAGGTTCGCGAGATGGGCCTGGGAGCGCTGCGGTTCACTTCCTCGCCAGCGCCCGCTCCGTCTCGCCCAACCCGAGCGCCCCGTGCGTCAGCGTGAGCCGGCGCACGACGTCGAAAGCGTGCCGCCGGTCCCCCGCCTCGCCGAAGCGGCGCAGGTGCTCCACCGCCAGGGCGAGCAGGGCGTCGAGCCGGGGCCCTAGCTCGTCGAGCCGCCGCACCGCCTCCTCGAAGCTCAGCAGCCGCTCGTCGCTCGCGCACAGGCACGGCGATTCGATCGCCGAGATCGACCGCAGCGCCGCCCTCCGCCCCTCCACCACCAGCCACCCGTCCTGCCCCGCCGGATCCCGCCCCTGCACCACCAGGCAGGAGCGCAGCCAATTCGTCGACAGCCGCAGGAGCTGCCGCGCCCCCTCGTGCTCGGCGAAGTCGATCCGCGCGTCCATCCCGTCGTCGCAGAAGCTCACGCTGTAGCGCGGGTAGCGAAGCTCGAGGCACTCGCCTCGCGGCAGCATCTCCGGCTCGCCCAGCTCCTCGGGCTCGGGGAGCGCGGCCACGAAGTCGCCCGGGGTCCCAGCCGCCGCCCCTCCCTCGAGCCTGAACAGCTCCTGGATCGCCTGCCGGTGGCCCTCGTCGACCCGGCCCACGCTCTCGCGAATCCGCCGCAGCACCTGCGCGGCCGGTCCGGCGTGGACGAAGCGCCAGACGGAGGCGAAGTCCGGGAGTCCGCTCGCGCGCAGGGCGAGCACCGCCGCCACCCAACCGCCCTTCTCGTCCGGATCCGGCCAGGGCAGTCGGCTCGCCAGGCGCTCCCGGGCCTCGGGCTTGAGGTGCATGGTCGGGTCGGTCACCGGACGCAGGCGCTGGGCGAGCAGGTGCGCCGCCAGCGGCTGGCTGTAGTGGCGCCCGACGTGCTCGGCGAAGGCGAAGACCAGCGCCTCGGCCTCGACCTGCTCCAGCCAGCGGCGCTCCGGCCCGGCGTGCGGCCAGCGCCACAGGACGCGCCCGAGGTGGTGGCCCTGCTCGTGGATCCAGGTCGCCAGCAGCCGCCCCTTGAGCGCGCCGACGCGCGGCTGGGCCTCGCGCCCAGCACACAGCTCCATCCCACCGCAGGCCGGCAGCTCGGGGCAGGCGTAGCGCAGCTCCCGCCGCGCCGGATCCTCGGCGCCGAGCAGCTCGATGTGCCAGGCGCTGTACTGCCCGCTCATGGTCGCCGAGCGCGGGCCCATCACGACCGACTGCCAGCCCAGCGGCGCTTCCCCAGTGAGCTCCTCGAGCATCGGCTCGAAGGGCCGCAGATCCTCGGGATTGGCGATCGCCGCCGCCAGCGCCAGCCAGTCCCGCGAGGCCGAGCTCCAGCCGGGTTCGGGCGGCGCCGCGCGCAGTCCCCACGGCTCTCGCAGCAGCTGCCAGGGCCGGAGCACCGCCAGGATCGCCAGGATCCAGACCGCCAGGAGCAGCAGTCCGCGCCGGGGGGAAGGGGACGACATCGCCTCATGCTAGACCACACCCGCCGCGCGCGGTTCTGCCCGACCGGCCCTCCTATCGTGCAGGGGACGAGGCGCGCCTCGGGCGGGCGCACTCGTTCCTCCATCCGGCGGGTTGTGGAGCGAGCCCGTCCGCTCGACCGCGGCCGGCGGGACGCCGGCGCTCCCAGGCGCTCGGCGTCGCGTCGAAGGCTCATCCTCGAATCGCGACGCGGCCGGCGGGACGCCGGCGCTCCCAGGCGCTCGGCGCCGCGTCGAAGGCTCATGCTCGAATCGCGACGCGGCCGGCGGGACGCCGGCGCTCCCAGGCGCTCGGCATTGCGTCGAGCGCTGGTGCTCAAGTCGCGACGCGGCCGGCGAGACGCCGGCGCTCCCAGGCGCTCGGCGCCGCGTCGAAGGCTCATGCTCGAATCGCGACGCGGCCGGCTGAAAGCCAGCGCTCCACGCTCTCAGTCGTCGACCAGGTTCCGCGGCCCGAACAGCACCGATTCGCACTCCGGAAAATGCTGTGAAAGCAGCGGCTTGGCGCCCAAGTCCAGGGAGCCGAGTCGCTCGCAAATCGGGTGCCCGCTACCGAGCTCGAGCGCTCCCTCGCTCGAGTCCATCGACTCAAAAGCCTGGTGGGGAAGGGTGAGCACGTTGGCCACCAGCGGGACTCCGTCCTTCACCGTGTAGGCCCGATAGCGGATCCGCTTCCCGGGCCGGGTCGGCCCCTGGCGCACGCGGACCGCCAAAATCCTCCGGCCTTCGATCCCGAGCGTGGCCTCGACCCAGCCGCCATCGGATTTGATAGTGATTTCGGCCAGGAACTTGGGGAAGCCGTAGAGCTCGACCCCGCCGTAGCGCGCTCGCTCGGTGGTCACCGGCAGCTGCCAGACGTAGGCGGCGAAGGTCCGGCGCGCCAGGCTCGCCAGCAGGTGCAGCCCGGGAATCGCACGCCGGCCCACCGTCACCGGGAACGAGATGCTCAGCTCGTTGTAGGGATCGATGTCGCAGACCCGGTACTCGAAGGCGCTGATCCCCACCAGGCAGCGGCCGGGATAGAGCTCCACCGGATGCATCGCCGGATGCGGCAACAGCTCGCGCACCCGCTTCGTCGAGGCGGTCAGCGCCACCGCCAGCGACGAGACCTCGGGATAGAAAACCGGCAGCTTTCCTGAGTAGCCGGTCCGATCCTGCAGCTCGAGCTGCGCCAGCCCCTTGAAGAGCTCGCCCTTCATGCGGCCTCACCCTCGCGCGCGGTGGCGGTCGAGAGCAGCCCGGCCATCGTCCTGAAAAAGGAGCGCAATTTCGGTGCGAAGCTCGGCGTCGCGGCGGCGGTCAGGGTCAGCGATCCGCGGTAGCCGCTCACTCCCACGCCCAGGTGCGGCGGGGCGTGCGGCGGGACGATCATCCAGGCCGACCTCGGCGCCTGCCCGTCGAAGTCGATCTCATCGATCGCACCCATATTCGTCAGCGATGGCGCCAGGTTGTCCCCTGAACGCCAGCCGTCGAAGAGATACCGGAACAGCCCGTCGAGCCGCTTCTGGCTCAGGCTCTCGAGCATCGGCGCCCCCACCGAACCCGCCAGTCCGATCTGCCGCTGCTTGCGCGCTCCTGTCTCGCGGA
>JBBIQS010000124.1:0-20390 GCA_037442205.1 Myxococcales bacterium
AACCCCTCGCGGGGCGTCTGAGTACATCGTCGCCAGCTCGGCCTGGAAGGGCTCGTCGAACAATCTGTCTCGGTGCTTGCGCAAGAAGGCGAAGAGCCGACCTGTGCGCTTGAGGCGCCTGCAGATCAGCTCTTCCCGACGACTGAGCTCGACAGGGAACTTCCAGCGGACGTGTCCCGAGGGATGCGAGTGCATCCGCTCTATTGATCACTCTTCCGCATCGCGATCAATGGGTTGCGCCAAGCGATCGATCTTGCTGGGTTTTTGCCTGATCGGCGCTCTAGCGTTCGAGCGGTCTGCCGTCCGCCTCCGCGGGCGGCGGCCGCGCCGGAACGGCCACTCCTTCCACCGCCCCGGTGCCGGGGTAGACTGCTGCCTCTTCGCCGCTCGTCCTGACTCGAGGAGGCGCAGCCATCTCCAGTCTCTCCCAGGCCCTGCAGACCCTCTCGGCGCGCGGGCGCAAGCTGGCCGCCGGCGCGGCCGTCGGCGCAGTGGTCGGAGCCCTCGCCGCCGCCGTCGCCTATCGGCGTCCGGTCGCCATCGACAACGGCGAGGCCTGGTCCTACGACGAGCGGGCCAAGGCACTGGCCGCTTCCGAGCCGGCCTCGCCCGAGGTGGTGGTTGTCGAGATCGGCGACGACGACCTGCGCTGGGCCCAGGAGAACATGGGCGTCAGCTGGCCCTGGCCGCGCACCATGCACGGCTACCTGGCCTCGTTCGCCGCCCGCGGCGCGCCCAAGGCGGTGGTGTTCGACTTCCTGTTCGAGGACCTGGACAAGGACGCCGCCCACACCGAGGACTTCGCCGCGGCGATGCGCCAGGCCGGCAAGGTGGTCATCGGGATGTCGATGCCAGCCGGCCAGATCGCCCCCCGGGCATCGGGCGGGCGATGGGCAGTGCTCCAGGGCCGCTATCCCACTCGGAGCCTGGCGCTGGACGCCGCGATGCGCCTGTCGAACTTCGGGGCCCGCAGCTACCTGCTCCCGGCCGCCGGCGGACTCGAGCTCTACCTGGGCGGATACGAGGGGGCCGAGCAGGCCGAGGGAACGCTGGCGCAGCTGTCCGCCAACCCGCTGCTCGAGTCGATCTTCCAGGGCGCGCCGGTGCCCGTGGCCCCGCGTGAGCTCTCCGAGCGCGAGCTGGCCAGCGAGGTGCGCGCCGAAGCGCTGCTGGCCGAGCGCGACAGCATCGCGGCTACCATCCCCAACGAGCTGGAGCTGCCCGAGCGCGGGATCGCGCCGCCGCTGGGGGTGCTGGCGGCCAGCGCCGCCAAAGTTGCCAACGTCAAGCAGGAGCCCGACGCCGACGGCATCCTGCGCCGCTACGAGCTGCTGGCGTGCCACGAAGGCCGGCTCTGGCCGTCGCTGGCGCTGTCGGCCTGGCTGGTCGGCCATCCGGATCAGCGCCCGCGCTTCGACGGAGCGGAGCTGCTGCTGGGCGAGCGCCGCTTTCCGCTCGACGAGCGGGGCCGGGCCATCCTGCGCTACCCGCCGCGGGCCGGGCACCGGCACCTGGCCGCCCGCGAGCTGCTGGGTGCCCTGGGCGATCTCGAGGAGGGCCGGCCGCCGCGCATCGACCCCGTCGAGCTGAAGGACAAGTACGTCGTCGTCGGCCCCTTCGCCTCGGCGATGCGCGACGTCAAGGCCTCCCCGATCGACCGGGCTCATCCCGGGCCCGAGATCAACGCCGCCATGCTCGACAACCTGCTGAGCGGCAAGGTCATCCGCCGCGCCGGCAGAGGCGAGGAGGCAGCGATCGCCTTCGCGGTGGCGCTGTTGGTGGCGGTATCGGTCGTGGCGGTGGAGACGGTGGTCACCTCGACCGTCGGCGCCCTCTTCTCCGGGGTGGCGGTGCTGGCGCTGCTGCTGACCGGGCTGTGGGGGCTGGCCAGCTGGCTGCTGCGGGCCCGCGGGCTGTGGGTGCCGGTGGTGGTCCCCGGCGGCGGGGCGCTGCTGGCCTCGGCGGCGGCGGTGCTGTCGGCCAGCGGCATGGAGCGGCGCGATCGGCGCTTCGTCCAGGAGGCCCTGGGCCGCTACACCTCTCCGGCGCTGGTCAAGGAGCTGCTGGCCCACCCCGAGTACCTGTCGCTGGAGTGGGGCGAGACCCGCGAGATCAGCGTCTACTTCTCCGACATCGCCGGCTTCACCAGCTTCAGCGAGAAGCTGCGCCCGGAGCGGCTGGTCAAGCTGCTCAACGAGTACCTGAGCGAGATGACCGACATCGTGCTGGCGCACGGCGGGGTGGTCGACAAGTACATTGGCGACGCGATCATGGCCTTCTGGGGCGCGCCGTTGCCGGAGCCGGAGCACGCCCGCAAGGCGGTGCTGTCGGCGCTGGCGATGCGCCGGCGCTGCGAGCAGCTGCGGGCCAAGTGGAAGGCGGAGTTCGGGGCCGAAGTGATCGCCCGCGCCGGGATCAACACCGGCCAGGCGGTGGCCGGCAACATGGGCAGCCGCCACAAGTTCAACTACACCGTGATGGGCGACATGGTGAACCTCGCCTCGCGGCTCGAGGGGGCCAACAAGCCCTACGGCACCACCTTGATGATCAGCGAGACCACCTACGAGAAGGTGCGCGAGGTGGTCGAGGCCCGCGAGCTGGACCTGCTGGCGGTCAAGGGCAAGCAGAAGCCGGTGACGGTCTACGAGGTGCTGTGCGAGAAGGGCGCGCTCGAGCCGCAGGCCGTCCAGGTGATGGCCGAGTACCGGCGCGGGCTTTCGCTCTACCGCGGCCAGCAGTTCGCGCAGGCGAGCGCCGCCTTCGAGAAGGCGCTGGCGCTCTCGCCCGAGGACGGCCCTTCCCGAACCTACCTCGAGCGGTGTAGGCATTTCCTCGCCGACCCTCCTGGCGCCGGCTGGGATGGGGTCTGGCACATGAAGGAGAAGTGACATGCGCTATCGGTTCCTCGGCGCGCCGGGGCTGGCCCTGGCGGCGCTGCTGCTGGCAGGGGCAGCCAAGAACGACACGGTCACCGTGCGCGCGGTCAGCGCCAAGCTGATGCCGCGGCCCCAATATCTGGGCACCGCGGTGGCCACCGTGGTGCGCGGCGACAGGCTGTCGGTGGTGGCCAAGGCCGACGCCCGCGGCTGGTGGCAGGTGACCGCCAACGGCAAGACCGGCTACATCCACGCCCAGTTCGTCACCTCCGGCGAGCTCGATGGCCCGGTCAAGCTCTCCGCCGCGGCGACCTCCTCGCGCGGCGGCGCCAACTCCAGCGAGGTCGAGCTGGCCGGCCGCGGCTTCACCCGCGAGATCGAGGGCGAGTACCGCAAGTCGCACCCCGACCTGTGTTTCCCGCAGGTGGACAAGATCGAGGCCGCCAAGGTCGACGACGGGGCGCTGGCGCGCTTCGCCGAAGAGGGCCAGCTGGGCGGGAAGGGAGGCGCCCAGTGAGCCGCCGCATTCTGATGGCCCTGGTGGCGCTGTCCCTGCTGACGGCCGGCTGCCAGGTCGCCCAGCAGCTGGCCTCAGGGCGCATCCCCAGCCCGAGCAGCCTCTCCTCGGCAGTGAGCGACGTGAAGGAGGTGGGGGAGAAGGTCAGCGAGGCCCGCAAGGACCTGAGCCCGGAGAACGAGTACTTCCTGGGGCGGGCGGTGTCGGCGGGGATCGCCTCGCGCGCCGGCTGCAAGCTGGTGGAGCAGGAGGCCTTGGACAAGGGCGAGCTGGGCGAGGCCACCGCCTACGTCAGCCGGGTGGGCAACCTGGTGGCGCTGGCGGCGATGGCCCGCGACTGCGGCAAGCGCCAGGAAGACGGCCGCTGCTCTGACGATCGCCCGGCGCCGGTGGCCGGCTGGCACTTCGCGCTGCTGCCTGGCGAGGCGATCAATGCCTACGCCGCCCCCGGCGGCTTCGTCTTCCTGACCCTGGGGACGGTGAAGGCGGCGGCCTCGGAGGACGAGCTGGCGGCGGTGCTGGCGCACGAGGTGGCGCACGTGCTGCGCGGCCACGGCATCGGCAGCATCAAGAGCGCCCGCTGGGCGGACGTGGTGGTCACCGGCGCCGGGAAGGTCGCCAAGCAGAGCGGCATCCCGCTGGCCCGGCAGGTGGAGGCTTTCGGGGGCAGCATCGACGACATCGTCGGCTCGCTCTTCACCAAGGGCTACTCGCGCGGCTCGGAGTACGAGGCGGACAAGCTGGCGGTGCAGATCGCCCGCGAGGCCGGCTACGACCCCGGCGCGCTGGGGCGCTTTCTGGCCAACCTCGAGAAGACCGAGGCCAAGGGCAGCGGCGGCTTCAAGGACACTCACCCCTCGGCCGCGGATCGCATCAAGGAGCTCGGCCAGGCCGGCAAGCTCGCCCAGGCCGCTCCCAACGCCACTCGCTCCGCTCGGTTTGCCCAGGCGCTGCAGGGACTTCATTGAGTTGGGCGGCGCCCGCGTTTCGAGGGCGCCGGACCCCAGGTCACTTCGGATCGACCCGAACCTGATGGGCCCGCGGACGCGGGACCCCCGGCTACTTCGGATCGATCCGAATCTGGTGGGCCCTCGGGCGCGGGCCCCCGGGTTACGAACCTGCTGGGCTCTCGGGCGCCGGACCCAGCCACTTCGGATTGATCCGCCGGGCCGCAAAAACAGAACCGCCCGAGCCTTGCGGCCCGGGCGGCGAGAGTGATCGACTGCCGGCCGGCTACTTCTTGCAGAGCGGCCGGTTGGCCCGGTAGGCGTTGAACTTCTTCCAGGCCTGGGGCTCGACCCGCGGGATGGTGGCGTTCTCGGCCGTGTTGTAGACGTGGTAGTTCCACTCGTTCCAGATGCGCCGGGTGGCGACCCAGTCATTGGTCGCATTGCTCAGCAGCTTGAGCCCGGCGCCGCCGCCGCCGACGCCGGCGAAGGGGCCGGCCTGCTGGGTGACCAGGATCTCGGCGTGTCCGTCGTTGTCGACGTCCGCGATCACCGGGGTCTCGAAGATGGTCGCGCTGGTCCGATCGGCCTGGTAGATGATGGTGCCGTCGGTGCCGCGGAAGGCGAACACGTTGCGGGTGTCGTGGTAGACCGCCTCGTAGATGCCGTCGCCCTCGAAGTCGAAGGCCGCCGCCCCCGAGGCGCCGCACTGGCCGTCGTAGTCCTGGATCGGCTGCTTCCAGAGCACCGCCCCGGTGGTGGGCTTGATCATGTAGAAGAAGTTGCCCGCCGGGACGCCCAACTCCGCGGCGCCGTCGCCGTCGAAGTCGGCGGCGGTGATCGGTGCCGGGCAGGTCCCGCCAGGGTCGGGCACCGTGATCTCGAACTTCTTCGCCCCGGTCAGCCCGTCGAGGATGACGATGTTCGAAGTGCTGGTGCGCAGCACCACGTCCGGCTTGCCGTCGTTATCGACGTCCACCACCAGCGACATGCCGTCGGCGGTGCCGTACTTCCACATCACCTGGCCGTCGTACCGGTAGACGGTGTTGCCGGCGATGACCTCCTGCTTGCCGTCGCCGTCCAGGTCGGCGGTGGTCGAGAACACGCCGTGGCCGGTGGTCCCCATCCCCGCCGCGCCCTCCCACAGCAGCTTGCCGTTGTTGTTGTAGACCGCGTTGCCCAGGATGATCTCCGGGACTCCGTCGCCGTCGAGGTCGGTGATGGTCGGGGCGCTGCCGTCCTCCAGTTGGTCCGAGCCGCGGGTCCACCAGTCGGAGACCCACTTGAGCGAGCCGTCGTTCTCGAAGGCCAGCAACCGGCCGGTCTTGTACTTGCCCTCGAAATTCCCGGTGCCCGAGCCCTGGCCCACCACCCGCAGCGAGGCGATGATCTCCGGCTTGTTGTCGCCGTCGATGTCCCCCGCCGCAATCTGGGCCTCGGCGTCCAGGGCCAGCGCCGGGTCGCTCATCGTCCACCAGGGGATGCCGGTCTTGCCGTCGATGCAGCGCAGCACCGCCGGCGGGGTGTCGTTGCCGTTCATCAGGTTGAAGGAGTCGGCGAACGAGGTGAAGACCACGTCGGGGTTGTCGTCCTCATCGATGCGCCCGTCGCCGTTGTCGTCGGTCATATTGACCACCAGCGGGGTGGACCAGACGCTGACCGACTTGGGGACGTCCTGCGGGTTCTTCCACTCCCAGCGCACGGTGGGAGTGAAGGTCTTGGGGGCGATGCACGGCGGGTACTGCGGGTCGAACGAGGAGGCAGTCAGCGCGATGGTCTGCAGCGGCCGCTGGCAGTCGTTGCTGGCGATCTCCACCGCCCCGGTGTCGGAGGTCGCAGTGTTGGGCGAGTAGTCGACCGCCACCCGCACGCTCTTGCCCGGGGCCAGGGTCTGCGGCAGGGCGTTCATCGACAGGGCGAAGGCGGCCGAGCTGCCGGCCCTGAGGCGGATGGCCGACATGTCCACCGAGTCGGTGCCCAGGCTGGCGCAGGTGAAGGTGAGGGTCGAGGTCAGTCCCACCGCGGTCCTGGGGTAGTTGAGCGCGTTGGGAGTGCAGTTGAGGATCGAGGAGAAGCAGCCGGCGGCGTTGCCCTTGAGGACCACCGGGAAGCTCGACTGATTGGGGTCGTTGCTGAGCACCAGCACCCGGCCGTAGTCGGGCCCGGCGCTGGTGGCCGAGTAACGGACGGTGACCGTGACCGGAGTGCTTCCCGCCAGGATCTTGCTGGGGACGCCGGGCTTGTTGGCGAAGGTGAATTCCGGCGAGGTGCCGGCGTCCATGAACAGGCCGCGGATCTCGACTGCGCCCTGGCCGCAGCTGCTGATCTGGAAGCTCTGCTCCGCGGTGGTCCCAGGGCCCTGGGCGCCGAAGTCGAGCACCGTGGGGGTGATGCAGATCTTGGGGTCGCCGGCGCTGCCCGACAGCGGGGCGCTGTAGGCCTTGGTGCTCAGCGGGTCGACGCCGATGCGGGCATTGAAGGCGCCGGTGTGCTGGCCGCCGTTGAGCGGGGCGAAGGTGATCTCGTAGTCGATCTTGCCGCCGTTGCGGTTGACGGTGCCCATTCCCATCGCCGGCGACCTGGTGATGGTGAAGGCGTTGGAGGTGCCCGAGCTCAGCCCCGCCGAGAGCACCATGCAGTCGTCGGTGCCGAAGTTGTAGATGGTCAGCGGCAGCTTGGTGGCGGTGCCCACGCCGACGTTGGCGAAGTTGAGGGCCGGCGGCGTCAGCTGGATCTCACAGGGGCCGGGGGCCTTGCCCTGGCCTTTGAGGTTGACCGCCAGCGAGGGGTGCGCCGCGTCGTCGGAGGTGATGGTCAGGGTAGCGGTGTCGGTCTGGGCGCCGGTGGGGGTGTAGCGCACCGTCATGGAGAAAGTGTCGTTGGGCTGCAGGATGGCCGGCACTCCCGGCCCGGACTTGAGGATGAACTGCGGCGCGCTGGGGGCCGAGACGCCGGTGAGGTGGCACTCCTTCTGCCCGACGTTGGCCCCCAGGATCACCTTGTCGGCGAACCCGCTGACCGGCACCAGGCCGAAGTCGACGCTCAGCGGCGAGACCGACAGCTGGCAGGAGGGCTCCTTGACGCCGTTGCCGGTGAGCTTGAGGTAGTTGGTGCCAGCGAAAGGATCGTTGCTGACCACCTTGAGCTTGCCAATGTCGGCGGCCAGGGCGTTGGGGGTGTAGGTGACCGGGACGGTGATCTTCGTCCCCGGGGCGAGCTGGGTCGGAAGGTTGGGCGGGGTGGCCAGGGTGAAATTGGGCGACAGGCCGGAGACCAGGCTCACCTCGGTGATCTCCAGGGCGTTGAGGCCGCAGGAGATGAGCTGCACCTCCTTGACCGCCGGGGCGTCCTTGACCACGCCGCCGAAGTCGAGCTGGTTGGGCTTGAAGCAGAGCTTGGGGGCCTTGCCGCCGCCGCCCAGGTCCACGTGCAGCACCGGCTTGTTGGTGTCGTCGGAGACGATTTCGATCTGGCCGACGTCCCAGCCGCCGTCGGCCGGCTTGTAGGAGATCAGGTACTCCTTGTCACTCTGCGGCGGCAGGGTGAGGTTGGTCAGGCTGGGGACCGAGAACTCCAGGCTGGTGGTCGCGGTGGTGTTCAGCGACGCGACGTGCAGCTCCAGCTCCGAGGAGTTGCGCAGGATCAGTGTCAGCTCGCTGGGCGGGTCGCTCAGCAGCAGCTCGCCGAAGTCGGCCATCAGGTTGCCGGTGAGCACCTGGTCGTCGCAGGTCTCCTTGCCGCTGGCGTCGCGGATGCAGGCCGCCAGCCCCGGGGTCTCGGCGACGCCCACGATGTGCACCGTGATGTGCGAATAGGTCTCGTCGTCGGAGACGATGTCCAGGTAGGTGTTGAGCTGCTCGGGCAGCGGTGGGGTGAAGGTGACCGGGATGTCGAGGACCTCGCCCGGGCCGTAATTGACCGGCAGCGAGGGGATCTCGGCGCTGAGGGAGCTCGGGGAGCCCTGCCGCAGGGACGCGGCGCTGACCTTCCAGTCGCTGCGGCCCTGGTTCTCGAACTTGATGTGCTGGACGTAGGAGAAGCCGGCACGCACCCGGCCGAAGTCGAGGATGAACTCGTCGCCCTGCTGCACCAGGCCGTCCCCGGGATGCGGGTCGGAACCAGCCTTGGTGGTGCCTCCCGCAGGGTCGCCGCATTTGCAGGCGCTGAGCGAGAAGGCGAGGGCGAGGACGGCAATGAGCAATGAACGCATGAGGGATTTCCTCGGTCTGGCCGCAAAAGAGGCCGCAGATGGTAGCACAGGCGGCCGGGCGAACTCATCTCAGCCCGGCCGTGCCCCGGCCGTCGCCGCGGCGGGACGCCTTGCCGAACTCTAGAAGACGTGGCAAGGGGGCGCAGGGAGGTGCGCGATGCTCGCGACTGACGGCGCCGCGAAGGAGCACCGGAAGATCAGCGAAGCCTTGGGGATGGCGGTGCTCTTCGCCGCGGGCACGGCGGGGCTGTTCCTGGCGGCGGGGTCGTTCGGCTTCTGGCGCGGGTGGGCGTTCCTCGGGGTGACGGCAGCGGGGCTGCTGGGGCAGGGGCTCTACGTCGGCCGCAAGAACCCGGAGCTGCGGCGCCAGCGGGACAAGATCGGCGCCAACACCCCGCGTTGGGATCTGCGCTGGGTCACGGTCTTCTGGTCGCTGATGCTCGGCGGGATCGCGTTCAGCGCCTACGACGCCGGGCGGGCGCCGGAGCGTGCGATGCCGGCGGCCCTTGGGGCGGTGGGGGTGGCGCTCTACGGCCTGGGGATGACGTTCTCGGCCTGGGCGATGTCGGTCAACCGCTTCTTCGAGGGAACGGTGCGGCTGCAGCAGGACCGCGGGCAGGTGGTCATCGACCAGGGGCCCTACCGGTGGCTCCGCCATCCCGGGTACCTGGGGCTGTGCCTGTGGGCGTTGGCCATCCCGTTCCTGCTCGGCTCGTGGCGCGGCTTGATCGTGGCAGCGGTGACGGTGTTCTGGATCGCCGGGCGGACCTTCAAGGAGGACCGTCTGCTGCAGGGCGGGCTCGCCGGCTATCGGGAGTACGCCCAGCGGGTGCGCTTCAGACTGCTCCCGGGGATCTGGTAGGTCCAAGAGCCGTTTTCCTCCGGGGCCCGCCCTGGAGTAACCTGTCGCCCCTCGCCGCGCCGGCCATGGCCGCGCCTGACGCGGCGAGAGCACCCTGAGAGGTTCGCATGCGTACTCAACTTCTGTCCGCGATTGCGCTGGTCGCGCTCTCCCCCTCGCTGGCCCGCGCCGCCAACGGCTTCTCCTGGGCGCGGGTGAGCGGCGGTCCGCCCGAGTCGGTCTACCTGCTGTGCCTCGACTCTCCCGACGGCGCCAATCTCTTCACCGCCGGCATGACGATGACCGCCTCGGGGATGATCCCGACCATCTCCCCGCACGTCTATGCCAGCTCCAACCGCGGCGTGAGCTACACCGAGATCACCGGCAACCTCGCCAACGAGAAGCTGACCAGCGTCACCGGCATCTCGTTCATCGATGCCCAGACCGGCTTCGTCACCACTGGCAAGGCGGTCTGGTCCACCACCGACCGCGGCGCCACCTGGACCAAGCACCCGGTCGACGCGACCATCAACGCCATCAAGTTCTTCGATGCGCAGCGTGGTGTGGCCGTGGGAAAGAGCGGCGCCATCCGCCTGACCAGCGACGGCGGAGCCACCTGGCGCAGCGTGTCCAGCGGCACCACCGCCTCGCTGCACACCATGTTCTGGCTCGACGACAAGCTCGGCTGGATCAACGCCTACGACAACACCGACAGCCTCCCCAGCTGCACCAGCCTGTGCAACGGCGCGGTGCTGTACACCACCGACGGCGGCGAGACCTGGAGCTCGAGCCCGCTCGCCGATCGCGGCATGACCGACGTCTTCTTCCTCAGCGACGGACAGACCGGCTTCCTGGCGGCCTACGACCTGGTCGGGTCGGAGACCAACAACGCCCACCTCTACAAGAGCACCGACGGCGGCAAGACCTGGACGGACATGAAGGTGGACGTCAAGGTGGGCCAGCTCAGCTCTCCCTTCGGCGCCATGTCGCTGCCGGCCAGCTTCTTCCACACCATGTACTGGTCCGACGCCCAGAACGGGCACCTGGGAGGCTCGGCCTACATCGGCACCACCTCCGACAGCCAGACCGGCGGCAACCGCAAGATCTACCGCGTGGTCGACTTTCTCACCCACGACGGCGGGGCGACCTGGCAGAAGACCAACCTGGGAAACGTCAGCATGATGGGCGGTCCGGATGACGGGCAGCTGACCGCCGGTCGGATGCGCACCCTCTACGGCGGCTGGATGGTGGGGACCTTCAAGTCGACCTGGTCCTACTTCGTGCCCTGCCAGGTCGCCGCCGACTGCGGGCCGGGGGCCACCTGCAACGACCGGATCTGCGAGCCGACCGAGGCCTGCATGCCGGTCTGCGGCGACGGGAAGGTCTGCTCGGTCCACCGCTGCGTGGACGGCTCCAGCGTGAACCCGGGCGCCGACGGCGGCAGCTCCAGCGGCGATCCTTCAAACGGCGGCAATGGCAGCGGCGAGGGCGGCACCCAGGCGGCCGGCTGCAGCTGCGCCTCGGCGGGCGGCGGAGTCTTCGCCGGAGTCTGGTTGCTCGGGCTGCTGGTGCTGCCGCGCATCGGCTGGCGCCGCCGCAAGAGTTAGCCGGTCGGAAGCCGAGAGGATTTCGAAGCGTCGGCGAGCCGTTGTCCTGCCTTTGGCGGCGCTGCTACGCTTCGCCCTTTGAAAAACATCTCGAGGTACTGCATGCGGCGCCTGTTCATCCTGACCCTTGGCTTGTCCCTGGCCGGCTGCAGCTGCGATCCGAACAAGACCAAGACCGGCGGCGGCGAGCTGTCGGTGGACGAGAAGCAGATCAACTTCGGCGAAGCCTGCCCGGCGCCCAGCGATCCCAAGGTGCGGGTCGAGCCCGCGGTGCAGATCGTCCACGTCCACAACGCCGGCAACGCGCTGCTCTACATCAATAAGTTCGAGATCAGCGCCGCGGATGCCGCGCTCTTCACCTTCGACAAGACCAAGGTGCCGGAGTCGATCGAGGCCGGCGGGGTGGCGGAGATCCCCGTCACCTTCCGTCCCAGCGGCGTGGGCTCGTTCACCGGCACGCTGACCATCGTCGGCGATCAGGACGGCGTGGAGCCGACCGTGGTGGCGCTGCTCGGCGAGGGCAAGGACATGCCCGACCTTCCCGGGCTCGCCCTGAGCTGCCCCGGCGGCCCGGGCAGCCCGTTCCCAGGCTCGGACCTGTGCAAGAGCAAGAACCCCAGCGCCTTCTTCCCCGACACCGCGGTCAACTCGACGTCTGAGGTCGTGCTGATCCTCAACAACACCGGCTGCCCGGTGCTTGACGCCAGCGGCATTCGACTGGCGCTGGACAGCGGTGTGGCCCCGGGGACCTTCGCCCTCGCTCCCGGCACCGATACCACCCTGCACTCGGGCGCCAAGCCGGCGACGCTCAAGGTGCTCTTCACTCCCAAGGCAACCCAGGACGCGCTCTCGGCCACCCTGACCCTGGAGACCAACGATCCCAACTGGTCCACCGTCAGCATCACCCTGCGCGGCAACGGCGTCACCCCGGTGCTCAACATCGCCCCCACCTACTGCAGCCTGTCGCTCAAGGGCACCCCCTGCACCGGCGACTTCTCGCTGTCCAACTCCGGCGGGCAGGAGCTGACCATCCAGTCGGTTTCGGTCAAGGGCGCCAATCCGATGTTCAAGCTCGACAAGGTCCCGGCGGCGGGCACCAAGATCGCCGGCGGCGCCGAGCTGGCCAGCGCCATCCACGTCACCTACCAGCCCGGGACCCAGCCCGGCTCGGACCTGCTCGAGGTGGTCTCCAGCGGCGGCGCCGCCACCGCGATCCTGGCCGGCGGCTCGCCTCCGGTGCTCTCCGCCAACCCGTCGAGCAACATCGACTTCGGCGCCAACCTGTCCTCGAACACCCCGGTCTACAAGACGCTGCAGCTCAGCAACGTCGACACCTACGCTCAGCAGCTGCCGCTGACGGTGAAGTCGCTGGAGCTCGACACCCGGCCGCCCTCGGCCTACCAGCAGTTCTCGCTGCCCCAGGGCGACGCCAACTGCCCCTCGCAGATCACCGCCGGCCAGCAGATCGCCCCGGGGAGCAGCGCCACCGCCTGCATCAAGTTCACCCCTCCGCCCAGCGGCGGCACCTTCGTCGCCAACCTGCTGGTCCACACCGACGATCCGACCTTCCCCGACCCCGACGGCTTCCTCATCACCCTGGGGGCGAGCACCAGCTGCAACCCGGCGCCGATCGCGGTGGTGGGGATGGCCACCGGCGGCAGCTGCCCGTGCAGCGGCGCCGGCGAAGTGTGCGTCAGCAATGCCTGCCAGGTGACCGGCTCGGCCCAGCTCCCCAAGAGCACCACCCTGGTGCAGGTCTCGGGCCAGGGCAGCTACGACCTCACCGGCGCCAGCTGCACCAACCCGGATCCCGCCGGCGTGGTCGCCTGGGAGTGGAACCTGGTGAAGAAGCCGGCCGGCTCGCAGGCGGCGATCAATCCCTCGGGAAAGGGCACCGCCAAGTCCACCACCCTCTACCCCGACCAGCCCGGCAGCTACGAGGTCGAGCTCTTCGTCTACGACGCGAGCGGACTCAAGGGCGGGCCCTCCTCGTTCACGGTCTCGGTCTTGCCCTGAAGCGGCTGAGCGCACCATGGCCATCCATCGAGCCTGCTTCGTCGCCAACGGGCACAAGGAGGAGGCGCTGCGGCTGGTGGTCGAGCTGCGGGCCAAGCTGTCAGCCCGCGGGGTGGAGAGCCTGTGCGAGGAGCACGTCGGCAAGAAGCTGGGGCTGCCCTGGGCGCCGACCGCCGAGCTGACTCAGACCGACCTGTGCATCGTGCTGGGCGGCGACGGAACGCTGATCCACGCCGCCTACGTGCTCTCCGGTCGGCCGGTGCCGGTCCTGGGGGTCAACCTCGGCTCGATGGGCTTCCTGACCGAGATCCCGGTCAGCGAGGTGCAGAGCATGCTCGACCGGGTGCTCGACGGCGACTTCAAGGTCGAGCCGCGGATGAAGCTGCGGGTGCACCTGCACCGGGGGCCGGGAGAGGAGAAGATCCTCGACGCCGAGGTGCTCAACGACGCGGTGATCAACAAGGGGGCGCTGGCGCGGATCGCCGACCTGGAGACCTCGATCGACGGCGAGTACGTGACCACCTACAAGGCCGACGGGGTGATCGTCTCCACTCCCACCGGCTCGACCGGCTACTCGCTGTCGGCGGCCGGGCCCATCGTCTACCCGGCGATGAACGCGGTGATCGTCACCCCGATCTGCCCGCACGCCCTGACCCAGCGGCCGATCGTGGTGCCCCACGACTCGCAGATCAACCTGCGGCTGCGCAGCGAGAGCGCCGAGATGTACCTGACCCTCGACGGCCAGACCGGCCTGCCGATGCTCCCGGGCGACCGGGTCCAGATCAAGCAGTCGAAGAACAAGGTGATGCTGATCAAGAACCCCAACCTCGACTTCTTCACCATCCTGCGCACCAAGCTGCGCTGGGGCGAGCGCTAGCGCGATGGTCTTCCTGGCGCCGGAGGACGAGAAGCGCCTCGACTCGGTGGGCTGGCTGCAGGGCTCGTTCCTGCGGGGCGTGCAGATCGACGCCGAGCACCGGGACGTCTCGGTCTTCGCCACCGCCGACCGCGACCTGATCGAGCTGTTGTGCGAGGACGTCCGCTACTACGCAGTGCCCAACCTGTTCGACGCTCCCGAGTCGCCGCGCATCGTCGGGCTGGTGGTCCAGCCGCTGGAGGAGTTCGTGGTGCGGCTGGAGTTCAGCAATCATCCCGCCCAGCTCCACCTGCAGTGCGGGCGCTTTTCGGTGCGCCGCTTTCCGCCGAAGCAGGCCTGATCCCCGACCATGTTCCGCTCGCGGCTGGCTCTTCTTTCCATCCTGGCGCTCTCGATGCTGGCCCCGGCGCCGGCTGGGGCGGGCGATAAGGACGAGCTGGAGGTCGTCGGCTTCTCCGCGCAGGCGGAGGTCTTCGCCTACTTCACCTATGGCGTCGAGGACGGCAGCGGCTTCTCCCACGCCGAGTTGGTGGCGCTGTCCACGAAGACCGGCAAGAAGCTCTCGCCGCCGAGCGCGATGCGCCGGCAGGAGCAGGGGACCGCCCTCGACGATCTCAAGTCCCAATCCGCGCGCCGCCTGGGCGAGCTCGGGCTGGGGGCCGACCCCGGCTTCGAGCTGTACCGCAACGGGACCTCGACCCAGACCAGCTTCACCATCGCGGGCAAGCCCTACACCCTGCGACTGCTGCGGACGCAGGGCGCTCCGGGCGAGGACGGCGTCCGCGAGGACCGCTGGGCGCTGCGGCTGGATGGTCCCGGGCGCAGCCGGCTGCTGAGCAGCGGCGGCGGCGGCTTCGACTTCGGGCTCAATTCGGTGCGCCTCTCGGCCGACGGCAAGGCCCTGGCTGTCTTCCTGCGCTACTCCGCCCGCGGGTTCGAGGGGCCGAACCGGCGCTACCTGGCGGTGGTCGCGCGGTTGTAGCGGAGCCGGCCGACGCGCGCCGGAAGTTCGAATAATTTGGCTTCCAATGACTTGGCTGCGGGGCCGGGTGTTGGATATCGTCTATCGCGTGGCACTCATTAGGGGGAGGGCCGCGCCGGCGACGGCGCGGTTCGGGGACGCGTCGGGCACGCATCGCGAGCAAGCGGAGGCTTCCCATGGCTCTCGAGTGGCGCAGCGAGCTCGCGGTCGGCATTGCCGCCATCGATGAACAGCACCAGTCGCTGTTCAAGCAGGCCGAAGCTCTGGTGAACGCGATGCGCAACGCCGAGGGCCGCGAGGCCGTCGAGACCATGCTCGAGTTCCTGGGCGACTATGTGGTGATGCACTTCGGCACCGAGGAGGCGCTGATGTCCACCCACCGCTACCCGGGCCTGGCGCAGCACCTCGCCGAGCACCAAGCCTTCATCCGCACCTTCTGCGAACTGGCGGCCGAGTTCGCCAGATCCGGGCCCACCCAGGCGCTGGTCCTCGCGGTCAACGAGCGCGTCTGCGACTGGCTGGCCAATCACGTCCTCGGCAGCGACCTGCCGATGGGAGAGCACCTGCGCGCCTGCCTTGGAGAGCCGGCGCCCGGCAAGGCCCCCCCGGAGCCGGCACTCAAGGCCCACTGAACCCTCTCTCTGGCGACAGAGCGTCGATCGACGGCCGCGGCCCGGCCGCGGAGGACGACCTCGCGCCTGCGACATGGGAATCGGCCGGAGACCTGAAAATCCGTTCCGGATTCGCGCGGATGGTGCGGAACACTTGTTCAGTGTCAGCCCCCTGTGCTAGCTAGGAGGGCATGCTCACTGCCCTTCGAATCCAGAACTTCGCAATCATCGACGAGCTCGAGGTTCGCTTTTCCTCGGGCTTCAACGTCCTCACCGGCGAGACCGGGGCCGGAAAATCGATCCTGGTCGACGCCCTGCACCTGGTGCTGGGGGGCCGGGCCCGGGCCGAGGTGATCCGCACCGGCGCTGAGGAGGCCACCGTCGAGGCCCTCTTCGAGGGCGTCGAGCTGGGCGACCGGCTGGCGGCGCTCGGGCTGCCCAACTGCTCGGGCGAGCTGCTCATCCGCCGGGTGGTCCACCGCTCCGGGCGGGGCAAGGCCTGGGTCAACGGGGCCATCGCCACCGTGAACCTGCTCGAGCAACTGGCCAAGGGGCTCGTCGACATCAGCGGCCAGCACGAGCACGTCAGCCTGCTCGACCCGCAGCTGCACCTGTCGCTGCTCGACGGCTGGGCGGGGCTGCACGGCGAGCTGGCCCGCTACCGCGAGGCCTTCGAGTCCTTCGCCCAGGCGGTGCGCGAGCGCGAGGGGCTGTCGATGGACGACGCCGAGCGGGCCCGGCGCAGCGACTACCTGCGCTTCCAGCTCGAGGAGATCGACCGCCTCGACCCGACCCCGGGCGAGGACGAGCGGCTGGCCCAGGAGAAGAAGCGCCTGGGCGGCGCCGGCAAGCTCAAGCAGGCCGCCGAGGACGTCGAGCGCGACCTGTACAGCGGGGAGAAGTGCGCCATCGACATGCTCGGCTCCAGCCTGGTGCGGCTGGCCGAGGCCGCCCAGTTGGACTCCGCGCTCGAGCCGGTCCTCGCCTCGCTGAAGTCGGCGCAGGTCGAGATCGAGGAGGCCAGCCGCACATTGGCCGGCTACGCGCGCGGCATCGACACCGATCCGGCCAGGCTCGCCGAGGCCGACGAGCGGCTGGAGGCCATCCGCCGGCTGTGCCGCAAGCATGGAGGGGAGGTGGCCCTGGTCCTGGCCCGGCGCGACCAGATGCGGGGCGAGCTGCAGGCCCTCTCCGGCAACTCCGAGCGGCTGGGGGAGCTGGCGGCGCAGTGCGCCGAGCGCGGGGCGCGGGCGCTCTCGCTGGCCCAGGAGCTCTCCAAGAAGCGCAAGAAGGCGGCGGCCAGCTTCTGCTCGGCGGTGGAAGGGGAGCTGGCTCGGCTGGCGATGGGCAGGACGGTGTTCGAGGTGGCGCTCGAGCCGTGTGCGGCCGAGGAGGGGTTGAGCGTGGAGGGGGTCAAGCTGACCGCGCGCGGGCTGGACCGCTGCGAGCTGCTGCTGTCGCCCAACCCCGGCGAGCAGGTCAAGCCGCTGTCGCGCATCGCCTCGGGCGGCGAGCTGTCGCGGGTGATGCTGGCCATCAAGCGGGCGCTGGCCCGGACCGATCCGGTCCCGACCTACGCCTTCGACGAGGTGGACAGCGGCATCGGCGGGGCGGTCGCCGAGGTGGTCGGCCGGCTGCTCAAGGAGGTCTCGCGGGAGCGGCAGGTGCTGTGCATCACCCACCTGCCGCAGATCGCCGCCTGCGCCGACCACCACTTCACCGTGGAGAAGAAGGTGCGCGAGGGGCGCACCAGCTCCAAGGTCGAGCAGCTGTCGGAGGCGGCGCGCACCCGCGAGCTGGCGCGGATGCTGGCCGGGGTGGAGGTGACGAGGGCGGCGCTCAAGAATGCCGAGGAGATGCTGGAGGCGGCGCAGCGGGCTCGCCGCCGGAGCTGAGGCCGGCTCGGCGCGCCTGCTCGACCGCCTCGAGCACCTCGTCCAGGTTGAAGGGCTTGCCGATGAAGGCCTCGGCGCCCACCTCCTGGGCGCTCTGGCGGGCGTCGCGGGCGGCGGTGACCACCACGATCGGGGCCGCCGCACGGTAGGCGTCGTGGAAGGCGCGGCTGAACTGCCAGCCGTTCATCCGCGGCATCCGCATGTCCAGCAGGATCACCGAGGGCATGTGGCGGGCCACCAGCTCCATCGCCTCCCGGCCGTCCCGGGCCGAAACCACGCGGTAGCCGGCGCTGGAGAGCAGCAGCTCGACCAGCTCGCGCAGATCCTGGTCGTCCTCGATCTCGAGGACCTCCTTCTCATCCGGGCCCCGCGCCTCCCCTCGGCCGGAGGCAGGGCCGGCGGCTTGGGAGAGCGGCGCCGGGGGCACCTTGCCGTTGACCCCGCCGGCAAGTTGCTCGGGAACCAAGCGGCCTCGCAGCAGCGCCGAGAATACGCGCGCTTGTCCGGGGCGTTCGAGAGCTCGCTCGCTTCCCGGGCGATTCAAGTGGTTTTGAGCGCAGGCCAGGGCACGCCCCGGCCCCTCTGGCATCGGCAAGGACACTGAATCTGCTCCGCGGGAGGCGGCCAGCATCGACCGACAAATAATCTTGGGCACCCGGCGGAGTCGCGGCACCGGCGCGCAGCTCGGCGGCCCGCCGGATCGAGGAAAGGCGGTCCTGGGGCCAGCCACTTGCCGGAGGTCTCTTGGCGCGGCGCCCGGCCGGCCAACCTGGGCCACCGGCCGGCCGGCTAGCCTCGGGCGCCACTCCCGCGTTGACCGCTTTCAGGGGTGCCGGTAGATTTCTGACCCCCGCGACCCGGTGCCACCATGCGTGTGATCAGCGAAGGCCTGTCCGACACGGGCCTGAAGCGCGACCACAACGAAGACAGCTTCCTCATTGACCAGGAGCTCAACCTGTTCGTGGTCGCCGACGGCATGGGCGGCCACGCCGGCGGGGGCACCGCCTCGCGGATCGCCGTCGAGACCATCGAGAGCGAGCTGCGCCGCGCCTTCGCGCGCCCGGACAGCCCCTTCAAAGAGCGGCGCCCGCTGCCCGAGTCGCGGCTGCCGGAGGTGATGCGCGCGGCGGTCGAGTCCGCCAGCGCCGCCATCTGGCGCACCGCCCAGGCCGACCCCCGGCTGGCGCAGATGGGCACCACCACCATCGCCCTGCTGGTCCACGGCGACGCCGCCTTCTTCGCCCACGTCGGCGACAGCCGCGCCTACCTGGTGCGCGGCGACCTGATCCAGCAGATCAGCGAGGACCACAGCCTGGTCAACGAGCAGCTCAAGGCCGGCCTGCTCACCCCCGAGGAGGCCCGCCACAGCCGCTACAAGAACATCATCACCCGCTCGGTGGGCTTCGAGCTCGAGGTGGCGGTGGACGTGATGGGCCTGGCCTGCCAGAGCGGCGACACCTTCATCCTCTGCTCCGACGGGATGAGCAACCTGGTCGAGGAGTCCGACATCCTGGCCAAAGCCCGCGCCAGCGACCTGGCCCAGGTTCCCCGCTCCCTGGTCGACCTGGCCAACCAGCGCGGCGGCGACGACAACATCACCGTGGTCTGCGTTCGGGTGCTGTGACCGAAAGCCGACCCTGGCGATTTGTTGACCTTCCCCGGGAAGCCGACTACAAGTAGACGAAATTCGAAGCTTTTCCGAACGGGCGCTCGGTCGCTCGCCGCGGGGTCGCAACGGATGAATTGCTCGGTTCGTCGTCTATTGGCAGGGGCGCTGGCCGCCGGCGTCGCGCTGTCCGCCCTGGCCCTGTCGGCCGGGTGCGGCCCGACCCAGTCCACGGCGCTGATCCTCGACGCCGACGTCCAGCTGCAGGCGGCCCGCACCGCCGACGCCCCCAAGCTGGCCCCCTTCGAGTTCACCGCCGCCGAGTCCTACCTGCACAAGGCCCGCGAGGAGCAGGGGTACTCCGACTTCCAAGAGGCGATCGACTTCGCCGACAAGGCGCTCAAGTACGCCCGCGAGGCCAAAGAGAAGGCGATGGCCGCCCGCGCCGAGGGGGCGGTGCCTCCTCCGCCGCCGAACCTGGTGATCCCGGCGGCGGCTCCGGGCGAAGGAAACTGACGGTGCCCCCACGGTCGAGCCTGGCGCGGCAGGACGAGAGTCCCCGGGCCATCGACGAGGTCTGACGAGCATGCGAGTGGTGGTCCTCACGGTGGCTGCGGCGGCGGTGCTGCTTTCCGGCTGCGTCAGCGGCAACAAGATCCGCGCCTCGGGCGAGGTGATCTCCGCGGACATCGCCCGGGCCCGCAAGTCGGGCGCCTACCGCTGCGCCCCGCGCGAGCTGGCGCTGGCCGAAGCCAACCTGGACTTCGCCTTCGGCGAGGTGTCGGAGGGCAACTCCACCCGCGCCCAGGAGCACATCACCATCGCCGAGCAGAACATCAAGAAGGCGCTGGTGCTCTCCAAGGACTGCGGCCCCAAGCAGGTGCTGATCAAGGAGAAGAAGGAAGAGAAGCCGCTGGTGGTCAAGATCGAGCCCACCGACCGCGACCACGACGGGGTGCTCGACGCCGACGACGAGTGCCCGGAGATCCCCGGCCCGGCCGAGAACAAGGGCTGCCCCTGGGGAGACCGCGACCGGGACGGGGTGATCGACCCCGAGGATAAGTGTCCCGACGTCCCCGGGCCCAAGGAGAACCAGGGCTGCCCGGTGGTCAAGGACACCGACGGCGACGGCATCCCCGACGACCTCGACCGCTGCCCGCTCGACCCCGAGGACAAGGACGGCTTCCAGGACGAGGACGGCTGCCCGGATCCGGACAACGACGGCGACGGCATCGTCGACAAGATGGACGCCTGCCCCAACGAGCCGGGCCCGATGGAGAACCGCGGCTGCCCGATCCGCGACCGCGACGGCGACGGCATCCAGGACAATCTCGACGCCTGCCCCGACGAGCCGGGCGTGGCCGATCCCGACCCGCGCAAGAACGGCTGCCCGGTCCTCGACCGC
>JBBIQS010000125.1:0-19468 GCA_037442205.1 Myxococcales bacterium
GTAGAGCTCGGTCTTGAGGGAGAAGTCGGAGACCGACGACAGGCTCGCCGGCAGCGACCCCTTCATGTGCGCCTTGGTGAAGTCGAAGTCGAAGCCCCGGCCCCACCAGACCGAGAACAGCGCCTGGTTGACCGCGTCGATGAGGTCGGCGTTCTCCAGGACCGGGCTCTTGGTGAAGCTCGGCAGCGACTGGCTCGGGCTGTAGCAGCCGGTGGCCAGGATGCTGCCCTGCTGCGGGTGGTTCTGGCCCGAGGTCTTGGGCGAGTAGTAGAGGGTGTCCGCCCCGAGGGTGATGCCGCCCGAGTCCTGGCTGCTGACGGGGGCGGAGCAGGAGACCGAGCCGATCTTCGAGGTGAACTGGATCGCCTCGGGGGCGGCCTGGCCGGCGAACTTCGCCACCGGCAGCGTCGCGGTATCCGGCGAGGTGCCCTGCAGCGAATCCTTGATGACCTGGTCGAGCCCCTTGCCGACCGTGCCATTGGACTGGAGCAGCGCCTTCTCGAGCTGCTTGGCGATCTGCGACTGCAGCTTGCTGGCGGCCAAGGTCGCGATCGTATCCAGGAAGGTCATGTCGGGCACCAGCACGTTGAGCGGCTGCGACCCCAGCGGAATCGAGAACCCGAGCACGGTGAGGGTGCCCAGGTCGATCTGCATGCTCTTCACCGGGTCCAGATTGATCTTGGGGGAATTCTTGAAGCTGATGGTTCCGCTCGTCATCTGCACGTCCACCCCGCCGCCGGCGGCGGCGGTGACGGTGAAGATGTTGTCCATGGTGATGGTGTCGACGGCCAGAGCGGAGTCGATCGCCAGCGACGGGCGCAGAGTCGACATGTCCTGGACGTTGCCGGTGGCGTCGGGACAGAGGTAGGGGAGGTACTGGCCAACGTTGACGCCGAAGATGGAGACCTTGCAGGCGTCGCTGCCGTTGTAGGTGAAGCTCGAGGTCGGGGACATCCTGGCGGAGATCGGGATGTCGATGGTCGTCTTCACTGTGACCGAAACGCCGGGGGTGTTGGGGACGCCGTTGACCGTGGACGTGGCGCCGAGCCCGTCCTGCCGGACCGCCATCGTCAGCTTGAGATTGTTGAAATCGAGGGCCACCAGCTCCGATTTGACGTCCATGGTGCCGACGACGTCGATGTAGGCGGTCAGGTTCAGGCCGGTGACCAGGCAGTCGGTGCAGCCGTAGGGGCCGTACTGCTTGGTGAAGAGCGGCCTGGTGTCGGTGTAGAGCGTAACGGCGCCCACCGCGGTCTTCAGATCGAAGTTGTTGAGCGCGATCTGGCCGAGGGTGGCGATGTCCTTGATCGGCGTGCAGCTGTATTTGCCGTTCTGCACCGAGCAGGTGGGATTGTTGGTGGCGTCGTAGAAGGCCTTCCCCGAAATCCGCAGCGCGCGCCCGGCGGCCATCTGCGGGGTGGCGTCCGCCAGCGGGGCGGCGTAGGGCAGGTACTTGGAGGCGTAGTAGAAGCCCACCGTGCGGCGGGCGGCCTTGCCGGTCTCGTTGGTGGCGATGACCTCCACCGGGTTGACGCCGAAGTCGGCGGGCACGTTGGCGGCGAAGCCGCCGCTCGAGGTGACGGTGGCGCTGAGGCCGTTGACCGTCACCGAGGTGATCTTGTGGTGCGGGTCGGTGGCGGTGCCGCGCACGGTCACCAGCTGGCTGGTGAGGGCGGCGCCGCGCTGCGGAGTGTTGATGGTCAGCTCCGGCGGGACCACGGTGCAGTCGGCGAGGCAGCCGTGGGCGTGGTCGCTGCCGTCATCGCACTCCTCCGGCGGAGTGGCGCCCTTGTCGGTGTAGCCGTCGCCGCAGGTCGAGGTCGAGCACTTGGCAGCGATGCAGATGTTGCGCGCCCCGGCCCCGGCGTCACCGGCGCTGCCGCCCTTCATGGCGCAGGTGGTGCCGTCGGCCAGCGGGGTCCCGCTGACGCAGGCGCCGTGGGAGCAGACGTCCTTGCTGGTGCAGGGGTTGCCGTCGTCGCAGGCGGCGCCGTCGGGGCCGCACAGGTTCTTGCAGGCCCCGTCGACGCAGTGCTCGCCGTCGGCGCACTGCAGGTCGGCGGTGCAGGCTTGGCACTTGCCGTCGGCGCAGACCCAGCCCTCGGGGCACTCGGGGTTGGAGCGGCACTGCAGCGAGGACAGCTTGTCGTTGCCGCAGCCGGATCCCAGCAGGACCGCGGAGGCGCCCAGCGCCAGTACCAACAGGACTTTCTTCATGGATTCTCTCCTTGCTGCGGCGGCGCCGGAGGCGCGAACGACGATGATAATTGGTTCGGGTTTTCGGCGCTTGCCGCGGGCCGGCGCGGCGTCGGTCAGGTGCCGGGTCGCCGCCCACCCGTCATTTCGGCTGGCGCCCGGCCATCGCCCCTCCCGCGCCCCGGGCCGACGCGAAAGCGGGACATATAGAGGAGGACCCGCGCCAAGGCAATAGGGCCACCAACCCCGCGTCGCGCCTGGCGATTCGACCGCTTCGCCGCGCTGCGCCAGCGGCGCCGCTCGCCGCTACCTCACCGCCACGTCGGCGGGGCGGATGAACTGCCTGGCGCCCGAGCCGCTCTCTCCCAACTCCGTCCAGCCGCCGGCATTGGGCGGCACCGCGTCCACCCGCACGATGCGGTTGTTCAGGTGATCGGCCACGTAGATCTTGCCGTCCGAGCCGACCTTGATGCCTCGGGGAGAGGCGAATTCATCGGCCCCCGAGCCTTGGGAACCGTAGGCGGCGAAGCCAGTGAAGCGGTTGTCCAGATCGGTGGCGTTCGTCAGCCGGACGAGGCGATTGTTCCCTTCGTCGCTGACGTACACGTAGGTGGCGGCGGGGTCGACGGCGATGCCGGCGGGCCGATTGAACTGGTTGTCGCCGGAGCCGGCGGAGGTTCCGCCCACGGTCAGCCAGTTGGTGTCGTTGATGGCCGACATGCGGACGATCCGGTTGTTGCCGGTGTCGGCGACGTAGATGCGGCCCGTGGAGTCCACCGCGACTCCTCGGGGCTCACTGAGCGACCCGCCGCTTCCCGGAGTGGCAGATTCGGCCCACACGTTGCCCTGCATGCTGTCGATGAGGACGACGCGGTTGTTGCCTGTGTCGGCGATGTAGATGCCGCCGGCGGTGACCGCCAGGGCCGTCGGCCTGGCCAGGGCCCGAGGCGCGCTGGCCGGCGCGTAGACGGTCCAGCCGGCGCCGCTCGGATCGTCCATGCGCACGATGCGGTTGTTGGCGGTGTCGGCCAGGTAGATCTTGCCGTCCGGGCCGAAGGCCACGCCCTCCGGATACTTGAATTCGTTGATTCCTCTCCCCGCGGTGTTGGTGAAGCTCGTCCAACCGGTGCCGAACACGTCGCTGAACGAGACGATCCGGTCGTTGACGGTGTCGGCGACGAAGACGTCGTTGTTGGGCTTGGGGCCCACCTGGATGCCAAAGGGAGCGTTGAACTCCCTTTGGCCGCTGCCGGCCTGCCCGGACGCGTTCCCCATCGACCCCTGCCAATAGAAGTTGGAGCCGGATCTGACGATGTAGACGATCCGGTTGTTCCCGGTATCCGCGAGGTAGACGTTGCCGACGCCGTCGGAGGCGATGCCGAGCGGACTCGAGGGCGGCGGGGTCGAGGTGTTTCCGAATGAGACGGGCGCGTCGTAGCTGGTGCCGTTGTAGTGCTGGTAGACCGGCGTGGACGTCGTGGCCCCGGTGCGCACGTAGTAGAGATCCTTGGTCGCCGGGTCCACCGAAAGAGCAGTGACGGTCTGCGCGAAGGTGGCGCTCACCTGGTTCCAGGTGCTGAAGTCGGTGGTCCAGGACAGCTCGCTGTAGAAGCTCGCGGAGGTGCCCTTTCTTCCGGCTCTGTACAGTCGCGAGTCCTTGTCCATGGCGACGTCGCCGAGCCACAGGTGGGGCTTGGTAAGGTCCAGCGGGCGGTTGGTGGCGAGGTCGAGGACATTCCAATTGGCGCCGGTCATGTCGTCGAACGCGACGACGACCTGGTTCTCGTTGTCGACGACTAAAATCCGGTTGCTGGGGTCGACGTAGACCACCGAGGGATGGGCGAACTTGCCAACGGCGAGACTGGGCGGGGTGGCGTTGCTGGCCACGCCGTAGCTTCCGAAGGCCACCAGGTTCTTCCCCGAGAGGTCGTCCATCCGCAGGATGCGGTAGTTGTCGGTGTCGGCGACGTAGAGCCTGCCCAGGCTGTCGAAGCTGATCCGCCGCGGGCTCGACAGCGCCCGCGAGGTGGCCGGCAACGCCCTCCAGCCGGCTCCGGTCAGGTCGCTCATCGCCGCCAGCCGGTGGTTGGCGTGGTCCGCCACCAGGATGGTGATTTGCTGCCCGCCGTCGACCGGCTCGCTGGCGTCGAGCGCGCCGCCGTCGGGGCCAGCGTCGGCACCGGTGTCGACACTGCCGGCATCGGAGCCCCCTGTATCCGGGGCCTCGGTCGAAGCGTCGGGGTCGAGCAGCTTCTTGGGATCGACCAGCAGCGAGCAGCCGGCGAGCAGGACCGCCGCCGAGGCGATGGAAGCCAGACCGAGATTCGCGCGCATGGTCAGAAGCTCCCGGAGACGGCGAGGCTGGCGCCGCCGGAAGAGGGAAGGACGCTGACCGAGGTCGTGCGCTCGTCCGGGTTTCTCAGCCACAGCCAGCCGGAGATTGCCGCTCCGGCGAGGGCCGCGCCGTAGAGGATGTCGGCGTAGAGGGCCATCTGGCTGATCCCCGGCGCACTGGTGGAGTAGCTGGAGTCGAAGGCGGCGCGGTCGTTGGTCTTGAGGTTCTTGAGCGAGTCGTAGCGCGACTTGGCGGTCAGGCCGCAGTAGGCGCCGCCTCCGGCGAGCGCCACGGTGGCGGCGCTGGCCACCCATGCGCCGATCCGGGCCGGCGGCTCCGCCGGGCGATCGATCGACGCCGCCGGAGCAGAGGGCGCGGGCGCAGGAACAGGCGCAGGAGCAGCGGCGACAGGCTGAGCGGGCGGAGTCGCGGGGGCCACCGGAGCGGCAGCCGGCGCCTGGGCAGCGGCGTCGAGCTTGGCGATCACCGGGGCGAAGAGCTGCCCGACGACCTTCTGGACCACGTCGACCAGCACGTCGTCGTTGGCCTGGCACAGCTCGGACTGGCGCTTGATGACCCTGGCCTGGCGGGTGTCGGAGAGGGTGAGGTGGAGGTTGTAGCGCGAGCCGATGCGGCCCACCTGGCCGGTGAGCAGGTAGTCGGAGCCCAGGGCGCCGCCGATCTCCGCCAGGCAGTTGGTCTCGGAGCAGCCGAGCAGCTTCTTCTGGCGCTCGAAGCCGATCATCGAGGCGATCTCGCTGGAGGTGAGCACCTCGAAGCGGTCGAGATCGCCGACCCGGGCCGCCACCAGGTTGGTGAGGATCTTGGCGGTCCCCGGTGGAACTCCCTGCAGCGCCTCGATCTCCAGCAGCGCCACCTTCGGCTTCTTGGCCGCCGTCGCCGGCGATGCGCCGAGCGCGACCGCCAGTCCAAGGACATAGAAAGAGAGGCTGCGGCTCATCGGACCTCGCCGGAAATCTAGAAGTGTCGGGAGGATATCCGAACGAGCAATGGCTGGCGATTGACGGGAGTCACGCCGGCTCGGCCAGGGGGCTTTCCCAGCGCTGGCCTGGAAACCGGGCGAAGTCGCCAGTGGATCGACTATGGGGTGCGCTGCTGCTCGGTAGGACCGGGCGCGGCGAGCCGGGAAAGCTGACTGAGCTGCGCCTGAACCGAGACCACCGAAATGGCGAGCGCGATCGCGGTGGCGGCGGCGAAGCCGAAGCCCAGCGGCCGGCGCCACCACCCGAGCTCGGCGCGCGCAATCCCGGCTGCCCCGACCTGCTCCGCCACCGCACGCCGCAGCCGCAGTCGGGCCGCCTCCGAAGGGCGTGGGCTCGACTGCGAAGTCTCGATCTCGCGCTTGATGGACAGGTATCCCGCAAGGCAATCGCGGCATTCGAGCAAGTGCCGCTCGACGCTTTCGCGCGCCGGCTCCGCGAGGTCTCCGAAGTGAAAGGCGACGAGGTCGATCTGGATCAGCTGGCAGTCCATGGCTTCATCTCCGTTCGCAGCCGATCGATCAGCTCGTGCATGCGCGACTTCACCGTTCCCAGGGGCGCCTGGACTACCTCGGCCATCTCCTCGTAGGAGAGCCCGGCGGTCCGCAGGTGGTAGAGCTCGCTCAGGTTCGCGGGCAGCTTCTCGACCGCCTCCAGCAGCCGGACGACGGCCTGGTGGCGCTCCAGTTGCTGATGGGCGGGCTCGGCCGATGGCTCGTTGTCACGGGCGATGACGGCGATCGCCCGATCCGCGCGCCCGGTGGCGCGGCTGCGGTTGAGGCACAGGTTGCGGGCCACCTGGAACAGCCAGGCGCGCAGGCTCCCCGGGGCCGACTTCTTGTGGCGCAGCACGCCCAAGAACGCCTCGTGCAGAAGATCCTCGGCCTCGGCCCGGTCGCGCACGTGCTTGAGGATGAACCCGAACAGCGGTCGCTCGTAGCGCTCGTAGAGCTGGTCGAAGGCGGCCAGGTTGCCCGCCACCAGCCTCTCGTAGAGCGCCTCGTCGGAGATCATCGAGAGGCTCTCACGGCGGGGATTCCGAGGGCCGCGCGCAGCGTCCCCCCTGCCACCAGCAGCGCCGCCAGCACGATCATCCCCAGCGCCAGGGCCAGGTTGTGCAGCGACTCGGCCAGACCGATCAGCGTCGTGGGGAACTGCTGCTCGGGCGGGAGCTTGGAGACGTAGAGAAAGGTGGCGACCCCGCCCAGGATCGTTCCCAGCACGCCGAGCAGGAAGTCGGCCACGCCCAGCGCTCCCGCCAGCATCAGCAGCTTGCGTTCGGGGCGCAGGGCATAGGCCGCCGCCACCGCCTGCAGCAGCAGGCCGAAGGCCAGCGTCGGGTACATCCCAATTCCGCCTTCTCGAAAGAAGGTCAGCATGCGCGCTCCGGCCCGTTGCGAGGAGAAACCCGAAGTCGGCAGAAAGTTCGGGGATTCCGAAAAGGCTCCTGATTACGCCGGATTGGCGGGTTGGCTGGCCGCCGCTCGGGTCTTGAGGGCCAGCCGCAGCGCGCCCACCGAGGCGATCAGGGTGGCCAGCACCAGGAAGATCAGCGCCAGCTCCAGGTTGTTGAGCGACTCGGAGATTCCGAGCAGCGCGATGGCGTGCTGGCGGGCGGCCTCCACCTTCTCGACGTAGCGGAAGGTGGTGATGAACCCCGCCACGCAGCCCAGCGCTCCCGAGCCCAAGGTCACCACCGCCAGGCTGACCAGAAGCGGGACCAAGCGCCGCTCGGGCAGTACGGCGCACGCCACTCCCGCCGCCAACAGGAGCAGGCCGAAGAGCGTGGTGGGGTACATCCCAAAGCCGCCGTCCAGGAAGAAGTTGCGCACCATGTCGATCCCCTTTCGCCTCGGGCGTCCCTGCCCGCGCCCAGGAGAAAACCGGTCGCGCGAAAAGGTTCTCCTGGGCTGGCCGCGAGCGCCCGTCAGCTGGCGATGGCCTTCTTCCCCCGTTCCCACCACCCGGCGATCTTCTTGAGGTCGTCGGTGCGCGGGCAGTTGGGGAGGCTGGCGACGAAGGCGCGTCCGTAGGCTTTGGTGGCGATCCGCCGGTCGAGCACCGCGACGATGCCGCGATCCTGGCGGGTGCGCACCAGCCGGCCGAAGCCCTGCCGCAGCGCGAGCGCCGCGTTCGGGATCTGGTAGTCGGCGAAGGCGTCGCGGCCGGCGGTCTTGAGCTGATCGATGCGCGCCGCCACCACCGGGTCGCCGGGCGAGGCGAACGGCAGCTTGTCGATGATCACCAGCGACAACGCCTCGCCCGCCACGTCCACGCCCTCCCAGAAGCTCTGGGCGGCGAAGAGCACCGAGGGCACCTCGCGAAAGTCGTTGAGCAGCGCCTGCTTGGGCCGCTCGCCCTGCAGCAGCACCCGGAACGGCAGCCGATCCTTCAGCAGCCGATGGGCCTCGTTCATGTTCTTGAGGCTGGTGAAGAGCACGAAGGCCCGGCCATCGGTCAGCTCGCACAGCCGGAAGATCTCGTCGGCGGCCTGCTCGACGAACCGCGGGTCGTTGGGCTCTGGCAGATGGGTCGGCAGGTAGAGCGCCGCCTGCTTCGGGTAGTCGAACGGCGAGTCGAGCAGCAGGGTGTCGACGGTGTAGCGGTCCTCGCCGGTGGCCTCGTCGGCCAGCCCCAGGCGCCGCTTGAGGAAGTCGAAGCTGCCCTGGGTGGTCAAGGTGGCGCTGGTCATCACCACGGTGTCGGTGGCGCTGAACAGCCGCTGGCGCAGCTCGGTGGCCACGTCGATCGGCGCCGCCCTGAGGAAGGTGGCGCGGGACCGCGACTCGGCCCAGTAGACGAAGCCCGGCTGCCCGGCTTCGAGCAGGAAGGAGAGATCGTCGGCGATCTCCTTGCCGCGGCGGGCCAGCGCCAGCAGGTCGGCGTCGTCCTCCTGGGCGAGGTGGCCGCGGAAGGCCAGCAGCGCGTCGGCCAACTCCTCCGCCGGAGCCTGGACCTTCTTGGCCAACGTCGGGTTCAGCCGCAGCCTGGGATCGCCGGCGCGCGGCAACAGCCGGCCCACCTCGGAGAACAGCCGGGAGGAGAGCGTCTCGATCTTGGTGAGCAGCGCCGGGGCGTCGAAGCTCTCGTGCTCCTCCATGACCCGCTCGGTGTCATTGAGCAGATCCTTGATGCGGAAGTCGCTGGCGCCGACGCCGAAGTACTCGGTGGCCACGTCCTCCAAGGCGTGGGCCTCGTCGAAGACCACCGCGTCGTAGCGCGGGATGACCTCGGCCCCGCCGCCGTTCTTCGCGGTCTTGAGCGCCAGATCGGCGAAGAACAGGTGGTGGTTGACGATGATCAGATCGGACTCGGCCGCCCGCTTGCGCATGCGAGTGACGAAGCAGTCCTCATAGCGGGGGCAGCGTTGCCCGGTGCAGCTGTCAGCGGTGGCCGACAGCTCCTTCCACACCGAGAGCGACTCCGGCAGATCGAGCTCGGCTCGGTCGCCGGTCTCGGTGGCAGTGGACCAGGCCTTGATTCGCTGGAAGGCCTTGGAGTCCTCGCGGGTGGGCAGGGTCGGCTTCTCGTCCTGGGCGCGCTCCAGCCGCGACAGGCACAGGTAGTTGGCGCGCCCCTTCATCACCGTGGCGGTGAACTCCAGCGCCGCCACCTCGCGCAGGGTGGGCAGGTCTTTGGTGACGATCTGCTCCTGCAGGGTCTTGGTGGCGGTGGAGATCACCACCCGCCGACCGCACAGCACCGCCGGCAGCAGGTAGGCCAGCGTCTTTCCGGTGCCGGTGCCGGCCTCGATCAGGGCGTAGCGCCGGTCGTCGAGCGCCCGGCGCACCTGCTGGGCCATCTGGATTTGCTGGGGGCGGTGCTCGTAGCCGGGCCGGCTGCGAGCGAGCAGGCCGCCGGGCCCGAGGACGGCGTGGATGGGATCCTTGGGAGGCAACGTGCGGCTCGGCTTTCAGGGCCAGAAGCTGGTCTGGCGGAGCATCGAATAGACCAGGGTCCCCAGCAGCGCCACGACCAGCGCCACGGCGATGCCGACGACCCAGGTGCGCGTCGAGGACGAAGTTTCGGATTCGGCGGTCGGGACCGGCAGGGAGGTGAGGGCCAGCAGGCGGGAGACCGCCTCGTCCCGGTAGCGCTGAGCCAGGGCGTCGGAGGGGGCCTGCTCGGCCTTGAGCCGGTAGCGGCGCACCGCTTCCGCCAGCAGCTCGGCGCTGTTGCAGACCCTGAGAAACTCCTCGTGGCGCGCCGGGTCGTTCCAGGAGCGCTCGAGGTCGGTCCAGCGGACTTCGATCTCCTCGGGGAGCGCGAAGACCGCCGGGTTGAACAGGCTGTAGACCAGGCCGCAGCGGGGGCAGGCCTCAAGACCCTCGGAGCGGGGAGCGGCGCACTTGGGGCACAGGCTCGAGCTGGGCGGGGCCTTGGGGCGGGCCAGCTCGAGGACCGGGGCCGGGCTGGGGGCGGTCCCGCCACGGCTCTCCTGGCCGCAGGCCGAGCAGCTCAAGGCCAGCTGCCCTCCGCGCAGCTCGAAGGCGCCGATCTCGACCAGCCTGCCGCAGGCATCGCACAGGTACTTCATGGGCGCGGCAGTGTACCAGAAGGCGCCTCGACTGCGGCCCCCGGGCCGGGCCCGCAGCGGGCGGCAACTCCCTTCCTTGACAGCCCTTCAGGCCACCGCTAATCCTTGCCCGCCTGACACTGCCAGCCACTCAATGGATCTCACTTTCCGTCCGAAGGAGCTCGCGATGAAGAAGACGTTCGCCGCCCTGGCCGCCGCCCTGGCGCTCGGCGCCTGCACCAGCGTCGAGACCGCCACCGTGTCGGGGAACGAAGTGGCCGCCAACGGCGAGGCGGTGGCGGTGGTCCAGGCCACCTCCCTCGGCTTCTCGGCCATCTTCTACCTGGTGGACATCGTCCAGAGCGACCTGGACCTGGTCACCAACAAGCTGCTGGTCGCCGAGGCCAAGGCGTTGGGCGCCAACAAGATCGACGTCAAGGTCGCCTCCACCGTTCCTCGGCACGGGATCTTCGCCCTCTTCGGAGGCGTCATCGCCTTCCCGATCTCCTACGGGATGGGCGTGGCGGTCCGCTAGGCTTCCCGAAAGATTCGAAGCTCGCGCGAGGGCTCTCCCGGCTTCCGGGAGGGCCTTTTCCTGCTGGGCAAGTGGGGAATGGCGGGGGCTGCGCCTGGCAGCGGCTCAGCCCTCGAAGTGGAAGCGGCACCCCAGGAACTTTACCGGTCCGCGGTCGCGGTTGTAGGCGGGATCCACGATGAACTGCCCGTCGAGCGAGAACCACATCCCGGGGAAGAGCCTGGCCGAGTAGAAGGCCTCGGCGATCTGCTCCACGCCGTAGGTGAGCTGGCCGTCGCCGATGAAGAACCCGAGCCCACCGGCGCCGAGGTAGGTCCGGTGGACCGGCGAGATCCCGTCGATGGCCAGCGCGATGCCGACCAGGTCGTCGGGCCGATGCCATGGCCCTCCGCTGACCACCGCTCCCAGAGTGAACGAACGCTCGATCTCGGCATAGGCATAGGTCTCGGTGCGCCCGTCGTTCCAACTGAGCCGGGCGAAGAGCCCGACGTCGTTGGTGATGGCCTGCTCCACGTTCAGCCCGAGGGCGAACTTGGACTGGGTCTTGCGCACGTTGGCGACGTCCGGCGTGCCCCCGTTCTGCTGGGCAAAATCGAGCGCATCCTGGAAGGCGCCCATGTTGGCGCGGTTGTGGAACCCGTCGATCCGGACCTTCCCCGGCCTGCCCAGCAGCGTGTGCCGGTGCTCGACCTCCAGGGCGTCGCCGAAGTGGGCGATGAGGTTGAAGTCGAGCGCCAGCCCGTTGGGCTCCAAGGGCTGGGCGAAGCGCCCGAGCCGGAACGCCCAGTTGTCCCAATAGAGCTCCAGCGCCGCCCCCAAGGTGTAGCCGCGCGAATCAGCGGCGAAGTCGGAAGATCCGTAGGTCCACAGCGCCCAGTTGATGAACGAGGCGCGCGGGTCGTGGGAGTAGGCGCTGTCGTCAAAGATGTCGGTGACTGCCAGGTATCCCAGGGTCAGCACCAGATGCCGGCTGGTGAGCTTGCTGGCGAATCGGTTCTGTTCGGCCTCCGGCCTTGACTCGGCGCCGCCCAGATCGAAGGTCTGCCGCAGGAAGAGCCGCGCCAGATAGACGATCGGCAGCTGGCTGCCGCTCTTCTGGTTCTCGCCATTGGACTCGCCGCCGAGTCCGGTGAGGTTCGAGAGCTCGACGCTCTGGATGGTCTCGGGATTGAAGAAGAGCTCCGCACCGCTCCAAGGGCGAAAGCCGACGAAGAGGGTGCTGGTCAGCGTGTAGCCGCTCTCGTTGACCGGCAGCAGGCTGTGCGGGCCGGTGTAGGCCGCCTCGAAGCCGGGATGGCGCTGCCAGATGTAGGTGGCCTGGAAGTTGGCCAGCCAGTTGCGGGCGTCGAACGGCGAGTAAAACGGCCCGAGCTTCTTGGGCTCGGGCGAACTCTCCTCGGCGGATGGCTTGTCGCCGAGCTGGGCGCAGCTCGCCGGGGCTGAGACCGGCACCGCGCTTGTCTCGGCGCGCGCCGCGCCTGCCAGGAAGCCCGCCACCATCAGGGCGACGGGGAGCAGCGATCGCTTCATGAAGAGGCTGATTGCTGATCGCATGGGTCGTCTGCCGTCTAGATCCACATCCTCTTGAGCAGCCACATCTTCACGCTCTGGGTGAGCAGCACGTAGAGGAAGAGCGTGGCGAGCAGCAGCGGCCAGTAGAGCGGAGGCAGCGCCGCGAACCCCAGGGCCGAGGCGAACGGAGAGAAGGGCAGCCACATGCCGATCGCCATGATCGCCAGGCTGGTCATGGTCAGAGGCAGGCTGGCCCGGCTCTGAATGAACGGGATCCGATTGGTGCGGATGACGTGGATGATCAGCGTCTGCGTCAACAGCGACTCGACGAACCACCCGGTCTGGAACAGCGAGGCGTGGTCCGGGGTC
Organism: Myxococcales bacterium; assembly: GCA_037442205.1. Classification (GTDB taxonomy): domain Bacteria; phylum Myxococcota; class Myxococcia; order Myxococcales; family UBA5297; genus JBBIQS01. Next base: position 12,465 of record JBBIQS010000125.1, read on the forward strand.
ACCGCCTTGAAGACGAACCACATCATGGCGTAGGTCGAGTAGTCGAAGACCGAGCTGCACGGCCCGATGAACAGGATGAATTTGGTGATCTCCCGCATCGACCACGGGCGCGGGCGGGCGATCTGCTCCGGGTCCACCGAGTCGGTGGGGATGGGGACCTGCGAGAAGTCGTAGAGCAGGTTGTTGGTGAGGATCTGCATCGGGGCCATCGGCACGAACGGCAGCAGCGCGCTGGCGCCCAGCACGCTGAACATGTTGCCGAAGTTCGAGCTGGCGCCCATGCGGATGTACTTGAGGATGTTGGCGAAGACCTTGCGCCCCTCGAGGATGCCCTCCTCCAGGACCATCAGGCTCTTCTCCAAGAGGATCAGGTCCGCCGACTCCTTGGCGATGTCGGCGGCGGAGTCGACCGAGATCCCCACGTCGGCGGCGCGCAGCGCCGGGCCGTCGTTGATCCCGTCGCCCAGGAAGCCGACCACGTGCCCGGCGGTTTGGAGCGCGCCGACCACTCGCTGCTTGTGGCTCGGCGCCAAGCGGGCGAACAGCGTCGCCTCCTCCACCGCCACCGCCAGCTCGGCGTCGGACATCGCCTCCACCTGCGCGCCGAGCACCACCCGGCCGGTCGGGATGCCGACGTCGCGGCAGACCTTGCGGCTGACGGCCTCGTTGTCGCCGGTGAGCACCTTGACGTCCACGCCGTGCTGCCGCAGCGCCTCGATGGCCGGGCGAGCGCTGTCCTTGGGCGGATCGAAGAAGGCCACGTAGCCGCGCAGCACCAGCTCGTTCTCGTCGGCCTTGGAGTAGGTCTCGCGGCCCTTGAAGTCGCGATAGGCCACCGCCAGCACCCGGAAGCCGTCGGCGGACAGCTTCTCGTATTCCAGCCGCAAATCCTCGATGAGCACGTGCTCCATCGGCAGCTGCTCGCCCTGGTACTCGAACTTGGGGCAGCGCCGGTACACCTCCTCCGGAGCGCCCTTGCAGATCAGCCGGTGGGTTCCGTCGGGCAGCTCGATCACCACCGACATCAGCCGGCGCTGGAAGTCGAAGGGGATCTCGTCGACCTTGCGGTACTGGGGAACGTGGAACTGCTCGTGGATCTCGGGGTGGGCGAGGATGGCGCGGTCGAGGACGTTCTTGAGGCCGGTCTGGAAGTGGCTGTTGAGGTAGGCCAGCGCCAGCACCTCGTCGTCCTCCTCGAGCTCGACGTCGCAGTGCCGCTCGAGGACCACCTGGTCGGCGGTGAGCGTGCCGGTCTTGTCGGTGCACAGCACGTTCATCGCGCCCAGGTTCTGGATGGAGTGCAGGCGCTTGACGATGACCTTCTTGTTGGCCATGAGCATCGCGCCCCTGGTCAGGCAGACGGTCACGATCATCGGGAGCATCTCGGGCGTCAGGCCGACCGCCACCGCCAGGGCGAAGAAGAACGCCTCCTTCCAATCGCCCTTGGTGAACCCGTTGATCAGGAAGACCAGCGGGACCATCACCAGCAGGAAGCGGATCATCAGCCAGGTGAACCGCGACACTCCCTTGTCGAAGGCGGTCTGGATCGGCTGGCCCACCATCGCGCGCGCCAGCGAGCCGAGGTAGGTCGACTCGCCGGTGCAGGCCACCACCGCCGTCCCTCTGCCGCTCTCGACGCTGGTGCCCAGGAAGCAGACGTTCTTGAGCTCCAGCGCCGACGCCTGTGCCGCCGGCTCGGGGGCGTCGAACTTCTCCACCGGCATTGACTCGCCGGTCAGGCTGGCCTGGATGACGAACAGGTCCTTGGCCGACAGCAGCCGCACGTCGGCGGGGATCATGTCCCCGGCCGCCAGGTTGATGATGTCCCCGGGGACCAGCTCGGCCAGCGGCACCTCGCGTGGCATGCCGTCGCGGACTGCCGTCGCGGTCACTTTGATCATCGCCCGCAGCTTCTTGGCCGCCGAGTCGGCGCGGGACTCCTGGACGAAGCGCAGCGTGACGCCCAGCAGAACCATCAGCGCCATGACGATCGCCGCCCGCGCATCCCCGGTGAGCAGCGAGACCACCGCCAGGATGGCCAGCAGGATCACCAGCGGATTGAGCAGGGCCTTGGCGAGGATCGCCCACCGGCCGTGGCCCTCGTCCTTGGCGACCGAGTTGGGCCCGATTTCCTCGAGCCGGCGCTCCGCCTCCTCGGCGGTCAGGCCGGTGGAACGCGAGCGCAGCTGCTCCAGGACCGCCGCCGAGTCGGCTCGCGCCGCTTCGAGCAGTTGCTTGGAGACGCCGTTCATCTGCCCGTTGCGGCGAATCGGGCCCAGGCGCTTGGGGAGGATTTCTCGGATGGGTCGCATGGAGTTCCTCTAGGACCGGGCGTCCTCGGCCTCGATGAGTCGGTGGATCTCGGCGGCGTCGGTCGCTGCCAGCAGCGATTCGCGGAAGGGGCGGCTCTTGAAGATCCGGCTGATGCGCGACAGGGCGTGCAGGTGCAGCCCGGGGCCGGCGGCGGGGGCGAAGAGGGCGACGAAGAGGCTGGCCGGCCTGGAATCGACGGACTTGAAGTCGACGCCGCATCGAGAGCGGCCAATCGTCGCCCGGAGTCCGGCGAGGTTGGGCACGCGGCTGTGCGGGATGGCCATGCCTTCGCCGATTCCGGTGGAGCCGAGCTTTTCGCGCGCCAGCAACTGGTGCAGCAGCACCTGGGCGTCGAGGGATTCGGAGGTCGCCACCGGCCGGCAGAGCTCTGCCAGGACCTCCTCGGCGGTGGAGCCGCTGAGGTCGGCGATGACGTCGGAGGGTCGCAGGAAGTCGGTAATCTTCATGTCGCGCTCTCGGATGACCGCCGCGAAGGCGGGGCGAGAGCGCGGCGAGCGAATCTCAGGTCGGCCGAGAGATTCGCTCGAAGCTGGGCTCGCCTCGTGCGGGGCGGTGATGTCGCGTGCTACTCGGAGGTTCCATGGTCGTTTCCGCCGGTCTCTCGCCCGGCTGCCAACCGCTGCTCGGCTGGTCTGGTGGGGCCTTCTCGTTGCTGCACTTCTCGATCAGTCGCTCGGCTTCGGGGCGCGCGAATCGCGGCGCCTGGTGCGCGCGGGCCGTTCTCCCCCGGGATGATTCTCGACGTTGATCAGCTGGGCCAGCCGCCTGCCGAGGTGGATCTGTCGGCGGCCGACGCGGACCGTGACCGGACCCTCGAACGGCGCGACGCTCTCCAGGACGATCGCGGCGCCGGCGCGCAGGCCCTGGCGCTCGAGGTAGCGGATGGCCTCGGCGTCCTCGCTGGTGACGCGGGAGACTCGGCCCGAGGTACCCGCCGGCAGGTCCAACAGCGGGGAGTCGGCCAACCGCGGCCAGGTCACGTTCCTGGCCGGGATGGGCCGACCGTGGGGATCGATCTTGGGGCGGCCCAGCATCTGGTCGAGCTTCTCCTCGAAGGCCTCGTCCACCGTGGGCTGCATCCGCTGGGCGCGCTCGTGGGACTCGCGAAGGTCGAACCCCATCACCGAGTGCAGGAAGACCTCCAGCAGCCGGTGGCGCCGCACGATCCTCAGGGCGCGGTGCATCCCCTCCGGGGTCAATTCGGCGCCCTGGTAGGGTTCGAGCCGCACCAGCTTCTTGCGCGCCAGGTTCTTGAGCATCCGGCTGGCGGCGGCCGCGCTGACCCCGACCCGCGCCGCCACGTCGCCGGTGTCGGCCTGCTGGCCATGGTTGGTCAGCAGCATCAGCGCGTGGAGGTACAGGTCCACCGACCTCGCGCGAGTGCTGCTCTGGGCGGCTCGGTTCACCATGGTCAACGCGAAAGTTAACAGCGGCTAAAATTACGTCAAGCGATTCTTCCCTTGGCCTGGCAACGAACGGGCCGGCCAGCGGACGGTCGCAAGCATGCCGTGACCGGCGTTTGACCCCCAACACTCCGGTTAGTAACGTCCGCGCCGCCAACAGTCGGAGGAGCCATGAACAAACCCGGAACCCTGGTCGCCCTGGCCTTCGCGGCGCTGATCGCCTCGGTGATCTACTTCAAGTTCGTGAAGGTGCAGGACCGGGTCGATCCCACCGCCGCCGTTCCCGCCCAGGCGCGCGGCGACAAGCCCGCCGCCAATTCCGCTGCCGCCAACGCCATCGAGGTGCAGTTCGCCTCCTCCGACGGCAAGAAGGAGTGGGTCAACGACGTGGTCAAGGCCTTCAACGAGCAGAAGGTGCAGGTCGGCGGCCGGCCGGTGGTGGTCAAGGTGAACCACATGCGCTCGGGCGAGAGCCGCCAGGCGATCCTCGACGGCAAGGAGAAGCCCACGATCTGGGGCCCGGCTGGCAAGAGCTGGGTCGAGCTGATCAACAAGGACTGGGAGCTGCGCGAGCACAAGCCCTTCCTCGAGAGCACCCGCGACTCCGTCGAGACCGCGCTGATCATCGCCACCTGGGAGCCGATGGCCCGCGCCCTGGGCTGGCCGCAGAAGAAGATCGGCTGGGCCGACCTGCAGAAGGTGGCGCTCGATCCCAAGGGCTGGGGCGCCTTCGGCCACCCGGAGTGGGGCGCCTTCCGATTCGGCCACTCGCACCCCGACTACTCCAACTCGGCCATGCTCTCGGTCGCCAGCCTGATCTACGCCGCCACCGGCAAGACCCGCGGGCTGACCGCCGACGACATGAAGAGCGCCAAGGTCGTCGACGCGCTCAAGGGCATAGAGCACGCCATCGTCCACTACGGAGAGAGCTCGAGCTGGCTCACCGACAAGCTGTGCACCCGCGGGCCGGCCTACCTCTCCGCGGTGACGCTCTACGAGTCCTCGGTGGTCAAGGCCAACGACAAGTACCCCAACAAGCCCTTCCCGCTGGTGGCCATCTATCCGAAGGAGGGGACGTTCTGGGAGACGCACCCGGCGGGCGTGGTCAACGCCGACTGGGTCAGCGCCGAGCAGAAGGAGGGCGCCAAGCTCTTCCTCGACTACCTGCTTTCGAAGGAGCAGCAGGCCAAGGCGCCGAAGTATGGGTTCCGGCCGGCCAACAAGGAGGTGCCGCTGGCGGCGCCCTTCGACCAGGCCCACGGCGTCGCGCCCGAGGCCGAGCGCCGGGAGCTGGAGTACCTCGACGAGTCGCTGTTTCAGCGCGCCAACCAGCTGTGGCACGAGGCGAAGAAGAAGACCGCGGTGTGGGTGCTGCTCGATACCTCGAAGTCGATGCTCGGCGAGCCGATGGAGGCGGCCAAGCGCGGCTGCGTCAACTTCCTCAAGAAGATGGAGCCCGACGACGTGGTGCAGGTGATCAGCTTCAACAGCGGGCTGTTCCCGCTGGCCAAGCCGGGCAAGGTGCGCGAGGTGGGCGAGGATCTGGTGGCCAAGGTCTCCGGGCTCTACGCCGATGGCAACACCACGCTCTACGACGGGCTGGTGACCGCGTTGCAGGAGGTGGCCAAGGTGCGCGAGGCCGACGGCAACTCGCGGCTTTACGGAATCGTGCTGCTCACCGACGGCAAGGACACCGCCTCCAGGAAGCTGCGGGCGGACGTCATCGACCTGCTGCCGAAGGGCGAGGACACCGAGGGGACGCGGGTCTTCACCATCGCCTACGGCCCGGAGGCCGACCAGCAGCTGCTCACCGAGATCAGCGAGCGCTCGAACGCGGTGATGCTCAAGGGCAGCACCGCCGACGTCGAGAAGCTCTACCACCAGCTGGCGTCGTACTTCTAAAGAGCGCATGGGCAGAGATTCGAAAGGCCTGCTGCTGCCCTCGGCCTTGATGGCGGTGGCTGGGGCGGTGACCGCGGCGGCGACCGCCGAATGGTGGCTGGCGCCGGTGGGGCTGGCGGCGGCCGGGCTCTTCTGGGTCTTGAGGCCGCGCGCTTCCTCCGAGCTGCCGAGCGGGCTCGACGCCGCCCATCGCTTTCGGGCGCAGCGGCTGCTCGAGACGCGGGACCGGCTGATGGGCGAGCTCGACTCGGCGCCGGCGGTGGTGAAGGAGACGCTCGCTGTCTCGGCCATTCGCGTGAGGGATCTGTCGCAGAAGTTCCTCAGGCTGGTGGCCAAGCATCAGGAGATCGAGGGCTTCCTGCGGAGCGAGGCAGATCGGCAGGGGGTGCTCGAGCGCGAGCAGCTGCGCCGCCAGATGGAGTCGGCGGTGGACGCCATCGCCCGCGACCGGTTTCGCGCCGCGCTGGCGGCCAAGGACGCCCAGCTCAAGAGCCGCGACGAGCTTCGCCGCGGGCTCGATCGGCTGGACGGTGAATTGGCGACCATCCAGGCGTCGCTGGACAACGTGATCGTCCAGCTGGTGCGCATGAAGTCGGCCGAGGCCCGCGGCAGCTTCGAGAGCGAGAGCGGCCAGGTGGAGAAGACCCTGGGCGCGCTGACCAGCGAGATCGACACCGTCGCCGAGACCCTGGAGAGCGTCTACTCCTCCGAGTCGCGGCAGAGGATCGGGTAGGGAGGAAGGCGTGCGGCGGCTGGCGACCGATGCCGGGGGCGCGCCGTTGATGGCGAGCGCCGTGCCTTCGGCGACCTGTTGGCGCCGGACCAACTGCGCCGCAGGGCGCTGAGCTATTCCTCGCTCCTGCCGTCGTGCTCGTCCATTCCGCGTCCTCGTCAGGAAGCTGCCATCACGCTCCATTTTGGATCGGCGGCACATCCTCGGGTTTCCCGAGCTTGCGGCGGCAACTGGAACCACCTTCGAACCTTTGCCCAGAGTTGCCGCCGAAACTCCGACGCGTCGCCCGAAGCCGCCGAAATCAACCCGGCAACGTCTCCCAGCGCTTGCGACCGCGAAAACCCAACGCCGACTTCGACCTGGCGCCCTCGCAACGCCGGAAGATGCTACTTCCGAACAAATCCGAGCTTCGCGAAGCCAAGAGACGAAGTAGGCATTCGTCCCCCGCGCTTAGCTAAGCGCATACACGAAGTCCGGATGAATGTTTGGCCGTAGCGAAGGCCGATGGGCTTGATCCGGTTCAGTGGACGCCAACCGAAAGACGGATACGGTGTCCCACATGACCGACGAGACGACGACGAAGGCCAGGCGCAAGCGGCGTAGCTTCACCCCGGAGTTCAAGGCCGGCGCGG
>JBBIQS010000126.1:0-19304 GCA_037442205.1 Myxococcales bacterium
TTCGCGGTCGGGGTCGGTCGCGATGTAGATCTCCTTGGCGTCCCCGGCGGCCTCCTTGAGGTGCTTGGCGATCTTGAGCTTGTCGCGGGGGGTGACGAAGACGGGGATGAAGCCCTTCTCGATGTCGCTGTGGACCGCGCCCGCGGCCCGGGGGGCGGGGCGATGGTCGGGCGGCGAGCCGGGGCGGCGGGGGCCGAGGCCGGCAGCGGGGTGCGATCGTCGATTGCACCGGCGCCCACCGCAGCGGCGCGAGGCGCGGCCTCCTCCTCGGCGGCGGGCTCCTGCGCCGGAGCGGACGCGGTCGCCGACATCGGCGTTCCGCTGCCCAAGAACCCGTTGAGGCGCGCGAACATGTACAGCGCCTGGTTGATCAGGTTGTCGCGCTCGCTGCCCATCTCCTGGGCCATCTGCTCCATGGCCGCCCAGATGTGGTCGGCGATGGCCACTTTGCGTTGCGGTCGCGCGGTATTCGGCTCGCTCATCACGATGTCACCCCGGAATTCCTCAAGGATCTACCATCGGGCATGCCCGTGGCACAATTTTCTGCAATTTCCCAGGGCTGGCGGGGCCGCTAGAACTTGGCGATTCCGCTGCTGGCGTCCGAGGTGCGCAGCGCGGCCGGGTTGAGCTCGAGCACGACGTTGCCGCCCTCGAAGGCGACGTAGAAGAAGCCGAGCCCCGGGTCGTACGCCACCGCTCCGGGCATGCTGAGGTTGGTCACCGGCAGGGTGAAGGGGTCGATCCCCGAGGTGACTGCGATCGCCGACTGGTCGCCGCGGTTGGGATTGGCGGCGCTCACGGTGAAGGCCAGCGCCGCGCTGGCGGCATCGAGAGTGTCGGCGGCCCAGAAATAGCTGCCGACGTAGCGGAACGAGCCGCCCTTCTCCACCCGACCGAGGACGCCGTCGACGGTCCCGGTCACCAGGTAGTTCCCCACTTTGGCGCGCACCGAGTAGGTCGGCTTCGCCGGAGCGCAGGGGTCCACGGCGGCCAGCGTCAGGTGGCCCTGGGCCACCGCAGCCACCTCGGCCGAACAGTCTATTTTTCCCGCCGGCACGGCAGCGCCCTCGAACACCACCAGGTCGCCCACCAGGACTCCCAGCGCGGCGAAGTCCCTGTTGTCGCTCAGGTCGGTGCCGGCGAGGGTGCCAGCGCGCGAGCCCAGGCCCGGGAGCGCTCCCTCGTAGGTGACGTTCACCGTCTGGGTCTGCAGCTTGCCGCGGGTCAGGGACAGGTTGCCGATGCCGGCGTTGACGTCGCTGGTGACAGTCGCCGTCGCGTCGGCGCCGGTGACGTCGATCAGCCGCGCCTTGCCGCCGTCGATCAGGTAGACGTTGCCGTTCGAAGAGGTGACCATCACCGGGGAGACGGTGGTGGTGCCGTTGGGCAAGGTCACGGTGACGTTCGGTCCGCCGATGGCCACGCCGCGGGCATTGCCCGGGACCGGGATCGGGTTGGCCAGCGGAGCCACCAGCGACCGGCTCGACAACCGGAAGGCGAACACGCCAGAGCAGGGCTTGGCCGGCGGGACACAGGCTTCGGAGTCGAGGACGCCATAGACCAGGTCGCCGAAGGTCGGGCTGCCCGGCGCCTGATCGACCGAGAGCGCCAGGACCGGGCCGCCGACGTCGTAGCGCTGGACCTCGCCGGTGGAGAGGTTCACCACCGCCAGGCCCCCTGCCCTGCCGGCGCCGTCGTCGGCGGTGCGCCGATCGCCGACCAGGACCAGCTCCGAGCTGCCCGGGACCGCGACCAGCGCCTGCGGCACCGACAGTCCGAGCGAGACCTTGGTGGACACCGTCACCTGCGCGAGCCCCGCCGGGTTGGAGACCAGCGAGGGATCGAAACTGGCAGCGGCCAGGATCCCGGTGGGGCCCTGCGCGGCGGCGAGCACCGCCACGACCTTTCCGTCGGCGGCCGGCTTGGGGACCGCCACCGCCAGCGAGGTGTCGGGCACCGCGACCTCGCCCAGGCGCGTCAGGCCGACGGTGGTCAGCACCGTCATCTGCGAGGTCGCCGACGACAGCGCGAACGCCAGCGGGGCGGTGCTCTGATCGGAAGGCTCGGTGTAGGCGCCCAGCGCCCTCGGATAGGGCGCGGTGGGGATGGCCAGCGGGAATATCGGATTCGGGCCGCGCTGATAGCCTCGCGGCGAGCTCGCCAGGTTGACCGCCCGCAGCAGCGCGGTGCCGGTATTGGCCACCAGCAGGTTTCGTCCAGCCAGGGCCATCGAGTTGGGGCCGGCAAGCTCGACCACCGGGGTGGTGGTGGTGCTCTGGCAGGCCGACAGCACCAGCAGCGCCAGTGACAGCCGCTTCATTGGCCACCTCCGTTGACGAGCTCGGGGGTGGTGGCGAGCTTGGAAACCACTGTGGCTCCGCGGGGACGAGTCAGATCAGGGATGTCCACCAGGTCGACGCTGTTGTTGCCGAAGTCGGCGACGAAAAGGCGCGTCGTGCCGCTGGAAAGGGTCACGTAGGCGATGCCCGAGGGCCCGCTGAAGCCCTGCACCAGGCCGGCAACTTCGCCGATCTCGTCGTCGTAGAGCGCCAGCTGATTGGCGGTGGTGCAGGAGATGGCCACCAGGTCGCGGCGGCCGGCGCGGGGAACCACCTTCACGGTGGTCGGGCCCAGCGGCGTGGGCGTGAAGCTGAGCAGCTGGTGGCGGGGCGCTCCCGAGACCGGGTCCACGGAGATGTCGATGATCGCCAGGCCGTCCGGGCCGGAGGCAGGAAGGTCGTTGTTGCTCGCCGTCCCGCGGACCGCCATGAAGAGCCGGTTGCCATCGGAGGAGATAGCCAATCCGCGGGCCTCCTTGAGCCGGGTGTCGCTGAGCAGGTCGCCGAGCGTGGCGTTGGGATTGGCGGGATCGAACAGGCGCAGCACCGCGTCGTGGCTGGCCAGCGCCTTGCCAGCCAGGTACACGCCGGCCGGCGAGATCGCCAGGCCCTCCGACGGAGCGAGCCCGATGTCGTGGAAGACGAAGCTCTGCGGGTCGGTGGGGGCCTCGGCGTCGATCTCCACCAGGTAGCTCGTCCCGGTGATCGTGCCGACCGCGGTGCTGCGCAAGTGGTTGACGTAGAGCTTCGAGCCTCTGACGGCGGCGCCGAAGGCATCGATCACCGCGCTGTTCGCGTTGGCGAGCGGAATCCCCTGGCTCAGGCAGTCGGGGCTGGACTGGTCCCAGCAGGTGAGCTTGGCGCCGTCGGCGCGCAGCGCGTAGAGCTGGTTCCTGGCGCGCGTGGGAATGAACAACGTGCGCTGGGAGGCACTGGCCCCGGTCGGCTGGTAGAGGGCGAACTGGCCGCCGAAGCTGTCGATCAAGGCGACGCCGTCGCCAGCGATCGGCGCATCGACCACCGGAGGCAGGCTCGCGGGCAGCTTGCCGAGATCGATCGCCACGACCGCCGCGCGGGTATAGCGCCGGTCGATGTTGGAGCTCACCACGTAGAGCACGCCGGGGGTGCCGGGCGCAGTCTGCACCACCTCTACCGAGACCGGCCAGTAGATGTAGTGCTGCGGATCGAGCGGAGTCCCCGGGGCCTGCTCGGCGCAGGAGGCCAGGGCCACGAGGGCCAGAAGAATGGAGATTTTTCGGGACATTGGGCGCGCGAAGTCTGTCAGCCTGCAGTCTGGGGGGTCAAGAGAAACCTTGCCGGGCCACGGCTAGCCGGCGGCGCCGAGCCGATCGATGAGCGCGCGGGCCAGCGATTCCATAGTCGCTTGCTCTGGCAGAATCGCCACCGCCAGGCCCAGGGACTCCACCGCCCGCGCCGAGGTCGGCCCGATCACCGCGATCCGAGTCGCCTTGAGGATCTCCAGCGCCTCGCGCGGGTCGAAGTGCTCGACGAAGTTGCGGACCGCCGACGGACTGGCGAAGACCACGCTCGACAGCCTCCCCTGCCTCGCCCGCTCCCTGACCGCCGAGACGTCCGCCGCCGGCCGAATGCTTCGATAGGCGGCCACCAGCTCGACGTGCGCTCCCAGCTTCGCCAACTCGGCGGGCAGCAGCTCCCGGCCCTCAACCGCCCGGACGATCAGGAAGCGCTTCCCCGAAACCCCGCGCCGAGCGAGCTCGGCCAGCAGCCCCTCGGAGTTGAATTCTCCGGGCACCAGGTCGGCCCGCAGGTGCGCCTTGCGGAGCGCCTCGGCGGTGGCCTCGCCCACGACCGCGATTTTTGCCGTTGCCAGCGCCCGCGCGTCCTTCCCCGCCGCCTCCAGCCGGGCCAGCAGGCTCTCGACGCCGTTGGCGCTCGAGAGCACGACCCAATCGAATTGGTCGAGTGAGGCGATGGCGCGGTCCAGCGCCTCCCAGCTTTCGGGCGGAGCGATCTCGAGGCAGGGCAGCTCGAGCACCTCCGCCCCCTGCTCCTCGAGCTCGGCCACCAGTTCCGCCGACTGCCCCTTGGCCCGGGTCAGCACGATGGTGCGGCCGTGCAGCGGCCGCCTGACCAGCCAGTCGAACCGACCCCGCTGCCCGACAGCTTCGCCAAGGAAGAGGAGGGTCGGCGCCGAGAGAGTCTGAGCCCGCTGCCCGATCTCGTTCAGCGGTGCTTCGACCACCTGCTGCGCCGCCAGCGTCGCCGCGGCGACCACCGCCGCCGGGGTCGAGGGAGCGCGCCCGCGCTTGATCAGCTCCGCGGCCAGCGCCGGGATGTCCTTGGGATCCAGGTAGATGGCCAGGGTCCCCGGCGCGCTCGCCAAGGACGAGAGGTCGAGCCCAAAATCGGAAGAGCGGGCGCCCTGCTGCGCAATCGCCAGCACCACCGTCGAGGCGATTCCTTTCTCACTGATCGGAATCCCGGCGAATGCCGCTGCCCCCAGCGCCGCGGTCACTCCCGGAACCACCTCGTAGTCGATGCCGGCCTCGTTCAGCGCCGCGCACTCCTCTGCGCCGCGGGCGAAGATCGACGGGTCGCCGCTCTTGAGGCGCACCACGCACTTCCCGGCGCGCGCCCGGTCCACCAGGATTCGCTGGATCTCCCCCTGCGCCAAGGAGGGGCGCTCGGCACCCGCCGGCCAGCGCCCGACCGCGATCCGCTCCGCCGACGGCGGAACCGCCTCCAGCAGCCGCGAATCGCAGGGAGAATCGAAGACCAGCACCTGGGCCCGCGCCAGCAACTGCATGCCGCGCACGGTGATCAGCCCTGGGTTCCCCGGCCCCGCCCCTACCAGGTAGACCCGGCCCGCCATCAGCTCTCCGCGGCGCCCAGTGGTCCCACCACCTCGGCCAGGATGGCCTTGGCGCCGCGCTCCATTACCTCGTCGGCGCAAGCCACGCCCAGCGCCTCGACGTCGGCGATGCTACCGAAGCCCGTCTTTCGCTCGGCGGTCACGGTGCGCGAGCCGTTGGGATGCCCGACCAGCCCGCGGAAGTCGATGTCGTTGCCGCGAATGCGGGCGTGGGCGGCGATCGGCACCTGGCAGCCGCCTCCCAGCCGCGCCAGGAAGGCGCGCTCGGCGGCCACCGCGATGCGCGTGTCACGATCCTCGAGCGCGAACACCCTCCGGCGGGTCTCCTGGTCGCCCTCGCGGGTCTCGATCGCCAGCGCTCCCTGCCCCACCGCCGGCAGCATCGTCTCCGGCTCGAGCAGCTCGGTGATCCGCTCGGCCATCTCCAGCCGCTTGAGCCCCGCCGCCGCCAGCACCCCTGCGTCCAGCTCCTCGTCGATCTTGCGCAGCCGGGTCTGCACGTTGCCGCGAATCGAGACCACCTGCAGGTCAGGGCGCCTGGCCATCAGCTGGCAGGCCCGCCGCAGCGAGCTGGTCCCGACCTTTGCCCCCTTGGGCAAGTCCGCGAGCTTCTTGAACTTCTTGGAGACGAAGGCGTCGCGCGGGTCTTCGCGCACCGGCACCGAGGCCAGCGTCAGGCCCTGCGGCAGCACGGCCGGCATGTCCTTGAGCGAATGCACCGCCAGGTCCACCGCGCCGCTGAGCAGCTGCTCCTCTAGCTCCTTGACGAACAGGCCCTTGCCGCCGACCTTGGCCAGCGGCGAGTCGAGGATCTTGTCGCCCTTGGTGACGATCTCCACCAGCTCGACTTCCAGCCCGGTCTCGCGCTCCCTGAGCCGGGCGCTGATGTGCCGCGCCTGCCACAGCGCCAGCGGGCTGCGGCGAGTGCCGATCTTGATCTTCATGAAGGCTCCAGCTCGTTGCGCCCCGCCGCGGCCGCTGCCGGCTCTGGGGCGGGCCGTCGCTCGGGCTCGCCCGCCTTGGCAGCGCCGTTGGGCTTGGCGGCGGCCGGGGGATTGGGTTTGTCGGACTCGTGGAGGTCGAACAGCTCGGCGACCACTCCGGCCACCTGGGCCGCCTGTTCGGCGCCGGCCTTGCCCGCGTCGCGCAGCTTCACCGTGGGGAAGTGCAGCAGCTTGTTGACGATGGCCTTGCCCATCGCCTCGATCGACTTGCGCTGCTTGGGCGTCAGCTCCTCCTCACCGAACAGCGACAGCGTCTTCTCCACCTCGAGGCGGGCGATCTCCTCGGCGCGGTTGCGCAGCAGCGCCAGCACCGGCACCGCGTCGCGCACCTGCCGCGCCCTGAGGAAGCGCTCGACCTCCTCGGCGACGATCGCCTCGGCCCGCTTGGCCTCCTGCTCGCGCGCCGAGCGCCCCTGGTCGACCACGTGCTGCAGGTCGTCGACGTCGTAGGCGTAGACGTTCTCCAGCTTGTCCACCCCGGGCTCGATGTCGCGGGGCACCGCCAGATCCACCAGGAACAGCGGGCGGTAATGGCGCTGCTTGAGCACCGAGTGGATCATCGACACCGTCAGCACCGGCCGCTGGGCGGCGGTCGAGCTGACCACGATGTCGGCCTCGGCCAGCAGGTCGGTCAGCTTCTCCCAGGGGTGGGCGATGCCCCCGACCTCGAGCGCCAGGTTCTGGGCGCGCTCCAGGGTGCGGTTGACCACCAGGATCCGCGAAGTCCCCTCGGACAGATGCTTGGCGCACAGCTCGCTCATCGCGCCGGCGCCCACCAGCAGCACCGTGCGCCCGTCGAGCCCGCCAAAGATCTTGCGCGCCAGCTCCACCGCCGCCGAGGCCATCGACACCGGCGACGAGCCGATCGAGGTCTCGGTGCGCACCCGCTTGGCGGTGGCGAAGGCCGCCTGCGCCGCCTGGGTCATGGCCCCGGCGATCGACGCCGCCTCCTGGGCCCCGGCGAAGGAGTCCTTGACCTGCCCCAGGATCTGCGGCTCCCCCAGGATCATCGAGTCCAGGCTGCAGCAGACCCGGAACAGGTGGGTGAGCGCCTCGCCGCCGCTGCGGGTGTAGAGCGAATTCTCGGCGCCCGGGCCTCCGCGCTGCGCCAGGCAGCGCTTGACCGACTCAGCTCCCTCCGCCCCGCCGTAGACGTAGGCCTCGACCCGGTTGCAGGTGGAGACCAGCATCGCCTCCTCCACCCCGTCCTGGGCCTTGAGCTGGCTGAGCAGCTGCGGCAGCTCGCCGGAGGCGACCGCCAGCCGCTCGCGCACCTCGACCGGCGCGGTCTTGTGCGACAGGCCGACCAGCGAATAGACGCGCGGATTGGTGGGAGCGACCATGGGTTACTGGAAGTCTCCGCCGTGGAGCCCGGTCGGGAACAGCCGCAGCCCGACGAATGAGCCGAAGAGGATGACGAACCCCACCATCGTCAGAAATGCCGCCCGCCGGCCCCGCCAGCCGGCGAACAGGCGCGCGTGCACCAGCGCCGCATAAACCAGCCACCCCACCAGCGACAAGGTCAGTTTGGGATCCCAGCGCCAGTAGTCTCCCCAGGCGCGGTGGGCGAAGATCGACCCGCTGATCATGGTGATCGACAGCGCCACGAAACCCCAGCGCATCAGCTTGTCGCTCAGCTCGTCCAGGACCTCCAGCGACGGCAGCCGCGAGAAGAGCACCCCGAACTTCTTGCCCTTCACCTGCCGCTCCATCAGCAGGTAGGCCACCGACACCCCAGTGGCCAGGGCGAAGGCGGCGATGCCGGCGAAGGCGATGAAGATGTGCACCGGCATCCCGGGGATCTTGATCGCGTTGGCGACGTGCCCCTGCTCGTCGCGCAGCAGCACCGCCGGCAACAGCACCCCCACCACCAGCGGCGTGATGAAGGTCCCGATGATCGGCAGGTGGTAGAAGCGCTCGACGATCAGGAAGCCGCCCACCAGGAGCCAGCCCAGGAACGACAGCCCCTCGGCCAGGTTGGAGATGGGCGTGTAGCCGTAGCCGAGGAAGCTGCGGACGATCAGCACCGTCTGCAGCGTGAAGCCCACCGCCAGCGACAGCCGCCCGACCTGCGCGATGCGCGGGTGGCTCTTGACCAAGTAGATGACGTAGAGGATCGCCGCGAAGAGGTAGAAGTGCGAGGCGAACGAGAGCAGGTGGGTCATCGGACGCCTCGGCGAAGCGCCGCAAGCCCTCGAGGGGCCTTCTCGGAGGTGGCGGTCACGACAGCTTGTCGAGCAACAGCTTGGCCAGCAGATCTGCTTCCTGGTTCTTGCCCTCGAACTTCTTGGTGGCCGGCTTGGCCGCCGCGGCCGGAGCCTCGCGGTCCTCGGCGATCCACCCGGCGACCACTTCGTAGACGGTGTCGCCCAGGATCACCGCGGTCTGGCAGTGCTCCCCGCCCTGGGCCTTGATGTCGGCCAGCGCCTTGACCTTGTTCATCCAGCCGACTTCGTCGACCCCGGACTCCACCTTGACGAAGCGCACTGCCTCGCGCACCGGGTACTCGGCCTGCGACTGCAGGTCGACGATCTTGTCGGCCAACGGGTCGACCCGACCTTGCTCAACCCAGCCGTCGAGAGTGGCCTGAGGGATGAATCGGAGCGTCATCGCGCGCGAAAACTAGCACGCGGCCGCCGAGGCGGTAAAGGCGCAAAAGCAGGACTTTCCTGGCCTATGAGGAGGAGGCAGGCATCAGGGCGCCGGCTGGCGGGAAGCCCAGTCCTTCCACCGTAGGGCCGCCCCCTCGGCTTCGGCGGGGGTCTCCGGGCCGGCCAGGGCCTTGAGCGAGGCCAGCGCCTGCTCCCTCACCGCTGGCGACGGGTCGTCGAGCCGCTCGACCAGGCCCGAGGCATAGCGGCGCCCGTCAGCTCGATAGCGAGCGACCTCGCAGGCCAGGGCGCGCACCTGGGCGTCGCCGTCGGCCATCAGCGACTCCAGCCCGCGGCGCTGGGCGCCGAACTCGCGGGCCGCCCCCGGGGCGAGCAGAGTCAGGAAGAGCACCCCCGCGCCCACCTGATAGAAGGCCTTGCCGGCCGGGTAGCGCCCGGCGCGCACCAGGGCGAAGCGGTAGCCGGCGAAGAGCACCAGGAACAGCCCGAAGACCAGCGGGGCCCAGGCGCGCAGGGCCGGCGGCACCAGGTCGGCCCGGGCGGTGCCGAACAGCGCGGTGGCCGCCGCCAGCGCCAGCGCCGCGTACATCAGATAAGCCAGCGAGCGCTTGATCCGCCAACTGCCAAGGCGTGGTTCCTCGACCGGATGTGTCTTCGACAAGCTGCCTCCGCTGAGGCGGGCCGAAGCCCTATTTTTCCAGCAACATCAACAGGTTATTGAGAGCCCGGTTGGCCTCCACGAAGCGGCCGTCGCTGTAGGCGCGGGTGATCTCGGGCAAAAGCTTGGAGACCTGCTCCTTCTTCTTGGGATCGCTCGCCTTCTTCTGAGTCACGGCGTTGACCCGCTTCACCTTGTCGGCGATGAAGTCGCCGTCGATGGCCACCTGGTCGACCGCCGATTGGGCGGCCTCGATGGCGTCGATCGCCTTGGCCAGGTCGCCGCCGGCGCGGGCCGCCCCGGCATCCTGGACGAGCTTCTGCTTGGCGGGCGGCAGATCGGCCAGCAGCACGCCCTTGGTCTCCATGGATGAAGTCAGGCTCTTGTAGGCGCGCTCGACTGCTGGGCGGCTGGCGGTAAGACCCTTGTCCTTGGGAGAGAGACCCTTGGCGGTGCCGGCCTCGCGCGCCGCCAGCCCCGCCTCGCGCGCCGCCAGCGCCTTCTCGCGCTCGGCCAGCTCCCTTTCGCGCTCGGCGAGGGTCTTCTCCCGCCCGGCCATCTCCTTCTCCCGGGAGGCGACCTGGCCGGTGAGCCGCGCCAGCTCGGCGTTGGCAGCCGCCGGCGCCGCCTCGGGCTTGGCGGCCGTTGCCGCCGGAGCCTGGGGCGTGCCGAGCATCTTGCGGACCAGCTCGTCGCTCTGCTTGACCACCGCCTGGCTCTTCTGGACCACGTCGGCCTGCTGCTCCATGTAGGAGAGCATGCTCTTGCGCAGCTGCTCCAGCTCGGCGGTAGGGGCGGCGCCGCCCTCGCCCAGCTTCTCCAACTGCTTGCGGAGGAGCACCCGATCCTGCTCGAGGTTCTTGCGCTGATCGGCCAGGGCGGCCTGCTCGCCCTCGAGCCGCGTGCGGTCGGCCTGGACGACGATGGTCAGCTCGTCGTCGGCCTTCTGCGCCGGCTTGTCGCCACAGCCCGACGCCAGCGCACAGGCCAGGAGCGCAGCCCAGATCCTCATCCATCCTCCGTCAGCCGCTCAGGCCCACCACTTCGTAGACCTGCACCGGCATCGATTTGCCCTTGACCGTCATCGGTTCGCGGGGCCGGGCGTCGACCCGCTCCTTCACCTTGTCGAAGGTGGATTGGGAGATCAAGATCTCGCCTTCGCGGGCGCCGGCCTCCAACCGCTGGGCCAGGTTCACCTCGTCGCCGATGACGGTGTACTCCATCCGCCGCTCGCTGCCGATGTTGCCGGCGACGGCCTGGCCGCTATTGATGCCGATCCCCACCGAGAACACCGGCCGACCCTCGGCCTGGCGCTGGCGGCTCAGGGTGGCCAGCTGCTGGGCGATCTCCACCGCGGTGCGCACCGCCCGCATCTCCGGCTCGTCGATGCTCTGCGGCGCCCCGTAGATGGCCATCACCGCGTCGCCGATGAACTTGTTGAGGGTGCCGTGGTGCTTGAAGATCACCTCGACGATCACCGCGAAGTACTCGTTGAGCATCGCCACCAGCTCGCGAGGGGTCAGCCGCTCGGAGAGGGCGCTGAAGCCGCGGATGTCGAGGAACAGCACCGTCACCTGCCGCTGCTCGCCGGGCAGATCGAGGTCCGACTTCTCGGCCAGGATGCGCGCCGCCACGTCGTCGCTGACGTAGCGGGCCAGGGTGCCGCGCAGCCGCTCGCGCTCCTTGAGGGCGCGGACCATCTCGTTGAAGGAGCGCGCCAGCAGCCCCACCTCGTCCGAGCTCGAAACCGCCACCGGCTGGAGGTTGCCCCGGCCCACCTGCTCCAGGGCCGCCGCCAGCCTGCCCACTGGCCGCGAGACCTGGGCCCCGAGCACCCCGGCGCCCAGCACCGCCACCGCCAGCGCCACCGCCAGCACCAGCAAGCTGTCGAGCAGCTTCCGACGCAGCTCGGCGTCGAGCGCGCGGGTGGAGAAGCCCAGCAGCAGCTCCTCCTCGCCCCGCTCGCTGCGCAGGGTGACCCGCTTGACAACCAGCCCGGCGACCGCCCCGGTGCGCAGCGGGTAGAGCGCGGCGTAGGCCGCGGCGGGATCGGCGGCCAGCGAGGGCATCAGCGGCTCGAAGCGCTCGCGGTGGACCACCGAGCCGTCGGCGAGGACCTGGCCGGCGCGCGCCCGGAGGGCGTAGGCCAGGTCGGGATGCATGGCGGGATTGGTCAGCGACTGGGCGTTGAGGGCGCCGCTGGCCCCGAGCATCAGCGCCAGCTGGGAGTACTGCTCCTCGCGCCGGGCCCGCTCCGCCAGCGCCGGGCGATAGGCGGCCAGCCACCACAGGGCGGCGCAGGCCAGCGCCACCAGCAGGGCGGCGAAGGCGCCGATCTTCAGCCGCAATGGAAAGCGGACGCGCAACCCCGCCGCCTTTCAGGCGCTCAGTAGCCCGACAGCTTCTCCTGCCCAGGCTGCTCGATGTACCACTTGCCGTCCGGCTGCTTCTTGAAGACCCAGGAGAAGTACTCTCCCGAGTGCTCGACCGGGTTCTCGCCGCGCTTGCGGTAGATGTAGTTCAGCTCGCCGTTGGCCAGGCAGGTGCTGCCCGACTCGTTGATCTGCCCAACCCGCAGGCTGAAATCCTTGGTCGGCCCCCAGTAGCCATCCATCCACTTCACGTACTTCTCCACCGGCGAGTACTTCTGGCGGAACTCCGGGGTGAGCATCTCGTGGATGCCCTCGAAGTCGTGGCCTTTGAGCATGGAGTAGTAGGAGTTGTAGCTGCCCTCGCAGGTGTCCTTGGGCCCGTTGCAGGCGGCGAAGGAAAGCGCGCACGCAGCGAGAAACAGATGCCTGACCGACATTGCAGACCTCCAGAGGCGTTGGGCGACCGCACTATAGCAGGGCGTTCCAGGCTTGCCAGCGCCGCCGCGGCGAGGGCGAGAAGCCGCGCCGCCGTCAAGAATGATTTGAAAAGCGCGGTTCACCTGAGTTATCCCGGAGACCATGCTGCGTAGGTTCGCCGCATTTGCCTGCCTGATGTCGCTGGTCGTCGGCCTCGGCGCCGCCGCGGTCCACGACCATCTGCACCTGGGCTCGCAGGCGGCGGACCCGCTGGCGGACGGCTGCCTGCACTGCGCTCCGGTGGTCGAGCAGGAAGCGGTGGCTTCACTGCCTCCGGCTCCCCCGCCCTCGGCGGCGCCGGCCGTGCCCGCCGCCCCCGAGCCGTATCTGCCTTCGCAACTCGACCCCTCTCACTCCGGCAACGCGCCTCCCTTCTCCCGAGCGATCTGACACACCCTCACGCTCGCGGAGAAGACCTTGATCATCGCGCTTGACCGCGTGGAGATCGGCTATGACCGGCCGCTGCTCCCGCCCATCAGCTTGAGTATTTCCCCCGGGGAACGGTGGGGCCTGCTGGGCCCCAACGGCTCGGGGAAGAGCACCCTGCTGCGCACCATCCTCGGGCTGCTGCCGCCCGTGTCCGGCAAGGTGCTGCACCCCCTGGGGCGGCGGCCGCGGGTCGGCTACGTCCCGCAGTCGCACCGGGCCGATCCTGCCTGGCCGTTGTCGGCCCACGAGGTGGTGCTGATGGGGCGCTATCCGGCCCTGGGCATCGCCCGCCGGCCCGGGAGCGCCGACCACGAGGCGGTCCGGGCCCAGCTGCAGGCGGTGGGGCTGGCGGGCCAGGACAAGAAGCCCTTTCGCGCGCTGTCGGGAGGCCAGCGGCAGCGGGCGCTGGTGGCCCGGGCGCTGGTGGCCGAGCCCGAGCTGCTGGTCCTCGACGAGCCCACCAGCGAGATGGACCCGGCGGCCGAGCATGCGCTTCTCCACCTAGTGCTCGAGCTGGCCGCCAAGCGGGAGACCGCGGTCCTCTTCGTGACCCACCAGATCAGCGCCGCCGCGGGCTTTGCCCACACCCTGGCGCTGATCAACTCGCCGGCCCACCTGGTGCAGATCGGCCCGGCGCAGGAGCTGCTGACCTCAGAGAACCTGTCGCGGCTGTACGGACGCACGGTGGAGATCAAGCGCGAGGGCGCCCGGGCGCTGGTCTGGATCGCCTCCGACGGAAAGGAGGCGCCATGAGCTTCTTCGACGCCTTCTCGCTGTTGCGCGAGCCGCTGCTGGCCTCGGCGTTGGCGGCGGTGCTGCTGGGCTACCTGGGGATCTTCGTGGTGCTGCGGCGCATCGCCTTCGTTTCGGCGGCGCTGTCGCAGGTCAGCGGCCTGGGCGTGGCGCTGGCCTTCTACGTCGGCAGCTTCCTGGGAATCGATCCCCACGGCGAGAGCGTCCCGCTCTACGCCTCGCCAGTGGTCTACGCGTTGGTGCTGGCCTGCCTGGGATCGGTGCTGCTCGGCTCGCCGTCGCGGGCCAGGCGGGTCAACCCCGAGAGCGTGGTCGCGCTCTTCTACCTGGCGGCCTCGGCCAGCGTGGTGCTGGTGCTGGCCAGCCCGCGCATCGTCCAGGAGGCCCACGAGGTCGGCGAGCTCCTGTTCGGCAACGCGGTGGCGGTGCGCGAGGAGCACCTGGTGGAGCTGGCCATTACTGGAGCGGCGGTGCTGGCGCTGCACGCCGTGCTCTTCAAGGACTTCCTCTTCGTCTCCTTCGATCACGAGAGCGCCCGCAGCATGGGCTATCCGGTGGCGCGCCTGGACGTGCTGTTGCACCTGTCGCTGGGGGTGGCGGTGGCGGTGTCGACGCGGGCCATCGGCACGCTGCCGGTCTTCGCCTTCCTGGTGCTGCCGGCCGGGGCGGCGCTGCTCTGGGCCCAGCGGATGCGGGTGGTGATCGCCTTGGCGGTGACCATCTCCCTGCTGGCCGCGGTCTTCGGCTTCTACCTCTCCTTCGTCTACTCACTGCCCACCGGACCAACCATGGCCGCGCTCTGCGCGCTGGCCTGGCTCCCGGGCCTGCGCCTGCTGCGAGGCCACCACTCATGAACCCCTTGATTCTCCTGGCTGTTTTGGCCGCCACCGATCCCACCCCCTCCAGCCCGAATTCCGAGCCGGCCAAGCCGCCCGAGCAGGGCGCCCAGCCCTCCGGCGGCGACGATCTGGCGCGCGAGCTCGAGCAGGTGCTGGCCAATCCCTCGCCGCCCTCGGCGACGAAGTCAGCGTCGGGCCCGGCGGGCAGCGGCCTGCTCAACCCCGACATCAGCGTCATCTCGGACGGCGTCATCGGCGGCTGGAACCAGCGGCCGATCTTCCTGTCGGGCGACGACCCGGATCTCGCCGCGGGCGCAGCCGGCCGTGCCCTGGGGCTGACCCTGCAGGAGCTGGAGATCGGCTTTCAGTCGACCGTCGATCCCTACTTCATCGCCAACGCATTTCTGACCATCCCCAACCTCCAGGGGCTCGAGGTCGAGGAGGCCTACGCCGCCACCACCTCGCTGCCCTGGGGCTTTCAGCTCAAGGCGGGCGTGTTCCGCTCCTCGGCGGGCCGGCAGAACGAGCAGCACCTGCACACGCAGAGCTTCTCCCTCCGGCCGCTGATCAATGCCGCCTACCTCGGCCCCGACGGCCTGCGCGGCCCCGGCGCCCAGCTCTCCTGGCTCGCTCCGACGCCCTTCTTCCTGCGGCTGGCCGCCGAGGTCTTCTCGCTGCCGCACGACGCTGAGCTGCTGACCTTTGGCGGCGCCTCGCGCTACAACCCCTCGGCGGTGGCGACTGCCAAGACCTTCTTCGACCTGGGCTCGTCGCTGTCCCTGATGCTCGGCGGCACCTTCGCCTTCGGCCACGCGCCGGTGCCCGACTCGACCGGCATCGCGCCGCCCGAGTTGCAGGGGCCGCGCTCGTGGATGGCCGGCGGAGACCTCTACCTGAAGTGGAAGCGGCCCAACGACGTCGAGGGCTACTTCTGGCTGGCGCTGCAGGCCGAGTACTTCTACCGCCACATCGCCCCCAGCGCCGATGCCGCCAGCCTGGAGCCAGTGCCGGCGCAGCTCGACGGCGGAGCCTACGCCCAGCTG
This sequence comes from Myxococcales bacterium, assembly GCA_037442205.1. Classification (GTDB taxonomy): domain Bacteria; phylum Myxococcota; class Myxococcia; order Myxococcales; family UBA5297; genus JBBIQS01. Next base: position 15,381 of record JBBIQS010000126.1, read on the forward strand.
GTGGCCCAGATCGCCCGGCGCTGGCAGGCCGGCGTCCGCTTCGATCTCCTCGGACTGCCGGAGAGCGAGCTGATCCACCGCGCCGCCCGGCTGTCGGGCATGTTCCAGATCGCTCCCAGCGAATTCTCCCGAGTGCGGCTGCAGTACTTCCGCGGCCTTGCCGCTGCCGCGCCCGAGCAGGGGCTGATGCTGCTGCTCGAGTACTCGATCGGCGCCCACGGCGCTCACCCCTACTAACTCCCGGAATCAGGACGCACCTTCTCTCGTCCGTCATTCAAGGAGGTCCCATGGCCCCGAAGACGACCCTTCTCCTTTCACTGCTGCTCGCCTCCACTGCCCAGGCCGCGCCGGTCAAGGTGGCCACCTCCATCGAGACCTTCGCCTCGCTCGCCCGCGCGGTCGGCGGCGACCGCGTCGAGGTGCAGTCCCTCTCCCGCGGCTACCAGGACCCGCACTTCGTCGATGCCAAGCCCAACCTGCTGGTGGTGCTCTCCCAGACCGATCTCCTCGTCTTCGCCGGGCTCGACCTGGAGATCGGTTGGCTGCCCCCGCTGGTGACCAACTCCCGCAACGAGCGCATCCAGCCCGGCCAGCGCGGTAGCCTCGATGCCAGCACCGCCATCGACGTCATGGAAGTCCCCACCGGCGCGGTGAGTCGCGCCCAGGGCGACATCCACCCCCGCGGCAACCCTCACTACTGGATCACCCCGGTCAATGCTCTCAAGGTCGCCAAGGAGATCGCCGACCGGCTCAAGCAGCTCGACCCCGCCGGCGCCGCCAGCTACGACGCCAACCTCCAGGCCTTCGGCGCCCAACTCAAGGCCCGCGCCCCTGCCTGGAGCGAGAAGGCCAAGAGCCTCAAGGGCCTGAAGGTGGTCAGCTACCACAAGAGCTTCGGCTATCTGGCGCGCTGGCTGGGCCTGGACGAGGTGGGCTACGTCGAGGACAAGCCCGGCATCCCGCCCGACCCCAAGCATCTGGTGGAGCTGATCGAGCACTCCAAGGCCGAGGGTGTGAAGCTGGTGATGGTCGAGTCTTTCTATAACCGCTCGATCGCCCAGTCGGTTGCCGACAAGGCGGGAGCCAAGCTGGCGGTCATTCCCAGCAACGTCGGCGCCACCCCGGCCATCGCCGACTATCCCCAGCTGATCGACGCCATCCTCGACGCGCTGCTCAAGGCCGCCAGTTAGAAGAGGAGGCAGGGCACAGCCCTTGCTCAAAGGGCTGTCCATGCGCTCCCTCGACGCCCATTTCGACGCCCCTCCCCGGCAGCCCCGCAGCCCTCGCGGCGCGAAGTCCCGCGCAGGTGCCCGAATTGACATGGCTTTTTCGACCCCGGCGCGGCGGACCGCCGGCGGCGCCGCCCTCCGCTCCGTTTTGGCCGGTGGGGAGCGGCTCCCCAGCGCCGGCGGCGGCTGTGGTGATTCTCCCAGGGGCGCCAAGCAGGCGGCCGAGCAACTGGACGCCGACCTGAAGCTGGCCAGCGAGGCCTCGGCCGAGCGGCATGCGTTCGAGGCCCTGGTGCGCCGCTATCAGCGGGACGTCTACGGCATCGCGCTGTCGGTATTGGGCGACCCCGACCTGGCCTGGGATGCGGCGCAGGAGTGCTTCCTCAAGCTGTACCGCCGGCTCGCCACCTACCGCGGCGAGGCGCCGCTCAAGGCCTGGCTGTCGCGGGTGGCGCTCCACGTGGCGCTCGACCTGCGCCGCGGCCGGCTGCGCATCCCCGAGGTCGGCCTGGAGGATCGCGCGCTGTGCAGCCTGCCCGATGACGCCCACCGTCCGGACGAGCGCGCAGCGCTGAGCGAAGACGGTAGGAGGCTGGGCGAGGCCTGGTCGAGCCTGGGCGAGATGCATCAGGCCATCCTCTCCCTGCGCGAGCTGGAGGGGCTCTCCTACGCGGAGATCGCCCAGGCGCTGGAGATCCCGGTGGGGACGGTGATGTCCCGGCTCTTCTACGCCCGCCGCACCCTGCGCGAGCGGATGGAAGGGCTGGAGCTGCCGCTCGCGGCCTAGCTGGAATTCGGCCGGACCGCCGCCCGCCGGTCACGCCCCCCTGAAGCGGCGCCGGGCGAGCTCGAGGGCGACTTGCCGTCGCCCGAGCGATCGCCCGGTCCAACTCACTCCGTCTCGGAGTCTGCCCCCAGCGCGGGCGCCGCCCTCGCGAGCGGCGCCGGCAGGCTTACCCCTCGTCTTCCGGCGGCGGCAGATCGCCGTCGGCGGCCTCGCGCAGCTTGAGCAGACCGCGGGTCTCGACCTGGCGGATGCGCTCCCGGGTCAGGTTCATGATCGCCCCCACTTCCTCGAGGGTGATCCCGCCCTTGTCGGCCACGTCCAGGGCACAGGTCGACTCCAGCTCCCAGATCTCCTTGTCAGGGAAATTGAGCTTGATCGACCCGGTCTCCGGATTCACGTCGAGGTAGAGGTGGTGCTTGCAGCTGACGAAGAGGCAGGGGCGAGGGCTGTTGACGCAGTCGGCCCGGAAGCGCGGGCGCAGCTGCTCAATGCTCTTCATCATCTCCTCTTCTTCGGCGTCCACCATCCCCATCGCCCGGCGGCGGCGCAGGTCGCGCGCCATCTCCTTGCGCGACATGGTCTTCGAGCGGCGCACTCCCTGGCGACCGGCATCATCTCCGCCCTCGGCGGCGTCGGCGGCCTCGGCGCTCAGCGGCTCGGGCTCGTTGGCTAGGTCCTGCTTGGGCTGGCTCATGCCCCTCTCCTCGATCTTCGGTTGGGCCGGATGATCCGGCCGTTGTTCGTCTTCACCCCCTACCCACCCGGCCCGCTCTTCGGGCCCCGACCCGCCCCGGCTTCCTGGTCACTTACCCCGCCGGCCCCGGCTCGTGCTGCTGAGCCCCGGGGCCGCGGGCGCCGGCCACCAACTGGCTGGCGATTCGCTCCAACTGGCGGACCAGACGCTTGCCGTCCCGGCGGGCCTCGCCCACCGCCTGCTCCAGCCGCTTGCGCAGCGGCTCCGGCAGACCGCGCACGTCGAGTTCCTTCAGGTGGCGCGACAGGATGGTGTCGAGCACCCGGTCCAGCTCCTCGATGTCGTTGCGGTAGTAGACGAAGGAGCGGCGGATCTCCTCGAGGGTCATCCCCTCGCCCATCATCTTCTTGATCAGGTTGATCCGCCGCACGGTCCCCACCGGGTAGAGCCCCTGGCTGCCCTGGTGCTTGCCCTTGCGCCCGACGCGGCGGCTGCGCGGCAGCAGACCGGCCTGGATGTACTTGCGGAAGGTGGCCTCGGAGAAACGCTGACCGAGCGGCTTGAAGATCTCGACGATATCGCGCGCCGACAGCCCGCCCGCGCTCTCCCCCTCGATGACGGCCAGCTCTGACGCTTCGAGGAGACGACCCATTGAATGGACTCTCTTCGGTATCGACGCTTGAGTAGTTTATTCCAGATACCTTCTATTCAATGTACTTGTCAAGCGGAGCGGTGAGGCGGCTCTCGTTTCAATGCCGGGGAGGCGTGCACGGGGTGCCCGCAATGCGCACGCGACATCGGCGCGAGCCGCGGCGAAGCGGGCGCCTGCGCATCGGCGAGGTCTTCGGAGGGAGTGGGTGGCGGGCCGAAGGCGAGTGCGCGAGCGCCCGCCGGCTAAGGCGGCGCCAGCCGCGCGCTCAGTCGCAATGGACCAAAGAGATCAGCGCATGCTCAGCTTGTCGAACGTGCCTTCGATCCGGAGCACTTGGTCGGGCTTGAGGTTGATTTCGAAATCCCGCTTGCGCTCGGCCGGGTCCTGCAGGTGGAGGACGTGCTTGCCGCTGCTCAGCCGCCGGGTGAGCGTCGGTCCAGCTTCTTGGGCCGACTTGCCGGTGAAGGACTCGCCGTCCACCCACACGTACGCCCAGGGCATGATCTTGACGATCACCTTCCCCTGCCCGGCCTGGCTCTTGGGCGAGCCGGCCGGTGCCACC
>JBBIQS010000127.1:0-18800 GCA_037442205.1 Myxococcales bacterium
CCGATCCAGGGCAACCGAGACGTCGCCCACGTAGCGGGCGAGCTTCTCGCCGAGCTCCAGGTAGTGGTCGGTGATGGCCGCCGCGAGCATCTCGGGCGGCTCCTCACCGATCGCCTTCCCCAGCCGCCGCAGCTCTTCCTCGGCGGCCGGCAGCCGCTCCGACACCCGCCGCGCCAGCGCGCTGCGCTTGACCAGGTCGCGCACCCGGATTCCCCGCCGGGCCACCTTGTCCTCGTACGCCGGGCCGATTCCGCGCCCGGTGGTGCCGATGGCCTTGCCCCCGCTGGCCTTCTCGCGGAAGGCATCCAGCGCCTTGTGCCAGGGCATGATCAGGTGCGCGCCCTCGCTGATCGCCAGCTGGCCCTCGTCCGCGAAGCGCCCGATCGCCTTGACCGCCTCGATCTCCTTGAGCAGCACCTCGGGGTCGAGCACCACGCCGTTGCCGATCGCGCACAGCTTCCCCGGATGCAATATCCCCGAGGGGAGCAGGTGCAGGACCGTCTTCTGGCCCTGCACCACCACGGTGTGGCCGGCGTTGGCTCCGCCCTGGTAGCGCGCCACCACGTCGGCCCGGTCGGTCAGGGCATCGACGATCTTTCCCTTCCCCTCGTCCCCCCACTGCGCTCCGACCACCACCAGGTTCGCCATGGCCCCACCCTTCTCGCTCTGGATACTCGGCCCGCAGCGGGCCGCCATCGTACAACAGGCGCCGCTCGCCGGTTCCTCGCCGTGCCGTGCGCCCACAAGCTGACATTTCGTTGCTTGAGCCCGGAGCTTTCTTGGTTATCGTGGGGCCATGCGATCGATCGCCCTGCTCTGCGCAGCCCTCCTCGCCGCGCCCTTCTCCGCCAGCGCACAGTCCCCCGACCTGCCGCGCAACCTCCACCTGGCCCCCGCCGACGCGAGCCCGCTGTGGGCCGGGAGCAGCGCCGGACACCAGGAACTGCCCTACTCGCCGCAGATCGACGGCGCGGTGGTGGTGGTCACCGGCGGCCTGTGGATCCTCACCGAGTCCCTCAAGGCCGAGATGGCCCCTGCCAGCTGCCTGTGGTGCTCGCACAACGGCCTCGACGACGCGGTCACCGCCGCCCTCGCCTGGCCGGACATCAAGCTGGCCGCCACCGTCGGCAACATCACCGGCTTCGTCCTCACCCCGCTGGTCACCGCCGGCACCCTGGCCATCGCCGCCAACCACGACGGCCACCTCGACGACTTCTGGGTCAACTCGCTGGTGATGGTCGAGGCGGTCACCGTCAGCTCCCTGCTCAACCAGGCGGTCAAGTACAGCGTCGGCCGCGAGCGGCCGTTCGTCTCCGAGCTCTCCCCGGCCGACAAGGCCAAGACCGCCGATCCGGCCGACAACAACCTCTCCTTCTACTCGGGCCACTCCAACCTGGCCTTCGCCCTGGCGATCTCCGCGGGCACCATCGCCCACATCCGCGGCTACCAGTACGAGCCGCTGGTCTGGGGCGTCGGCGTGCCACTGGCCTCCTTCGTGGCCTACAGCCGCATCGCCGCCAAGAAGCACTACTTCACCGACGTGCTGGTCGGCAGCGCCGCCGGCGCCGCCTTCGGCTTCGCCATCCCTTGGTTCTTCCACCGGCCGAAGGGCGGCACCTCGCAGACCTCCAGCGCGCTCACCGTCTCTCCGCTCCCCAACGGCGCCGCGTTCACCTTGCTCTTCGACTGACCGGCTGGGCGCGTCGCTGCACCGCCACCGCGCCAGCCTCCGGCGATCGCGCCGGCCGCTCCCTCCGGTCCCTACGGGACCTCCGGTCACGGTTCAAGCCGCCCCTCGCTCTACTCCCACTCGATGGTCGCCGGCGGCTTGCTGGAGATGTCGTAGACCACCCGGTTGATCCCCCTGATTTCATTGGTGATCCGCGACGAAATCCGCGCCAGCAGCTCGTGCGGCAGCCGCGCCCAATCGGCGGTCATCCCGTCCAGGCTCTCCACCGCCCGCAGCGCCAGCGCATTCTCGTAGGTCCGCTCGTCCCCCATCACTCCGACGCTGCGCACCGGCAGCAGCACCCCGAAGGCCTGCCACAGCTTGTCCTCCAGCCCCGCTGCCCGCACCTCCTGCTGAATCACCGCGTCCGCCTTGCGCAGCACCGCCAGCCGCTCGGCGGTCACGTCCCCGAGGATGCGAATCGCCAGCCCCGGCCCGGGGAACGGCTGCCGGTTCACCAGCGACTCCTCCAGCCCCAGCTCCCGCCCCAGCGCCCGCACCTCGTCCTTGAACAGCTCGCGCAGCGGCTCGACCAGCGCCAGCTTCATCACCTCCGGCAGCCCGCCGACGTTGTGGTGCGACTTGATGGTCGCCGACGGCCCCTTGAACGACACCGACTCGATGACGTCCGGGTACAGCGTCCCCTGCGCCAGGAAGCGCGCGTCCTGGACCTCGGCCGCCGCCTCCTCGAAGACGGCGATGAACTCCCGCCCGATCCGCTTGCGCTTCTGCTCGGGGTCCTCGACCCCGGCCAGCCTCGCCAGGAACCGGTCGGCGGCGCGGGCGGTGATCAGCGGGACGTGGAAGCGCCCGGCGAAGATCCGCTCGACCTGCTCGACCTCGCCCTCTCGCAGCAGCCCGTTGTCGACGAAGATGCACTGCAGCCTCTCGCCGATGGCCCGGTGGATCAGCAGCGCGCACACCGAGCTGTCCACGCCTCCCGACAGCCCGCACAGCACCCGCCCCTCGCCCACCTGCGCCCGGATCCGCTCCACCGCCTCGGCGGCGAAGCCCTTCATGCTCCAGCTCCCGCTGACCCCGCACACCTCGAACAGGAACGCCTGGAGCATCTGCTTGCCGGGCGGCGTGTGCACCACCTCGGGATGGAACTGCATTCCGAAGATCCGCCGCACCGGATCGGCCACCACCGCCAATGGCGAGCTGGCGGTGCTGGCCAGCGCCCGGAATCCCGCGGGCAGCGCCTCGACCCGGTCGCCGTGGCTCATCCACACCGGCAACTGGTCGCCCTTCTTGAAGGAGGCAAGCGGCCCCAGCGCCTCGCTCACCGTGATGCGGGCGTCGCCATACTCGCGGTGCTGAGCCTTGGCCACCCGCCCACCCAGCTCCTTGGCCAGCAGTTGCAGCCCGTAGCAGATGCCCAGCACCGGCACCCCCAGCTCGAAGACCTCGCGGGCGCAGCGCGGCGAGCTCTGATGCTCCACCGAGGCCGGGCCGCCGGAGAGGATGATCCCCTTGGGCGCGAATTGGCGAATCCGGTCGATCGCCAGGTTGAAGGGATGGATCTCGCAGTACACCGACAGCTCGCGCACCCGGCGGGCGATGAGCTGGGTGTACTGGCTGCCGAAGTCGAGGATGAGGATCCGCTCGGCGTGCAGGCCGTCCATTCTCGAGCCCTCCGGGGCAGGCGCGGCGGCGAAAGGAGCCGGCGCCGGCCGCCTTATAGCAGCGGGGTCGCGGGCGCGAAACCGGCCCCGAAGCGCGGTTGACAAGCGGTTCTCGATATCGCTACAAACTCGCTTGACGCTTGGGAGTTTTCCTCAGTGGAACCAAGCGCTCACCTTTCACCACGCACCCGCCGCCGGCCCATCCCGGGCCCTTCGCGGGAGCCGTCTTGGGGAGCCACCGAATGCGCTCGCTTGTCGCCCTGGCCGCCGTCTCCTCCGCCGCCTTGATTGCCAACGGCTGCGTCCACTCCGCCTACGGTCGTTCGGGCGATGAACGCCTCGAAGAGGAGACCAGCGGCAAGACCAGCAGCGAGGGCGCCGCCGACGTGGGCACGCTGCGCTGCAACGACCTGCAGACCCGCTGGCGCGACGCCAAGGGCGAGGACAAGGCCGAGGGCGACCGGCTGGTGGCGCTGACCGACATCTTCGCCGCCGCCAAGGAGCGCTCCACCAAGATCGACGACGCGGTGGCCAAGAATCCCGACCTGCTCTACACCGCCGACGGCGAGGCCATCAAGGCCGCCCAGGACGAGTGCCGCTCCATCTTCGCCGACGTGCGCAGCGACCTCGACCGCTACGTCCGCGAGATCACCGACATGTTGGTCATCCGCGACATCCAGGGGAACAAGACGGTGGAGGTGGCCCGCCTGGACTTCACCCTGGTGCGCAACGCCATCGCCGCCCTCGACCCGGACGACAAGGACGTGCTCAACGGCAAGATCGACAACGCCGAGAAGAAGATCGGCGCGCCCAAGACCACCCCCACCGCCAAGCCGGGCAAGGGCAAGGGCAAGTAGCCCTCCGCTGCTTCGGGCAGCTCTCGGAGCCTGTCCGCCTCGCGGCGGGCAGGCTCCTCGCTTTTTCAGCTGCCGCGGTAGTTGGGCGCTTCCTGGGTGATCACCACGTCGTGGACGTGGCTCTCGGTGAGGCCGGCGGAGGTGATGCGCACGAAGCGCGCCTTCTCCCAAAGCTCGCGGACGGTGCGGCAGCCGGTGTAGCCCATCCCCGAGCGCAGCCCGCCGATCAGCTGGAAGACGTTCATCGCCAGCGGGCCGCGGGAGGGGACCCGCCCCTCGATGCCCTCGGGGACCAGCTTGGGCGCCTCGTCGACGTCGTCCTGGAAGTAGCGGTCGCGGCTGCCCTCGGCCATGGCCCCCACCGAGCCCATGCCCCGGTACTGCTTGTAGGAGCGCCCCTGCAAGAGGATGGTCTCGCCCGGCGCCTCCTCGGTGCCGGCGAACAGCGAGCCGACCATCACCGAGCTGGCCCCAGCGGCCAGCGCCTTGACCAGGTCGCCGGAGTACTTGATGCCGCCGTCGGCGATCACCGGCACGCCCGCCGGCTGGGCCACCTTGACGCAGTCGCTGATGGCGGTCAGCTGCGGCACTCCCACCCCGGCCACCACGCGCGTGGTGCAGATCGAGCCCGGGCCGATCCCCACCTTGACCGCGTCCACGCCGGCGTCGATCAGCGCCTTGCAGCCCTCGGCGGTGGCGACGTTGCCGGCCACCAGCTGTAGATTCGGCAGCCGCTTGCGCAGCGCCTTGACCGCCTCGACCACTCCCCGCGAGTGGCCGTGGGCGGTGTCGACGGCGATCACGTCCACCCCGGCCCTGACCAGCGCGTCCACCCGCTCGTCGCGGTCCGGCCCGACCCCGACCGCCGCTCCGCACAGCAGCCGCCCCAGCTTGTCCTTGGCGGCGTTCGGGTAGCGCTCGGTCTTCTCGATGTCCTTGATGGTGATCAGCCCCTTGAGCCGCTGCTCGCCATCGACCACCAGCAGCTTCTCGATCCGGTGGCGGTGGAGCAGGTCCTTGGCCTCCTCGAGCGAGACGCCCTCGCGTGCGGTGACCAGCTTGCGGGTCATCACGGCCTCGACCTTCTGCGACAGGTTCTGCTCGAAGCGCACGTCGCGGCGGGTGACGATCCCCACCAGCCGGCCGTTCTCGACCACCGGGATGCCGCTGATGTCGTGGCGCTTCATCAGGGCGATGGCCTCGGCCAGCGGAACCTGGGGCGAGGTGGTGACCGGATCGACCACCATCCCGCTCTCATGCTTCTTGACCTTCAGCACCTCCTGGGCCTGGCGCTCGGGAGGCAGGTTCTTGTGCACGAAGCCCAGGCCGCCCTCGCGGGCCATGCTGATCGCGGTGCGGGCCTCGGTGACGGTGTCCATCGCCGCCGACACCAGCGGGATGCGCAGCTCCAGTCCGCGGGTCAGCAAGGTGGCGGTCTCGACGTCGCGCGGCAGCACGTGGCTCTCGGCGGGCAGGAGCAGCACGTCGTCGAAGGTCAGGCCGGTGCGAAGGTCCTCGGTCAGCATGGGCGTCTCCGGCGACTGGAAAGGGCCTCGAACCGGTCGGTCTTTTTTGAACAGCGGGAGTCTAACCGCCCCAGAACACCCGGGCGAGCGCTCCGAGAACGAGCGCCTGAAAAGCCCTCTCGACGATCGATTACGGGCCTACCCCTCCGCCCGACGCTCGGCAGCGACCTTTTCGACCGGCTTGGGCTTGGCGCGGGCCGCCTCCAGCGGATGGGCGTGCGGCGGCGGCAGAGCCTCCGCCGCCTGCTCCTCGCGCGCCTGCATCCGGCCGCGGATCCAGCGGATGGCCAGGTAGGCGATCGCGATCGCCCCGATGACCAGGAAGGCGTTGCGCTGGCCGTGGCGCAGCGTGCCGATCAGCCAGTCGATTCGGCCGCCGAAGTGCCAGCCCAGCAGCACGAAGACCGGCGCCGACACCAGGGCCGCCAGCCCGTCGAAGAGGATGAACATCGGGTACTTCATGCCGGCGCCGCCGGCCAGGAAGTAGGTGACCGCCCGCACCCCAGGCATGAAGCGCGCCGCGACCACGATCTTCTGCCCGTACTTGGCGAACAGCCCTTCGACTTTGTGCCGCTTCGACGGCGTGATGAAGAGCCGGAACGGCCACCGCTTCTCGAGCTGCTCGCCCAATCGCCGTCCCAGGAAGAAGGCGATCGAGTCGCCGCCCAGGATGCCGATGAAGGCCACCACGACCATCAGGTCGAGCCGGGCCGCGCCGCGGAACACCAGCCAGCCGCCGGTGATCAGCGCCACGTCCTCGGGCAGCGGCACGCCCAGCCCGCACAGGAGCAGCACCAGCAGCACCAGCCCGTAGGCTCCGCCGCCGGATGCCCCGCTCAAGATGTCGGTGACGAGATGTTCCACGGGCTACCTACCGCTCCAAAAGGCGTTCGATTGCACTGCCGACCTCGCTCCTACTTGCCCTTGGGCGCCTTGTGGCCCGCTCCTTCCTTGGGCTGGTCCTTGGAGAGGACCGCCACCGCCTCCGCCAGCAGGGCGTCCAGCGGCTTGTCCGACTTGCCGAAGCCATCGACCGCCTTGGCCAGCTCGCGCACCGGAGCGAAGGCCCCGCGCGAGCGCGCCTCGAGCTCGGCCTCCGGCAGCTGCAGCGCCGCCGCCGCCACCGCCCGGGAGAGCGCCTCGAGCACCAGCTCCGCCGGCCCGCTCAGCTCCGCCGCCGCGGCCACCTCGGCCAGCGGCTTGATCGACGAGGCCGCCCCCTCGACCAGCGGGGCGAGCTTCGCCCGGGCCAACTGCTGGGCCACCGCGAAGACGTCCGGGCTGCGCGAGGGTCCCAGCACCACGTAGAGTTCCTCTCCCACGGTCGCCGACCAGGAGGTTCCCCGAGCGTCGAGCAGGTTCACCACCAACACCACCCGCGGAGGCTCGTCCTCCTTCACCCTGAGCAGGCGACGGACCGCTCCGACGGGCCCATCCACTGCAGCGTGGTAACCCTTGAGTGCGGCCCGGTATTCGTCCTGGTAGAGGGCGAAGAGCTCGGCCAGCTTCCCCTGGCCGTATCCCTCGGCGAGCAGGCTCTCGAGCCCCTTGAGGTCGGCCGGGCTCATTCCGGTGCGGTCGAAGCCGCCGCTGCCGCCCAGCGACAGCGCGTAGCGGGCGTAGGCCTCGGCGGCCTGGGGATGCTGATCGAAGAAGCCGTTGAGCCGGCCCTCGAGCCCGGGATCGACCTTGAGCGCCGACCGCAGCTTGAGGCGCACCGGGTCCATCTCGCGGGAGAGCACCGGCAGCCGGCGCAGCACCGGGGCCTCGTCGTAGCCCATGGCGTTGAGCAGGGCGTAGACGGCGAAGACCCGCTCGTCGTTGCGCAGCTCGACGCCGTCGCTGGTGTAGAGGCTGGCAAACCAGTCGCGCTCGGCCGCGGCGCCGAAGGGGAGCAACAGCACCGGAGCCAGGGCGAGCAGTCTGAGTGATTTCATGGGGTTTGAGCGGTCAACCGCGCGCTGGGGTGAGGATGTTAACCCCTAACACGCGGCCCGCAGGCCCAGCAAGGGCGCGCTTCGCCTGTCGGGCAGGCGAGGAAGTCACCTCTCCCACAGCTTCTGGGTGGCGACGTCCGAGTCGGGCGCGGTCGTGTCGACCTTGATCTCGGTCTTTGTCTCCGAGCGGCGGCCTGCCAGGTCGATACACATCGCCTCGACCAGGTTCTTGCCCTCGCGCAGGCTGACCCCGGCCTTGAACCGGCCGTCCTTCTCCACCCGCACCGGCTGCCCGCCCACCATCAGCACCGACCCGGGGGCGGCCTTGCCGGCGATCACCACCTTGCGGCGGTTGATCTCGCGGTCCTGCGGCCAGTCGACCTTGAGGAAGAGCGAGCCGGGGATGGCGCTGGGGGCCGAGGGGGCCTTGCCGCCGGTGGCAATCGACTGCTGGCCGGCGCGCAACAGGACTGCCTGGCCCGCCGCCTGGAACTCGACCTCGCCGGCGCGGGCGCCCACCGCCACCGTGCCGGCGCCGTTGTTGGAGATGGCGAAGGTGCCGTCGGAGCTGGCGGCCACCGCGTCGGAGTTGGCGGCGCTGACCTCCATCCGCCGCTCGCCGCCGCCCTCGACCTTGGCCACCACCATGCCGGTGTTCAGCCGCAGCCGGGCCAGCTTGGCGTTGAGCTCGGCCACCTCCAGCGAGGTCCCTTGCTCGACCTCGACCTCGTAGGCGTCCTTGGCGGTCAGCCGCACCCGGCCGTCGGTGGTCCGCAGGGCGTCGTCGGCGGCGAGGATGGCGCCCACCGCCGCCGGCTGGAACTGGCCCTTGCCCTTGCGGATCTCCACGGTGCCGCTGACCTCGGCCAGCATCAGGTCCGGCGGCGCCGGGACACCGGCGTCCGGCGGGGCCTCGGCCACCACCTGTTTGGGGGGAGGCGGCGGTGGCGGCGGCGGGTCGGGGGTGCGCAGGAACAGCCACCAGCTCAGAGGCAACAGGGCGAGCATCGCCGCCACGGCGAGGAGAAAAGTCAGGGTGCCTTTGCGCTTGGCGTCGGCCATGGCCTTCGGCGGGGATTGGAAGACGGCCCGTAAGTAAAGGCCCAAACCCCCGCAGATTCAATCTTTCCCTCCTTCCAGCTCCCCCGCCCCGCGAACCACCCATCTGGGGATCGCCGGCTTCGACCGTGGCCTCGGCCGGCCAGTTGAGGTCTTGCCCAAAACCGGACGGCGGGACGCGCCGACCGTGCTCGAGGAGCATCTAAGCCGCCATGCGAAGTCTCCCCTGCGCCCTGTTCGCCCTGGCGATCTGCGCCGCCGGCAGCGCTCGGGCGGAGCGCCAGCTGAGCGTGTCGCTGGAGGACTTCGTCGGCGAGATGCGGGTCTTCATGCCGGGCGAGGGCTCGAACGGCTTCGTGGTCCCGACCACGGCCGAGCGCCAGACCTTCGGAGTGGCCCTGGCGGCGGTGGCGGCCTTCGACGTGGCCAAGGCCGAGGCGGCGCTGGCGTCGCTGCCCGGTTTCGAGGTCGTCGCCCTGGCCGACGGCGGGGTCGAGTACCTGGGGATCTCCGAGAAGCCTCCTCTTTCCCGCGGCTGGGGATTCTTCTTCTTCGCCCGCCAGCCGGAGCGGCCCGGGCTGGTGATCGAGGCCCCGCATCCGCTGGCCGACCGGGAGAGCGAGATGATGGCGGCGCGGGCGGTGAGGCGGCTGCGCCCCTCGGCGTTCCTGCTGGCCGGGGCCCACCGCTACGCCGACGCCGGCCGGGCCAGCGACGTGGCCCACACCTCGCTCTCGGTATTCGAGGTGGCGCACGAGAAGAGCTGCACCGGCGGGGCGGTGGCGCTGCAGATCCACGGCTTCAACGCCGCCGACCACCCCGGCTATCCCGAGCTGCTGCTCTCCTCCGGGACCGCGGTCCCCGGGCCAGATGCCAGCAACATCTGCGACCGGGCCAGCGCGCTGGGAATCGGCTGCACCCTGTTCAACGGGATCGACTTCATCCCGCTGGGCGCCCAGACCAACGTCCAGGGTGGCTGGTCGCGGCGCACCCTGGGGGACGGCCACTTCCTGCACTTCGAGACCGCGCAGTCGATCCGCGAGGATCCGGCGCGCTTCGACGCCATCGCCCAGTCGATCGAGGAGCACTGGCCGGCACCGCGCTCTTGCGGCTGCGGCTCGGCCTCCTCTCCCCTGTCGCTCTTTCCCCTGGCCGCGGTGGCCGGGGCGCTGGTCTTCAAATCACGCCGCCTCGGAGGAAGAACATGAATCGACTTGCACTGGCCCTCACCCTCGCCGCGCTGCTGGCCGGCTGCGGCGGCTCGACCTCGGTCGGTGATCCCAATGGCGGTGCCGACGGCGGCGGCGTCCTCAGCGGAGACGCCGCGCTCTTCGCCCAGGCCAAGTCGGACTTCGACGCCAAGCGCTACACCCAGGCCCGCGGCGAGTTCCTCGACCTGCTGAGCAAGTACCCCTCCAGCAGCTACGCCGATCAGTGCAACGTCTACATCGCCGTCGCTGACTACTTCCTGGGCAACGTGGACACCGCGCAGAAGGAGCTGCAGGCGTTCTTCAAGAACTTCCCCAACAGCGCCGACAGCGACCGGGCGCAGTACTGGCTGGGCCGCTGCGACCACTTCCTCAAGCAGTACGACCAGGCGATCACCGATCTGCAGTTGTTGCTGACCAAGTACACGCAGAGCAGCTACCGCGACAACGCCACCTTCTGGATCGGCCGCAGCTACTACGACATGCCGGTGTCGCGCTATGCCGACGCGCTGACCTACTTCAAGAAGGTCATCACCGACTTCCCGCGCGGCAGCGTGGCCCCCGAGGCCCAGTACTGGATCGGCCGCACCTACTTCCACATGGGCGACTACACCAACGCCCGCGCCGAGCTGCAGAAGCAGCTGTCGACCTATCCCGCCAGCAAGTGGGAGGACATGGTCCACATCTACCTGGCGCGCTGCGACTATGAGACCAAGCTGTTCGCCGACGCCAAGACCAAGCTCGAGGCGGTGCTCACCAACTTCCCCACCTCGGCCTACCTCGACGAGGCCACCTACTGGCTGGGCCGCACCGACTACGAGCTGACCGACTACGCCGGCGCCCAGGCCCAGCTGCAGCACCTGATCACCGCCTGGCCGCAGAGCAAGCTCGCCGACAACGCCGCCTACTGGATCGGCCGCTGCTACTTCATCCAGAAGCAGTACTCCCAGGCCCTGGCCCAGCTGCAGGCCGCCAAGCGCGACTACCCCAACAGCAACATGCTCGACTGGATGGCCTGCTACATCGGGCGCTCGCAGTACGAGCTGGCCGACTACGCCGGCGCCGAGGCCACCTTCCTCGACGCGGTTCAGAAGTACTCCACCCTCCCCGCCGCCGGCAGCACCCACTACTGGCTGGGCCGCACCCTCTACAAGGAGGCCAAGATCGATCTGGCGCTGGTGCAGTTCCAGGACGTGATCCAGGGCTTCGCCACCAGCGGCTGGTTCGACAACGCCTACGAGTACGAGGTCCGCAGCTACGCCGACCTCAACCGCTGCGCCGACGCCGACACCGCCTACGCCGCCTTCAAGTCGGCCGCCCCGACCAGCACGCTGCTGACCCCGACCTGCACCTACAAGAGCAACAAGTGCGGAGGCACCGGGACCTGCCCATGAGAGCCGCCTGGGCGTGGGCGGCGCTCGCCCTCGCCACTTCTTCCTGCAACGGCTGGCAGCACCAGGCAGTCGCGACGCATCCCCAGGCGCGCAGCGTGGGGGTGCGGGTGGTCGCCGCTGACGGCAGCGGTCTGTCCGGTGCGCGGGTCTCGCTCGCCGGCCAGACCGCGACCACCGGCGCCGACGGGGCAGCCTCCTTCGACGCAATCCCCGAGGGCGGCTACCTGATCGGCGCCGAGCTCGCCGGCTACCAGCCCGGCCTGCTCGCCGCCTCGGTGGCCGCGGATGGCGCGGGCTCATTCGAGCTGGGCCTGTTGCCCGCCGAGGGCTCCGACGTCCACCTTCTCTTCACCGGAGATCTGTCCTTCGATCAGGGCATCGACGATCCCAACCGCGACGGCATCCCCGACGACGCGCTGGTTTCGCAGTCCGATCCCGCCGCCGGGGCCTCGAAGTTGCTGGCGGCCATCGCGCCGGTGTTCGAGCGCTTCGACCTGGTCACCGGGACGCTGGCGACTTCGCTCGGTGACGGCGCGACCCCGCATCCCACCAAGTCCGACCGGGCGCTGGCGCCGGCGGGAATCGCCGCGGCGCTGCTGAGCTCGCGGGTGGACGCGCTCAATCTGGCCAACGACCACGCCTACGACTATCTGGACGACGGCCTGCGGCAGACCCTGAGCGCGCTCGACCGTACCGAGGAGCTGCGCTTCGGAGCCGGGCGCGACGACTCCGAGGCCAAGATTCCGCTGCTGCAGCTTCGGCTAGGGCTGGCGGTCGGGCAGATCGGGGTGTCGGCGCTGGTGGGGCGGGCCATTCCGCCGGCCAAGCACGACCTCGCTCCCCTCTTCGCCGCCGACACCGGCAAGGGCGGAGTGATCGAGGCCACCACCACCAGCGTGCGCACCGCGGTCGAGCGAGTGGTCGGGCTGGGCGACGTCTCGGTGGCGCACATCGCCGCCGGGCAGACCTGGAGCACCGACGCCAGCCAGCTCAAGCCGCTGGCCGATGCCGCCGCCGCCGCCGGCGCCTCGCTGGTGGTAGGCCACGGGCCGCGGACGATGCTGCCGCTGATGCGCAGCGGCGAGGTGTACGTGGCCGGCGGGCTGGGCCAGCTGGTCTTCGGAGGCAATCGCCCCGAGGCGCGCTTCGGCGTGCTACTCGAGGCGATGGCCCGCCATCGGCGCATCGAGCAGCTGAGGGTATGGCCGATCGAGCTGGTCCATTACCAGCCGCAGCTCGCCGCGGGCGAGCTCGCCCGGCGTATCGTCCGCAAGCTGGGGGCGCTCTCACAGCTCGCGGGCGGCGCGCTGGTCTTCCCGGAGCGAGGCCACGGCGCGGTGGCGCCGGATGCCGCCTCGGCCAGCGTGGTCGAGAGCCCCCACCGCCAGACGTCGGATCTCGCCCCGCTCGGCAGCGAGGGAGCGACCAACATCGTCCGCCTGCTCTCCGAGGACCCCGACGGCTACGCGGCCTCGGTCGGGGCGAGCCTGTTCTCCGGGACCGAGCGCGACCTGCAGCTCGAGCTGGGCCGCGAGCTTCTCTGGAACGGCGGCTTCGAAGATCAGACGGCCGGCGGCCCCGGCCTGGGCTGGGGAGCCGGCTGGCTGTTCCGCGCCCCCGACGTCGGCCCCAGCGACGCGAGCGTCCACGGCGGGCGGCTGGCGATGGAGCTGGTGCGCAAGTCAGGAAATCTCGGGCCGGCCACCACCCGCGCCGCCGGCCTACAGTCGCTGGCCACCGGCAAGCGCTACACCTTCTCCGGCTGCTGGCGCATCGAGGGCCAGGCGCAGGCCCAGGCCTCGATCGCCCTCTATCCTTCGCGCGCGCTGCACGTGCAGCCCATCGCCCGGGTTGCGGTGGCGCCGACCGCGCCGACCAAGGAGTGGAGCTGCTTCGCCGCCGATTACCTCTCGCCGCTCGACGGCCTGGCCACGGTGGAGATTGCGCTCGACCCACCCGACACCGGGACCGCGCGGCTGTTCGTCGACGATCTCTCGCTCATCGAATGGGACGATCCCCTGCCCGCGGCGGCCCAGCTGCCGGTGCCCAACGACTACGAATACCTGCGCTGCCGAGCGGCCTCGCCGGGAGGTCGGGCGGCGCTGCAGTGGGTGACCAGGCGCTTCTCCACCCGCTGATCAGCCCTTGAGCAGCCAGCCGCCCTTCTGGCGCTGCATCAGGTCGCGCATCTGGCGGGCAGCGGACTCGTGCGACAGCCGCTGCTCGACCAGCGAATCGAGGACCCGGTCCGCGCGCCAGCGTCGCCAGATGCCGTCCCAGACGTCGAGCAGCTTCTCCAGCGGTCCGACGAAGGCCGGGCGGCCGGCGCCCTTGCCTCCGGTGAGCGCTGCTTCCCGCTCCTTGCGGCGCTCCTGGACGCGGGAGAGCGCCGAGCGCAGCGCTTCGGCCGAGCTCCCCTCCTCGCGCGCGACAGCCTGGGCGATTGCGGGCTCGGCGGCGGTCAGGTCCAACACGCCCAGCCCCTCGGAGCTCGCCAGCGCGCGCGCCACCCTCACCGCGTCGGCGCCCTTGCTGCGGGCCAGCTCCTTCAGAAGTCGCGACGTCCGATCGAAGTGGACCCAGCGGTAGGCGAAGTCGAGCCCGGTTCCCTTGATGTTCTGGATGCCCATCACCCGGACCTTGAAGCCCGGCGGACAGGCGCGAGCGATGGAGTCCACCACCTGATCGCCGGTCAGGCCCGAATCCCAGAGAGGGACGATGGTGGCCAGGAAGATCTCGCGGTACAGCTCCCGCAATTCGCGCTCGAGCTGTGCCCGCTGCTCCGGGCCTTCGCCGCAGGCCTTGGTCAGACGGGAGAAGAGTGCCAGCAGCGCGGCGTGGCGGGCAGTCCACTCCAGCAGGTGCGCGACCGCTTCCCTTCCCTGCTCACCGAGAGCGTCGGCGAAGGCGGCAAGCTTCGACTCGAGCGCGGCCTTGACCTTGACCCGGGTCGCCTCGAGCGAGGGCTCGCCGAGAGTGAGCGCCTCGGTAAAGACCTCTGCCTCCAGGTGCGCGCCCTTCTCGAGCCCGCGGGCCATCGCCTCGGCCTCGAGTGCCAGCCGCTGGGCGCCCAGCTCGCCGAGCTTGATGCGCGCGAAGGCGCGCCTCGCCCGGGCCGTCGCCAGCTCCTCGAGTTTCTCGCGCGGCAGCGACTGCTCGTCGGGATGGAAGAGGATGAGCTCGCTCACCACGCGATCGAGGCCATCGCGGATGAAGCCGGAGAGGCCGGCGAGGTTGGTTCCGATCAGCACCTGGGCGTGGGCGGTGGCGTCGTCGACGACGATGTCGGCGAAGACCATCGAGCGGCTGACTCGGTCGGCGCGGTTGTTGACGACGGTGACGATCCACTCGCCGACGTCGTCCGGCTGGTGCTTGTCGAAGCCGCAGCGCACCCAGTTGTTGAGGAAGCCGGTGCGCTCGTTGGCGCTCATTCCGTTGGAGAAGGTGAGTCGCCGGCCGCGCCAGCGCGCCTCGGGATAGGTCTTGAGGACGCCAAGATCGGGCACCACCCAGTCCGCCATCTCCTTGAGCGCCAGGTCCTGATCGATGCCCAGCGCCTCGGCCAGCTTGAGCACCAGGGCGATGTTCCGGGGGTGCTCGTCGTAGGGGAAGCGCTCCAGCAGGTCCTGCGGCAGCAGCGCGTGGTCGCGCCAGCGGACCTGGACGATCTTCGTCCCGCACTCGGCGGCGGCGTCGCGCAGGATGGGGAACATCTGCTCCTCGGAGGTGAAGAGCGTCTTTCCCGGAGGGATGAACCGCGTCATCACCCGCGGGATGTCCACGCCGGCCGGCCCCTGGATGTTCTCGTGGTCGGGATAGGTGTTGGTGAGGGTGCAGAAGTCGTCGCGCATCCAGCGCCGCTCGAGGATCTCGACGTAGCTGGGATTGAGCGCCATGCACTCCCAGAGGAAGACGTCGACCTCCATCCGCTCGGCCATCTTCAGCAGGTCGCGCTGCTCCCAGATGGTCGCCTTGTCGTAGGTCCGGTAGATGAAGACCTCGCTGGCCGGCTGATCCGGGACCCCGTGGATGACCATCGCCTCGCAGCCGGTGGTCTTGACTAGCACCTCGCACCCCAGGCCCTGGAAGAGGCCGGCCTTGAGTCGCTCGGTACCGCTCTTGCCGCGGGTGCCCCAGCCGGCGATGGTCAGCGGAATGGACTCGCGCGCGCGGTCGATCTCCCGCCGCGCGTCGTGCAAGCGGACGAAGAAGAGTCCCAGCGCTGCCAGCCCGGCGGCAGCGAGATGATTGGTCGTGCTGGCGGTGGGGTCGAGCCACTGCCGAAGCGCCTCGGCTGCTGGCAACACTCCGGCCATCGCCGAGGTCTGCGGCGCTGCCCCGCCGCCCTGGTAGAGCGCCACCACCTCCGCCGGCCCGGCGCGGTAGGGCTCAAAGCGCAGGCTGAATCCCAGGGCCTCCAGCTCGCGCAGATACCGCTGGCGATCGCGCAGCTCGGCCCCCACCAGTGATTGCCAACGCAGCTGGGCCAGCTTGGCGTAGCTCCCTGTCAGCACGGCGCGGGTGCGCAGCCAGCGCAGGCCCGACGGGAAGGAGACCCGGGTCAATCCGTGAGCGCTGAAGATCGCAAGCTCGCCGCCGCGGGGACGGGCAAGCAGGTCGTCCACCGTCGGCAGATGCCGACCCCAGTCCCCGAGCTTGGGCACCAGCACCCGCTCGCCCGGCACCTTGGTCGCGGTGACCTCGGCCATCAGGCTCGGCGGCGCCCGGACCTCTCCGAATCCAAGCCGCCCGACGGTGTGCGGGTAGGACTGGCGCTTGTCCGGCGAGGGATGGGTCATCTCGTGCAGCACGCGCCAGGCCTGACGGCCGAAGCGATCGCCGCGCACAATCGACCAACCACGGTGACGTCGGCGCGCCTGCAGCCCGAAATCCTCGGTAGAGAGGACCGCCAGCGCGCGACCGACCTCCTCTGGCGCCGCTTCCAGACGCAGCGCGGTCTGCCCGCCCTCGGGAATGGAGAGCGCGGCCGAGCGAAGCGCGTCGAAGACCTTGGCCGCCTGCGGATCAGCTCGGTGGTGAATCCGCTCGCAGGCCTCGGCTGCCAGCCGCGACAGCTCCGGCCACGGGGAGCCCGTCGCCAGCGACTCGATGGCGGCCCGCAGATCGGCATCTTCGGCCGCCAGGGCCTCGGCTTCCTCCAGCGCCGCCCGGCGAGGCGTCTCGTGGGGATCCGACTCGAGGACCTTCCGCAACGCCGGCGCAGACAACCTGGCTACGGCGATGGCGGCGCAGGCGCGCACCCGGGGCGAGCGCTCGCGCTCCGGATCGAGCATCGGGATCAGCGCCTCGGTCTGCTCCAGCCGCGCAAGCTGCCGGGCAACCTCAATGCGCACGTGTTCGCTGGGGTCGTCGCGCCGCGGCGGCAGTTCGCGCCGCGCCGACTCGGCATCCGCCTCGGCCAGGGTTCGAACTGCCCGCGCCCGAACGAAGATGTCGTCAGCGCCATCTCCGGGGGACAGCCGCTGGGCAATGATCTTCGCAGCCGGCGCTCCCTGCGCTCGGGCCAGCAACGCCATCGCCGCCGCGGCAGTGAAAGGCGCGGCCTTGTAGTCGCCCGCCAGCTCGCGGGCGCACCCCAGGATCTCGCCGGGGACGGGTGCGCCTCTGGCGGCGCGCCGAGCCATGGCATCGAATGCAGCCTTGGCCAGCCGCCAGGAGCGATCCCGCGTCAACGCCAGGGCGAGCTGCGCGAGGTCCGGCGGAATGGCATCGGCAGCCCCGGCATCGGCCGCGAGGAAGGCGACGAGAGCCTGCGACTCCAGCTGCGCCAACTCCCGCTGGCAGCGCTCCTGGAGCGCGTCGAGCCCCAACGAGCCCCGCGCCAGATCCCGCCTCTCCTTCCGGCTCAGCTCCCTCCCGGCGGCGACCGCGAAGAGCTCGCGCAGCGCCCCAATCCGCTCGGCGGGACCGGCCCGAAGACAGCGCTCGACCGCGGTTCCGGATTCGGAGACCAGCCGCTGCCGCCGCGCCAGCGCCTCGCGGCCTGCTTCGGCCAGGCCGGCGCCAGAGCGCAGGCGCTCGGCGATCGCCTCGGCCGCCCGCCTGCGGGTGGCGCGCTCGAAGGGCGGCAACAGCTCGAGAATCTGCTCGGGCCTCACGGCGCCAGGACCTCCAGGTGGCCGCGCTCGCCCGAAGGCCCGCGCTGCGGGAAGAAGAAGTCCTCGCCCTCGAGCGGCGTGTGGTCGAGGAACCGCCGGCCATTCGAGCCGTTCCAGGAGAGGTGGACCATCACCTCGGGGAAGTTGCCGTCGAAGTGGAAAGCGGTCCAGAACCCGACCTCCAGGTGCTGGCGCTCGTCGAGCCAGAGGGTGTGGAAGGCGCTCAGGAACAGGGTCTTGTACAGAACCGGATCGGGACGATCGGCATCGACGAAGAACGCCGAGCCACGCGCCGCGACCTCGACATAGGTGCGCCCCAAGAGAGCCCGCGCAATCGCCGTGGTCGAGAGGTGGTCCTGGTCGAGCGGGCTGAAGGAGGCGTTGGTGGTGAGCCGGGCGTTGGCGTAGAGCACCACGTTGGTGAACGGCTCGGTCTCCAGCCCCTCCTCCCAGAACAGCCCCCGCCGGTGGCTGACGTCGTAGCGGCTGTAGACGTTGGGATCGACCTCGAGCAGCTTCGAGACCTCGACGTGTGAGAGTGAGTACGCGCCGTTCCAGGCCCCGAGCTTGGTGACCAGGTGCAGGCCGGGGACGAGGGTCATCACCGGCTCGAGCATCCCGGCGAGCTGGCCGCTGAAGGCGCGCTGGCCGTCCACTACCTGCGTGTAGCCGTCGAGGGTGAGCTGGGCTCGCAGGGCCCGCCACTCCGGATGCATGTAGAAGGCCTCGCCTCCCAGCCACTCGGCGCTACTCCCGACGAAGCGCTGGCGGTGCTCGGCGACTCCCTTGAGTGTCAGGTGCCAGGGTTCGAGGAGCCGGCGGTAGGCCAGCCCGGCGAAGACCGCGTTGTTGGTCTGCTCGGTCACGCCCACGGCGTTGGTGGTCCGGTGCTGCACCCGCAGTGAGCCGGTCAGCGACCCCAGCTCGTCGTAGCCCGGCGCCACCTGTCCCTCCTCGACGTGCAGCGCCGCCGGGAGCTCTAGCGTCGCCGGAGCCAGCCGCGGCGCCGCGCCCAGCGAGCGGAAGGCCAGCGGCGGCGGCGGTTCGCTGGGCGGGCTGTCGAGCGCCTCGCGAGCGAAGAGCCGCACCAGCGCCTCGCCGGCCTTGGGGCGGATCTCAACCCGGTAGAGCACGTCGTGCTCGAGGGCGATGAGCGCGACCGCCGGCGCTGTCGTCGCTCCGCCGTCGGGGAGCGCCGCCCGTCCGTCCGCCTTCTCCGCGAGAGGGACCACCACCTCCTCGTTCGGCAGCGAGGCGGCGCGCGCCACCACCAGCGCCTCGCGCGCGCCCCTGCGATCCAGGCGCGCCCGCGCCTCCACCCGCAGCAGCGCCGGGCCGTGGACCGC
>JBBIQS010000128.1:0-18436 GCA_037442205.1 Myxococcales bacterium
GCGGCCAGCCCGGACAGCCCGGACAGCCCGGCCAGCAGATGCAGGGCGGCCAGCCCAACCTCGGCGCGGTGCCGATGGAGGGCGGGGCCCTTCCCGAGGGGATGCCGCAGACCGGCCCGGCGCCGCAGCCCCAGCTGATGCCGGCCGAGGGCGTCCTCGACTGGGACGGCAAGGGCAACTTCGGCTACCTGCGCCAGCTCAAGCGCAACATGCTCGCCACCTCCGACGACCCGGAGGTTCCCCGCAGCCTGTGCCAGCGGCTGCGGCTGCGCCCGGGGCAGATGATCCAGGGCGTGGGCAACCAGCGCGGGCCGCGCATCCAGCTGCAGCGCATCGAGTCGGTGGACGGGGTCGCCCCGGACATCGCCGGGCGCTACCCGCAGTTCCCCGACCTGACGGTGGTCGACCCGCTGCGGCGCATCCAGCTCGAGCACACCGAGACCGACATGGTCACCCGGGTGCTCGACCTGATCGCCCCGATCGGCTTCGGCCAGCGCGGGCTGATCGTCAGCCCGCCCAAGGCCGGCAAGACGATCATGCTGCAGCGGATCGCCCAGGCCATCACCGAGAACCACCCCAACGCCCACCTGATGGTGCTGCTGGTGGACGAGCGGCCTGAGGAAGTCACCGACATGCGCCGCAACATCAAGGGCGAGGTGTTCGCCAGCTCGTCGGACCGGCCGACCAGCGACCACCTGCAGGTGGCGGAGATGACCCTCGACCGCGCCCGCCGGCTGGTGGAGCAGGGCAAGGACGTGGTGATCCTGCTCGACTCGATCACCCGCCTGGCCCGCGCCTACAACAAGGAGGTCGAGTCGAGCGGCCGCACCCTGACCGGCGGCGTCGACAGCCGGGCGCTGGAGCGGCCCAAGCGGATCTTCGGCTCGGCCCGCAAGACCGAGGAGGCCGGCTCGCTGACCATCCTGGGCACCGCGCTGATCGACACCGGCAGCCGCATGGACGAGGTGATCTTCGAGGAGTTCAAGGGCACCGGCAACATGGAGGTGACCCTGGACCGCCAGCTCGCCGAGCGCCGCATCTTCCCGGCCATCAACATCCCGGCCTCGGGCACGCGCAAGGAAGAGAAGCTGATGACCCCCAAGGAATTCGAGAAGGTCAAGAAGCTGCGCCAGATGCTCTTCGCGATGAAACCGGTGGACGCGATGGAGAAGCTGGTCAAGAAGCTGACCGAGTTCGACTGCAACGACGAGTTCCTCGACGCGGTCTAGTCGGTAGCGCTGTCGATGACTGCGAGCCCCGCCGGCGCCTGCGTGGCGTGGCGGGGCTCGCTGTTCTAATCGACCGACTGGAATACTCGCCGAGCGAGTCTCCTCGGCGGCGGAGGGGGCGCGAGACGGCTAGAGCACGATCCCGATCGACAGCCCGAGCTGCGGGCCGCCGCGATCGCCCAGGGCCTCCTGCATGTCGGGAGCGGACAGGACCGCGGGCGAGACTCGCGGGTCGCGCCCGGAGATGAGCCAGGCCCAGCCGGCCGAGGGAGCGGCGAAGTACCGGCCGAGCACGAACTGGTAGCCGATCGAGACGCCGGCCAGCTCGCTGTGAGGAGTGACGTAGGCGAAGGTGCTGCCCGCCAGCGCCCGTCCGCGGTCGTCGTGGGCCTGGGCCGAGGAGACCACGCGTCCGGAGTTCCCGTGCAGCTCGATGCCGAGGTAGGGGCTGGAGGCGGAGGGCAGCAGGAAGTAGCGCAGCTGCGCGCCCCAGCGCAGGCCGGAGACGCCGACGCCCAGGCCGCCGGCGAGCGCGATGATCGGGCCCGGCCGCCACTGGTAGTGCAGCCCCAGGCCAGAGATGGTGTTCTGGCCAGCGGCGATCCCCAGCGAGTGGTGGGGAACCTCCGCCTGCTCGACGGTCGAAGGCGCCGGCATTGCGACGGGAGGATCGGCCTGAGCCGGGGCTGGTCCCGCGCTCGCACCAGCCGGCATCGCGGAGGATTGCGCCGGTCCCGCCGAGGCGGATCCTGGCCCGGTCTGCGCAGCTCCACTCCCCGGCATCGACAACAGGGCGGCCAGGGCTGCGGCGGCAAGACTCCCAATGGTCATTCGCTTCCTCTTCGCCCCGCCCCGCGCCGACCGATCCGCCAGCGAGCCCGCCATTCGAGCGAAAACGCCCCCCAACTTCAAGCCGCGCGCGTGCCGGCGGTCACATCCCTCGGCAGCGAAGGCGGGCATGTTCACGGGAAGCGAAGAAGTGGGTCGGCGACGACCCCCATCTGCCGATCGGCATATTTGAGGCCTCGCACGCACAGTGTACCCTGGAGGCATCCGATGGAGGCTTCGATTTTGGCGTTGAACCCCGGGGGCGCAGCTCAGTGACGACGTCAGGGCCAGGCGATCGCGCGATCCGCTTTCGCATCAGCTACCAGAGCCCGCAAAGCCTGCTGGCCGAGTTCACGCGCAGCGTGAGCAAGGGCACGGTCATCATTGAGAGCCGCAAGTCGGTGCCGATCGGCACCCGCTTCATCTTCGAGCTCTACTCCGAGGGCGTCCCCGAGCCGGTGGAGGTCAACGGCGAGGTGATGTCGGTGCGCGAGATGTCGACCGGGTATCTGCTGCAGATCGCCTACAACCCCGGTCAGCGGCGCGGGCTGGACCAGATCATCTACCGGATCCTGGCGGCGCACCGCTACGAGAAGCTGCGCAAGCACCCGCGCATCCCGATCCACCTGCGCGCGGCCGAGGAGGCGCCGAATTCGCCGCTGTACCTGATCCGCGACATCAGCCTGGGCGGGATGGGCGTGGAGGTGGAGTCCGCCGGGCTGCCCAAGTCCCTGCGCACCGGCGTTTCGGTGCACCTGCAGATCCGCGAGCGCGGCACCACCCTCGACCTCGACGGTCAGGTGGTCTGGACCTTCTCTCCCAGCGGCGAGCGGGCCCGGATGCTCAACCCGTCGTTCGGCGTCTCTTGGAAGGGCGAGCTGGACATGGACAGCCTGGTGGCCCTGGACGAGATCCTGAGCCTCAGGGACCTGCAGCGGCGCGAGTGGCGGGCCCGCCTGCGGATCGGCAACGACGCTTCCTCGCACGCCTTCTGACCAGAGCCGGTGCTAGAGTCCGCAACGCGCGAGCGCGAGGATCTCCATGCCCTTGCCGGTCGGCGGCGACTGCCACTACCACCCCACCAGGCCCGGGATCGGCATCTGCGTCGAGTGCCGGCAGGTGATCTGCGCCGACTGCAGCACCCAGTTCGAGGGCATCAACCGCTGCGCCAGCTGCCTGGGCAAGATGAGCCGGGCCGCCTCCGAGGTCGCCGATCGCTCTGATTGGAGTGCCGGCCGGATCCTGACCCTGGCGCTGGTCTTCGCGCTGCTCACCGGGGCTTCGAGGCTGGTCGCCTCCTGGATGGTTCCCTGATGGCCGCGGCCTCCGCCGATCTGCGGCCGCGCGGGCCGGCCGAGCTCTACGATGCGGCGCTGCACCTGTGCCTGCGCGGCGAGACGGCGCTGCCCGCGCTGGCGCTGGTCGGGGCGTCGCTGCCGGCGGGCGCAGGGCTGCTGTTGGCCTTCCAGGCGATGCGCGGCAAGCCGCTCCTGCTCTGGTCGGGTCTGTTTGCCCTGGCGCTGCTGCTGCGCGCGCTGTTCGCCGGAGCCGCGGGCCTCGCCGGAGAGGCGGCGCTGGAGGAGCGGGAGCTGGGCCCGTGGCCGGCGCTCAAGGCTGCGCTCGGGCGCGGGGCGACGCTGATGAGCGCCAGCGGGATGACGGTGCTCCTCGACTGGGTCGCCCAGCCGCTCTCGCTCTTCTCGCTCTCGGGGGCGCTGTCGCCTCTGCTCGCGGTCCACCTGGTCGCTGCCCGCGGCGAGGCCGGGCCGTGGAGCGCTTGGAAGGTCTGCCGGCAGCGGCTGTCGCGGGAGCCGGTGTTCCAGCTTCGGGTGCTGCATCTGCTGGCGTGCCTGGTGGTGCTCGCCAACCTCCACGGCGGATTGGCGTTGGCGCTCTACCTCGGCCGGGCGCTGCTCGCGCTGGACGTCGCCTTCCTCGAGCAGCTGGCCTCGCTGCGCAATGGCTTCTACGACCTGTTCCTGGTCGCCTGCACCTTCTGGCTGCTCGAGCCGGTGAAGGCGGCGCTGGCGGTGGTGGCGCTCGCCGACTCCCGGGTGCGCAGCGAGGGGCTCGACCTCGCCGCGTCGCTGGAGCGGCTGCGCGAGGGGAGGCGCGCCTCGGCGGTCATCGCAGCGCTGGCGCTGGTGGTCGTCCTCCCCGGCGCTGCCCGCGCCCGTCCGGCCCAGGACGCCGCCGAGCTGCGCCAGCTGGCGGAGGAGCTGAACCTCTCCCGCGACCCCGAGGTGCAGAAGGGGCTGGAGCGCGCCGGCCAGCTGCGCGGCCCCGATGCCCTGGCCCTCCAGCACCTGGTCGCGAGGCTGCGAGCCCAGACAGCCGACGACCGGGCCGACGAGGCCAAGGCCGAGCTGCGCGAGGCGATGCGCGCGCTCGATAATCCGGTCGCATCGCAGCCCGCCGTGGATGCCCAGGCGATGGCGCGGGCGATCCTCTCCAGGCCAGAGTTCGAGCGCCTGCCGGACGAGCAACCCAAGGAAGCGAAGGAGGCCCAGCCGTCCAAGCCTCCGGACTGGCTCGTCCGCTTCCTGCGCTGGCTGTTCGGAGGCCGCGAATCGTCCGCGCCGTCCGGCTCCGCCAGCCTGCCCGGGCTCCAGGCGGGCGTCTTCGAAACTCTGGTCTGGGTGCTGATCGGCCTGGCGCTGGTCGTGGGGGCGGTCGTGGCCGGGCGAGCGCTCCTGTCGAGAGCGCCGAGGCAACCTGGAGCGGCCGCTGCCGCGGGCCCAGCCGCCAAGGAGTCGCACGAAGCAGACAACGCCCTGGCCCGGCCTCCGGCGGGCTGGTGGGAACAGGCCGAGCTCCTGGCCCAGCGCGGGGACTATCGCGAGGCGACCCGCGCGCTCTACCTGGCGGTCCTCTCGGCGCTGCACCGCCGCGGCGCCATCGACTATCAGCCCACCTGCAGCAACTGGGACTACGTCCGCGCCTTTCGCGGAGCCGATGGCGAATTGGCTCCCTTCCGCGAGCTGACCCGGCGCTTCGACTTCGCCTGGTACGGGCGGCAGGGTGCCGATGCCGAGGCCTACCGGCGGGTGCGAGCGCTGGTCAGGCCGCTGCTCGGCCCGGTTCTTCCGGAGGCGGCCAGTGCGTGACCGCTTCCCGCTGCTGCTCTTGGCCGCTCTGCTGTTCGCCGTCGCGACCGGCTCGCTGCTCTCCAGCGTGGCCCGGCGCGGGCAGTTCGCCGAGCCGGGTTCGACCTACCGCTCGGCTCCCGACGGGACGCGGGCCCTGTTCCTGCTGGCCTCGGAAGCGGGGCTGCCGGTGCGCCGGCGCCACCTCGACCTGCGCCAGCTCGACCCCCGGGACGCGCTGGCGCTGGTGGAGGTCACGGCCGTCGAGAAGGAGGAAGCCGAGGAGCTGCGGCGCTTTGTCGAGAGGGGCGGCCGGCTGCTGGTAGTGGTGGGGCGAGGGGAGGGGAACCGCGGCGGGCTGTTCGAGGAGATCTTCGGAAAGGCCCGTCCCTTTCTGTCGGAGCTCGGAGTCGAGCTGGCGGGTCCGGGAGGGGACGAGGAGCGCCGGCTCGAGGTGGGGACGCCCGGGCCGCTGGTCAGCGGAGTTGAGGTCGCCGAGGGCAAGGTGGCGACCTACCTGCGGCGCTCCGGGGAGAAGCCGTTTGCACCGCTGCTCACCGACCCACACGCCGACGATGCCGCGGTGGCGATCACCTTCACCCTGGGCAGCGGGCGCATCGTCGCCGTCGGTGCGCCCGACCTGGCGAGCAACCGCGCCCTGGGGCGGGCCGACAACGCGCAGCTCTGGCTCTCGCTGCTGCGCGGCCTCGGCGGGGGCGGGGAGGTGCAGCTCGACGAGCGCCACCACGGCTTCACCGGCGAGAGATCGATCAGCGCGCTCGCGGCCCGCTACGGCATGCAGTGGGTCGTCGTGCAGCTTCTCGCCGCGGTCTGGCTGTGGGCGGCGGCGATGAAGCGGTTCGGCAATCCCGTCGATCCCGGCGACGATCAGCGCACCGCCACCGCCGACTACCTGCTGGCGATGGCCCGCATCTACCGGCTCGGCAACCACCGCCGCCATGCCGCCACGCTGCTCCGGGATGGCCTGCTTCGCGCGCTGGCCCGCCAGGCCGCGGCCGGGCCTCGGGCGAGCGCCAACGACGTGTGCAGCGCCCTCAACCGACGCGGCCGAGGTCCTCTGGCCCGTGCCCTGTTCGCGGCGGTGAACGCCTCGGAGTCGGCCGGCAGCGACGAGCAGCTGTTGGCGCTGGCGCGCTCGTGCGCCAAGGCCCGCGAACTCTCTGCGACCCCCACGCGCCCGGCTGCGGGCGCCAGGAGCCAACGATGAACCCAGTCTCCGACCCCAACCTCAACGCGGCGCCGCTTTCCGACGGCGACGGCGTGGCGCGCGCCGCCCAGGTCCGCGAGGCGGTGCTCAAGGAAGTGCGCAAGGCGGTGGTCGGCCAGGAGCAGACCCTGGAGCTGGTGCTGGTGGGAATCATCGCCGGCGGCCACGTGCTCCTGGAGGGCGTCCCGGGAGTGGCCAAGACGCTGATGGTGCGCGCCCTGGCCCGGGCGATCGACTCCCGCTTCAAGCGCATCCAGTTCACCCCCGACCTGATGCCCGCCGACATCCTCGGCACCAGCGTCTTCGACCTCAAGCAGAGCGCCTTCGCCCTGGCCAAGGGGCCGGTCTTCACCGACCTGCTGCTGGCCGACGAGATCAACCGCGCCCCGGCCAAGACCCAGGCCGCGCTGCTGGAGGCGATGCAGGAGCGCTCGGTCAGCCTGGAGGGCGCGCTCCACCCGCTGCCCTCGATCTTCACCGTCTTCGCCACCGAGAACCCGATCGAGTCGGAAGGCACCTATCCGCTGCCCGAGGCCCAGCTCGACCGGTTCCTGCTCAAGATCGAGGTCGGCTATCCGGCGCCCAGCGAGGAGGACGCCATCCTGGAGATGGTGGACAAGGGCTTCGACGCCGGGAACCTCGACCGCTGCGGGATCCGGCCGGCGGTGACCATCGAGCAGCTCCTGGCGGTGCGGGCCTCGCTGTCGGCGGTGGCGGTCGAGCCGCCGGTGCGGACCTACCTGCGCAAGCTGGTGGAGGCGACGCGGGAGTCGCCGCGGGTTCGGCTGGGAGCTGGGCCGCGGGCCGCGGTTCACCTGCTGCTGGCGGCCAAGTCGCTGGCCTTGCTCAATGGCCGGACCTTCGTCACCCCCGACGACGTGCGCCGGCTGGCCGCCCCGGTGCTGCGCCACCGGCTGGTGCTCTCGCCCGACGCTGAGATCGACGGAGCCAGCGCCCAGGAGATCCTCGACGAGATCCTGCGCACGGTCGAGGTCCCGCGGTGAGGAACGGCTCGGCCAAGGCTCCGCCTCAGCACCCCAGCTTCGCCGGCTTCGTGCCGACGCGGCGGCTGGTGTTGTTGGCGTTCTTCGGGAGCCTCCCGCTGGCCATGGCCTTCGCCGTCCCGAGCCTGCGCGCGCTGGTGGTGGTCTGCGATCTGCTGCTGGTCGCGTTGACGCTGCTCGATCGCCGGCTGGCAAAGCGAACCCGGGTCGAGCTGGCGCGCCATCCCAAGGATCGGCTCAACGTCGGGATCGCAAACCCGATCGTGGTCCGGCTGAAGAACCTCTCCGATCGGCACCTCAAGCTGCGGGTGCGCGACGACGTCCCCGAGGGCATCGAGTCGCTCGGCGAGACCTTCGAGCGGTCGCTCGAGCCCTTCGAGGTGAGCGCAGTGACCTACGCCGCGATGCCGCAGCGGCGCGGGCGCTTCGAGCTGGGCGACCTGCACGTGCGCGCCCTTGGACCGCTGGGGCTGTGCGCGGTCGAGGCGCGGGTGCCGGCCGCCGAAGAGGTGAGGGTCTATCCGGACTTGCGAGGCGCCAAGCGGCTGCTCTTGGCGACAGCCTACCGCGACCTGGCGCACCTGGGCGTTCGCCGGCTGAGGCGCGATGGCAGCGGCAGCGAGCTGGCCCGCCTGCGCGACTACGTCCAGGGCGACTCGATCCGCGACGTCGATTGGAAGGCCACTGCCCGGCGCAAGCGGCCGGTGACCCGGGTCCATGAGACTGAGAAGAGCCAGAACGTGGTGCTCTGCCTCGACGCCGGCCGCTCGATGGCGGCGCGGGTCGACGGACTGACCAAGCTCGACTACGCGGTGGAGGCGGCGCTGTTCCTGGCCTTCGTGGCCATCCGCAACGGCGACCGGGTGGGGCTGGCGGTCTTCGACGACGGAGTGCGGGCCTTCCTGCCGCCGCAGGCCGGGCGGGCGCAGTACCGGCGCATCGTCGAGGCGCTCTACGCCGCACGGGCGGGCGCGACCTTCGTGGATTACCAGGCTCTGTTCCGAGAGCTGGCGACGCGGGTGCGCAAGCGCTCGCTGGTGGTGGTTTTCACCGACCTGCTCGACGAGGAGCAGGCGCGCTCGATGGTGGCCCCGCTGCACCGGTTGGCGCGCCGCCACGTCTCGCTGTGCGTGACCCTGCGCGACCAGGGGCTGGAGGACCTGCTGCGGACCCGGCCGGCCGAGGTCGACGACGCCTACCGGCAGGCGGTCGCCCAGGAGGTGCTCGATGACCGCGAGGCGCTGCGCACGCTGATCGCCCGGGACGGCGTGAGGCTGGTCGACGCCGCGCCGTGCGAGCTATCGCTGGCCGCGGTCAACCGCTACCTGGAGGTCAAGCAACATGGGCTGCTCTGACCTTGGGATCGCGTCCGGCGAGAGCCAGCCAGCCGGCCAGCAGCACTGCCACCACCGCGGCGAAGATCAGCTTCACCGCCGAGGGAATCTGCGGCTCGTGAATCTGGGAGAGCGTCCCCTCGATCAACCCGGCGAAGACGAACATCGGCAGCGTGCCCAGGCACAGGCGGACCGCGATCCGTCCGCGCTCTCGCAGGGCCTCGGCGCGCGAGAGCCTTCCGGGCGCGAGCAGGGCGGCGCCCAGGACCAGTCCCGCCGCTCCAGCCAGGCAGATGGCGGTGATCTCCGGAACGCCGTGGGGAAGGATCCACGCCCAGAACCAGGTGGCGTGCCCCTTGGATTGGTAGACGAAGGCCAGCGAGCCCAGCATCAGCCCATTGAGGAACAGCAGGATCGCCGTTCCCAGGCCCATGGTCAGCCCGAGCGCGAAGGCGAAGAAGGCAACCTGGATGTTGTGGGTAAAGAGAAAGCTGGCGAAGACGCTCTGCTCTTCGCCGCTGGCCCGGTGCTCGCCCGCATCTTTGATTCGCTGGTCGGGGTCGAGCTGCTGGTGCTGCTCGGGGACCAGGTAGACGCCGGCGCCCGGGTCGAGCCACATCCCGGCGTAGCCGAAGCCCATGCCGACCAGGAAGATCAGGTAGCTGGCGGCGAAGACCTTCCAGTGGGCGCGCAGCAGCCTGGGGAAGCCGGTGAGGAAGAAGCTCAGGGCGTCGCCGAGCTTGGGCCGGTCGCCGGGATAGGTCTGGGCGTAGCCGCGGGCCACCAGGTCGTTGAGGTACTCGACCAGCTCCGCCGAGGCCGAGCGGCTGCGGGCCCAGAGCAGGTCGGACGAGGCGGCGCGGTAGAGCCGGCCGAACTCGCGCGCCTCCTCCAGGGTGAGCGTCTTGAGCCCCTGGCTCTCGATTCGGTCCAGCAGCAGCGACAGGCGCCCCCAGCGCGGCCGGCCACGGTCGATGAAGTCGTTGAGCTCCACGCCCTCAAGCTAGCAGACGTCCGCTCTTCAGGCCTCCCCAGGCGCGTGTCGGACGGCGTGCGAGGGGCGCCATGAGGCCGCTCAAGCGCCGCCTGGAGTCGGTGCATCGCGTCCGCACCCCGGAGTTGGTCGAGTTCGAGTTCCCGCTCGCCGGTTTGATGAGCCGCACCCTGGCCTGGCTGCTGGACGTGCTGGTGTCGACCGCCGGCGCCGCGGGGCTGTGCCTGATCGCGTTCAGTGCAATGGCGGTGGCGCCCGGGCTGGGCGCGGCGCTGGCGATCGTGATCTGGTTCCTGGTCTCCTGGGGCTACTTCGTCTTCGCCGAGTACCGCTTCGCCGGCCGGACGCTGGGAAAGCGGGTCCTGGGCCTGCGCACTCTTCAGATCTCCGGAGTGCGCGTCGGCTTCTACCAGGCGGCGGTGCGCAATCTCGTGAGGCCGCTCGACAACCTTCCGTTCCTCTATCTGGTGGGCGGGGCGCTGGCGCTGCTCTCGCGCAGCTTCCAGCGATTTGGGGACATCGCCGCCGGCACGGTGGTGGTTCGCGATCGGCGGACCGCCATTCCCTCGGGGCTCCAGCCGCCGGCAGAGGCGTTGAAGCTGCTGGGCGGCGACAAGAAGGTGGCCGAGCGGCTCTCGCGCACCTCGGTCCAGGAGCGGGAGCTGCTGATCTCGGCGGTGCTGCGCCGCGAGGAGCTGTCGATGGGCGCGCGGCTCAAGCTCTTTGCCGGCATCAGCACCCACGTCCAGGAGCGGCTCGGAGTTGCCAGGCCCGAGCACCTGTCGGACGAGAAGTTCGTGGCGGCGCTGGTGGGAGTGATGCTGGGCGGCCCTTCGAAGGCTGAGCGCAGCAACCGTTCGTAGCTACCCTTGAGCCGATGGTCTTCTCGCTCAAGCTCCGCAAGGTCGGCAACTCGGTCGGGCTCGTCCTGCCCAAGGAAGCGCTGGCCCGTCTCCGCGTGAAGGAGGGAGACACCGTGTGCCTGACCGAGGCGCCCGAGGGAGGCTTTCGCATCACTGCGGGCGAGCCCGAGTTCGAGGAGAAGATGAAGGCTGCCGAGAGCGTGATCCGGCGGTATCGCAAGGCCCTTCGCGAGCTCGCCAAGCGAGGGCGCGTATGAGGTCGAGGCGGTGGAGCGCGCGCTGGGCCCGGCTGTCGGCCTGGCCACTGCGTCCGCCGACGAAACGTGGAGGACCGGCAACGTGCGTTCCAAACGTTTGGAACGGAGCCGCCGGCCGAGGGTCGTCGTGCGGGGCTCGCCGAGGTCGGCTGCACCGCTCTCGCCCAGGTATGCGCGGCCAGGCCCGAGCAGCTGTCGGACGAGAAGTTCGCGGTGGCGCAGGTGGGGCTGATGCTCGGCGCTGGCAGCCTCGACGTCCGGCCGAGCGCCCGGACCCGTCTCTAGCGCGGCGTTGAAATTCCGGCGCCCGCTCGGCTGTTTTGCGCTCTCGATGGCCGCGTCCGCCCGTCCTTGACGCTCGCCCACCCGGCCGATAGCGTACGCGCCCCTTTGAAACCAACTACTTAGCGAGCTTTCGATGGCTACCGAACTCAACGACGCGCCGACCCGCACCGAAGCCGAGGAACGCTCCAAGGAGCAGGAGATCTTCGACAACCGCCTCCGCAAGGCCGAGGAGCTGCGCAAGCAGGGCGTCAACCCCTACGGCAACCGGCACCAGGTCGAGCACACCACCGCGCAGGTCATCCAGGCGCTGGGCGAGCTGAAGACCGCGGAAGAGGTGGAGAAGGCCAGCGGGAGCTACGCGCTGGGCGGCCGGGTGCTCGCCAACCGGACCTTCGGCAAGGCGGCCTTCCTCAAGCTGCGCGACCGCGCCGGCGACCTGCAGATCTGGGTCAAGAAGGACGTGCTCGGCGACCAGGCCTTCGAGCTGTTCAAGTCGGTGGACCTGGGCGACATCATCGCGGTCAAGGGCGCCTGCACCCGCACCAAGACCGGCGAGCTGACCCTCATCGCCAAGGAGTTCCAGATCCTCACCAAGTCGCTGCGGCCGCTGCCGGAGAAGTGGCACGGGCTCTCGGACATCGAGACCCGCTGCCGCCAGCGCTACCTGGACCTGATCGTCACTCCGGGCGTCAAGGAGACCTTCCTCAAGCGCCACAAGATCGTCCGCACCATCCAGCGGATGCTCGACGAGCGGGGCTTCATCGAGGTCGAGACCCCGACCCTGCACAAGCCGGAGGAGGCCGGCGGCGCCGCGGCCCGTCCCTTCGAGACGCACCACAACGCTCTCGACCTGCAGCTCAAGATGCGAATCGCCACCGAGCTGCACCTCAAGCGGCTGGTGGTCGGCGGCATCGAGCGGGTCTACGAGATCGGCCGCATCTGGCGCAACGAGGGCATCGACCGGCGCCACAACCCCGAGTTCACCACCATCGAGTTCTACTGGGCCTACGCCACCTACGAAGACCTGATGAAGTTCAACGAGGAGCTGCTCGAGACCCTGGCCAAGGAGGTCTGCGGCACCACCGAGATCTCGTTCCAGGGCCAGACGGTGAGCCTCAAGGGGCCCTTCCCGCGGGTGTCGATGGTCGGGCAGGTCGCCCAGGAGCTGGGGTTGTCCTACGAGGACTCGCTCTCCGGCAAGGGGCTCAAGGCGGCGCTCGAGGCGGCGGCTTCCAAGGAGAAGGACAAGGAGCTGCAGGCGATCCTCGAGCACGCCGCCGGATTGGCGACTCCCGGCGAGATGATCGCCCGGGCGTTCGAGGCGGTGGGCGAGCCCAAGCTGGCCAAGGACCGGCCGACCTTCGTCACCGACTTCCCGATCGAGGTCTCGCCGCTGGCGCGCCGCCGCGACAGCGACCCGCGGGTGACCGACCGCTTCGAGCTGTTCTGCGTGGGGATGGAGATGGCCAACGCCTTCTCCGAGCTGAACGACCCGGTGGATCAGCGCCAGCGGTTCGAGCGGCAGGTGGAGCTGGCGCGCAAGGGCGATGCAGAGGCGATGCCCTACGACGAGGACTTCGTTCGGGCGCTGGAGCACGGCATGCCGCCGACGGCGGGCGAGGGGATCGGCATCGACCGGTTGGCGATGCTGCTCACCGACTCGGCGTCGATCCGCGACGTGATCCTGTTCCCGCTGCTGCGGCCGGCGACCTGACCAGGTCGGAGCGCCGGCGTTCCGAGCCCCGACCGTAAGGGAGGGGAGGACGTTGGGCCCTGGCAGTGACCGGAAGGGATAGAGCACAAAGGAAGAGGTGCCCGTGGACGTGCAGCCGCAGACCGAAAGCCCCTCGGCGATGCCTCAGCCGCCGCCGGCGGTAGCGCTGGCGGGCGGGAGCCCGGAGCCCAAGACGCCGCGGGCGGTGCGGCCGTTCTCCTGGCTGCTGTTCGGCGGGACGTTGGCGGGCAACTTCCTCGCCGGGCTGCTGGTCGTCGCTCTGACGCCGGTCCTGTCGGTGAACCTGAAGCTGTCGCCCGAGCGCTCGCTGGTGATCTCGGCGACGCTGGCGCTGCTGGTGGCGCTTGGCGCCGGGCTTCTCACCGCCGCCAAGGCCCGCAAGGTCGGCTTCTGGGAGACCCTGCTGTCGGCGCTGATTGCCGGGGCCGGCGGGACCTTCGCGCTGGCGCAGCTGCTGATGCAGCCCTTCGGCTCCGCGCGGCTGGCGATGGGCGATCTCTTCTATCTCGCCAATCTGCTCGGCAATCCCATCGGCGGGATCGTGCTGGGGGCGGTGGTCATCGGCTTCACCAGCTTCCTGGGCGCCACCCTCGGCTACCTGCTCGCCGGTAGCGGAAAGGTTGAAGCCAGCTTCGAGTTCGAGCTCTATGTCGCCCGGCGGCATCTGCGGCTCCAGAACACCCGGTCGGTGCTCATCCGGTTCCTCAGGGTCACCCTCTTCCTGCCGCTCCTGCCGCTGATCCGCCTCATCGAGAAGAAGCGGGCCCTGGAATACGGCTTGGGCGCCACCAAGCGCTCGCCGACTATGCTGATGACCGCCATTTCGATGGGCGGGGTCGCCGTCGGCGTGCTGGCGTTGACCGTGGTCCTCTCGGTGATGAGCGGCTTCGAGGCCGACCTCAAGAACAAGATCATCGGCACCAACGCGCACGCGGTGGTGCTCAAGTACGGCACCGAGTTCAAGGAGTGGCCGGAGATCGCCCAGAAGGTGCGCGAGGTCCGCGGCGTCACCGGGGTCACGCCCTTCATCCTGAACGAGGTGATGATCTCCTCCGACCAGAACATCGGCGGGGCGCTGGTGAAGGGCATCGACCCGGAGACGGTGGCCCAGGTCGCCAACCTCCCGGCCAACATGAAAGAAGGCCGGCTCGATTGGCTGACTCATCCCGAGTCGATCCCCAGGGTCATGCCCGGAGCCGGGGAGGGCGGCGCTCTCGACGGCACCCTGCACGGCGCCGCGCCCGCCGGCTCGGCGTCCAAGGACCCCGCGGCGCCCACCGAGGACGACATCCTCAAGCCCAAGGGCGCCGCGCCCGCCGACCCCAATGCCAACATGCCGGGCGTGGTCCTGGGCAAGGAGCTGGCGCACTCGCTCAAGGTGATGGTCGGCGACCGGGTCAACGTGGTCAGCCCGCTGGGCGGCGAGCTCGGCCCCACCGGCCCGATGCCCAAGAGCCGGCCGTTCAAGGTGGCGGGCATCTTCTTCTCCGGGATGTACGAGTACGACGCCAAGTTCGCCTACATCGCCATCCCCGAGGCCCAGAAGTTCTTCGGGCTGGGCGAGTCGGTCACCGGTCTCGAGCTCAAGACCGACGACATCGACAACACCCGCCAGATCACCAAGAGCATCCTCAACGCCGTCGATGGCTACCCCTACCGCACCAAGGACTGGGGCGAGATGAACAAGAACCTCTTCTCCGCCCTGCGCCTGGAGAAGCTGGTGATGGCGGTGATTCTGGCGTTCATCGTGCTGGTGGCCTGCTTCAACATCGTCTCCACGCTGATCATGATGGTCCTCGAGAAGAGCAAGGAGATCGCCATCCTCAAGTCGATGGGCGCTACCGACACCAGCGTGATGAAGATCTTCGTCCTCGAGGGGCTGATCATCGGCCTGATCGGCACGGTGGTCGGGCTGATCCTGGGCTACTGGGCCTGCAAGTTCGTCGAGGTGGTCGGCATCCGGCTGGACGCCGAGGTCTACTACATCGACAAGCTGCCGGTGCGGATCGACGGGCTGCAGTTCGCGGCGGTGGCCTTCCTGGCGGTGCTGCTGTCGTACCTGGCCACCATCTACCCGGCGACCCGCGCCAGCCGGCTTCCTCCGGTCGAAGGGCTGCGCAACGAGTAGGTTTTGCGAAGGGCGAGGTGTCCGTGGCGTTCTGCGAGATCAAGTCGCTGCACAAGTCCTACTTCATGGACGGCAAGCGCATCGACGTGCTGCGCGGGGTCGACCTGTCCATCGCCGAGGGCGAGATGCTCTCGCTCACCGGCGCCTCGGGGGTGGGCAAGTCCACCTTCCTGCACGTGCTGGGGACCCTCGACGCGCCCACCGACGGCAACATCCGCTTCGACGGCCGCGACGTCACCAGCCTGACCGAGTCCGAGCTGGCCAGCTTCCGCAACCGCACCATCGGCTTCGTCTTCCAGTTCCACTACCTGCTGCCCGAGTTCACGGCGCAGGAGAACGTGATGATGCCGGCCCTCATCCAGCGCATGGACCGCGCCGAGGCCGCCCGGCGCGCCCGCGAGCTGCTGGACTCGGTCGGCCTCAAGGACCGCGCCGACCACAAGCCGGGCGAGCTGTCGGGCGGCGAGCAGCAGCGGGTGGCCCTCGCCCGGGCGCTCGTGCTGCGGCCCCGGCTGCTGCTGGCCGACGAGCCGACTGGCAACCTGGACCCCTCCACCGGCGAGGGCATCCACCAGGTGCTGCGCGACCTGAACCAGAAGCTCGGCATCGCCGCGGTGGTGGTCACGCACAACGAGGCGCTCGCCCAGTCGATGCCGCGCCGGCTGCGCCTGGTCGACGGCCACGTCCTCGAGGTCTCTGCCCAGCACCCGGCCAGCTGAGTGCCGGGTGGCCGGCAGCCAGGCGGGTGGGCAACCGCAGCCCGACATCGAGCCGATTTCGATTGCAGCGCCGGGAAGCGATTGCGTAGTCTGCTGCGACCTTTTCCCACCCCCAGGGGTATGACCCGACTTCTCGCCGCCATCGCAGCCCTCCTTCTGGCCGTCCCGGCATTTGCCGCCGAGCCGGCTGAGCCCGGCGCGTCCGACGCTCAGCGGCCCGAGGGCGAGGCGCCTCTCGCCGCGGTGCGGGTCGAGGGCAACCGCCGGGTCGAGGCCGACGCAGTCCGCAACGCCCTCAAGACCAAGGCCGGGATGGTCTTCGAGCCCCGCCGGGCCAACGACGAGCTGCGCGCGGTCTGGCGGCTGGGCTTCTTCTCCGACGTCCAGCTGGCCCTCGACGAGACCGACCCGACCAAGCCGGTGCTGGTGGTCAGGGTGGTCGAGAAGCCGGCCATCCGCGAGATCAAGATCCGCGGAAACAAAGAGCTCTCCGACGAAGATCTGAAGGACACGGTCGACATCAAGGCCTTCTCGATCCTCGACATGGCGGCGGTGCGCCGCAACGCCAAGAAGGTCCAGGACAAGTACGTCGAGAAGGGCTACTTCCTGGCCGAGGTCACCCCCAACGTCGAGAAGCTCGAGGGCAACGAGGTCAACGTCTGGCTCGACGTCAACGAGCACGCCAAGGTCCAGATCAAGCGGATCACCTTCGTCGGCAACAAGAAGGTGCCGGACGAGGACCTCAAGGGAGCGATGCAGACCGAGGAGGGCGGCTTCCTCTCGTTCATCACCAGCTCCGGGACCTACCGCGAGGAGGTCTTCCAGCGCGACCTGGCGATGATCCAGGGCGTCTACTACGACCGCGGCTTCATCCACGTGCGCGTCGGGCAGCCGCAGGTGTCGCTGTCGGCCGACAAGCGGCTGATCTACATCACCATCCCGCTGACCGAGGGCGAGCAGTACGCCATCGGGAAGGTCGACTTCTCGGGCGACCTGATCAAGGCCAAGCCCGAGCTGCACGCCAAGATGTCGGTGCACCCCGGCGAGCTGTTCAACCGCAGCAAGCTGCAGCGCGACATCCTCGCTTTCACCGAGCTCTACTACGACGCCGGCTACGCCTACGCCAACATCACCCCGCAGACCGCGGTCGATCCGGACAAGAAGCTGGTCGACCTGATCTTCGACGTGCAGAAGGGCGAGAAGATCTTCATCGAGAAGATCGAGATCTCGGGCAACCACAAGACCCGCGACAAGGTGATCCGCCGCGAGCTGCGCGTCTACGAAGGTGAGCTGTTCAGCGGCTCCGGCTTGCGCGAGAGCCGGCAGCGGGTCACTGCGCTCGGCTTCTTCGAGACGGTGGACATCACCCACAAGCGCGGCAGCTCCGACAACCAGGTGGTGGTCAGCGTCGTCGTCAAGGAGAAGCCCACCGGTACCTTCCAGCTCGGCCTGGGGGTCAGCTCGGTGGAGTCGTTCCTGCTGACCGCGCAGGTCAGCCAGAACAACGCCTTAGGCTGGGGCGTGACCGCTTCGCTGGCGGCGCAGATCAGCTCGCTGCGCAGCCTGGTGCAGTTCAGCTACCTCGATCCCTACTTCTTCGACACCCAGTGGATCTTCTCCTTCAACTACTTCCGCCAGACGCTCGACTACTTCGGGTTCATCCGCAACTCCAACGGCGGTGACCTGACCTTCGGCTACCACATCACCCCGGACCTGATGCTGCACCTCGGCTACGCCGCCGAGCAGGTGGCGCTGCAGAGCGCCCAGGCGGCCCTGTTGCCGGATCTCTTCTCCAACGGCATCTCCAGCGCCCTCAAGCTCACCCTCAACTACGACCGCCGCGACAACCGGCTCTTCCCCACCTCGGGCCACTTCGAGAGCGCTTCGGTGGAGTACTCGCCGACCTGGCTGGGCGCGACCGCCCACTACAACTTCGCCCGTCTGCTGGCCAATGTGCGCTTCTACCAGCCGATTCCGCTCGGGCTGGTGTTCAAGGCCCAGGGGCAGGTGGGCTACATCGCCAGCAAGGACGTGATTTCGATCAGCGAGCGGTTCTTCGCCGGCGGCATCAACACCCTGCGCGGCTACGCGCTGCGCAGCGTGGCCCCGACCCTGTCCACTCCCGATAGCCTCGCACCCGACGCGACGACCTCCGAGTTCGCCGTCGGCGGCAACAAGCAGCTCATCTTCAACTTCGAGCTCGAGTTTCCGATCTTCGAGAAGGTCGGCATCCGCGGCGTGGTGTTCTACGACGTCGGGAACGTCTACGCCGAGGGCCAGCCCTTCTTCTCTCAGACCGGGAAGAAGCCGACGCCGCTGGGGATGCTGCACTCGGTGGGCATCGGCTTCCGCTGGTTCTCGCCCATCGGCCCGCTGCGCTTCGAG
Source organism: Myxococcales bacterium (assembly GCA_037442205.1). Lineage (GTDB taxonomy): Bacteria > Myxococcota > Myxococcia > Myxococcales > UBA5297 > JBBIQS01. Next base: position 18,076 of record JBBIQS010000128.1, read on the forward strand.
TGGGGCTTCCCGCTCACCCGCCGCGGCCCCACCACCGGCTTCCAGGGCGACGATCCGTACCTGTTCGAGTTCACCATCGGGAACTTCTTCTAGAGCGCCGAACAGATTAGATCACGCTGCTTGCTTGATGCGGTCGAGGACGTGGAGGTTTTCGACCGCTGCGATCCTGCGCACGTCGAAGACATTCATTCGTTCGCCCTTGTAGCGAGCGCGTGGACCTTGCCGTCGGCAAATGTGCGCAAGGCGATGCTCAACGACGGTGCGCTCGCGGAGCTCAGAGCGCCCCTGGCTGGATGCCTTGAGGTCGCGCAGTTGGATGAGCAGGCCCTCCTGGGGATGAATGGCGACGCTCCGTCCACGG
>JBBIQS010000129.1:0-18267 GCA_037442205.1 Myxococcales bacterium
AGGATCCGCCGCAGTCCACCGCGGTTTCGCTGCCGTTCTTCACCCCGTCGGTGCAGCTCGGCACCTGGCAGACCTTCTCGAGGCACACGCCGCTCGCGCAGTCGCCCGGCCCTTCGCAGCCCGTGCCGTCCGTACATTGCTTCGAGCACGATCCGCCGCAGTCCACCGCGGTTTCAGTGCCGTTCTTGACCCCGTCGGTGCAGGTGGGGGACTGGCAGATACCGCCGGTACAGACGCCCGAACCGCAATCGGCAGTGGCGGAGCATCTCTTCCCATCAGCGCAGGGCGAGCAGCTTCCGCCGCAGTCCACATCCGTCTCGCTGCCGTTGAGCACGTTGTCAGTGCAACTCGCGGCCCTTGCTGCCTCGCCTCTCGTGCAGCCGGCGAGGAGCCCTACTGCCACAAGCGAGCCTGCCAACAGCGAGCGCATCATCATGACCTTCTCCGGCGACGTCCCCTCCTCGATTCTGTTTGAAAGGACAATAGCTGATCTTCTTTGCTCTCGACCGCCCGACACTCGAAAAATCGGAAGGCGACCCGGTTCCGATTGCGGATCCCCATTTCGAGGCTCGGGACCGGTGCCCCGCGCCCCGACCGGCCTTCCCCACCACCCTCATCCCCCTCCGGTCCCCTTTTCTCCCTCGACTGAAGCCTCGGGAGTAAGGGGGATGACTCGTCGGCCGCGGTCGTTGCCGCGCGGCGATTGGCTCTTCGTTTCGAATCGCCTCGGAGTTCCCCCCTCCTCCGGAGGCCGACGGAGAGGGGGGCCAGGGGGTAAGCGTAGGGCGCGACCGCCGGTCGGTGGCCCTCCGCGCCCGCTATACTGCCTCCGATGAAAGCCTTCGGCCCCGGCGCAGGCGGCGGCGCATTCCCATCGACCCGTTGGAGCCTCGTCGTGGCGGCACAGCGCGACGAGGCCGCCACCGCCACTGCCCTGCGTGAGCTCCTTTCGGCCTATTGGCAGCCGCTCTACTGCTTCGCCCGCCGCCGAGGGCAGTCCCCGAGCGCCGCCGAGGACGCGGTGCAAAGCTTTTTCGCGCGACTTCTCGAACGCGATTTCCTCCAGCGCCTGGATCCCGGCAAGGGAAGGCTGCGCTCCTATCTCCGCACCTCCTTCGATCACTTCCTGGCCAATGAAGCGGCGCGGGAGGGGGCGCAGAGGCGCTCTGGCGGAATCGCTCTCGACCTCGCCACGGTGGAAGAAGCCGTCGCCGACGACGGTGCGAGCCCGGAAAAGGCCTTCGAGCGGGCGTGGGCGGCGCGGGTCATGGAGCGGGCGATGGCGCGGCTGCAGAAAGAGCTCGCCGAGACTCGTCGCCCGGGCGCGGTGGAGCTGGCCCGGCTCTTCTTCGGCTCCGGCGAGCCGCCGAGCTACGCCGACGCTGCCCGCGATCACCAGATCAGCATCCCGGCGCTCAAGACTTTCCTTCACCGCACCCGTGCCCGCTACCGCGACCTGGTTCGCGAGGAGGTCGCCGACACCGTGGGCGATTCCTCCGAGGTCGAGTCCGAGCTGGCCGACCTGCTCCGGTTGCTCTCGCCATGAGCGCCAACCTCCCCTGCCCTCGCTGCGGCGCGCTCTCGGGCCTGGAGCTGTGTCCGAAGTGCCTTCTCTCCGCCGGCGAGCCCGCTCCGAGCCTTGGTGGCCTCGAGCTGATCGCCGAACTGGGCCGAGGTGGAATGGGTTCGGTCTGGCGCGCCCGCGATCCGGCGCTGGATCGCGAGGTGGCGGTCAAGCTCTTGCCTCCCGAGGTGTCGGCCCAGCCCGAGCAGCAGGCTCGCCTCGCCCGGGAGGCGCGGACTTTGGCGCTCCTCAACCATCCCAACGTGGTCCAGGTCCATCGATTCGGCGCGGAGGATGGCCAGGCCTTCATCGAAATGGAGCTGATCGACGGCCTGCCGCTCTCTCAGCTCCTTCCGCTGCCGGTGGGACGCGCGCTGAACATCGCGGTGCAGGTCTGCGATGCGCTCCAGGCGGCGCATTCGCGGGGTCTGGTGCATCGCGACATCAAGCCCGAGAACGTCATGGTCTGCCCGGGCGACCGGGTGAAGGTCACCGACTTTGGAATCGCCAGGCCGATCGCCGCGCCCGAGAGCTGGAAGGTCACCGCCGAGGGCAAAGCAGCCGGAACTCCGGCCTTCATGCCCCCCGAGGCCTTCGCCGGGGCACCTCCCGACCCGCGCTTCGACGTCTACGGGCTGGCGGCGCTGCTCTACCAGACCGTCAGCGGAAAGATTCCGGCCGCCGGGTCGGCTCCGCTCCCCGGACGGCTCGGCGCCATCATTCAGCGAGGCCTCGCCGCCGATCCGGCCCGCCGCTATCCCGACGCGGCGAGCATGCGCGCGGCGTTGTCGAGCCTGGCCGAGCAGCCCGCAGCCTCCGAAATCGCCTCCGACGACGATTGGTCCCCGGCCGCGGCGCTGCTTCTGACCGCGGCGACCGCCGTGGCGCTGTGGGCGTTCGTGGTTTCGCTGACTCCCAAGGTGTTTTCGCCCGGCGAGGTTCCGCCGCTGTTCGTGCTCGACCCTGAGCGCCTGGCCGACGGCAGGTTTTTGGCTCGCGCCCGCTTCGAGCTCTTCCCGATCCTGCTGGCCACGGTATCGGCGGCGGTCGGGCTGGCCACCCTGGGCCTGCTGCGGCGCCGCTGGCGGGCCGCCGAACCCCAGCTGCATTCGCCGGACAGGCCGATCCGCTGGACGCGATGGGTCTTCGCGCTGGGCATGGCGCAGCTCGCCGTCTACCTCGGGCGGCTGTTGCTCGAACACGCCGGCCACCGCTGGCCGCGCACCTTCGCGCCGATCGCCGGAGGGCTCAGCGAGCTGGCGCTGGTCTATCTCATGTGGCGCGCGCTGCTGGAAGCGATGCGCACCGGCCGGCCGCTGCGGCGCGAGCCGCTGCTGTTCCTGGGATTGGCCTTTGGCCTGGTCCCTCCCGCCGCCGAGCTGCTGCGCTACCTCTCCGACTGGCAGCCCTGAGCTCCCGCAACTTTCCCGGACATCCTCTGTATCCATGGGCGAAAGGTCGATGGGCCGCTGGACGGCCCTCGAAAATGCCCATGAAAGTCGCCTGTGTCGTTCCGCCGGTTCACTTCGACATCAACGAGGTCGGACACGGCTACAAACCGCCGCTGGGACTGCTGGCTTTAGCCGGTCCACTCCTCGATTCCGGGTTCGAGGTCGAGCTTCTCGACGCCGACGCCGGCCATCTGACGTCGGCCGAAGTCGCCGCTCGCATTCGCGATGGCCGGTTCGACGTGGTCCTGATCGGCCATTCCGGCGCGGTGGCTGGCCATCCCTCGGCGATGGAGTGCCTGCGCGCGATCAAGGATGCCGCTCCGCAGGTCATCACCGTCTACGGCGGCGTCTACGCCACCTTCGCGGCCCGGGAGATCCTCGCGGACGAGCCGCAGCTCGACTTCATCGTCTGCGGCGAGGGCGAGGAGACCGCGCTGGCCCTGTTGAGCGCCCTGCGCGACGGCCAAACCGACCTCTCCCACCTCGACGGCCTCGTCTGGCGGCGCTCCGGAGCCATCGCGATCAACCGGCCCCGGCGCCCGATCGCCGATCTCGACCGCTATCGGGTCGCCTGGGAGTTGGTGGACTGGCAGCTCTACCCCGCCAACGACGGGCCGGGCCGTTCGGCGGTCGTGCAATTCGCCCGGGGCTGCCCGCACCGCTGCACCTACTGCGGACAGTGGTCGTTCTGGCGCAAATGGCGCCATCGCAGCATCGATTCCTTCGTGGACGAGCTCGAGCTGCTCCGCACTCGGTTCAATGTGCGCAGCCTGTGGCTCGCCGACGAGAACGTCGGCGTCGATCGCGCCCTGCTGCGCGAGCTTTTGGAGAAGCTCGCCGCTCGCCAGCTCGATCTCCACCTTTATATAGCGATGCGCGCCGCCGACGTGGTCCGCGACGCCGAGATGATCGACCTCTACCGGCGCGCCGGCATCGTCTGCCTGATGATGGGCGTCGAATCCCTGGAGGATGCGGTCCAGGCCCGGGTCGGGAAGAACAACCCGCTGGCCATCACCCGCCAGGCGGTGGAGCTTCTCCGCCAAAATGGAATCTTCTCGGTGCTCAACGTCATCTACGGGCTCGGCGACGAGACCGTCGGCTCGGTCGGAAGGACGCTGGGGCAGCTGCGGAGCCTGAATCCGGACTTCCTCAACGCGCTGCACGTGACTCCGCTGCCGTGGACCGCTCAGGGGCTCGCCACCGACGCGGCGCACCTGGTCGAACCCGACCAGCGCCGGTGGGATTTCCGCAAGCCGGTCATCGCCGGCCGCGGCCTCGGCCCCTTGGCCCTGGCGATCGCCGTCAAACTGAGCGAGCTGCTGTTCTTCCTCCGCCCGCTCTGGCTGCTGCGCTGCCTGTTCGACCGGGATCGCGTGCGCCGCGACCTCGCCCGCGAGGCGGTGCCGCGGATGGTCCGCTACTTCCTGCGCGAGGTCGCCGGTCTGCTCGCCATGGCGTTCTCCCGGAATCGCCGTTCGCCAGCCTGGTGGCTCGACGTGAGGGAGAGACAGAGGAAAGTCGCCGCTCGGGCGGCCAATCCGGCGCTTCTCAATTCCCCCATCGCCCGATCGACCTCGCTCGGCGGCCAGGCGGAGGCGCGCTGAGCCGAGTTTTCGATTGCGGCGGTCGCTGCCCAGGGCACAACGCCCGCCCCTTGCTGACGCGCGGGGCTCCTATCTGTCGCCGTCTGCCGCGGTCCCACCTGCCGCTTGCCCTATATGGAATTAGACGGTAGGCACTAGCCCATGTCCGACCGCGAAGACCTCTCCGAGCTGGTCCGAGACCTGCGCGGTCACCTGTCCTGGCTCGCCGACAACGGCGTGCGCGAGCTTCCCGCGCCTCCTCGGCCGTCCGCAGCCTCGGTTCAGGCCGCGAACGCACCCGCCTCTTCGTCCACACGCAGTGGATCCCTCCGCGATGCCGTTCGGTCGGCCGTCGGCTCTCCTTCTCCGACCCGCGCTGTGGCGCCCCCGCCGGCCCAGGCTCCCGTTGCGGTCCCTCGGCCGGCCGCGAACGTGATTCCCTTCGCCCCTCGCTCGAATATCGTGGCTCCCGCCCAGCCTCCTCCTGCCTCGGCGCCCGCAACTCCCGCGATCCGCCGCTCGCTCGAGGAGATTCGGGCCGAGATCGGCGCCTGCCAGCGCTGCAAGCTCGGGAAAACGCGCACCAACCTGGTCTTCGGGGTCGGCAATCCGAAGGCCGAGCTGGTCTTCGTGGGCGAGGGCCCGGGGGCCGACGAGGACGCCCAGGGCATCCCCTTCGTCGGCAAGGCCGGCCAGCTGCTGACCAAGATGATCGAGGCGATGGGGTTCAGCCGCGACGACGTCTATATCTGCAACGTCGTCAAATGCCGCCCGCCGGGCAACCGCAACCCCGAGCCCGACGAGATCGAAGCCTGCGAGCCCTTCCTCAAGGCCCAGCTCGCCTCGCTCAGCCCCAAGGTGATCGTCGCCCTGGGCAAGTTCGCCGCCCAGACCCTGCTGCGCGACACCACGGCCATCACCCGGCTGCGCGGGAACTGGCGCGAGTACTGCGGAATCCGTCTGATGCCCACCTTCCATCCGGCCTATCTGCTGCGCAGCCCCGCCGAGAAGGCAAAGGCCTGGGAGGATCTGAAGCTGGTGATGAAAGTCTTTGGCAAGGAACCGCCTGCCAAGAAGCAGTGAGCGCCTCTCGCTTACCCGGGTGACCATCGTGCGCACCAACATCCATCGCTTTGCCTGGGCCTTCCTGCTGGCGCTGGCGCTGATCGCGACTCGCGGCGCTTTGGCTGCCCAGCCGGCCGCTCAGGCGGTCGGTCTGGTGGACCTCGACGGCTCGGTCAACCCCGGCAGCACCGACTTCCTGCTCCGCGCGATGGACGAGGCCAGCAGCGAGGGCCTGCAGGCGCTGGTGATCCGCATCGATACCCCCGGCGGCATGCTCGAATCGACCCGCTCCATCGTGAAGGCCGAGCTCGCCTCCAAGATCCCGATCATCGTGTGGGTCGGACCGGCGGGCGCGCGCGCCGGATCGGCCGGGGTCTTCATCACCTACGGCGCCCACGTCGCCGCCATGGCCCCGGCCACCAACATCGGCGCCGCCCACCCGGTCGCCGCCGGCGCCAACGGCGCGGAAAAAATGGACGACACCATGGCCGAGAAGGTCACCAACGACCTGGTGGCCTGGGCCCAGGGCATCGCCAAGCAGCGCAACCGCAGCGCGGAGTGGGTCGAGGAGGCCGTGCGCAAGAGCGTCAGCGTCCCGGCCGAGGAAGCGCTCAAGCTGCACGTCATCGACCTGATCTCCCCCGACCTCCCCTCGCTCCTCAAGGAGATCGACGGGCGCAAGGTCACCACCGCGGCCGGCGAAATCACGCTCGCCACCGCCCAGGCGCAGCTCAAGCCGCTGAAGATGACCCCGCGCGAGAAGCTGCTCGACTTCCTGGGCGATCCCTCCATCGCCTTCCTGTTCATCGGGCTGGGGGCACTGGGGATTTTGGCCGAGCTCTATCACCCGGGCACCGTTTTCCCCGGCGTGCTGGGCGCGGTGAGCCTGTCGCTCGGGCTGGTGGCCACCCGCATGCTTCCGGTGCGGGCCGGGAGCATCGTGCTGATCCTGGTCGGCGCGGGTTTGCTGGCCGCCGAGTTCTACGTGACCAGCTATGGACTGCTGGCGGTGGCCGGCTTGGCCTGCTTCGCGCTTGGCGCCTTCCTGCTCATCAATCCCAGCGAGCCCGGATTCATGGTCGATCGCGACTTCGGCGTCGCCTGGGCCGAAGTTTTGCCGATCGTGCTGGCGGTGGCGGCGGTGCTGGCGCTGGTGGTCTGGAAGGTCACCCAGTCCAGGATGCGCAAGCAGATCACCGGAGCGGCCGGACTGGTCGGGGAGGAAGGGATCGTCTCGCTCGAGGTCGGTCCGGCGGCCGGAAAGGTGCTGGTCCACGGCGAGATCTGGGAGGCGCGCTCGCCCAACCCCATCGCCGCCGGCGAGCGGGTGCGCGTCGAGCAGATCGAAGGGCTGCTGATCCGCGTGGCGCCGGCCAAAAACCTCTCCGGCGAGCTGCCAACTCAGCGTCAAGCCTGAGATCTTCGGTTCTTTCGAGAGCGCTTGCGCCCGCTCGCCCGTTCTGCGACCTTCTGGCGCCACTTTCACCCGCAAGAAGAGGGGCCCGCCATGGTCGGCTACATCGTCGCCGCGGTCATCGTACTGGCGCTGTTCGCGGCCAGCGTCCGGATCATCAACGAGTACGAGAACGGCATCATCTTCCGGCTGGGCCGCTTCGCCGGGACCCGCCAACCCGGGCTGAACCTTATCTTCCCGGCCATCGACCGGATGGTGATCGTCGATCTGCGCACCGTGGCCCGCGACATCCCGCCCCAGGACGTCATCACCCGGGACAACGTCTCGGTGAAGGTCAACGCGGTGCTCTACTTCCGCGTGGTCCAGGCCGAACGGGCCATCATCCAGGTCGAGGATTTCCTCTACGCCACCAGCCAGCTCGCCCAGACCACCCTCCGCTCCATCCTCGGCCAGGTGGATCTCGACGACCTGTTGAGCCAGCGCGAGAAGATCAACCACCGCCTGCAGGAAGTGATCGACCAGCACACCGAGCCCTGGGGCATCAAGGTGGCCAACGTCGAGGTCAAGGACGTGGACCTGCCGCAGGAGATGCGCCGGGCGATGGCCCGCCAGGCCGAGGCCGAGCGCGAGCGGCGCGCCAAGATCATCGCTGCCGAGGGCGAGTTCCAGGCCGCCGAGAAGCTGGCCGCCGCCTCGGACATCATCGGCCGCAGCCCCGCCGCCCTGCAGCTGCGCTACCTGCAGACCCTGGTCGAGGTGGCCGCCGAGAAGAACTCCACCACCATCTTCCCGGTGCCGATCGACCTGATCAGCGCCTTCATGAAGAAGATGGAAGGCAAGTAGAGGCTTCCGATGCCTACCGATCCCTACGGCCTGTCGCGCGTCGTTCGCCCCCACGGCGTGCTGCCCCAGCGCGCCGAGGCCCTCGACCCCAACCTGCCGCTGCGCGATGACGAGCTGCTCATCGACGTCGATCACCTGAACATCGACTCGGCCTCCTTTCGGCAGATCGAGGACGCCGAGCAGGGCGATCTGGCGGGGATCAAGCGGCACATCGAAAAAATCATTCAGTCTCGCGGCAAGATGCACAACCCGGTCACCGGATCGGGCGGGATGCTACTCGGGCGCGTGGCTCAGGTGGGCCCGGCCCATCCCGACGCCGGCTCGCTGAAGAAAGGCGACCGCATCGCCACCCTGGTCTCGCTCAGCCTGACCCCGCTCAAGCTCGAGCGAATCGACGCCATCCACAAAGAGATCGAAAGAGTGGACGTGAAGGCGCAGGCCATCCTCTTCGCGACCGGCCTCTACGCCAAAATCCCCTCCGATCTGCCGGAGACGCTGGTCCTGGCGGCGCTGGACGTGTGCGGCGCCCCTGCCCACACCGCGCGGATGGTCAAGAAGGGCATGAAGGTGCTGGTGATCGGCGCCGGAAAGAGCGGCGCGCTGTGCTGCGCCCAGGCCAAGCTCAACGGCGCCAGCCAGGTCATCGCCCTGGACATCTCGCAGCCGGCGCTGGACCGGCTGAGCAAGGCCGGGGTGGCCGATCAGACCATCGCCGCCGACGCCACCCGGCCGGTGGCGGTGCTGGAGGCGGTGCGGAAGCTGACCGGACCGTCGCTGTGCGACCTGGTGATCAACTGCGCCAGCGTCCGCGAGACCGAGCTGTCGAGCATCTTGTGCTGCCGGCAGCGGGGCGAGGTGCTCTTCTTCTCAATGGCCACCAATTTCACCGCCGCCGCCCTGGGAGCCGAGGGCGTGGGCAAGGACATTGCCCTGTACATCGGCAACGGGTACGCCGAAGGGCACGCCGAGCTGACGCTGAGGCTCTTGCGCAGCCAACCGGCGCTGCGCGCGCTCTTCGAGGAGCGCTACGTGGGCAAGAAGCCCTGACGAGGTTTTCGCAACGTGAGTGAGATCAAGTTCTTCATGGCCCCCGCGGACGAGGCGGCCTTCTTCGAGATGCTGCTGTCGCGGGAGGACACCCTGGTCCTGCCGGAGCGGTTCTTTCCCACCGCCAATCCCGAGCCGATCCGCGCCGCGCCGGAGTTCGGGACCCCGCCGCTGATGACCCTGGTCAATCGCCAGGTGACCCCGACCCCCACCTGCACCGCCAAGGGCAGCGGCGACAAGGCCTCGCAGTTCACCTTCGAGGCCTCCAAGGACTGCCACATCCAGCTCGACCGCTCGCGGCTGGGCGGGATCCCGCATCGCTATTACGTCTTCGAGAAGCAGTCCCTGCTCGAGGTCGCGCGCCGCGATGGCGAAGTGCTGCGCGCCGGCCGGCTGTACGCCAAGCTAGGCTGGCTCAAGAGCAGCGAGCACAACCGCATCGCCAAGGCCTGGTTCGCCTCGTTCGAGGCCTGGTTCCGCGAGCGCTACCGCAAGGTCGGCACCGCCGGGTGGATGATCGGCCCGGAGGCCGAGAAGCACGCCGCCCATGGCGGGATCTTCGGGGACGGGTGAGCGAACTCGCTCGGCGACCATCAAGGCGGAAAGCACACCCGCTCCAACGCCCGCCAGTCTCCCTCGCCAGAGAACAGCACGACCTCGCAAGCCCCGTCGGAGCCGATCGCCACGATGATCTGCCGGACTTCCGGCCACGCGATCGTTCCGTCCAGGCTCAGCAGCCCTTCCCGATCGCGCCGCGAGGGCTGCGCCGAGCCGCCGGGGTGCGAGTGATAGAAGGCGACGAGCCGCCGACCTCGCCGTTCCATCTGCCGCAGCAGCTTCGCCAGCGCCCCGGGGTCCATTTCGTACTCGCTCGAGCCTCCTGCGGCGAGATTGGGCATCTGGAAGTGGAGGATCTCCCCGGCCTCGCCCGCCGCCAGCACGCCGCAGACCTCGCGGGGAGCGGCGGCGCGCGCCTCGCGACACAACCACTCCACCAACTCGCCCGAAAGCAGCGCCAAATGATGGCCTCCATGGCCAACTGCGGCGGGAATACGGGCGCGGGACCCAGCGGTTGCCTATCTGCTCGCGGATGAAGGCCCGCCATCTCTGCGCCGTCCCCTCTATGCTATCGCCTCGCAGCCCCGGAGCCGCCATGCACCCGCTCAAATCTCTCTTGCCGGCCGTTTTCGCCGCCTCCGCCCTCTTCGGCTGCGCTCAAAAACCCGCCCAGCCCTCTCCTCGCCCCCATGAAGCGCAGGCGGTTGACTCCTCGAAGGCTTCGCCCGGCGGTTCCGCCGCGGGGCCCGCTCTTCCCGCTCCCCCGCCTCCCAACTCCCCGAGGGCTCGACAGGAGCGGTGCGTGGATCAGTGGCTGGCGCAGAGGAAGCTCAACCCGTTCGGCGACCCGCCGGACACGGTCTACTCGGGCGGAAGCCCTCTCTTCGACGAGCGGACCGGGCAGACGGCCGATCGTCTGGAGCACGTCTTCCGGAAGCACCCCCAGGCGCGCGAGCACTGCGAGCTCAGCGCCCAGTAGCGCCGGCCGGCTCGCGGTCGAGGCGCACTCGCGGCTAGAATCCGCCCGTGACCCTGCCCGCCCTCACTCCCTTTGCGCCTTCCGCGGGCGGCTCCGACGCCGGCCCCGACCAGAGCTGGGCCCAGGAGAAGTTCGTCACCCGCGCCCGCACGCTCTTCTATACGCGGCTGGCGTTCCTGGCGATCGGCCTGGGGCTGCTGGCCATCCCCACCTGGAGCGCGATCTTCGGCATCCACGGCTACACCGGGTTCGTCGTCTACTTCGGGATGCTGTTCTACAGCATCGCCAACTACCTGGTGGTCGAGCACCCCACCTTCGGCAGGGCCACCACCTTCATCACCCTGTGCCTCGACCTGCTGGTGATGGTCTACCTGATCGAAGCCTCCGGCGGCCTCAAGAGCCCGCTGATGGCCACCGAGCTGATGTTCACGACGCTGTTCGTGATCCTCTTCCCCAAGCCGCTGGCCATCCTCCCGCCGCTGCTGACCCTGCCGGTGGTGGCCAAGCTCGACCAGCTGCTGGCCACCCGCGAGCTGGGCGTCCTCGAGCTGCTGATCCTGCTCTGGTACTCGGCCATCAACTTCATCGTGGTCTACGTGATGGTCTACCTCAACGAGCGCGAGGACGCCTCCCACCGCAGCGTGGTCCAGCTCGAGCGCGACCTGCAGCAGCTGGCGGTGGTCGAGGAGCGCAATCGGCTCTCCCGCGAGATCCACGACGGCCTGGGGGCCTCGCTCTCCTCGCTGATCATCCAGGCCGAGTACCTGGGCAGCCTGGCCAACGAGGAGACGCTCAAGCACGAGATCGCCGAGCTGAAGAGCTGCGCCGAGGAATCGATCGACGAGCTGCGCCGCTCGCTGCGGATGATGCGCTCCGAGTTCGAGCTGCTGCCGGCGGTGGAGGACTACTGCCGGACCTTCTCCGAGCGCAGCAAGCTGCCGGTGGCGGTCGAGCGCAAGGGGACCCCGCGCGAGCTGAGCAACGAGGCCCAGCTGACCATCTTCCGGGTGCTGCAGGAGGCGCTGGCCAACGCCCGCAAGCACGCCCAGGCCAAGAAGGTGCTGGTCTCGCTCGACGACCGCGGCGACGGGGTGCTGGTGGGCGTGGACGACGACGGGGTCGGCTTCAGTCCGGCGTCCCAGCCGCTGGGGCACTACGGGTTGACCAACATGCGCGAGCGCGCCAGCAAGGTCGGCGGCGAGGTGGCGGTCAACAGCGAGCCGGGCCAGGGAACGCGCATCCGCCTCTTCATCCCCTACCCGCCGGCGCCGTTCCGGCTCGCCGGCCGCTGAGTCTCCTGGAGGCCCCTTGGATCCGAACGTCCCTCAGAAGATCAAGGTGCTGGTGGTCGAGGACCAGCCCAAGATCCTGCGCAACCAGCTCAAGCTGCTAGAGTCGGTCCCGGAGGTGGAGATCGTCGGCACCGCCATGAGCGGCGAGGCGGCCCTCGACGAGATTCCCCGCGCCACCCCCGACGTGCTGCTGCTCGACCTGGGCCTGCCGCGCATGAGCGGCATCGACGTCACCCGCGAGGTCAAGGCCCGCTGGCCCAAGGTCGAGATCCTGATCTTCACCATCTTCGACGAGGAGGAGAAGGTCCTGGAGGCGATCAAGGCCGGGGCCTCCGGCTATCTGCTCAAGGGCGCCACCTCGGAGAAGATCATCGAGGCCCTGCGCGACGTGGTCGCCGGCGGCACGGTGATCCAGCCCAGCCTGGCGCGCAACCTTCTCCGGCACTTCCGCGCCGCCGAGCCCACCGCTCCGGCCCAGCCCCAGGCCGGCCAGCCTGAGGAGGGCCGGGCGCTCTCCGAGCGCGAGCGGCAGATCCTGCAGCTCATCGCCAAGGGCGTCTCCAACAGCGAGGCCGCCAAGGTCCTGAGCCTGTCCAAGGCGACGATCCGCACCCACCTCGAACACATCTACCAGAAGCTCGAGGTCACCAACCGCGTCGAGGCGGTCACCGAGGGCATCCGCAAGGGGCTTATCGACGTCTAGTCGCGCCCTCAGAACTGGGCGCCCAGCGACAGGCTGGCCGAGACCAGGCTGCCGGAGCCCTGGCGGTAGGCGTTCCCCTCTGCCGGCAGCCCGATGCCGACCCGGGCGCCCACCCGCAGCACCGACGGCTCCCAGCTCAGCCCCAGCGCCACCGGAGCCACCGGCGAGATCGCCCGCTTGAAGTTGGGCCCCGCCGCCCCGCTCGACGGCGCGGTGAGCGCCGCCCCGGCTCCGACCTCGAGATAGGGCTTGAGCGCCCACGGCTCGGGGCTGACGCGGACCAGGGCGCCGGCCGCGTTGCGGCTGAGCAGCGGCGGGCTCGCGTCCACGATGGCGTCCACCGCGTCCAGCTGGTTGGAGCTTCCCTGGTAGAAGGCGCCAACCGAGAACAGCCGGCTCAGCCGGCTCGTGGCGCGCAGGCCCCAGCTGGCCCCCGGCCGCACGACCTGTCCCATCGCGCCGGTGTAGACCCCCAGCCCGGCGTCGGCGTCCAGCGCCAGCCGGCGCGACTCGGCCAGCGCCGCCGACGAAACCAGCAACAGCATCGACAGCCCCACCGCACGCCCGGCCATCCGCGCCTCCCTCGGCTTCGCCGCCGAAGACGGCACCGGCCCCGAGCGCTGCGCCTGCCGCACCCAGGTCAGGAGCCGATCCCGCCGCCCTTGCCGTCTGCCCGGAGCGCTGGGGCGCTCGGGGCTGGGCCGGGGAAGAGGCACTGCCGCGGCCTGGCCTCTTCCCCTGCCGGTTGCTCCTCGGCCGGCGGTCGAATCCCGCCGGCCGGTCCCCGATTCACCGGGCAGCTAGAAGCGGCCGCCCAGCTGCACCTCGCCGTTCCACAGGTTGCTGGAGGGCACGCTCAATCCCAGCACCGCGGCGGTGCTGCTGACGTCGGTGAACTGCTGGTCGAAGAGGAAGTTGTAGGCCAGCCGCGCGCCGGCGGTGAAGGCGCCGATGTGGAACACCAGTCCGGCGCCCAGCGGCACCTGGCCGAAGGTGTCGGCGTGGAATGCCGTCTCGGCAGGCAGCCCGCTGAAGGTGGCCCGGCTGACCCCGACCCCGCCGTAGACGAAGGGCTCGACCACCCCAGGGTACAGCGTCACCTTGGCGTCGACGTTGGCGCCATTGCGCATCAGGCGCCCGCCGCCCTCGCCGATGACGTTGGTGGCGCCGGAGTAGGCCAGCTCCATGCCCAGGATCTTGCGCTGCATGGTCAGGTTGACGCCGTAGCCGACGCCGGGGTCGATGCGCGCCGCCAGCGGCCCGGTGTAGCTCTCGACGCCGCCCAGGGCGGACAGGGTGACGCCGGCGCTGGGCGCCTTCTTCTGCGGAGCCGGGCACGGCGGTCCAGCGACGACCACCGTCTGCTCCTGGCCGGTGGCGGCCGGCGGAACGGCCTGCTCAGGCGGAGTGACCGCGCTGGGCGGCGCGGCCATCTCGCCGGTGCCGCCGGTGCTCGGCGGCGGGGTGGTGGCTTCGCCCGCGGCGCTGCCGCCAGTGCTCGGCGGCGGGGTGGTGGCTTCGCCAGACGAGGGCGCGCCGGTGCTCGGCGGCGGGGCGGCGGCCTCGCCCGAGGGGCTGGTGGTGCTGCCGCTCGGCGGAGTCGTCGCCTGATCGGACGTGCTCGAGCCGCTGGGCGGCAGGGCCGACTGATCCGACGCGCTGCCGCCGGTGCCGTAGCCCGGGCAGCCCGGGGCGCCGGGTTGCGGGCAGCTGCTCTGACTGCCGCTGGTGCTGGTGTCGTCGGCCGCGGCTCGCCCCGGGATGACTGCGAACGCGAGCGCCGCCACGAGCAGGTGCGAGATGTTCATAGCTCGAGGCCTCCCTGTGGGGAACCTGACATGCCTTCCCCTGTGGAAGGAATCTGAGGCGCGCCTGTGCTCCTGCAACCTCGGGCGGACGCAGGAATCGCACGGTGGAGCGCACGCGCAGCGGCCGGGCGGGCTGCGAAAAATGCGCCTCGCCGCGGCGGCGAAGATCCGCCGGATCCGAGGGCGGTTAGAGGCAGGCCTTGCGGTCGCTTCCGGCCAGCGCAGCGCACTGGGAAGGGCACACCGCGCTGGACGCCGTGCAGTCCTGCTTGCATACGGTCGCCTGGCCGAGCTTCACGCAGAGGTCTTCGGCGGCGCAGTACTTGTCGGCCGCCGAGTCGCACGCCGGGCAGCCTGAGGGATCGGTGGCGGTACAGCGGGCGACCGGGGAGACGCAAAACTTGTAGCCGGCGATCGGCTCGACGCACGAGCCGCCGGGGCAGTCCTGCGGGCCGGCGCACTGGCGGTGGCAGAAGCCAGCGCTGTCGGCGGTGGGGCGCACGCACAAGTCGCCGGCGGCGCAGTATTCGAGCTTGGAGTAGTCGCAGCGGCCGTCGGCGGCGGGCGCGACGCACAGGCCGGTCGCCGGGTCAGCCGGGAAGAGCGCGGCGCAGGACTCGGCGGCGGCGCAGGGGCTCTGGCCGCTGGTCGGGTCGCACAAGGTGAAGCAGCGGCCGGCGGTGTCTCCGGCGTTGGCGACCACGCAGCTCAGGCGGCTGCCCTTGCATAGCCGAAGCTGGGCGATGTCGCAGGGCTGGCCGGCCAGGGACGAGCTGGCGCAGAAGCCGCCGGTGGCCCCGGGGCGGCCGAAGCAGCTGCGCTCGGCGCCGCACCGCTGAGCCTGGTTGCTGGCGTTGCACTCGACCGAGCAGCGCTTGATGTCCTGGCCGTCGGGGCGCCGGTCGCCGACCGCCCCGCACACCAGCCCGGGGCCGCAGATCCCCTGGGCCAATCCGGCGTCGGCACCGGGGAGCTGGTCGCAGGCCTCGCCCTCGGCCAGCGCGGTCGCGCAGGCTCCGCTGGTCGGATCGCAGGTCTGGCCCTGGGGGCAGCTGCAGCCGCCGCCGTCGCTCCCCGCCGGGCCGTTGGGTCTCTCGCCCAGGCACGAGCACAGCAACGACAGAGCCAGCAGTGAGATCGCGCGCGAGGGAGCCATGGTCCCGCCATCGTAGCGCGCCGCCGTCGGCCAACGCGAGCGCAGCGCCGTCAAAGGCGAACCCCCGCCCGGCGAACGCCGGACGGGGGCTCGGTGATGCTCGAACGTCTAGGCGACTACGGCACGCAGAAGCCGACCTTGGCCGGGTTGGCCGGGTCACCCTGCACGCACTTCGCGCCGGCCGGCTGGCAGCTGCTGCAGGCCACCTTCGGATCGGTGCAGACGGTGGTATCGCAGTACCCGATGCACTTGTAGTCGGCCGGGGCGGTGCTCGCCGCGACATCAGCGCAGGTCAGGCGGCTGGTGCAGGTCTCGCGAGGATCGGTGCCACGGGCGAAGCGAGTGCAGGTGGCACCGGCGGCGGCGGCGGTGCTGGTGGTCGGCCAGCAGACCGCGGTGGCCGGGTCGGTGAAGCTCCACGGCTGGCAGCCGTAACCATTGTTCAGCACGTCGGTGCCAGTGCAGCCGCCGGTGCCAAACAGGTTGCAGCTCTCCATGCAGATGCCGAAGCGGGTCTTGTCGGCGGCAGCGGTTGCGCCCGAGAAGTCGAAGCAGTGATTGGCAGCGCAGTCCAGGGTCGGGACCTTGGTGCCCGGAGCGGCGTTGCAGGAGGCGCGGCAGATGCCCTTGGCGGTGGTGTCGAAGCCCTCGGCCTTCAGGCAGTAGGCGTTCTTCACGCAGGTCTTGGTGGGGTCGCCGCGCAGGTCGGCAGGGTTGCACTCGCCGTCGACCTGGGCAGAGCCGGCCAGCTGGCAGACACCCAAGATGCCATCGGGATCGCTGGACGGCTGGGGCTGGCAGTAGCCGTCGCCGGTGCCGTCCATGTCGCAGGGAGCGAAGAACTTGGCGCGCTCGGCGTCGGTGATCTTGGCGTTGGTGGTGAAGTCCACGCAGAACTTGAACCAGCAGACATTCCCCATCTGCGAGTCGCAGGCGGTCTGCAGGCCATCGCACTCGGAGTTCTTGGTGCAGGGAATCACGCACATGTGGACCGTCTTGCCGCTCGAAGTCGAGAACGCGGCGCACTCCATCGCCTTGCCGTGGCTGTCAGTGGCGCAGGTGGACTTGTCGTTGCAGTCTTCGTACTGCTTCGGCTCACGGCAGTGCGAGGGCACCGGGTTGTTGGTGTCCATCGAGCAGATCATGCCGAAATCGAGGCAGGTATCGGTGTGAGGCTGGTTTTTGGTATCGGTGAAGGTCGGGGTGCAGGAGCAGTGCGACTCAGTCTGGGTGAACTGCACGCACTGCTCGCCGGTGCCGCAGGTCTCGGTGCCGTTGTTGCACTTGACCGGCTCGCACTGCTTGGTGGTCTCGTTGCAGACCTCGAAGCCTTCCTTGCAGCCGCCGGGGCAGAGGTCCACGCACACGCCCATGCCGCCGACGCAGGTGGTGTCGCACTTCATGCCAGCCGGGCAGGCCGGGTTGCAGTCGCAGGTCTTGGGGCCGGTGTCGGCCGTCTGGACCGGGCCGGCGTCCGGGTTGGTCTTGGCAGGGCCGCAGCCGACCATCAGGCCGCCGGCCAGCGCGAAGGCCGCGCTGAGACACAACGTCATCAACTTGCTTCCGTTCATTTGTGCTCCTCTTCTTGCGTGGATGAAAGCTGCCGGCAGCTGCGGCCAAGCAGTGTGCCCTTAAAGGGGTCGCATGCTAGACAACGCGGCGTCCGACTGTCAATCGCAGCTCCGGCCAGCGCGTCGGGACGCCACAAGCAAGTCCCGGACCCTTTGAAATCCGGCCTGGATCCGAGGCCTTGCCGCGCCGGAGCCCGCCGGTCCCTGGCGCCGGCGTCGCGGCGTTAACTCCCTGTCGCCGGCGGATTGGCGGCGGGGGGTCAGAAGGTGGCGCGGGTGTAGAGCCCGCAGCTGGTGTAGTCCTCGAAGCCGCGGCCGAACTGGGGCCGGACGCCGTCGGGGTTGACGTAGCGGTCGCCGAAGTGCAGCAGGTCGAAGTAGGCCACCAGGCCCAGGTGCCACTCCGGGTGACCGAAATCGGAGGCGAGGCTGGCGTTGAGGCCCCAGCCTCCGCCGGCGGCCTCCACCCCGTAGGTCTGCTTCTCGACGTCGCCGGGCCCGGCCAGCGGGATGCCGGTGAAGCGGGCCTCCAGCCTCAGCCAGCGCTGAATCGGCAGCGCCGCCTCGACCGCGCCGTAGAACCCGCTGCGGCGGCTCTCGACGATCTTGGGGTTGTCATCCACCAGGAACAGGTGCAGCAGCCCGCCGCCGCGCACGCCGAGGTAGCCCTGCCCGGCCCCCGACAGCTGGTAGTAGAGCCGATAGACCAGCTCGCCCTGGGCCCGCATCTCGGTCGAGCCGAACTCGCGCTGGGTCTTGTCGGTGTCGACGTAGCGGGTGCGCAGCAGGAAGCTCTGGTCCCAGCGCGCCGCCAGCCCCAGGCCGCGCAGGGCCCAGGAGCGGTCCGAGAGAGGGAAGAAGTCGGCGCCCAGGTGATAGCTCGCGTAGGGGCTGTCGGTGCTGTACTTCACCGACGAGCCGGCGCCCACCGGCGGGGCCAGCTCGCAGTTGTCGACCTCGGGGCAGAAGCGGAAGCTGCGCCAGCTGCTGCTCAACCCGGCGGTCAGCTCGAGCATCGGCGCCTCCCCCGGGGCCTTCGAGCGCGGCACTTCGTCCAGCGGACCGGCGTACTCCGGCTCGGGCTCGCGCGAGCGCGTGCGCGGCGTCTCGCGGACCGGCCGCCGGACAGGCTCCTCGGCCGCCTCCTCTTCCGGGGCCGGCTCCAACTGCGGCCGGGCCCGCGACTTGGGCGGCGCCGCGACCTCGGCAGCGGGCGGGCGCCGCGAGGGCGGA
>JBBIQS010000130.1:0-17641 GCA_037442205.1 Myxococcales bacterium
CACGCGGCGGTCGTCGGGATCGTCGCGGCGCTCGACGAGGCCGGTGCGGGCGAGGCCCTCGCAGGCCCGGCTGGCGGTGGCGGCCTTCGGCCCGGCGCGCACCGCCGCGCTCTGGGAGCTGGCGGTCCATTGCCGGGCCGAGGGGCAGGTGAAGCTGCTGGGCGAGCTCGACCACGGCCAGGCGCTGGCGGTGATCGCCGCCAGCGACCTGTTCGTGCGCCCGACCCTGGCCGACGGCGACTCGCTGTCGGTGCGCGAGGCGCTGGCGCTGGGGCGGCCGGTGGTGGCCAGCGCGGTGGGGCACCGGCCGCCGGGGGCGGTGCTGTTCCGCCCCGGGGACCCGCTGGACCTGGCGCAGAAGGTGGAGCTGGCGCTGCTGCAGCAGGCTCCGGCGCCGATGAAGCCGATCGGGGAGGAGCCGGTGCTGGCGCTCTATCGGGCGCTGCTCGGCCGCGGCGAGCCTCCGCGGCGGGGCGCGGCCGGCTAGGGGAGGGGTCTTCCATGTGCGGAGTGATCGGCCGGGTGAACGCGGCTGCCGACCACCGGGTCCGGCCCGAGCAGCTGGCGGACGGGCTGCGGCTGATGGCCCACCGCGGCCCGGACGGTGAGGGGCTGTACCTCGACGAGAACGCCGGGCTGGGCCACCGCCGGCTGGCGATCCTCGACCTGGCCGGCGGCGCCCAGCCGATGTGCAACGAGGACCGGACGATCTGGGTCAGCTTCAACGGCGAGATCTACAACCACCAGCTGCTGCGCGAGGAGCTGGCCGGGGCCGGCCACCGCTTCGCCACCCGCTCCGACACCGAGACCCTGGTCCACGGCTACGAGCAGTGGGGCGACGAGCTGCCGACCCGGCTGCGGGGGATGTTCGTCTTCGCGCTGTGGGACGTGCGGAAGCGGAGGCTGCTGCTGGCGCGCGACCGGCTGGGGATCAAGCCGCTCTACTTCACCCGCGCCGGCGAGGACCTGGTCTTCGCCTCCGAGATCAAGGCCCTGTTCGCCTTCCCTGAGGTGCGCTGCGAGCTCAACCCCTCGCGGGCCCCGGACTACTTCGCCCTGCGCTACGTCCCCGGGCCGGAGACGATGTTCGCCGGCATCCAGCGGCTGCCTCCCGGGCACCTGCTGAGCTGGCACGACGGGGCGGGGAAGATCTCCCGCTACTGGGACGTGCCGGTGGAGGCGGCCGAGCAGCGCCGCCGGCCGCGCGACGAGGCCGAGGAGGCCGAGGTCCTCGCCCAGCAGCTGCGCGAGTCGGTGCGGATGCGGCTGATGGCCGAGGTCCCGGTGGGCCTGTTCCTGAGCGGGGGCATCGACTCCACCGCGGTGGCCTGGGCGATGAAGCTGGCCGAGCCGCGGGCGCTCAAGAGCTTCTCGGTGGGCTACGAGGGCGACGCCGAGGGCGAGCTGGCCTGGGCGCGGCTGGCGGCCCGGGCCATCGGCACCGAGCACCGCGAGGTGGAGGTCGACTCCAAGAGCTGGCTGGAGCGGCTCTCCGAGCTGGCCTGGTTCCTGGACGAGCCGCTCTCCGACGGGGCCTGCATTCCGCTGATGCAGCTGGCGCGGCGGGCGCGGGAAGAGGTGGTGGTGGTGCTCTCCGGCGAGGGCGCCGACGAGGTCTTCGGCGGCTACCCGATCTACGGCAAACAGCTGGCGATCGAGCAGGCCCGCGGCCTGGGCGGCCCGCTCCTGGAGGGCGCGGCCCGGCTGGCGCTCAAGGCGGTGAGGAGCCCCAAGCCGCGCCGCTACCTGGCGATGGCCGGCAAGCCGCTGGAGCGGCGCTACTTCGGGGTCGGCCGTGCCTTCGACGACGAGCTGCTGGTCTCGGCCTTCGGCCCGCGGGCCCTGGAGGAGCTGATCCACCGCCACGAGCGCCACTGGCGGCGCACCGCCGGCTGTCCGCCGCTGGAGCGGATGCTCTACCTGGACACCAAGGTCTGGCTGCCCGACGACCTGCTGATCAAGGCCGACAAGATGACCATGGCCTGGGCGATCGAGCTGCGGGTGCCGTTCCTCGACCACCAGCTGCTGGAGTCGGCCTGGACGCTGCCGCCCGCGCTCAAGCTGCGCCGCGGGGTGGGCAAGCACCTGCTGCGGGTGGCGATGGCCGGCAAGGTCCCGGAGCCGATCCTGCGCCGGCCCAAGCGCGGCTTCCCGATCCCGCTGGGGCGCTGGCTGCAGGGGCCGCTCTACGGGCCGTGCCGGGAGCGGCTGCTGTCGAGCCACTCGGCGGTGCGGGAGATGCTCGGGGCGCGGTTCATCGGAGGGCTGTTGGAGGAGCACCGCCGCGGCCAGGCCGACCGGCGCGAGGAGCTGTACGCGCTGTGGGTCTTCGAGGAGTGGCACCGCACCTTCCTGTCGCGCAGCCGCGAGCAGCTGGTGCAGCAGCCCCCGCGCTCCCGGCCCGAGCTGCTGGGGCCGGCGGCCGGCGGGGCGGCGGCGCTCTTCGGGGCCTGAGGCGGGCGGACTTCACAAGAGAAAGAGCGGGCGCCGGGAGCGGCGCCCTGGGCGGAGGGAGAGATGGCACCGCAGCACACCGGCAAGCTCCTGCAGGGGCGCGACATCGTCTGCTTCTCCAACGACTGGGACGGCGATCCTCTCTCCAAGACCCACCTGATGCGGCTGCTGGCGCGCCAGAACCGGATCCTGTGGATCAACTCCTTGGGCAACCGCGCCCCCACCGCCAGCGCCTACGACCTGAAGCGCATCCTGCGCAAGGCGGCCGGGGCGGTGCGCGGACTGCGCCGGGTGGAGCACAACATCCACGTGCTCTCGCCGCTGGCGGTGCCGCTCTACGCCGGGGCGGTGCGCGGCCTCAACCGGGCGCTGCTGCGGCTCCAGATCCTGCGGGCGATGCGCTCGCTCGACTTCCGCCGGCCGCTGGTCTGGTCGTTCCTGCCCTCGGCGGACTGGGTAGCCGGGGCGCTGGGCGAGGAGCTGCTGGTCTACCACTGCGTCGACGAGTTCTCGGCCTTCTCCGACGCCCCCTCGCGCGAGGTGGCCCGGGCCGAGCAGCGGCTGGTCGAGCGCGCCCATCTGGTGATCGCCAGCTCGGAGCGGCTGTTCGAGAGCAAACGGCGCCTCAACGCCAACACGGTGCTGGTTCGCCACGGCGTCGACCACGCCCACTTCTCGCGGGCGCTCGACCCGCGCACGGTGATCCCCGACGAGGTGGCCGGCCTGCCGCGGCCGGTGCTCGGCTTCTTCGGGCTGATCGCCGACTGGATCGACCTCGAGCTCCTGGAGAAGGTGGCCAGGGCCCATCCCTCGGGGAGCCTGGTGCTGCTGGGGCGCGCGCGGGTCGAGCTGGGGGCGCTGGCCGGGCTGCGCAACGTCCACCTGCTCGGGCCGCGGCCCTACGCCTCGCTGCCGGCCTACTGCAAGGGCTTCGACGCGGCGCTGATGCCATTCCGGATCAACGAGCTGACCCTCAACTCCAACCCGCTCAAGGTGCGCGAATACCTGGCGGCCGGGCTGCCGGTGGTCTCCACCGCCATCCCCGAGGTGGAGCGGATCCCGCACTGCCTGATCGGCCGCAGCCACGAGGAGTTCCTGGAGCAGCTGCAGCAGGCGCTGCGCTCCCCCGGGCCGCGGCGGGAGCGCTCGGCGGCGGTGCGCGGCGAGAGCTGGCAGGAGCGGCTCAACGAGATCAGCTCCAGCGTGCGCGAAACCGAGCGGGCGCGCGAGCGGACCGGGCCGCGGGGCAGCGCGCGGATGTGAGCGGGAGCGGCGCCGGGGGCAGAGCGGGGAGGGGAGGCCTAGCCCTTCCGCTCCTTGTAGAACAGCACCACCGACAGGCAGTGGAACTCGTTGTCCGAGGACTGCGACACCACCCGGTCGACGATGTCCAGGTCGGTGTTGGCCTTCATCCAGCGGGTGACGTTTTCGCCCAGCTCCTCGCGCTCCTTGGCCTTGGTGGCGGAGAAGACCTTCACGCCCGTGAACATCTGAACGCTCCTTAGAGGACTCATCCGTCGCCGGGAACCGCCGGCGCCTGGGACGGCGGGCTCGCTCGCAAACGTCACAATTCTGTCACGCGCTCCGGGGAGGCGTCAAAACGTCCGCTGGCCGACATCGGTTCGGCGGAGGCGGGCGTTGCCGGCCCGGCGAGGAAGGCGGATATTGCCCGACAGCCGGGGAAGGGGCGCTCCCCGGCGGAGGAAAGTCGGGGCCGGCGGGCCTGCGGAGGCGGATCGTGGAGAACGACAAGAAGGCGCAGGCCATCAGCTTCATCAACGATATCCGGACGATGGAGCCGGCGGTCCTCAATGCGCTGATCGTCCGCGAGGCCGGCGAGGAGCTGGCGCAGTTCTTCCTCTCCTACAGCGCCAACCTCATCTCCCGCGACCCGGAGCGCGTGCTGGAGAACACCAGCTCGCTGATGCTGATGGGCTACCTGATCCGGGCCAGCGAGGAGCGGCGCCGCGGCGCGACCCTGCCGGCGCAGGCCTGAGGGCTACTTCGCCCGCTCCAGCCTGACCTTGAGGGAGCGGCTGCTGCCGGCGGCGAGCTGGGTGCTGTAGGGCTTGTAGCCCGCCAGCCGCAGGCGCAGCAGGTAGTTGCCCTGGGGAGGGTCGAAGTCGCCGGCGTAGGGAGTAGTGCCGAGCACGGACTCGCCGAGCAGCACCTCGGCTCCGGGCGGCTCGCTCTCCACCAGCAGCAGCGGCTTGCCCGGGGCCCGCGTGATCGCGGACAGCTCCTGCATCCTCTCCGCCAGCGGGCGGCGGTCGCGCAGGGCGAGGTAGCCTGTCGCGCCGGCCGCGAGCGCCACCACCAGCCCGAACGCCAGCCGTCGCAGCGAGCGCTTCCTGCGCAGCGCCGCCATTCCCTGCTGCAGTTCTCCGGCCGCCTCTTCAGCCGCCTCGCTCTGCGGCGCGAAGGCGTGCTGGGCGGCCTTTTGGTCGAGCTCGAGCTCGACCGGCGCCGGGCCGAAGCGGTGTCTGGTCGGCGCCTGGACGACCTGGAATCGACCTTCCACGCTCCCGTCCACCGCCATCGCCGGGCGGTCGTCGAGGGGCGCCTCGAGGTTGGCGAGCGAGCAGCGGCAATACTCGCCCTCGCCCAGGGCGCGGCCGCACAGCGGGCAAGATCGGGCGGGAGAGGCCATCGGCGGTTCACTATATCCTCACCGCGCCCTTCGGACGGGGAATGACCGGCCATCACACGCACCTTGAATGACCGGGAGGGGGCGGCTAGCATCGCCGGCCTACTCGAGTTTCCGAAGGGACTTCGCCGTCGCATGACCCGCCTGGTCGAACGGCTGCCGCTCCTCGATCTCCCCGCGCCCACTGCGGCCAGCCAGCGCCTTTGCCGCGAGTTGGCCGCCCTGGTCGACGGCCGCGCCAGCACCGCCTCCCACGAGCGCGCCCTCTATGCCCGCGACATGTGGCCCAAGGCGCTGATGTGGACCCGCGCCGGATACACCGCCCTGCCGCCGGACGTGATCGTCTGGCCGGAGACGGTGGAGCAGGTGGCCGCGGTGACCCGCAAGGCCTGCGAGCTGGGCGTGCCGCTGATCCCGTACGGCGCCGGGTCTGGGGTCTGCGGCGGCACCATCCCGCTGCGCGGCGGGATCGTGATGGACGTGAAACGGCTGTCGCGCATCAAGTCGGTCGATCCCGAGGCGCTCGAGGCCGACGTCGAGGCCGGGATGCTCGGCGAGATCTTCGAGCGGCGGCTCAACCGCCAGGGGCTCTCGACCGGCCACTTCCCCTCGTCGATGTACTGCTCGACGGTGGGCGGCTGGATCGCCGCCCGAGGTGCCGGCCAGGCCTCCAACCGCTACGGCAAGATCGAGGACATGACCGCCTCGGTGACCGCGGTCGACGGCCGGGGCGAGGTCGTGGTCACCCCGCGCCGCCCGGTCCCGGGCTGGGACCTGACCCAGCTCCTGATCGGCAGCGAGGGAGCGCTGGGGACGATCTGCTCGGCCCGCATGCACCTGGTGCGCACCCCCGAGGCGAGGGTCTTCGCCGGCTTCAAGTTCAGGGGGATCGAGGAGGGGACCGAGGCCATCCGCAACATCTTCCAGGCCGGGGTCCGGCCGGCGGTGGTCCGCCTCTACGATCCGTTCGACACTCTGCTGGTGGGCAAGGGGCATGAGGCCAAGCCCGCTGGCAAGAAGGGGCTGCTGCGGGCGGCGTTCGACGAGAAGGTGCTGGTGCGGCTGGAGCGGCTGGGATCGCTGACGGCGATCGGCCAGCCGATCGGGCTCAACCGCGCCGCCGACTTGCTGCGCGAGTGCCTGCTGGTGTTGCTCTTCGAAGGGCCGGCCGACCTGGTGGAGCTGGAGGCCGAGGAGGCCACCCGGGTGTGCCTGGCCGCCGGCGGCGAGGACCGCGGCCCCGACCCGGCGCGCACCTGGCTCGAGAAGCGCTACGCGGTCAGCTACAAGCAGTCGCGGGTCTTCGACAGCGGGGCCTTCGTCGACACCATGGAGGTCGCCGCCACCTGGGACAAGGTGACGCAGGTCTACCACCGGGTCCGCCAGGCGGTGGCGCCGCTGGCCTTCGTGATGTGCCACTTCTCCCACGCCTATCCCGAGGGCTGCGCGCTCTACTTCACCTTCGCCGGAGCCGCCGGCTCGCTGGAGCAGATCGAGGAGCGCTACGACGCCATCTGGCGCGCGGGGCTGGCGGCGGCGCGCTCGGCGGGGGCGACGGCCACTCACCACCACGGCGTCGGCGTCTCCAAGCTCAACGCGCTCAAGGGCCAGCTCGGCGACGGGATGCGGCTGATCCAGGCGCTCAAGGCGACCTTCGACCCCAAGGGGATCCTCAACCCCGGAAAGCTGGGGGTCTAGATGTCGAGCCTGCCCATCGACCTGACCGAGCTCGAGGAGCGGCTGGCCAAGGCGGCCGGCGTCAACTCCCGCGTCTCCGACGGGCGCCTCGAGCTGCTGCCGACCACCGTCAAGGAGGCCGCCCGCGCCGAGGCCGCCCGCGGCCACTTCGACCCCGACGGCTCCAGGACGCTGATCTCGCTGGCGGCCTTCGCCCACATCGAGGCCCCGGACCCGATCACCTCGTCGGTCAAGGTCGGGGCCAGCGCCCAGCTCGCCGACGTCGAGGCCGCGCTGCGCTCCGCGGGGCTGACCCTGGGTTGGCTGTCGCCCAAGGCCCGGGCGCTGAGCGTGCGCGCCTGGATCGAGGGCCCGTACGCCGGCCTGCGGGTGATCCCGGGAAACCGGCTCGAGTCCGCGGCGCTGTCGCTGAGCGTCTCGCTCAGGGGTGGCGGCCTCTACCAGGGGATTGCCGCGCCGCGCTCGGCGGTCGGGCCCGTCCTCGAAGGGCTCATCCTCGGCTGTGGCGGCCAGGTGGGCGCGCTACTCGAGGTGCAGTTGCGCGCGCTCGGGCGCCCGGAGGTGGTGGAGACGGTCCACGCCGGCCTGGAGCGGCCCGAGGAAGTGGCCCAACTGGTGCGGGCGGCGCTGCAGCGCGACGTCCCGGTGGTCGAGGTGCAGGTCCGGCGCAAGGCGCGCGGCTACACCGCCGATCTGGTGGTGGCCAGCCTGGGCTTCCGCGCCAGCCGCGATCGCGCCGCCCTGGAGCAGTTGGCCAAGGATCACGGCGAGCTGCGCACCATGCGCCGGGTCGAAGAGCGCGAGCTGCCCTTCGAAGGCGAGCTGCCCTGGGAGCGGCTGCCGTGGGCCGTCGCCCAGGGCGGGCCGCTGACTCTCTACCGGCTGGCGCGCGAGAGCCTGGTCATCGCCGCCGAAGGCCCGGTCAAGGGCGCCCTCGCGCTCGATCGAGCTCCCGAACCCCTGCCAACCCCGTTCCTTTCCGCGCTGGCGCTACGTCCGCCGGAGGTCGCGTGAGCACCCTCGAGAACCATCGGCGCGAGGTCGCGTACTGCACCTACTGCCCGAAGATGTGCCGCTTCTCCTGCCCGGTCTCCAACGCCACCGGCGACGAGGCCCACACTCCCTGGGGCAAGATGACCGGCGCCTTCGGCCACCTCACCGGCACCCGGCCCTTTGACGTCAGCAGCGGCGCCGCGACCTACGCCTGCACCAGCTGCCTGCGCTGCCGCACGCACTGCCGGCACTCGAACGAGGTCGGCCCGGCGCTGGCCGACGCCCGGGTCCAGGTGGTCGAGGAGGGCGAGGCTCCCAAGGCCATCGATAAGCTCAAGGCGCGCTTCGCCAGCCACGGCAATCCCCACGGCGTCGACCTGGCCGCCCGCGCCCGAGAGATCAGCCACGAGAGCGAGGGGAAGGCCTACTTCGCCGGCTGCACCTCGATCGCCCGCGAGCCGCTGGTGGTCCAGTCGGCGCTGGACGCCGCCGCCGGCTTCGGGCTGCGGCTGGCGCTGGCCCCCTCCTCGTCGCTGTGCTGCGGCTACTCGCTGTGGGCCGCCGGGATGCGCGACGAGTTCCTGGAGAACGCCGCCAGGTTCGCCAAGGCCATCGAGGGCCACGACGAGCTGGTGGTGGGCGATCCCGGCTGCGCCTACACCCTGCTGAAGGTCTACCGGGACTGCGGCATCGAGATCCGCCCGAAGATCAGCCTGTTGGTGGATCTGCTGGCCGAGCGGCTGGAGTACGCCTTCGGGCGGGCGCCGCTGTCGCTCAAGCTCAGCTACCACGACGCCTGCCTGCTGGGCCGCGGGCTGGGGCGCTACGAGGGACCGCGGCGGCTGCTGCGAGCGGCGGTGGGCGAGTTCGACGAGGCGCCGGAGCACGGCGAGGACTCGGGCTGCTCCGGGGCGGGCGGGATCCTGCCGCTGACCATGCCCGAGGCGGCGCGGGCCATCGCCAAGGCCCAGGGCGAGGAGCAGGGGGCGCCGGGGCATCGGGTGGTGACCGCCTGCCCGTCGGCGGCGCGCCACTTCCGCGGCTCGGGGGTCGAGGCGCTCGACCTGTTCACGGTGCTGGCGCGGTGGATCGCCGCCCGCGACGACGAAGACGACCGCGGCGAGCTCGGCCGCTGACTCCGGGGGACGCGTGGGCCAGCTCAAGACCTATCTGGTGGTCAATCCCGCCTCGGCCAATGGCGCGACCGGCAAGGGCTTCGCCCGCATCGCCGACGCGGTGCGCGGCGCCATCGGCGACTTCGGCCACGGCTTCACCCGCGGGCCGATGGAGGCCGCGGAGCTGGCCCGCAAGGCGCTCGAGGACGGCTACGAGTGCGTCGTCGCGGTCGGCGGCGACGGGACCATCAACGAGGTGGTCAACGGCTTCTTCAAGGAGGGCCGGCCGGTGCGTCCGGGGGCGGCGCTGGGGCTGATCCCGCGCGGGACCGGCGGCGACTTCCGCAAGAGCTTCGGCTGGGACCTCGACCTGGGCAAGGCGGTCCAGCGGCTGCAAGGGGACGCCACCAAGCCGCTCGACGTCGGGCTGGTGGAGATGGTGACCGCCCAGGGCGAGCCGGCGCGCCGCTACTTCGCCAACATCGCCAGCGCCGGGGTCTCGGGCCAGGTGGACGAGGAGGCCAACCGCTCCAGCAAGATCCTGGGCGGCAAGCTCTCGTTCGCGGTGGCCAGCCTCAAGGCGCTGATGAAGTACCAGGACCGGCGGATCCGCTTCTCCCTCGACGACGGGCCGGCGACCGAGGTCTTGGCCACCTGCCTGGCGGTGGCCAACGGCCAGTACTTCGGCGGCGGGATGTGGGTCGCCCCCGGCGCCCAGCCCGACGACGGCCAGTTCGACATCACGCTCTGGACTGGCCTGGGGGTGGGCGACTTCGTGTTGCGCAGCAAGTCGCTCTACGACGGCAGGCACGTCGACAGCCCGAACACCCGCCGCTACAAGGCCAAGAAGGTGCGCATCGAGACCGAGGAGGAGGTGCTGCTCGACATCGACGGCGAGCAGCCGGGCCGGGCACCGGCCACCTTCCTGATCGTCCCGGGCGTGCTGCGCATCAAAGTCTAGAGGGCGGCCTGCCGCTCGCCTCGCGGGCATGGAGCGCGCCCTCGCGGGTTCATTGACCGAATTCGCGCCGCTCCCTAAGCTCGTCCGAGGCCGGTCGGGGGCCTGGCGGGTTGCAAGGTTCTGGAATCAGGAGTCTTTTCATGCGACGTCAGACGGTGGCCGCGGCGGTAGCGGTGGCGGGCCTGCTGGCCGGGCAGGGCGCCTGGGCCGAGCCGGCGGAGCTGAAGACCGCCGAGGCGGTGCAGCAGCTGTGCGAAGGGCTGCGCCCGCCGGAGCGGCTGCAGTTCAGCCCCGACAAGCCGCAGGGGCGCGGCGAGTACGAGCGCGCCCGGCAGCAGCTGCTCAAGGCCGAGTACCAGGTGGAGCTCCCCTGGGGCGCCTTCACCGTCGCCGAGTGGGACCCGGAGCAGAAGGTGGTGCTCCTCTCTACCGAGCGGCCCTTCCGCACGCTCGACGGGGCGCTGACCCTGTTCGACGCCGACCGCGACGAGATCGAGCTCGAGGCGCTCGAAGGAGAGGGAGAGGCGCTCAAGGCCGGCCTGGCGCAGGGGACCCTGACCCTGCAGCTGGTCTTCCGGCCGGCCGAAGAGGAGGGGAGCCCCTGCGTGATCGGCAAGGCCAAGACCTACGCGCTGGCGGCCGATTTCGTCTCCGCCCAGCTGCGGCTCAAGGGCAAGCCTTTGGCGGAGGCGGTCAAGGAGGGTTTCGAGTCGAAGTCGCTGGCCGCCGGGGGCAAGCCCACGGTGGAGGTCGCTCCCGCGGCCCACGAATGCCCCACCTGCTCGGCCGAGATGGCCGGCGGGGTGGAGAAGGTCAAGCCGCTGCTCGAGCGCTGCTACCTGGAGGCGCTGTCGCGCTCCCCGGCGCTGGACGGCTCGGTGGTGCTGGCGCTGGAGGCCAGCGGCGACGGCAAGCTGGCAGCCAAATCGGTGGTCGCCGACAGCCTGCAGGATGCGCCCACGGTCGCCTGCATCAAGGCGGCGGTGGGGACTGCCAAGGCCCCGGGCAAGAACGGCCGCGGGATGGTGATGGTGCGGCTGGAGCGAAAGTAGCCGGCCCGCGGCGATTCCGGAAGCAGCGAAGGCCTCGGGCGATGGGCTCGGGGCCTTCTCCTTTTTCGCGCTCTCGAGGCGCCGGGGGCGGGAATGGGGGAGCGGGAGAGCGGTGAGCCCGCGAGGCCAAGCGCCTGAAGCGCGAAAGCCCCCGGTTTCCCGAGGGCTTTCGTCTTGAGGTGCCACCCGGATTTGAACCGGGGATGAGGGTTTTGCAGACCCTTGCCTTACCACTTGGCGATGGCACCGAAAAAGCGGGCGGAGTCTAGGGGCGCCGGCATCCGGTGTCAACAAGGTAGTGCGCGGGAAGTCAACCGCTCGCCCGGGGGAATCCGGCCGAAAAACAGGCACCTTGATTGGCGAGGGAGCCGGCGGCTATCATGCCCGCCGATCGTGTCCCGACCGCTTCGACTTGCCGCCACCGTTTTGTCTGCCCTTCTCTCGGCTGCGCTTCCTGGCGCGGCCGCGGCCGGCGAGAGCTTCGCCGGCAACTGGGACAGCCCGCTGGGCAAGGTTCGTATCGACCAGGACCGCGACTCGCTGGTGGGCAAGCTGCTCGAGCCGTCGCGGGCCTGCGGCTTCGCCAAGGGCCAGGAGATCCTGCGCGGCAAGGTGGTGGACGAGGTCTTCACCGGCGAGGTCAGGGTGTGCTTCGCCGCCAGCTGCCCGGACAAGGACGGTTGGGTCTTCGCCATGGCCGCTTCGCTGGAGGCCGGCAAGCTGGTGGGGGCGCTGGCCCCGGGCCGCTGCAGCTCGCTGGTCAAGGAGAAGCCCTTCCTCTTCGCCCGCGCCCGAGCCGAGTCGGCCGCCGAGGCCCCGGAGCCGGTGGTGGCCAAGGCCAAGAAGCCGGCGCCGATGAGCCCCGAGGTCCAGCGGCTCTACCGCGAGGGGATGGCCTTCACCCAGGCCGGCCGCTTCGAGGAGGCCCGCCGCCGCTTCCTCTCCGCCAACCAGCTCGACCCCAAGAACTCCGAAATCTTCAACCAGATCGGGATCACCTTTTTCGCCCGCAGCGACTACCCCCAGGCCGAGCTCTACTACCGGCGCTCGCTGGCCGCCGACGGCGGGAACTCCCTGGCCTGGTACAACCTGGCCTGCGTGCTGGCCAAGGTCTCCAAGACCAAGGAGGCCATCAAGGCGCTGCGGGGCGCGGTCGACAGCGGCTTCGGGATGGTGAGCACCCTCGACGAGGATCACGACCTCGATTCGCTGCGCGAGGATCCGGCCTACCAGGAGATCCGCGCGCACGCCCGGCGCAACGCCGCCCGAGGCGAGAAATAGTGAGTCCCCCCGGCAAGCCGATGAATCCCCAAGGTCCCCGCGTCAAGACCAGCAAGGTCTTCGGCCACTACGAGCTGGAGGCGCTGGTCGGCCGCGGGGGGATGGCGGAGGTGTTTCGCGCCATCGACCAGAGCCCGGCGCACAAGGGCCGCAAGGTGGCCATCAAGCGGCTCCTGCCCGAGCTGTCGCGCGACGCCCAGTACCAGGAGCTGTTCATCGGCGAGGCCGACCTGTCGCGGATGCTCCACCATCCGAACATCGTCGAGGTCTACGAGGCCGGGTCGGTCAACGACCAGTACTACATGGCGATGGAGTACATCGACGGGCGCGACCTGGGGCTGGTGGTGCGCCGCTGCCGCGAGCGCAAGATCCTGCTGCCGATCGACTTCGCGGTCTTCCTCGGGGTGACGCTGCTCGACGCGCTCTCCTACGCCCACCACGCCAAGTCCCCCACCGGCAAGGAGCTGGACATCGTCCACTGCGACATCTCGCCCTCCAACCTGTTCATCTCCAGGGTCGGGGAGATCAAGCTGGGCGACTTCGGCATCTCCAAGGTGGCCCACGAGCGGCTGGAGCCGGGGCAGACGGTGTGGGGCAAGGCCTACTACCTGTCGCCGGAGGCGCTCAACGGGCAGATCGACGCCGCCGCCGACCTGTGGGCGGCCACCACCACCCTCTACGAGCTGCTGACCAACGAGCGGCCGTTCACCGGCAGCAAGCCGGACGAGGTCCTCGAGGCCATCAAGCGGGCCAACCCCAAGCCGGTGCGCGAGCAGCGGCCCGAGGTGAGCGAGTCGCTCAACGCGGCGGTGATGAAGGGCTTCTCCAAGGACCCTGGCCAGCGCTATCCCGACGCCGCCTCCTACGCCGAGGCGCTGCGGCCCCACTACAACGAGCTGATCGGCACTCCGCTGGCCATCGGCGCGGTGGTGCGCGGCCTGTTCGGCGCCTAGCGACGCGCCGCGTCGGCCGCCTGCCTGGAGGCCGGATTGTCGGGCCCCCGGCAGATCGCGTAAGATGCCCCCCGCCAACCGGGGCCGGCTCCCACCAACAGGCGTCGGCGGGGAAAATCCGAGGAAAAAATGCGCACTTACAAGTCTCTCTTCGCTGTGATGCTGGCTCTGGCGGCGCTGTCGATGGTGCGCTGCGGCACGAATCAGGCCGGCGCCGACGCCGGCACCAAGAAGGACGGCAGCGCTCCGCCGCCGACCGACTCCGGGACCCCGGCCGGCGACGACGGCGGAACCAATCCGACCGACGGCGGCATCACCCCGCCCACCGAGACCACCATCGTCGACATGAACAAGAAGGCTCTCGCCAAGGGCAAGGTCCACTTCAAGGGCGTGGCCATGTCGCAGATCTGGCGGGTGAGCCCCAGCACCCCGAAGTCGACCACCACCTCCTGCATGTTCGGCATGTACATGGCCGACCCCACCGCCGTCGGCGCCGACCACAACGGCGTGCTGCTGGTCTCCAAGAACACGGGCGTCACCGCTGATCCCAACAACGCCGGCAAGTATCTCTGCAACCAGGACTCGCCGCTGCAGACCCTCAACGCCGCCACCGCGATCGCCGTCGGCGACGAGCTCGAGGTCACCGGCTACTACTCCGAGTACTGCTTCGGCTCGGGCGGGGTGTGCGACGACCAGGAGGCCTCGGGCACCGGGATCTCCATCGCCGAGATCAGCGCCAACTACGCCGGCGACGTGACGCTCACCGGCAACAAGCCCGGCGTCCCCAGCTACCTGCCGGTCAGCGTGACCCTCGACGACATCTACTCGAAGGTCACCAGCGCCAGCGGAGCCAAGCCGGTGATCTCCACCCTGGGCGCCAACTGGTGGAAGTACCGCTCGGTGCTGGTCAAGCTCTCCAACGTCAAGGTCACCGACATCACCGGTGCCAGCTGCAACATGACCATCGCCGACAACGGCACCGCCACCACCAACACCCTGGTGGTCTCCGACGACGTGGACTACCAGCCCGGCAGCTGCCCGCTGCGCCCCACCGCCACGGGCAAGGTCTACGACACCCTGGTCGGCTTCCCGTACTTCACCTTCTCGTCGACCCAGCTGCAGCCGCGCGGCGCCACCGACGCCACTCCGTCGCTGCCGTAAGCACCTGACTCAACTGCTGTTTCCGGGCCCCGCCGAGTTCCTCGGCGGGGCCCTTGGTTTACGCGGTCAAGATCAATTTCCGTCACCGCCGGGCGAGCGGCGCTCGACTTCTTGACACGGCAGGGGAGGCATGAGGCGATCCGCGCCTTTCACCATGACTTCCGAGCCCCAGGAGATCGGCAAGTACCGGATCATCCGCCGCCTCGCCAAGGGCGGGATGGGCGCGATCTACCTCGCCTCGCCCGGGCCGGGTGCGGCTCCGGTAGTGCTGAAGACCCTCAGCCCCGACGCCGCCAAGCAGCCGGCGATGCTGGAGATGTTCCGCGAGGAGTCCTGGCTGAGCAGCCTGCTCGACCATCCCAACATCGTGCGCGGGCTGGAGGTCGGTTCGGGCGAGCCGCCGTTCCTGGCGCTGGAGTACCTGCAGGGGCTGACGGTCGCCGAGCTGATGCGCCGCAGCCTGTGGTCGGGCCAGCCGCTGGGGGCGGGCTTCGCGGCGGCGGTCGGCGCGCAGGTGTGCGCCGGCCTCGCCTACGCCCACGCCATGCGCGACTCGGCGGGACTGCCGCTCAACCTGGTCCACCGCGACATCAGCCCGCAGAACCTGCTGGTCACCCGCGGCGGCGAGGTGAAGATCCTCGACTTCGGCATCGCCAAGTTCTGGGGAAAGCAGGCGCACACTGTCGCCGGAAATCCCAAGGGGAAGCTCCGCTACATGTCTCCGGAGCAGGCGTTGGGGACGGCGGTCGACGGCCGCAGCGACCTCTTCGCCCTGGGAACGGTTCTCTGGGAGTGCCTGGCGGGCCGGCCGATGCGCACCGGCACCAAGCCGATGGAGGTGCTGCGCGAGGTGACGCTGCTGCAGCCGCCTCCCATCGCCAGCCTGACCCCCGGCGTTCCCTCGTCGCTGGCGGCCGCCGTCGATCAGGCCCTCTCCCTGGAGCCTGGCAAGCGATTCGCCGACGCCGGGGCGATGCGGCAGGCTCTCGACGCCGCCCTGCGCGAGCTGGGGCTGGCCGATCCGCGCGCGGTGCTCGGCTCCTCGGTCGCGGAGCGGGAAGGGGCGGCGGCGCTCGAGAGCTGGCTCGGCGCAAGAGATGCCGGAGCCGATCCCGAGCCGCCCTCCGCTGCTTCGCCGGAAGCGCCTGCCCGCCCGCAGACCCGGGCCCGCTTCGAAGGCATCGCTGCGCCAGGCGGTGCTCTCCCCACCGGCGCCTTCCCGCCCTCCGCCACGGCGCCGCCGGCCGGCCAGCCGCAGCAGCGCCGCCGGAGTGGAACTGCGATGTCCGCCGAGACGGAGGCCTCTCGCTCGCGCCGAGCCCTTCTCCTCGGGACGCTGGCGGTCGTCGCCGCGGCGGGCGCGGTCGCCGTCTGGAGCTTGCGCACACCTCGCCAGGAGCCGGTGGCCCGCGCCGGTTCGTTCGCCGATTTGGCGATGGTCAAGGCGGCGATCAGCTCCGAGCCGGCGGGAGCCAGGATCGCCGTCGACGGCGCGGACTCCGGCCTGGTCACTCCCGCCGAGCTGACGCTCCAGACTGGGCGCGACCACCTCATTGCCCTGAGCTATCCCGAGTCCCTGCCGGCTTCGGAGAAGGTGTTCGCGGCCCCGAACAACCCGCTGACGGTCAAGCTGAAGCTGATCCCGGGCGCGCGGGTGGCCGTGGACAGCAAGCCAGCCGGCGCGCAGGTCGAGCTCGACGGCAAGCCCGCCTTTCGCACACCGGGGAAGTCCGTGGCGCTGCCGGTGGGCAAGCACACCTTGGTCATCAGGCTGGATGGCTTCGTCGTGCAGCGCCGCCAGCTCGACCTCGCTGAGCCTAAGGAGTATCCGCTCGAGGTGGCCCTCACGCCGGGAGTCCCGCTGGCCATCGATTCAGACCCGGCCGGGGCCGAGATCGACCTGGACGACGTGGCCCAGGGAGTGACGACCCCGGGGATCATCTATCTCTCGCCGCTGGAGCTGCACCGGCTGCGCCTCTACAAGGAGGGCTACCTTCCCAAGTCGGAGAAGATGATCGTCGCCGAGAGCGGGCGCACCAGGCCCGTCCATTTCCGGCTGGTCAACGCCAAGGAGTTGGACCTGCGGACTCGCCTCTCGTCCTCCAAGAAGAAGCTGTCGGGGCTGGAGGCCAGGCTCGCCAAGCTGCGCAGCCAGGAGTCGGGGATGGTGGTCCATCGCAGCGCGGCGCAGGAGCTCAAGCTGACTCGGGCCATCGAAGACGCCGAGCGCGAGGCAGAGGAGGTGAGCAACACCGTCGCCGACCTCGAGGACGAGCTCAACCGCCTGGCCTCGCCGTAGCCTTGGCCGCGGCGCGGTTGGCGCTAGGATGGGCGGGCCATGGCCATCGACCTCTCCAAATACCGGCAGCTGGTGAAGGAAGCGCAGACGGTGCGGGTGCGCGGCCGGGTCACCGAGCTGACCGGCCTGGTGATCAAGGCCTCGGTGCCAGGGGTGCGGGTGGGCGAGGTGGTGGAGGTGCAGGGCGCCCGGCGCAAGTGGGTCAAGGCCGAGGTGGTCGGCTTCGAGGGCGACGACGTGATGCTCATGCCCCTGGGCGAGCTGCGCGGCATCGGCCCGACCAGCGAGGTGGTCCCCACTGGCAAGCCGCTGGGCATCAAGGTCGGTGAAGGGCTGCTGGGGCGCCTGCTCAATGGCCTGGGCGAGCCGATCGACGGCAAGCCGCTGCCCGACGGGCTCATCGACTGGTCGGTGGATCGCGAGTGCCCCGATCCCTTCAAGCGCCGGCGCATCGAGAAGCCGCTGTCGCTGGGGATCAAGGCCATCGACGGGTTGCTGACGGTGGGCACCGGCCAGCGCGTCGGCCTGTTCGCCGGCTCGGGCGTAGGCAAGTCCACGCTGATGGGCCAGATCACCCGCCAGGTGAAGGCCGATCTGTCGGTGGTGTGCCTGGTCGGCGAGCGCGGCCGCGAGGTGCGCGAGTTCATCGAGGACTCGCTGGGCGAGGAGGGGATGAAGCGCTCGGTGGTGGTGTGCGCCACCAGCGACCAGCCCTCGCTGGTGCGCCTGCGCTCGGCCTTCGTGGCCACCGCCATCGCCGAGTACTTCCGCGAGCAGGGCGGCAACGTGATGTTCATGCTCGACACCGTCACCCGCCTGGCCCGCGCCCAGCGCGAGATCGGCCTGGCCATCGGCGAGCCGCCGGCTCGCCAGGGCTACCCGCCCAGCGTCTTCTCGATGCTCCCCAAGATCCTGGAGCGCACCGGCAACAGCGAGAACGGCTACTGCACCGCCATCTACACGGTGCTGGTCGCCGGCGGGGACATGGAGGAGCCGATCGCCGACGAGGTGCGCGCATCCTCGACGG
>JBBIQS010000131.1:0-17500 GCA_037442205.1 Myxococcales bacterium
CCGGCGCGGCCGGGACGGCCTGGAGCGCCGAACCGTCATCGCTTCTCCTCGTCCTTCGCTCCCAGGTAGTAGCCTCCCCGGTTGTCGAAGGCGGTCGCGCTGTCCCCGTAGAGGGGGGTGGTGAAGTGCCGCCCCACCTTGTAGTCGCCCAGGGCCTGGCCGTGCCTGACTGCGGCGAAGAGCCCGGTCGGGCTCGGTGCGGCGCCCACCGTCTGCTCCCAGCCGGAGGGACCGAAGAGGATGGTCGCCAGGTTCTTGTCGGCGGCGTTCAGCGAGTAGGCCGCGACGCCGGCCACTGCGGGGGCGAACCAGGGCGTGAACGAGTACATCTCGCGGACGCGGTTGTAGAAGGCCTTGTTGCCGCCCGTCCTGCCGACCGAGATGCCGCTGCCGTCGGCGATCGCCCAGGTGTCGACCAGCAGCCCGGCGCGGGCCTTGAGCAGGATGTCGCCGGTCGCGTCCCGGCCGGAGCCGTGAACGTTGCCGGTGCGCCTCTTCTTGTTGAACAGCGGCACCTTCTCGGCCGAAGGGAAGTCGGCGATGAACTTGTCCCCGATCAGGTAGTTGGACAGCCACGCCTTTCCCCAGCACTGGACGAGCCCCCCCTGCCCTTCCTGGTCGCGGAAGTGGTTGGCGCCGCCGGTGAGATCGGTGGAGTAAGACTCCGCGTCCCCGGCGCTGGCGCCCTTCTTCAGCTCGCACTGGACCTGGACCGCCTCGTTCCCGTCGCCGTAGGGGCTGAGCTGGTTCCAGTGCTTCTCGCTGGAGCAGCCGTTCTGGCACCAGCAGGCGTGGGCGAAGGGCTGGACGTGGTGCGCCATCCCGTCGCCATTCGTCGTTCCGTCCTCGTCGATCATGCTCAGGTTCGTGAACGAGCTGTCGTGGTCGGTGTACTCCAGGCGGTTGTAGACCGAGACCTGGCCGACGTGCTCGACCGCGACATCGGTCCCGTAGCCGCGGGTGGAGAAGTCCCAGACCGTCGAGACGACCGCTTCCTGCACGTCGAGCAGGTGGAACGCCGCATCCGAGGTGAACATCATGAACAGCGTCAGCGGCACGAAGATGAACATCATCACTGCCATCTCGACGACGGCAGCACCGTCTTCGCGTCCCGACCCGGCCTGTCTCCTGGCTCGCGCCATTCCCGTTCTCCCTAGAGGCTCGAAGGCGCCATCGCCTGGCTGTCCGAGGCGGTGCCAAACCCGGTCCCGCCCGGCCCCATCGTGGCTGCTGCGGTCACGATGGCCGCGTTCGAGTCGCCGGCGAGCACCTGGACCTTGATCGCCTCGAGCTTGCCGAACGGGTGCAGCTTGACCCGCCAGTAGGGGTTGAAGAAGTTGGGAGGCTCCTTCCAGTTGCCCGGCCGGTGGTAGTAGACCAGGGCCTTGCTGATGGCGCGGGCGCTGCCGTGGTCGGCGAGGTTCAGCGAGCTGGTGCTCCCCAGGGCGGTCATCGAGAGCCTGCCGTTGGCGGTGATGGCCCAGGGCATCTTGTTGCGCGCTTCGCCGAGCGAGAGGTCCTGCTCGGCGTAGGAGTAGATCGCCGGCTGGCCGTAGGGCGCGTCGGTGACGGCCTTGAATCCGACGTAGCGGAACACGTCGTCGGGGTCGAGGTCGTGCTGGCCGTCGTGGGCGTCGTTGATCAGGCCGGTGTAGTGCTCGCCGCTGTCCTTGTTGCTGTAGATCTTGGCCGGCTTGAGGGGCCCCAGCATCGGCAGCGCCGAGGATCCCATGGCGTGGTTGTGCTCGCAGATCCCCGAGAGCACATACCAGTCCCGGCCGCCCAGGGACTGGTCCTGGGAGATGTCGGCGGCAGGCTTGGCGACGTCCTTGGAGGTGCCCTCCACGATCCCCGCGCCGATAGTCCCCATCCCCGGCATGTTCAAGCCGGGGAGAATGGACCACTGTCCGTCGGCCTTGTCCTGGACGCGCGGGGCGGGGCCGCGCAGCAGCGACAGGATCTGCTGGGTGGCGAGGAAGGCGCGGCCGAAGGCGGCCGGGTTCCCCAGGTTGCCGCGGTCGGTCATCCACTCCGGGCGCGCGGCGTTGACCACGTCGGTCATGTCGCGGGCCTTGTCCTGCGAGGAGGTGAGCGCGACCGGGTCCCAGAAGTGCAGCAGGTTGAGGGCAGTGAGGGCGGCCGGGGCGGCGTCGCTCCCGGCGGGCACGTTCAGGTTGGTCCCGGCATCCTCGAGCTTGGCCCTCCCGTCGGAGAGCTTCTGCGAGACGTCCATCAACATCCCGACCTGCGAGATGTAGATCAGGTTGATCATCACCTTGAAGCCGTCGAGCGAGGTCCGGAAGGAGTCCTCCATGTCCTTGACATCGTCGGAGACCTCCCTCGCGGCCAGAGCAAGCTTGACCGCGGTCGCAGTGTCCGTGATGGCGTGGACGCAGTGCTCGGTCTCGTTGCAGCAGGGGATCTCGCCGCAGAAGGTCCGGCCGACCTCCATCCCCGCCATCTGCCCTTCGGCGGCGGCCCCGGCCCAGAACAGGTCGGATTCGGCGGAGACCTCGCTGTGGAAGCCATGCAGCATGGTCATCGAGACGATGGCGCCGGCGATGGCTCGGTTGGTGTAGGCGATGTAGTTGTAGGCGCGCGCCACGTGCACGGCCTGGGAGTAGGCCTGGGCGTCGGCGGCGTTCTGGATGCGAATGCGCTCGTGGACCGACCAGGCGACGTTGAGGACCATGAAGAGCACGATCGACAGCAGCAGCGCCGTGACCGCGCCGAGGAAGATGACCTGCCCGCGCTGGTCACACTCGGCGAATCTCCGTCTGCCTCGTCCCATTGCTGGCTCCATGTCCAACCCCGGGGCTGCGCCGCGAGGCCCCGCAACATCGCTCGGCCGCTACGGGTCGCCGTCAGCGGCGTTTCCGTCCGGGTAGTGCCAGCACTCGTTCTGCTGCGGCAGCTGGCACTCGCTCTTGGAAAGGAAGAAGTTCGATTGCATGCGAAACGCGTAGTTCGCGTACATCGGCAGGTAGTAGTGGCCGGAGGAGGCGGCCACAGCGGCCAGCAGCGCGGCGTTGCCGCTCTCGGCGGCGATTCGCTTCCCCTGGTCATTGGAGTGAGTTCGGGGGCCGCCCGGACCGCCAGTGCGCATAACCTCGGCGACCTGCTGGCCGGTCCAGATCTGGAAGATCATCATGTTCGCGAACGGGATGATCATCCGCAGGTTCAGCCTGACCTGGACGCGCAGCTTGGTCCGACCCAGTTCCTTCATCCGGGTCTTCCAGTGGGAGTTGTCGGCGCTCGTTGCATTGTTGCCCGGATCGTCGAAGTCGACCTCGTTCTGCCCGCCGCCAGGATGGGCCGAAGCGCTGCCGCTGACCCAGTCCTTGATCGGGCCGCAGACCCTGGTCTTGACGATCTCCACCGTCGCGTCATCGGGGTAGACGCCGAACAGACCGGCGGACTGCAGCGCTGCCGAGTAGTCGGCTGGAGAGTCGGATTTCGCCAGCGAGGCGCCGTTGAGCGAGAGCACCGGGAGCAGCACCGCCAGCGCCGCTTCGTTCATCTTGTCCTGGCAGGCGTTGTGGAGGGCCCCAGCGCGAGCGGCGCGGTAGGCGGCGTACTTGAGGATGGCCTTCGCTTGGTAGAGCAGGCCGAGT
The DNA here is from genome assembly GCA_037442205.1 of Myxococcales bacterium. Taxonomy (GTDB): domain Bacteria; phylum Myxococcota; class Myxococcia; order Myxococcales; family UBA5297; genus JBBIQS01. The sequence goes on from JBBIQS010000131.1 coordinate 3,615, forward strand.
TGCAGCAGCCCGAGCACCATGAAGGTGAAGAGCGGCAAAACGATCGCCGTCTCCACCATCGCCTGTCCATCTTCGCTTCTAATCCGGGCGCGACCTGCCATCGCCCCCCCGCTCGCGATCTGTTCAGTACAGCGCGGAAGTTTACCCCGGCATTGCCCCGTTTCGCGATACGTCATCCGGACGCGGGTTCCTGGGAACCCAGGGGGCGAATCCCGCTCGATCATCCCACGTTTGGGGGATACCTCCAGCTACTTCGGCAGGAGTGGGCCGCCGATCCGCCCTCGACCTCGGCAGGGCGGCCGACTGGTTGGGTGCCTTTCCCGGTTCCCTCGAATAGACTCGGCGACCATGGCCCTCCCTCCCGAGCCGCTGGCCGAAATCCTCCCGCTCGCCACTCGCATCGTGCTGGCGGAAGTCCTCGAAACCACTGGCGATCGCCCCGCCGACTCCGCCTCCCAGCGCCCGCCGATCGGCGGCGCGCGGCCTCAACCAGAGCAGCGGGTGCGCCTCAAGGTCACCAAGACCCTCCGCGGCGCCGAGGCCAGGGAGCTGACCGCCTTCAAGCCCTCCGGCGCCTACTGGCTGGTCCCAGGCAACAAAGGCCCCTTCCTGCTCGATAATTCGGAACCCGAGCCCCGCATCCTTGGGCGCTACGGTCCTGACACCTACCCTCTCGCCGCCCTCGAGCAGGCGCTCTCGTCCCAGAGGAGCTGACCGATGACCATCGACAACCTCAAGTTCCGCGCCTCGGGCAAGAAGGTGGTGATCGAGGGCCACGCCGCTCCCAACGCCACGGTCAAGCTCGAGAACCTCAGCGCCGCCCCCTTCCACGCCGGCTGGCACGACGACGCCTTCGTCTCCGCCAAGGCCGACGCCAAGGGCAACTTCAAGCTGGTCCTCAAGGGCGGCGTCGAGGGCGACAAGGTCCGCCTCAGCCTCGCCGGCGCCGCCTCCCAGGTGGTCACCGTCACGGGCGTCGGCACCGACAACCGCCGCGCCGAGTTCAACGTCCAGGCCCTGCGCCTTTCTCCCAACGCCTCCGGCGGCTACTCGATCGGCACGGTCAGCGTCGACGACGTGGTCGGCGAGCCCGGCGCCCGCATCCTCTTCAAGAACCAGCGCACCGGCCAGACCCAGAACGCCACCCTCGACAAGGACGGCCGCTTCCCCTCCTCCCTCTCCGTGGCCGGCGAGCCCGGCGACGTGATCACCCTCGCCGCCACCGACGGCCGGGTGAACAAGTCCTTCCAGGACACCTGCGGCAACCTGGTCGTCCCGCCCCGCCGCAATCCCGCCGGCGTCCAGGCCGCCTTCGAGCCCGCCCCTTCCTTCGAGGACAAGGGAATCACCTCCGCCAAGCTCGACGGCCAGCTCTTCGTCGGCGGCGCCTCGCCCACCGATCCCTCCCAGGGCGGGATCGGCGACTGCTACCTGGTCTCCTCCGCGTCGGCCCTGGCCCTCAACTGCCCCGAGGTCCTGCAGAAGCTGATCAAGGACAACGGCAACGGCACCTACACCGTCACCTTCAAGCGCTACGACGCCAAGTCCAAGAGCTACAAGGACGATCCGGTCACCGTCTCCAACTCCTTCCCGATGAAGGGCAGCGACACGCTCTACGCCGCCGCTCCCCGGACCAACGGCACCCGCGAGCTATGGTTCCCGGTGCTTGAGAAGGCCTATGCCGCCTGGAAAGGCGGCTATGACGCCATCCGCTCCGGCTATCCCTACGAGATCTTCGAGGCCTGCCTCGGCGCCCCGGGCAAGCACTTCGATCCCCGAGTCGAGGACAGCTCCAAGATCTTCGCCAGCGTCCAGAAGGCCCTGCAGGCCAAGAAGCCGGTGGTGGTCTGGACCGGCGTCGAATCGGCCGAGCGCTCCTACACCAACACCGGCCTGGTCGCCGACCACGCCTACACCGTCCTCGGCGTGTCGGTGAAGGACGGCCAGCGGGTGGTCGAGCTGCGCAATCCCTGGGGCTGCACCGAGCCGCGCGGCAACGGCGTCGACGACGGCGTCTTCACCATGCCCTGGAAGGACTTCGTCAAGCTCTACGACGGCGTGGGCATCGCCAGCTGAGCGCCGCTCAGCCCTCCGGGACTCCGCCGCGGCCCAGCCGCTCGATCACGCGGCCGAGATCGCCCGCGCCGTCGGGGAGCAGCGATTGCAGCCCGAACCGCTCCAACGCCTCGCGCACCCGGTCCAGCGGGTTGGCCACCGCCAACGCGATTCCCTTTCCCGCGAGCTCCTGGCGCAACTCCTCCAGCATCAGGCAGCCGGTGAAGTCCACCTGCGGCGTCGTGCCCAGGTCGAGCACCACTGCCCGGAGCGGCCGGGCCAACTTGCCGCAGCGCCTCAGGATCTCCTCGCCAACCAAAGTGGCGTTGACGAAGAACAGCGCTGACTCGAGCCGCAGCAGGAGCACGCCCGGCACCGGCTGCAGCCCCGAGGAACGCTCCAGGTCCTCGAAGCTCTCCGGTGCCTCCGGCCGCCGGCCGAGCTCGACCAGCCGCGGGCGAGTCGCCGATCGCAGCAGCATCGCGATGTTCACCGCCACCGCCGCCAGCAGCCCGCGGGCGAAGCCCAGCGCCAGCACCGCCGACAGGGCCACCAGGAAGAAAGCCAGCTCGCGCCGATCGAAGCGCCACAGCCGCGGGAACATCTTCCAGGCCACCGACTCCAGCACCGTCACCAGCACCACCGCGCTCAGCGCCGCCACCGGAATCCTCTCGAACAGCCAGCCGCTGAAGAGCGCGGCGATCACCACCAGCGCCGAGACCACTGCGGCCAACGGAGTCTTGGCGCCGGAGCGCTCGCCGATCGCGGTGTCCGGGGCCGAGCCGCCTACCGGGAAGCCTCCGCCGATCCCCGTCGCCAGGTTGGTCATCCCCAGCGCAAACAGCTCCTGGTTCGGCGGAACGTGCTCCCCGTGCTCGGCCGCCCGCGCGCGGGCGATGGCCGCGGAGTTGAAGAAGATCACCGCCGCGATCCCCAGCGCCCCGGGGAACATCGACCACATCGCCGACGCGTCGAACGCCGGGACCCTGATCGGCGGCAGGCTGCGCCCCACCGCCCCCACCAGCTCCAGGCTTTGCGACCAACCGGCCAGCCTCACCAGCAGCGCGCCGCCCACCAGGACCAGCGCCGCGGCAGGGATCGGCAGCCGCACCCTGCTCAGCAGCACCAGCACCAGCAGGGCGCCGAGTCCGAAGGCCGCCCTGCCCGCGGTGACCGTCCCCGTGTTCTCGGCCAGATCACCCAGCGCAGCGAGCGCCGTGCGCCCTTCCGAGCGCGCTCCGATCATCGGCCCGACCTGGGTCAGCGCCACCACCAGCGCGCTCCCCGCCAGATAGCCGTGCAGCACCGGCCGGGAGACGAAGGTCTCCAGCAGCCCGAGCCGCAGCGCCGCCGCCAGCAGAAACAGCGCCCCCGACATCAGCCCGAGCAGCGCCAACAGCTGCAGGTGCCGGGCGGTGCCTGTCGCCGCCAGCGGCAGGAGGATCTCGGCGACCAGCGCCGCCACCACGCCGCTGGGGGCGATCACCATCCGCCGCGAGGTGCCAAACACCGCGTAGGCCAGCACCGGCAGCACCAGGGTGTAGAGCCCGACGTGCGGGGCCAGGCCGGCCACCCGGGCGAAGCCCATCGCCGCCGGGATCGCCGCCAGCGCCCCCAGCACTCCTCCCAGCAGGTCGCGCGGCAGCCACGACCGCCGGTAGCCGCGCGACCAGTCGAGGATCGGCAGGACCTTGGCGAGCTGGCGCCGCCGACCTGAGCCGGCGCTGGCGGCCGGGAGCGCCATTCGCCGCCTCGGCGCGCTACCAGAAGGTGCGCAGGATGATCTGCCCGCCGTAGCTCTGCGGGGTCCCCGACGGCGCCGAGCCCCCGCCGACCGCCCGCCCCTGGATCGGGTCGGAGTCGACCAGGGCGAACGCCGACACCCCCGCCTGCACGTCCCGCCGCCCGGAGAAGTAGAGCCCCAGCGCGGCGGTGTTGCGCGAGCGCCAGTTGGCCTCGCCGGTGTTGTCGTTGCTGATGTGGCGCGGGTTGATCTGGTACTCGAGCATCACCGCGATCGGGACGCGGATCGACGGCTTGAGGTCGGCGGTCAGCGCCAGGGCCAGCGGGACGGCGATGGTGGTGATGTGCGTCTGCCGCCGCGCCGACGGCCCGAGGTCGAACAGGTCGAGCGACAGCGAGTCGCCGTTGACCCCCAGCGAGGCCTGCAGCGAGAAGCTCGACCCCAGCGCCTGGGCCAGCGCCACGCTGGCGCCGTAGTTGAAGCGCGAGAACGGCGTCAGCAGCAGCTCGCCCAGGTTGCCGGCCAGCAGCTCCTCGAGGGTGGACCTGGGAGCGCTGGCCAGCGCGTCGATCAGCGCCAGCAGGTTGGCGAGCACCCCGGACGAGCCCCCCAGCGCCCCGCGCACCGAGAGCACCGTCCCCTGCAGCTCCAGCAGCTTGACCAGCGCCCCGACGCCGCCGCCCCAGCTGACGTTGGTCCCGCGGATGGCGATGTCTCTCACGCTCAGCCCGGTCGAGCCCAGCCCGGCCAGCGACCCGAAGATGGCCACCCGGTCGTGGACGCGGACGCTCAGGTCGACGCTCTCGGCCAGCTGGGCCGAATGGAGGGTGAGCTTGCCGAGGATGCCGAAGGGAAGATCCGGGACCCGCTCCACGTCGCCGCCGGCGCGCAGCCCCAGGTAGCCGATGGGCAGGGCGAAGTCGGCCAGGGTCGGGGTCTGGAAGGTGTGGCCGCCCAGCTGGCGCCCTTCTCCGTAGGGGCACTGCGAAGCGGGCGGCTTGGCGGCGGCCTCGTCTTCGGCCGCCTGGGCGGGGGCGAGCCCGGCCATCGACAGCGCAACTCCCAGCAGCCACGCGCGGCGCGACAGGGACATTCGGCACCTCCGGGTGCAAGCAGTCGTTCGCAATGTCGGCAGGCCAATCGACAGCCGCAATGCCTCAACTCACGGGGCGATCGCTTGTTTACCGGCAGGCCGAGAGTCCGTCTCCCTCGCAAGCGCGCCTTGCCCCGCCCAGCGGCGGACCCCAAGTGTGTGGAGGGCCCTTCCATGACCGAGGCGCTTCATCCCCTGGACACCGCCCGCAACCTGGCGCTGCTGCTCCAGCGCCTGGCCGCCGAGGCGGCCGGCCACCCCGACTTCGCCCCCGGCGATCGAGCCCGGCTCGCCGCCGGCGCGGCGGTAAAGGGCGCGGTCGAAGAGCTGGAGGCGCGGCTGCCCGGACTGGACGGCGCGCTGGAGGCGTTCCTGCGCGACCTGGGCCGCACCCTGGCCCGGCTGGCGCACGAGGCCGCCGAGCGCCCCGGCTTCTCCCCAGGAGAGCGCGCCGAGTTGGCGGTGCGGGCCCTGGTCCGCGGCCTGTTCAAGGAGGTCCGCGCACTGGTCCCCGACCTGCAGGCCACCACCACCGTCGTCCTGGAGCGCGTCCGGGAAGCGCTGGAGAGCACGGCGGAGGAAGCGGCGGCGCGGGCCGGCGAGCTCCGCTCCCCCGGCGACCGGGCCCGGCTGCTGGCCGACGGCTTCGTGCGCGGGGCGGTCTCCCAGGGCCACGAGGCGCTGCCCCAGGTCGCGCAGGACCTCGAGCAGCTGGCTGCGCCGCTCTCCCGCCTGGCGGCGGCGGTCGGCTCGGGCCTCGCCGAGGGAATCAACGGCAGGGCCGACGAAATGGTGCTGGCCTCGGAGATCCTGGTCGACCGCTGCGCCCGGGCCCTGGTCCACGCCGCCGCCGACCAGCTGGCCGCCGAGGGCGCGCGCCTGGCCCAGCTGCGGCCGGGGCTGTCGCAGGCGGCCGGGGTGGTGCTCGGGCCGCAGGCCGGCGACGGGCGGACCTCCTCCGCCCTGCGGCGCGCCAGCCACGAGCTCTTCGCCGGCGCCTGTTCGGCGCTGGGCGAGGGCCTGCGCCGGCCGGCGCGGTTGGCCGCGCTGGGGGCCGGGGCGGCGGCGCTGGCCTTGGGAATCGCCGCCGCCGTCCGGCGCTGAGCCGCCCGACTCGTGGTCAGGGGTGCTCGGGGACGTAGACCAGCGTCGTGCCCTGGTAGTAGGGGCGGTAGTAGTCGGCGCCGCACTGGTAGTACTCGACGCCGTTGGTCACCATCCCGTGGCAGTTGCTCGGCAGCGAGTAGATGGCCGCGGCGGTGGCGGCGGTGGCCACGGCGGCGGTTCCCGCCACCACCGCGGTACCGGCCACCACCGTGCGCCGGGTGGTCCGGCGGGCGACCCCGGCGTAGCTTCCCGGGGTGGCGGGCCTCCCGATCACCGCCAGCGCGTCGCCGGCGGCCAGGACCGACAGGGCCGCCGCGGCCGCCAGCATCATCTTCGAGCGCGTCATGGCTTGTTCTCCTTCGGCTGCTGCGGCTGGCCCTGCGGTTGCCCCTGCGGTTGGCCCTGGCCGGACTGGCTCCCCGCGCCCCCGACTCCCGCCGGCCGCGGCGGTGGCAGGAACGAGATCTGCTTGGCCCCCGGCGCCGGGCGGAAGGCGAAGGTGTCGGCCGCGAACTTGGGCGACAGGTTCCAGTGGCGCAGCACCACCTCGAACTGCGGCTGGGCCGGCTGGTCCTTGGTGGTGATCACGTACTTGGTCGGCAGCGGCTGCTTGCCGGCATCGATCCACAGCTGCCAGTCGACGTCCGTGGACCGGGCGGCCAGGTGGTGGGCCCGGGCGCCCTCGAAGACGTCCTGCCCCAGGTAGCTCAGCTCGGTCACGCCCTCCATCAGCCCCTGGCAGGCGTTGGAGTAGATCAGGTCCGCCGCCGGGGCCTCCAGCCCCAGCCGATCGCGCGCGTCGTCGAGGGCGGCGTCGAGGTTGTTGGGGGCCTGCGAGCGAGCGTAGGTGTTGGCGCCCTTGTCGTAGAGCACGAACTCCTTGCCGTCGTAGAGCAGGTACATGCTGGCCAGCGGCCCCACCCGCTCGCTGCGCAGCTTGGAGGGCCGCGCCACCGACACCGAGCTGCTGGCGTTGAACTGCACCCGCTGGCCGTTCTTGAGCACCACATCCACCGAGCTGTCGCCCTCGACCTGGAAGTTCTTGGTGCCCTCCAGCAGCTTGCACATCTCGTCCAACGGCTTCTTGGCCTGCGGGTCGATCTGCGGCGCCGCCGGTTGCTGCTGGGCCCGCGCGATTTGCGGCCAGGCGACCCAGGCCGCCCCGGCCAAAGTCATCAGGATCCATGCTCGCATTCGATTGCCTTCCGTAGCCCCGCCTTGGGAGCGAATGAGTGCGAGCAGGGTGGTGGGCATCGGGCGCCGGACAGGCAAGGCCCGGATCGGAGGTCCCTGCCGTCACAGGATGGTGGCGACGAGCTTGGAGGCGATCTCGCGCAGCGGGACCTCGGTCAGCAGCAGGGGAATCATCGGCAGCAGCACCGCCCCGGCGGCGATGGCCGCGCTGCGCCGGTCGAAGGGCATCAGCCTCACCTGCCCGATGACCTCGAAGGCATTGCCGATGTCGGCCAGGCTCTGGATGTCGCCGGTGCCCAGCAGGTCCTCGCGCCGCGCCTCGACGACCCAGCGCTGGTGGAACTGCTCCATGTAGTCGCGGGCCAGCAGTCCGTACTGGGCCCGCGCCTGGAGCTTGGCGCGCAGGATCCGGTCCGAGAACGCCAGCAGCGGCCCGAGGCCGATGGCCAGGGCGACCACCCCCAGCGCGGCGAGCGCGGTGGCAAAGCTGGTGAAGGGCACGCCATGGTGGATGATCTGCGTCGCCCAGGTCCCCGAGACGTTGATCGAGAAGGCCAGGAACACCAGCGCGAAGCAATCGCTGGGAATGGCCAGGATGCCCAGCCCGCAGCAGCGATCGGGATGGGTGGCGAGCAGCCGCATCGGCAGCCGCGAAGATCGCCAGAGGATCTGCACCCACACCGCCCAGCGCCAGAAGGACCGCAGCAGCAGGAAGTAGAAGAGCGGAAGGGAGATCAGGCCGTACCAGAGGAGGGCCGCGGAAACCGGTCGCGCGGCCAGCCTGAACTGGAGCGGGCCGATCGGAACCATCCACAGATTGGCCTGGCCGAGCAGCACCGCTGCCGCCAGGCAGGTCAGCTCAGCGGCCGCCGAGTTCCACCGCCGCGCGCCCGCGCGCAGCACCGACTCGAGGTGCTCCTGCTCGATCCCGGCCCTGGCGCGCAGCGGCTCGATCACCCCGTTGCACAGCCCGGTCAGCAGGTTCTCGGCGATCAGGAAGATCGGGATGGACAGCAGCAGCCGAGCGTGCACCGCGAAGTCGGTCAGCAGCTGCCCGCCGCCGCGCGACAGCGGCGCCAACAGCAGGAGCGGAAGCCAGGCCAGCGCCACCGCGGCCAGCGCCACCCGCGCCATGCCCCGGTCGCCACTGGCGCCCAGCAGCCTGCTCGCCCGCAGCAGCGAGAAGAATGGCCCGCCGGACTCGAGGGGCGAAGAGCCTTCTGGCGAGGAGCGGTCCATGCGCTCGGCGTCCGCAGGCGACCTCAGGGGAGCGATCGGACCACGCAGCGCCTGCCGCCTGGGGGAAGCTGGGCGAGGCTCGCGCCGCCGTCAAGGCGCCGAAGACGTCCCGCGAGGGGCTCCCCGGCCTCAGGCTGCCGCGAAGCTGCGTGGCCTGACCGGGCGGTTGACCGGATTGATCGGCTCCTGGCCGTCGAAGATCCGGGCCAGGTCGGCGACCACCAGCCGGGCCATCGCCAGCCGGGTCTGCAGGGTCGAGGTGCCGATGTGCGGGGTGAGCACGGCGTTGGGCGCGGCCAGCAGCGCCGGATGGACCTTGGGCTCATCCTCGTAGACGTCGATCCCTGCGCCGGCGATGCGCCCCTCGGTCAGCGCCCGCGCCAGCGCCGGCTCGTCGACCACCGGCCCGCGCGAGGTGTTGATCAGGTAGGCGGTGGGCTTCATCCGCGCTAGCGCGGCGGCGTCGATCAGGTGTCGGGTCTGCTCGTTCAGCGGGCAGTGCAGCGAAATGAAGTCGCTCTCGGCCAGCAGCGTGTCCAGGCCGCAGTGGCTCACGCCCAGCGCCAGCTCGCGCTCGGGGGAAAGCCGGTTGCGGGAGAAGTAGATCACCCGCATCGAGAAGCCCTGGGCGCGCTTGGCCACCGCCTGGCCGATGCGACCCATCCCGACGATTCCCAGCGTCGCGCCGCTGACGTGGCCGCCCAGGCAGTGGGTCGGGGTCCAGCCGCCGAACTTCCCCTGGCGCAGCAGCAGCTCGGACTGCGGCACCATCCGGGCGGAGGCGATCAGCAGCCCCATCGCTGCGTCGGCGGTGGCCTCGGTCACCGCGCCGGGGGTGTTGGTCACCCAGATCCCCAGCTCCTCGGCGGCCTTGAAGTCGACGTTGTTGAAGCCGACGGCGTAGTTGGCAACCACCTTGAGCCGCCCGGCCTCCCGCAGCAGCGGGGCGTCGATCCGGTCGTTGAGCATCGAGACCACGGCGTCGGCGCCGCGCATCCCCTGCGCCAGCTCGTCGGCGGAGAGCGAGGCCCTGTCCGGGCCCACGGTGAGCTGCGCCCGCCCCTCCAGCAGCCGCAGCGCCTCGGCCGGCAGCGGCCGGCTGACGAAAACCCTAGGAAGCGTCGCCATCGTCTCTCGGCTGGTTGGGGAGCATGGGGGTCTCGTCCTCGTTCTCTTCCGCCCGGCCCGGCACCCGATACTCCTCCCCCAGCCACTTGCCCAGGTCGACGAGCTTGCAGCGGTCGGAGCAGAACGGGAATGCCCGGTTCTTGGCTCGCGGGGCGACCTCTTTGTCGCAGTTCGGACAGCGTCGCATGGGAGGGTGATAGGGCTTGGGATGTGAGGCTGTCAATCGCGGCCCAGCGGGTTCGGATCGATCGGAACTAGCTTGCGGGCCGCGGGACGTGCCAACGATTTTGAGACAGCGACCAACTGAGTTTACCGAGCAGCTACAGTCTTCTCCGGCTCAGTCTGAGGCGGGTTGATCCACACCGCCGTGGGCACTGCCGGCGGCGCGGGGGGCATGCGGACGAAGCGCTCCGGATGAGCCTGGTAGGCGCCGGTCAGGATGCGTTGGCGGCGCTCGACCACGGCGCCAGAGGGCCGACGCCACAGGGATCGCCAAGTTTGGATCGAACCGAACTGGCCCTCGCACGGTCGCCCGATGTCCAGGCGGGTAGCCGAGGACTCTTTGCAGCACGGAGGGCTGGCCAGTCGGTTCCTTCACCGGCCCCCACCAGAGCCGCTCAGTGTCCCGCCCCCAAGGACCTGCGAGATTTCCGCACTCGACCACTCGCCCTTACACTCGCGAATTCGACCAGCATTCTCCGGACGCCGATAATAGACCACCGCGGCCTCACTCTCGCAAATGTCCTTATAGAACGAGCACATTGAATCCCAAAACCCAGCATCAAGACGGACACGATCAAGCCCCCTCAGCAGAGACTCATCCTTCGTCGCATTATAAAGAGCAAGGAAGCGCCTCATCGAGCAGCCAACAACCTCATCGTCACTGCGAGAGTCAGAACGGGAGAGGCGCGTAAACAATAGATAGACGGCATCCTCCCGCTCCTTCGCCGGAAGCCTCGACAGGTCGTCGAACACATGCATCGCCGCCGCCTCCGTTGGAACAGTGTTCCAATGGAGCCACCATGCCCCGGCAAACAATCCGGCAGCAGCGATACAAGCCACCAAAAGCACAATCGATTTACGCTTCATGGAAAGAACTCATTCAACGCTTCGCCGGACCATGGGAACCCGTGTGTCTTGTCCACGCGAACCTCAAGAGATGTCAGGCCCCGATCCCTTGCGCTCTGCAGATGCCAATTGACGGCAGCCAAGTCCGAGGAGCCATCCTTCCTGGTCGGCAGCAGCAGGCAGCCTGCCGTTGCACTCCCTGAATGAATGAAGAAGCTACTCCGAGGCGTGAATGCATTCCTGAGCGCAGTCATAGCGTAAGTGCCCAATGCCGCCTTGAGCCGCCACCCATAGCCCTCAGGCCAGCGAGTTCCATTCGCCCTTGTCGTCTCCCTCCCATTGATCAAATCGATATTATAGGTCCCATCGGGAATCGCGGAGGCGGAATACGCGTATCCATCAGGCGCAAAAGTTGAACCAGAAAGAGCGAGCCATGAGACTGAACCGGTCACAATCCCCGAACTCTCATAAACGTAGCTGAGAGACAACCCATTGTAAGCCAGGTAGTCAAGGCCAGACCAATCCGCATTTCCAATCGGGTTAGACCCAGCATAGGAATATGGATTAAGTTGTTTCCCCAATGCGGCATACGTCAGCGGCACATCTGCACGCTGCAGGAGAGGTTCCGGCTGCAAATACCGCCCAATGCTCGGGTCATAGTAACGGTGCCAGTTCTCGAACAGATCCGTCTCGGCATCGTAGTACATACCTGGGCCCCGCAGCGGAATCGTAACCGGGGTCGCGCCGATTTGGTACCGGATATAGTCAAAGCCCTCGGTGCTGACGCCCTGATAGGGGAACGTTGTGGAAGCGGTGCAGTTTCTGAGGTTGCCGCTGGGGGCGCAATTATCAGCGGCCGCCGAGAAGTAGACGTCGAGAATGCCATCCGGGATCTCGTCCCAGCCCCCGACAACCGGCCCCTTGTGATAACCGCCATCAATTGCCCTGGAGTACCCAGCCGTGGTCCGCACTCGGGCGAAGTCGCACGGCGCGCGCAGACAACCCGGCTCGGTATCAACCATGTGGTATCGCACGCGCGCTCGGACGGTTGCACCGTCCCCGGGAGGCTGGCGGAGCCAAGCTATTCGCTGACTGAACGCACCGGTGCCGTAGGGATGAGCGGTGTCACCGTGCCACGAAACGCGGCTCTGATGCCCGAACGGATCGTAGTCGTGGGCATTGGCCACGCGGCGGTAGGTGTCGAGGATCACTGCCGGGCGGCCGATGTGATCATTTACGATGAAGTACAGACCGCGATTAGTGGACTCTCCTCGGCGGGTAACGGTTCCGGTGAAGTCAGGGTCATGGGCCGTCCCGTTGGTCTGTGCGCGCATGAAAGCGACGGGCATCCCGCCTAGCCAGATGTACTCATCGATAGGAGCAGAAGTGGTCGCCGCGGGGTCGAAGAAGTAATCCTCCAACAGTTGGTGGCCGAGATCATAGGAAAACACGTCCCGAGTGAGGTTCGGATACTCCTTGATGCCTCGCCGGCGGAAGGCGTCGTAGAAGTAGTTGTAGTAGCCGGAAGCACCGCCGCCCGCGACCCAGTTGTGGGCTGGGATGGCCTTGAATACATCGGAATAGGTGTCGAAACTCGGCCGCAGGAGCCACCCCGCCGAGCCAGAGGAGTCAATGGCCCAATTCTTCTGCCTGACGTCTCCGTCAGCATTGTAGAAGTAGCTATAGCTGAGCGCCGACCAAGGGCACTGCGAGGACATTCCCGCTAGAGACTCAGGAGTGACTCCAACGGTCAATGAATAGGAGCAGCCGTCTTCGGTCAGCCCGGTACGGTTGCCACGATGGTCATAGCCATAGGTGCGCAAGTCGTATGCGCCACCGACTGCCGCGAGTCCGGCTCCAGGAGGCGTAGAAGCCTTTCTCAACTGGAGCACGTTGTCATATTCGAACTGCTCGCGCCGAGCTTGAGTCGTGGAGGCATTCAAGGGCGTCGTCAGCAGGCAGGAATCCTGCTCGACAACTTGGTCGCCCTTCCATTGATAGATCCGCTTGAACACGTCCCCGCTGTTCGAGGGTCCGCCCTCCTCCAAGACGGACAGCGTCTGGTTGGAGATGTAGATTCCCCTGAGCCGTCCGCTTTCGTCCCAATTCGCTCCCTTGGAGGGCCTGGCGAAGTCGCAGGTCGTCTTGCTGGCGGGGAGCGAAGAGACGTCCCCCACCAAGTACTCGACCGAAGAGACCCCGCCGGGAGTAACCGGCGTGTTGACCTCGTATGCCCGCAACCCGCCATAGGGGAACCACTTGGCATTGGTGATGATATCGGTCTCGAGCCCACTGACCGCGACGCTGGAAACCCGATTGCGGAGGCCGCCCGTTCCGTACCTATAGGTGACAGTTCGGCCGTGCGGATACCGGATGCTGGTGAGGTTGTCGTTGAGGTCGTAGGTGTAGTGAGTGTAGAGACCGTTCCACTGGTACAGGGAGCCACAAGCGGCCGGGTCGTCGGCTTTGGCGTTGGATTCCGGCGATATGCGGATCTCATCTGTCACCCGGCCCAGCTCGTCGTACGAATAGAACACTCTTCCGGTGGGATCGCTACGTTCGCGTAGCCGACCGGTAGTGAAGGTGAGCTCCGGACAGGTGGACTTGTCAAGAGTGCCTCCAGCTTCATCGTAGCGGAATGAGAACAGCGTGGTCGTCTGACCTCCGGCCACATCGGTAACATCAAGAAGACGCCCAAGTCCATCGTACGAGAAGGCAATCAGCTCGGACGGAGCCTGGGTCGGCCTTTGACGGAAAATGAGGTTTCCGGCTGCGTCGTACTGATAACGAAAGACCGACTTGGTCGAGGAGCCCGGAACTGGAACCTTGACCTCAACAATGTTTCCGAAGTCGTCGGCCACATATTCGTCGGACAGCGCGAGATCCTGCGCCGGGGGAATTGCGGAACTATCCATGCGCCCGTCGGGATTGAATGCCGAGATGTTCCCAGCAGCGTCATAAGAGAACAGTGACGAGACTGGCGTGTTGTCGCCGGCATAGGATCGCGCAGCAAGCAGGCCAGAAAGTCTGCCCGCGGGGTCGTACGTCCATTGCCAGCCTGAGGCGGTTGAGCACCCAGCAGATGCCCCGCCGCCGTAGGAATGGGAGTAGCATTTCGGCATGTCATCTGGCGTGTAGGTCATCCGTAACTCCTCGCCCCGCCCCGTCTTGCAAGAGGTTGGAGAGTCGCAGTCGGGGAAGCGCGAGCTACTTGGAGGCTGAAATCGCGACGGCGTACTCGTGGGGCAGCGGCACCGC
>JBBIQS010000132.1:0-17300 GCA_037442205.1 Myxococcales bacterium
CCGGTCGGCAAGAAGAGCTTCCTGCTTCGGCTGATCGCTCAGGCGGTCAAGCCGGAGACCCGCGACAAGCGAATCCGCGAGGCGGTCGAGGAGGCCCAGCAGAAGAGCAAGTCCCGAGGCTGATTTTTCGGGAGCGCGACGCGAAACGCTGCTCTTCGTTGAGCATCTGGTGCTTCACGCCCGGAGTCGCGAGCTAGAGGCCGCGGGTTTCGGGAGCAAGACACGGCTGTTCCAAGGCCATGAGCGGTGGAGGGATTTGCGGGCCCTGCCACCGCAGGCCACAGTGGCGCCCTTCGCGAGAGGGACATGAGCGGATGAGCTGCTACGTGTTGGGTTTCCAGGAGATCGACCAGACGCAGGTCGCGGTCGTTGGCGGCAAAGGCGCGAACCTGGGGGAGCTTTCGCGGATCGAAGGCATCCGCGTGCCCGCTGGCTTCTGCCTGACCACGGACGCCTTCCGTCGGATCATCGCGAATGCTCCGTCGGTCGGCGATCAGCTCGAAAAGCTGTCGCGCCTGAGGCTGGACGACCCTGACGCGATCCGCGCGCTCAGCGCGGAGCTTCGCCGGACCATCGAAGGAACCGACATTCCCGAGGATCTGGCGGCGTCGATCACCCGCTCAGTGGATCGGCTCGGCGCGCAGGGCGCTTTCGCCGTCCGATCGAGTGCGACAGCGGAGGATTTGCCTACCGCTTCCTTCGCAGGACAGCAGGACACCTACCTGAACGTCGTGGGGACGGCGGCGATCCTCCAACACGTCAGCCGGTGCTGGGCCTCGCTCTTCACCGAGCGAGCCGTGACCTACCGCCTGCGCAACGGCATCGACCACCGGAAGGTCCACATGGCCGTGGTCGTGCAGCAGATGGTCTCCCCGCAGGCATCCGGCATCCTGTTCACGGCCGATCCCGTCACGGGCAACCGGAAGATTGCCTCCGTGGAGGCCAACTTCGGCCTCGGCGAGGCCCTGGTCTCCGGTCTGGTAAACGCGGACATCTACAAGGTGCGCAACGGCGAGGTCGTCTCCAAGGCGATCGGCGTGAAGAAGCTCGCCATCCACGCCTCGCCGGCAGGCGGAACGCGGCAACAGGCGATCGAGCCTGCGCGGCAGCAGCAGTCAGCGCTGTCGGATGCGCAGATCATGCGGCTCGCGCAGATCGGCCGGCGGATCGAAGCGCACTTCGGGCGCCCCCAGGACATCGAATGGTGCCTGGTCGGCGACGAATTCCAGATCGTCCAGAGCCGGCCGATCACTACGCTCTTCCCGATTCCCGCGGCGGGCGACCAAGAGAACCACGTCTACATCTCCGTCGGTCATCAGCAAATGATGACCGACGCAATGAAGCCCCTGGGCATCTCCCTGTGGCGGCTGACGGCCGCCAGGCCGATGTTCGAGGCCGGCGGGAGGCTGTTCGTCGACGTCACGCGAGAGCTGGCGTCGCCCGCGAGTCGCGCGCGCATGCTGGTCCTGGCGAAATCCGATCCGCTGATCGGGGACGCGCTGCGGACCATCGTCGAGCGCGGCGACTTCATCCAGTCGCTCCCGGACCAGGGTCCCGCCGCAGCGCCGGCCGGCGGAGCGCCGGCCCCGATCGAGACCGATCCGGCCATCGTTGACGAGCTGATCGCGCGCAACCAGGCCTCGGTCGCCGCCCTCAAGCGCGACATCCAGGCGAAGTCCGGATCGGCGCTGCTCGACTTCATCCTGGCGGACCTCCAGCAGGAGCTGAAGCGGCTCTTGTTCGATCGGCGGAGCCATCAGGTGTTCATGTCGGCGATGGACGCCAGCGGGTGGCTCAACGAGAAGCTGGAGGCGTGGCTGGGCGAGAAGAACGCGGCCGACACGCTCACGCAATCCGTCCCCAACAACGTCACGTCGGAGATGGGACTGGCGCTTCTGGACGTCGCGGACGTGATCCGCCCGCATGCCGACGTGGTGGCGTTCCTGCAGCACGTCGAGGACGACGGATTCCTCGACGAGTTGCCCAAACTCGCGGGCGGGCGGGAGGCGCGAGACGCCATCCGGGCCTGGCTCGACAAGTACGGCATGCGCTGCGTCGGCGAGATCGACATCACGAGGCCGCGTTGGAGCGAACGCCCCGCCGAACTTGTGCCCCTGATCCTCTCCAACATCAGGAATTTCCAGCCGGGCGCCGCCGAGAGGCGGTTCGAACAAGGTCGGCAGGAGGCCTTGAAGAAGGGACAGGAGCTGCTGGAGCGCTTGCGGGCCTTGCCGGACGGAGAACGAAAGGCCGAAGAGACCAAGCAGAAGATCGATCGGGTCCGGACCTTCATCGGGTACCGGGAGTATCCGAAGTACGGCATGGTCAGCCGCTACTTCGTCTACAAGCAGGCCTTGTTGGGAGAAGCCGAGCGCCTCGTGCAGGCCGGCGTGCTTCGCGAGAGCGAAGATATCTTCTTCCTCACGTTCCAGGAATTGCACGACGTGGTGCGCACGCAGCGAGTGGATGACCCGCTCATCCGCCAGCGCAAGGACGCATTCCAGTCGTATCAGGCGCTCACGCCGCCGCGGGTGCTCACGTCGGATGGCGAGGCCGTCGCCGGGTCGTACCGACGCGACGATCTGCCGTCCGGCGCGTTGGTGGGCTTGGCGGTTTCCGCCGGGACCATCGAAGGGCGGGCTCGCGTCATCCTGGATATGGCGGAGGCCGATCTCGAAGTGGGCGACATCCTGGTCACCACCTCCACGGACCCGAGCTGGACGCCCCTGTTCGTCGCGATCAAGGGCCTGGTGACGGAAGTGGGTGGCCTGATGACGCATGGCGCGGTGATCGCGCGGGAGTACGGCTTGCCGGCCGTGGTGGGAGTGGAGCAAGCCACCCGGCTGATTCGGGATGGGCAGCGGATCCGCGTGCACGGGACGCACGGGTACGTCGAGATCCTGCCCATGCCGGGTCAGTCCGACGGGTAGCAGGGCGAAACGCGACGGGCCTTGACCTCTGCGACCTCTCGAAGGACTCCTCATGAAGAAGGACGCGCCCCGGAAGTTCGGCCCGACGCCACACCAGCGGCTCTCTCGCTCGACTCCACCCGCGAGCGCACGCCACCGACCTGGAGTACTGCGCTCTTTCGACGCTCCCCGCGCCTTCTGACGCGGTCATGCGCCTATGCCGGCCTCGCCAGCACCCGACCGGCGAGCTCGTGCGCCTGAGCGACCTCGACGCGGTGGCCGATTGGCGGGTCCTCGATTGCGCGGGCGGCGAACACGGGCTTGCCCCTCCCCAACGCATACCCGATATCCAACGACACACTCCTGCCGATCTCGCCGCGAGGATTGGAGACGTAGACGAGATCGCATCGCTCAACCCGATCGAGGCACCCGTCGATACCTCTCGGGTCCCCGGGCTGCGACATCAAGACCTCAAAGCCGACCACGCCGAGCTGCTTCGCGACTTCACGCGAGGTCTCCAAGTCCCTGAAGCTGCCCACGACGTAGACCGTCTTCATGAAGCTCCTCTTCGCAGCCGCCCTACCTACTTCGGCACCGCCATCTCGCTCGCGCGGATCCTCCACATCCCCCCCAGGCGAGCAAGTGAATTCCTGGCGGCAGTCACTCCCGCGACATGAGCAAGTCCCAAAGCCCCAAACCGCGCCGGTCGGAGGCTCCGAGGCGCGACCGGTGGCTGAGCGCTTGCCTGCCGTCGCCTCGCAGAGCAACGGTGAGCTCGGTCTCACCCGCGTACGCATCGACGGTCAACTCCGCGGGACTGCCGACTTCGGCGTAGGCGGCCTGGAGGTCCTCCTCCCCGGGGGCGCGGTTACCCAGCGCCAAAGAAGGAAGAACGACACCGTGACCGCTGAGGTACTCGACGTGTTCGCCATTCAAGGAGTGGACGTAGCTCCAGGTAGCCATCTTTCGCGACCTCGGTGATGCCTTCCTCGCGGCGCTGAACCAGTCTCCGCTCCAAAATCTCCGGATGGCGAGAGTACTCAGGTGGCCTGAGACCATCAACGCGCGAAATGACGCCAGCCGCCACGGCGACGAGAGGAGGAAAGCAGGCTGTGGCCGCGAACCGAGCGGCAGAACGCGTCGCTCCCCGCTCCTCCAGCACCTCCAGTCGAATCAATGTGGCGATCCAGCCGCGGAAGCGGGCCGCCGGACGCGCCCGGACCGGAAAGATCCCCGAAATTCGCGGCCGATCGCCCCCGCGAGGCTGGCCCGAGGCTTGCTGGATTGCCGGCAATGCCCGCGAGCGAATCCTTCCGCCTCCCTCTCCTGCTTCTTCTCGCCGTCGGAGCGGCCTGCGCCCACGCGCCGATTCCCAAGGCGCTCCCGGTCCCAGATTTCGAAGAGGCCCCGGTCGGCGTGGGGATATCGCCGGGGCGCAACACCGTCTTCGTGGAGCTCCACCAGGGCTGGCAGCTCACGGGAACCCTGGCCATCGCGTTCCGCTCGGAAATCCGCTGGCGCTCCCCGGTGGGCGGCCAGGTGCTCTTTGCCACCGAGGAGAAGGTCGCCGTCTGGCAGCCCAGCTCAGACCCCGCGCGCAGCACCCTGGTGTTCCTCGACAGCTCGACCGGGGCCAAGGTGGGCGAAATCGGCCCGCTCGGCGTCCGGGTGGCGGATCCGCCCCTGCCCGGCACGCCGCGCGGAGCGCCGCGGCTCGAACGGCGGGAGGTTTCGGTCGTCGCCGGCGAGGAGCCGGCGCGCGTCGGGCCAATCGCCACGACCTGGTGGCTCACTTCAACCGATGCCAACCTGCGCGCGCAGTTCGAAGGCCCAGCAGTCAGGCTCTGGTGGCGCGAATGGATGGGGCGAGCGCGCGTCCGCGCCCAGCGCTTGAGCCCCGCGGGCCGCAATGCCTCGGAGAAGGAGGGCCTTTCCGTTTCCGCACCGATCTGCGCCCAGGCGTTGATCGACCTCGCCACCCTGAAGGTCATCGAGAGCGGGCCGTGCGCCTGGACCGATCCGGAATTGGACCGGCGCCGGTCGGTCTCCGCCCTCGAGGATGGCCATTGGCGCGTGCTGCGCGACGGAAAGGAGCGACTTTCGCTGGAGGGCGATGAGCTCCGGCGCGATCCGTCGGCCCCGGCCTGGGGATTGGCGGCGGATCTGGGCCGCGAATCCGACGGACACAACTCCTTTCCCGGGTTTCTGCTGGTCTGGCGGTCCGGGCAAACGCGCGAGCTGCGCTGCTATGCGGCCGGGGAGGCGTCGCCGCGCTGGCGCGTCGACGTCAGCTGGTTCGATGACCCGCTGAACAAGACCAAGTCCGCGAAGCAGGTCGCGTGCGGGGCATCCCATTGCTGCGCCAGCCGTGCCGATGGAACGGTCGCCTGCTGGAACGCGGATCTGGCTCCGCTGCCGGTGCCCGCGCTGTTCCAAGCCGTGGCGCTGGCCGCTGCCGACGAGGAAACCTGCGCCATCCTCGGCAGCGGCCAGGTCGCGTGCTGGGGTCCGCGGATCGGCGGGCTCCCGTGGCCGCGGCAGGACCGATTCCCGCCCGACGGACGCCCGGTCCCGCACCTCGCCAAGCAGCTGACGGAGGCGATCGCGCTCGCCATGAACCGCGCCCGAGCCTGCGCGCTCCTTGGAACCGGTCGCGTCGGCTGCTGGTCGCTCACTGCGACGGCTCCCAACGAGCAGAGCTTCTTCGAAGCGCGCGATCTGGGGCTGGAGCACGTGCGATCGATCGCCCTCGACGACGATCGGCTGTGCTGGATCGATGAGGCGGGGACCGTTCGATGTGAGGAGGGCGCTCGGCGGTTCGCCCTCGAGGCGCACGAGAGCGAACCGGCGACCGCGATCGGGTCGGGAGGCGGCTCGATCCTGGCCTTGGCCCGCTCCGGATACCTGACGCGCTGGGTGTTTCCTCGATCCGGAGCGCCCGGCGGCTGGACGGGCGATGTCCAGGTGTCCCGGCGCGATGCCAAGGCCACCCTGCTGGCCGCGGGACCGGCCGGAACGTGCCTCGGCGACTTCAAGAAGTTGCGCTGTCAGCCCTGGACCGAGGAGTACTCCCGCGATCTCGAGCTCTGGCAGCCGCAGGTGAGCATCGGCGGACGTCTCAGCTGCGCGGCGATCCCCAAGGGCCCGGTCAAGTGCTGGAGGAACGAGTTGCTGAAGGCCGTCCAGATCCCGTTTCCGGAGGCGGTGTCGGTCCAGTCGGTGGATTCGACGGTCTGCGTCCTCGGGCGCGATGGGCGGGCGGCGTGTTGGGAGCCCGCGCGCGATGAAGCGCCCGTCGCCGTCGCCGGTCTGGGCAGCGCCGCGGGGCTCAAGCTCACCGCCAACTGGTCCTGCGCCGTGCAGCGCGATGGCCGGGTCGCCTGTTGGGGCCCTGCCAAGCCGTACCAGGCGTATCTGGTTCCCGGGATCGGCGATGCGATCAGCGTAGGAATCGCTGGGGCGCACGCCTGCGCGCTGCGGAGGGGCGGTCTCGTCTCCTGCTGGGGCAGGGTTTATCGCTCGAACGGCCGCGCGGATGGCGATGCTCCGGTCGGCGACGGCGTTCATCCCGAGCCCATGACCTGGCTCAAGGGCATCGTCGAGCTCCAGGTCACCGACGAGGGCGGTTGCGCCCGCCCGAAGCACGGTCCGATCGAATGCTGGGGCAACAGCGGCCAGTGGACCTTGCCCGAGGGCAGCGAGCTTCCTTCAGCCGGTGGAGCTGAGCGGCCGGCGCAGCCTTCGGCAGCGAGCGAGGGCGCCGGGAGATTCCGCTGGGAGGGAGTTCCCGTCGAAGGACCTCAGGCAATTCGCGAGTTGGTCCAGGCGGGCGGGCGCGTGATCGCGATCGATGCCTTGGGACAGCTCTGGACCTGGCCGGCGGATGTGACGAAGGCCCTCGGACCGTTTGAGATCGATCTCGAGGGCGGCCGGGCGAGTGGATCGAGGTAGCCATCGATGGGATTCAGGGAACCTAAAACAGGAATACTTCGCGCTTCCAGCGCAGGAGAGTAGCGGATGTCGCGAAGCAGATGGCGATCGCCCCGATTGGTCCTCGGTCTGGGCCTCGTTGTCGCGGTGCTCGTGTGGATCGGGTTCTTTCGGGACGAATTTCGCGACGGCGACGAGCGGGCCGTGCGCAGCGCCCTCGGGATTCCGAGCAGCGCACGACTGATTCGGCTGACACACAGCCCCGATGACCGCGGCTGTGCCGGTTCGATGCAGCGGGAGGGACTGCGTATCGATGCGTCGTTCCGTCTTGCCGCCGCTGATCCCGCGAACCAGACGATTCGATCGACGATCGATCGCACCTGGCCGCGAGGATCCGTTCCGGCAGTCGCCGCGACGTTCCCCGAGCCGCCACCTGCGGACATGCTGGCGTTCACCGGCTCGTACCTCTGCGCGGTGAGGGTCTACCGCCCGAACTCGATGGTCGTCGAGAGCGTGCATTCCTGCGCAGATCTTCCCAGCCGGTTCGACCAGTATGTGCTCGCCACCTATGACAGTCGGACGGAGGAGCTCCGCGTGTGGAGCAAGAATCTGTTTTGAAGGGTGGTCGGGGCGGATTGCCTCCCTCGAGGCGGAAATGGCGGGCGCGATCGGGACCGCGGCCGACGAGGAGCCAGTTCGGACCGATCTGGCGGGCGTGGAATGGAAGGCAGAGGCAGGTTCCTGACCCGCTAGAAGACGAAGGAGAGCCCCACGGTCCGCCGCCTCTGGTCGGCGCCGCCGCGAAGCCGACGAGGCGCAGCGAGGATGTCGTCTTGGAGGGGGTGACCGGCTCGATCCCGACCCGATCGTGGCCCATGAAGCTGAAACCGATCACTGCGCCGGTCGCGCCGAGCGCCAACGCACCTCCCCACACGCCCAGCACCGTCAGCGCTACCGGGCGACCCTGCGGGCTTCCCAAGCCGACGAAGCTGACCAGCAAGACGTAGGGGGTCACGAGGAGCGCGCCGGCTGCGTTGACGAGCGACCGACCGCTGTCAAGGCGCCCAGTTCTCGATGAGAGGAGCCAAGCTGTTCGCGATCGCCGGCCGCTCCTTGCCTGCCCGGGCCGCTCCAGATTCGGGCCGGAACGCCCCGCGGCTTCAACGGAAGGTCGCAGACTGGTTGGAAGGTCGTCGCTCGCCCTGGCACCGAGCGGTCGAGCTCGAGAAACGTGCGCTCGTGTATGGAGTGCCCAGGCTGCCCGCCCGGCTTTCTGCCAGTGGGCGCTTTCCGGGAGCGCGCCGTCGCCGGTGGATCGGATGAGGGCGGCTTGGAGGAGATGGGAACGATGGTTGGGACCCTGAACGGCGTGGTGCGCCAGGTGAATAGCGCCGGCGACCGGGTCAGCGCGGGCAGTGCCGAGGAGAGGTCGTCGATGGCCGATGAACTCTCGAGCCAGGCGGGGCAGATGCAGGAGATGGTAGCCTTTCTCACGGTCGAGGCGGCCGAGGCTGGAGGTCCGGGTCGGCCGGCGGTACCCCGGTCTCCGAGCAGCTCTCCGATTCCTGGCGCCGGCTCGCGCTCAGAAGCCTGCCGCCGCCAGCCCTCCAGGAACTTTCCGGGTGCGGTGAGCTGCCGGGCGCGGCTCGGCCGCTCTACTGCGCGGCGCAAGCTCCGCTGGCGCAGAGGTCTGAGCAGCACTCGGCCGCCCTCTGGCACCCAGCGCCTACGGGAAGGCAGCTGTAGCGCACCCGAACCTCCACATAGTCCATCGCGACCTTCGCTCCCGCCGCGCCGGTCGCCTGCGCAGCGCGGCACTGGAATGCCGCGAGGCCCGTGGCCGACAGGAGGCGCCGAGCGTCGTCCGCGCTGGCCGATTCATAGACCAGTCGCGCCCCGGGCGGCGGGGGGAGCAGCGGTTGTGCGTCGGCCATTCCCTGCGAACTCGCAGCGCTCGCGCCCAGGGAGGTCCAGCCTCCTTGACCGAACGCCCCTCCGCCCTGGCTGAAGCCGACCAACTCGGCGCCCGTCGAAGCGTCGCGGACGCCGCCGCAGTCGGCACGAACGACCAGGCCAGTGACCGATTGCCAGGGGATCTGCGACTGTTTCAGATCGGCGGTGAATTGAATCGCGGGCTGCGCCCCGACAGGACTGCGCAGCTCCCAGACATCGTCGAGCACGCGCCACAGCCCCAGGTCGAGCCCTCCGTAAAGCAGGATTCGGCCGCGCGCGGAGTCGTACCCCGCCGCCGCGAAAGTCCGCGAATGCTCGGGCTGGGGCTGCAGCGCGATCGGCCCTTCCCAGGTGTGGGTCTCGATGTTCCAGGTCCAGATCTCGTCCGTGCCGCCTCCGAAGAGCACCACCCGGTCGATCGACGGGTCGTAGACGAAAACGTGCCACTTGCGGGGACCAGGCCGCACCGCCGGAAGGTAGGGCCCGGCCCAGGTTCGCGTGGAAGCGTCCCACTCCCAGACGTCCTCCATCCCGAAAGAGGTCGCCGACAGCGGTCCTGGCGTTCCGCCAAACAGTACCGCCCGTCCGCGCTTGGAGTCCCAGGCCATCGCGTGGTCCAGGCGGGCGCTGGGCCGCGGGTCGGGCTGGAGCGGACCGGTCCAACTGGTGCCATCCCACTCCCAGACCTCGTCCAGCGCTGCCTCCGCGCAACTGGAGGTCATCCGGTAGCCGCCAAAGACGATCATCTTCTGGTGGGCATCGTCCCAGACCGCCGCATGACCGGCGCGCGGCGAGGGCGCCGCGCCCACCGGCGACTTCTCCCAGGTTCTCGCGGCTCCATCCCACGTCCAGAGCTCCGACGAAAGGGGCCACGCCGTGTCCGGCGTCGGGGAACAGGCCTTGCCCCTGCGACCGCCGAAGAGCACCGCGCGCCCGCGCGCCGAATCGAAGACCATCGACGCGCTGAATCGGCTCGACGGCCCGGCGGTCAGCGCCGCGGGGCTCGACCAGACGCGTGGCCCCGGCGCGTACTCCAACAGATCGCCCAGCACTGGCTCCGCCGGGTCATCCCAGCCGGTCCCGATGAGGCGCCCGCCGAAGACGACGAAGACGCCGCGAGAAGAATCGTAGGCCATGGCCTGGTCGCGGCGCGGGGTGGCGCCGGGGGACGGCACCACCGGGCCCGACCAGCCGGATCCGGACCAGGACCAGAGCTCGTTGGTGGCATTGCGCGGGACGCCGTAGTCGCTCCCGCCGCCGAAAACCGCGGTCTGCATCCGCACGCTGTCATAGGCGACGGCGACTCCATCTCGAGGGGCGGGCCGGCGCGCGGGAGCGAGCGGTCCGGCCCAAATCTTGGAGGCTCCGTCCCACTCCCAGAGCTCGTCGATGAGCGCGGAGTCCTTGCCGCTGGCGAGCACCACTCGCCGGCGGGCCTCGTCGTACGCCAGCCGTGCAAACCATCGCGGCCCGGGCCGGGAAGGCGGCGTGAACGGCCCCTCCCAAGTGCTCGTGAGGCTGTCCCATTCCCAGAGGTCGTCTCCGGCGGTCTCCGTCCCCTGGACTGAGACGCTGCCCCCGAAGAGCACGACCTTTCCGCGCGCCGAGTCATAGGTGAGGCCGGCCGAATACCTTCCCGGTGGACGCACCGCGGGCTTCACCGGGCCGGACCAGGACTTCCCGTCCCACTCCCACAGGTCGTCTCCGTACTCGAAGTTCCTAAACCCGAGGTAACGAAACCCGCCGAAGAGCAGCGTCCGCTGGCGCTGCGGGTCGTAGACGAGGCTGGTCAATTCCCGCTCCCCGGGAGTGACGCTCGGCTTGAAAGGCCCAGACCAGCTGCGCGCCGCCCCGTCCCATTCCCAGACCTCATCGAGCCGAGCCCGATAGAGCACCGCCTTGCCCCGCCGCGTGTCGAAGGCGAAGGTGACCTGCGACCCTTTCCACGGCTGGGCGGAATCGATGATCGGGCGGGGGGAGGTCACGATAGGCCCCTCCCACAGGCCGGTCACGCTGTCCCATTCCCAGAGGTCATCGAGGAAGTGGTTCCCACCCGCCGAGTCGCCGTAGAAACCGCCGAAGAGGATGAGCTTGCCTCGCAGGGGGTCGTAGGTCATCGCGGTGCTGGCGCGCGCCATCGGTCCATCGAGGTTCGCGCGCACCGGGAGCCATTCGAGCTGTGCGGAGGCGCTGGTCGCCAGCCCATCGGCTCCCGACGCCTCACCGCCTGCCGTCCAACTGTGGCTGGGGTCGGGCCGCAGTGAGCCCTGGGCGCGCGAGGTGGACTCCAGCCGATGCGGCGACGCTCCCAACGGCACGTTGGCAGTGGCGATCCATTCCCCGCGCTCCAGCTTGATCGGCGGGCTCGATTCGTTGCCGGCGTCGTCCACGCCGGTGACGTAGACGCTCG
Source organism: Myxococcales bacterium (assembly GCA_037442205.1). GTDB lineage: Bacteria > Myxococcota > Myxococcia > Myxococcales > UBA5297 > JBBIQS01. Next base: position 11,203 of record JBBIQS010000132.1, read on the forward strand.
CTGCGTCCGAGGAGGCGGCGAAGCGGGCTCTGGGCCAGGTGTTGTCGGGCGAGAGGTGGATCGAGCCCAGCGGCTGCGTCGCCAGGCGGTCGCTCCACAGGCGCACCAGGGCGATGTTCCCGGGAGCGAGCTCCGGGGGAACGATTTGTCCGCTCTGGTCGACGAGCGAGAACGCCAGGGGGTCGATGTCGCCGGCGACCAGGGGATCTGCCGGGGCCAGTCCCGCATTCGGCCCCGCTGGAATGACTGCCGTGCCCAGGACCTCGCTGGCGGCGTTTCCCCAGGGCGAGCGGACGAAGGTCACCAGCTCCTGGTGGACGGCGAGCGCGGGACGATCGACCCGGACGACGATCTTCGGGTCGTTGAATCCGGTGGCGGCCTGGTTCCCCGCCAGGTCGCGCCATTCGATGCGCGGGCTGTAGAGGCCGCTCTCGGCACCGGCGGGGACCACCCCTTCGAACGTCACGGACCCGGGCGAGACCACTGCGGGTTTGAAAGAGAAGGTGGTCGAGCCGGCCGAGGCGGTCAGGCTAGGCACGAACGAGGTGTCCAGCGCCTCGCCGGGCACGGCGATGATGCGGATGGTCGTGCCGATGGTGGCCCGCTGGACCACCGCCAGCGGGTTGTCCCGTCCCGGCCCGTAGAGCACGACGGCGGCGGCGACCGACGGCGGCTCGAAGTCGAGCTCGACGCTGGCCACCGACGGTTTCGAGGTCTCATTGCCCGCGAGATCGACGAGCCGGAGGTCGAGGGGATAGGTGCCTCCGCGGCCGCCGCTTTCGCTCCCCGTGGCGAGATAGCTGCAGCGATAGGTCAAGGCTGCGAGCGCCTCGCAATCCGCCGCGGACTCGGAGTCGAAGCGCAGCGTGGCTTTCGGAAGCTCGGCCAGAGGCTCAGTGACGCGAAAGGAGAAGCGGAAGGTCGACCCCGACCGTCCGAGCGGCCGCCCGGGCGCCGCGGATGGCGGATCCACCGTGACCGTCACCGCGCCGTCGACGTCGGGCAACACCGCATCGATCGCCGCCAGGGCAACGCAGCGAGCGGCGTGGCACTTGAGGGAGGCGGGACAATCCTCGTCGGACTGACAGCTGATCTTGGCGCCTTCTGGCACCTGGGTATCAGGCGCGCAGCCGGCCGCTGCGGCCATTAGCCCGAACGCGGTGAGAAGCCCTCGGAGCAGCCCGGCGCCTCCACGACACACGGGGACAAGGTCTTCGATCGCCGCACCTGGCCTCATTGGAGAACACCTTTCCTGTCGCCGATTCCCGGCAAGCCATGCCCGACGCCGCATTCCATCACAAGCCATCGGTTCCATGGCGCGTCGGCTCGCTTGGCGAGTCCACGCAGCGCGCCGCGGCGCGCCAGGGTGAAGCGAACGCCACCCTGGAGAAGAGTATCCGGAGGAGGAGGCAGGGCAGCAAGCGGACGAGGGAGCCGGCGGGCCCTGGACCTGGGTCTGTGGGAGGCCGAGTAGGTCTCGAGGATTGCCGGCGGGCCCCCGACCTGGTCCGTGGGAGGCCGAGAAAGCCTCGAGGATTGCCGGCGCGCCGTCCTCCGCTTTCCAAAGCCGATCCTCAGGCCCCGAGCCGAATCATTTTTCCCTCTTCGGTCCCGGAACCGTATTCAGCGCATGCTTTCGAACCCGGGACCGGTGGCGACCCTGCTCTGCTATCCTCCCGCGACCTTTGGAACAGCTTGGAGGGGCGGGGTGGAATGCGGAGCCAGGTCCCTGGACGACAGAGCCGAGCACGCCGGCACGCCCTCCATCCCGCGTCAGGCCGACCTTGCCCGCGAAGGCTGGCGACAGACGGTCGAGCGGCTTATCTAGGACGAAGGAGCATTTCATGGCCAAGCTGATCTACGCGATCAACACCTCGCTCGATGGCTACATCTCCGATCGCGACGGCAACTTCGCGTGGTCCGAGCCGACGGCGGAGGTCTTCGCGGCGATAACTGAGCTCCTGCGTCCGATCGGCACGTATCTCTACGGTCGCCGCATGTACGAGACGATGGCCGTCTGGGACACGGCGCATCTCGACCCCGGCGGTCCCGCGTTCACGCCTGGCCTGCTCGAGCTCGAGCGCGACTTCGCTGCGATGTGGCGAGCGGCGGACAAGATCGTATTCACGAAGACCCTGCCAAGCGCATCGACCAAGCAAACGCGCATCGAACGCGTCTTCGATCCCGAGCAGATTCGGCAACTCAAGGCGACGAGCGAGCGCGACCTGACCGTCGGCGGGGCGAGTCTCGCGGCGGCGGCGCTTGCTGCGAATCTGGTCGACGAACTTCATGCCTTCGTCAACCCGATCATCGTCGGCGGCGGAATCCCCTGGCTGCCACCGGACCTCCGCATTCCGCTCGAACTCGCGGGTGAGCGCCGCCTCGGCCGTGTCGTCCACCTCCACTATCGGCCTACGAAGGTTGGCGGACAGGCACCGACACCGCGCCGAACCACGGACACAGCTCGCGGACCGGAAATCCTCGCCGCGGCCGTCATGGCAAGGGCGTCGGCGCGAGTCGGGACGGGCCCCACACCGCCGCCCTCTCGCCAATCCCCGCCCACTCGCCCGTGCTCGGCTATCCTTCCGCGCCTAAGGGAGCAACTTCGGCGTGGCGGGCGCCGGGATGGAATGTGGGGACTGGCCCCTGACCGTTCGCGTCCTGCTGGGGCTCGGTTTAACGCATCGAGCCGCGGGCAGCGAGGATCCAACGCCTCGAAGTGCACGTAGAATGGGTCGCCTCGAAGTCCAACCAGGTTGCCGACGGGTCAATCCCAGTGTTGCCTTGAGGGAGGACGAGCGTGCAGATTCGTCCCGGGAGTCTTGAGCTGGCTGGTCTTGCCGGATCTCGTGCGCGGCTTTGGCATTTCACATCGTCGCACGACCGACTAGCCATCGAAATCCGGCGTCCCGACGGAAGGACGCAGTACCTCGTGCTCGTGTTCTCTGAACGCTTGCAGCTTCCCGTGGCGTGGACGCTGGGGTGCCCGACTCTGAGGACAGAGGACCGACTGCTCTGGTTTCAGGACGGCGAGGGTGTACGGGTTACGTGCCGCGAGGTCCATCTCCAGGACTCGTACTCGTAAGGTTGCGTGCCGGTCGCTGGAAAGTGTCTTGCCGCATGCTCGCCGGCCCGTCCCTGACTGCCCAGGTCGCTCCAGATCCCGGACGCAACGCCCGGCGGATTTAAGCGAGAGGTACTGGAGCGGAGATTGCCTCGTCCCGAGCCTTGCGAGCGGTGATGCTGGGCCCGAGAGCGACCGCGCCCGACGCGGAGCAGCCTTGGGCTGGCGCGGCGGGCGCGGAATGGAATGTAGAGACTGGTCCCTGACCGGCTGGTTTGACCGGCTCGTCCCGAGCCTCGCGGGCGGTGATGACGCGCGAATCGCGAACGCGCCCGACGAGGAGACGGTTCGGACTGGCGTGGCGGGCGCGGAATGGAAGGCAGAGACAGATCTTTGACCATCAATGCCCACCGGGACCGAACGCAGCCACCTTTCGCTGCAGATTTGCAACTACAAGTGACCGGCACTCCAAAGCTCTCGACAGCTTTGAGGCCACAAATGAGGTCACTCCTTCGTACATCGAATCAAACTCTGCCAGCTCCTGACCTTGCTGGAGCGGAACCAGCTGCAGTTGGTAGTCGTACTCCGAAAACTCAATTCCGCAGTCATCCTCAAGACCATGATCGCGAAATAATCGCCACTCGATGCAGAGCGCCCTCGTACTGCATCTAACGCCTACATCGCTTTCGTTCTTATGAAAAGAGTGCCCGACGATGTTAGCGAGAGCATCCTGCACCGCCTCGATCCCGACGGCGCAATCCAGAAACACGCTCAGAGGCTTCACCGTCTTCATCTCGGACCTCACCGGAAGAACTACCAGAGGTTGCATCCCGGTCTTCACTTTACAGAGGACCTGCATCAGCGGCGACCCCTAGGGAAATCCCCTGCCTCGGCCACCGCGCATCCGCGAGCGCCAAGCCGAAGGCTGCTCGGCACCCGCGCCGACACCCCGCTCCGCGAATTTCCCTCCTTTCGCGCTCGCCGCTGGCTTCCCGCGCAAAGCGAAGCCCTCCTTGCCGAGTCGAGACCATCGCGGATCGCCCTGATCCACGCCGACACGGTCGCGCCCCCGCAATCCCCGCCCGCCCGCCCCCGCTCTGCTATCCTCCCGCGGCCTTTTTCCAACCCCAGGAGCCGCGCCATGTCCCTCGCCGACACTCCGCAGTGGAAAGCCCTCGCCTCTCACGCCTCCGGGGTGCGCTCGCAGCACCTGCGCGCGCTGCTCGCCGACCCCAAGCGCTGCGCCAAGATGACCGCCAGCCACGGCTCGCTCACCCTGGACTTCGCCCGCCAGCGCGCCACGCCCGAAACCCTGGGCCTGCTGGTCGATCTGGCCCGCGCCGCCGGGCTCGAGGGGCGCATAGCCGCCATGGCCAAGGGCGAGCGCATCAACAACACCGAGGATCGCAGCGTGCTCCACGTCGCCCTGCGCGCCGACAAGGGCGACGAATTCACGGTCGACGGCGCCGACGTCGTCGAACCGGTCCACGAGGTGCTGCAGAAGATTCGCCGATTCTCCGATCGCGTCCGCACCGGCAAGTGGAAGGGCGTCACCGGCAAGCCGCTCACCGACGTGGTGTCGATCGGCATCGGCGGCAGCTACCTCGGCCCGGAGTTCGTGGCCGAGGCCCTGCGCACCGACAAGGCCTGCGCCCGCGCCGCCCAGGGCCGCCGCCTGCGCTTCCTGGCCAACGTCGATCCGATCGACGTCGCCCGCGCCCTCGAGGGCCTCGATCCCGCCCGCACCCTGGTGGTGGTGGTCAGCAAGACCTTCACCACCGCCGAAACCATCCTCAACGCCAAGTCCGTCCGCGCCTGGCTCACCAAGGCGCTCGGTCCCAAGGCCGTCGCCCGCCACATGGTGGCGGTCTCCACCAACCTGAAGGAGGTCGCCGCCTTCGGAATCGACCCGGAGAACGCCTTCGGATTCTGGGATTGGGTCGGCGGCCGCTACAGCGTGTGCAGCGCGGTGGGCATGCTGCCCTTGTCGCTGCACTACGGCTTCAAGCCCATGGCCCGCTTCCTCGCCGGCGCCCGCGATCTCGACCGCCACTTCTTCGAGGCGCCCCTGGAGAAGAATCTCCCGGTGCTCTTGGGCCTGCTCTCCCTGTGGAACATCGACTTCCTGGGCTTCTCGGAGCTGGCGCTGCTGCCCTATTGCCAGGCGCTGCTGCGCTTCCCGGCCCACATCCAGCAGGTGGAGATGGAATCCAACGGCAAGCGCACCCTCAAGGACGGCACGGTGGCCCCCTACCCGACCGGCGGGGTGGTCTTCGGCGAGCCGGGCACCAACGGGCAGCACAGCTTCTACCAGCTGCTGCACCAGGGACGGTCCATCCCCGCCGATTTCATCGGCTTCGCGCATTCCCAGCAGCCGATGAAGGTCCGCGGCGAGCCGGTGGACAACCACGACGAGCTGATGGCCAACTTCTTCGCCCAGCCGGACGCGCTGGCGATCGGAAAATCCGAGGCCGAGGTCCGCGCAGAGGGCGTCGCCGAGGCCCTCGTGCCCCACAAGGTCTTCGAGGGGAACCGCCCGTCGAACGTCCTTCTCTTCGACGAGCTCAACCCCTTCACCTGCGGGCAGCTGCTGGCGCTCTACGAGCACCGCACCGCGGTCCAGGGTTTCGTCTGGGGCCTCAATCCCTTCGATCAGTGGGGCGTCGAGCTGGGCAAGGTGCTGGCCAAGAAGGTCCGCGGCCAGCTCGCGGCCAGCCGCGGGGCCAAGAAGGCTCCCGTCGCCGGGTTCAATCCCTCGACCACCGCGCTGCTCAGGCGGTATCTCGGCGGCAAGAAGGCCTGAGCGGCCCTCGCCTGCCGTCCCCGAGGCCTCATGAGGCCTCGGGACTTCGCCTATATAAGGATGCGGGCGGCCCAGTGAACACTCCAGGGCTCGTCCGGCGGCAGCTTGGATTCCGACGGCCGTCGCTGCCCAGGGCACAACGCCCGCCCCTTGCTGACGCGCGGGGCTCCCATCGTCCCTGGCCCCCGATCACTTTCCGGCTTTCTCTTCGAGGCCTCGACAGCCTCTCTG
>JBBIQS010000133.1:0-16862 GCA_037442205.1 Myxococcales bacterium
CACGATCTCCTTCCAGTTCAGCCCGTGCTTGAACTGGAAGAGCAGGTCCTCGTTGTCCAGGAAGTAGTTGGCGTTGGCGCTGGCCATGGGCAGGTCTCCAGGCAAAGGTTGACGCAATGCAGCATAGATCCGGCACCCGGAGCAGGCAAAGCGAATGGCGCCGCGAATGCCGCCCGCGCTTGGAGCCCTGAGCGTGAGCGAGGGGCGGGCGTTGTGCCCCGGGCAGTGACCACTCTGAAACAGGCTGGGTCGCGCCCGAAATAGTAGCCCGGCCGAATCCCTGAGCTGCTCAGGGCTGCACGTCCGCCCCTTGCTGACGCGCGGGGCTCATGACCCAGGGGCAGGCAATCCGGAAGGCGAGTGATCAGACGAAGGACTACGACGCCATGCCGTGGCAGCGCTTGTACTTCTTGCCGCTGCCGCAGGGGCATCTGTCGTTGGGGCCGGGGCCGTCAGAGGCGCGCGGCAGCTCGCTCTTGGCGGAGACGAGCTTGGGGTGCGGCAGGTCGATCTTGTTGCGGGCGGCGCGGGCGCGGGCCTCGGCCGAGGCCGGGTCCTTCATCAGCTCGGTGTAGAGCTTGAGGTAGTGCTGGGCGCGGGACTGGTCGCCCAGCAGCTCGAAGACGGCGCCGGCCTTGAGCAGCACCACCGGCTCCTCGGGCGATTGGCCCAGCAGCGCCTCGATCTGCGCCTTGGCCTCCTCGCCGCGGCCGAGCTGGGCCAGCAACTCGGCGCGCTCGGCGAGCATCGAGGTCGAGTCGACCAGCTGGGCGAAGGCCTCGCACAAGGCCGGGGCCTCGGCCGCCTCGGGCGTGCCCAAGAGCGAAGCCGGCATCTCGACCAGCCAGCCGGCGAGATCGCTGCCCGATTCCTTGGTGACCGCCTCGAAGAACGCCTTGTCGGCCGCGCCGCCGGGCAGGCAGCAGGCAACGACGATCCGCGCCGCCTGCAGCCACAAGGCGGTGCGCTCGGCGGCGACCTCGGCCTCTTCCAACAGCTCGTCGAGCTGGTCGCTGACCACCTCGGCGCTGCGCAGCTCGGGCAGCAGCCGCCGCCACAGCTCGCGCACCGCCAAGAGCGGCAGGTCCTTCCACTTCCCCTCGGCGGAGCACTGCTTCTCCCAGGCCGCGTAGAGCGAAGTCGGCGAGCCAGCCTGGCGGGCGTCGCGGCGAAAGGACTCGGCATCGTGGGCGATGCCGTGCCTGGCCAGCGCCTCGAAGAGCTGGGCGTCGGTGAAGGCCTTGAAGCCGTCGTAGCGCCAGCCCAGCCCCTCCTGGCGCTGCTGATCGGCCGAGGCCAAGAGCCGCTTCTCGGTGTCGGTCTTGGCGCCGCGGTGGCGGATCTTGCGCAGCTGCCGGCGCGCCGTCTTGAAGATGTGGACCGGGGTAGCCATGTCGTCGTTCTAAGAGAAGGTGCTATTGCGGCGCCACGCCGGCCGACCCGGCCGAGCTCGGGGCCGCGGCGGGAGCCGGAGCGGAGGCGGCCTTCTTGCCCGGGACCTCGTTCCACAGCCGGGAGATGAGCAGCACGCCCACCAGCGCGAAGGGGATCGGGGCCCACTGCCAGGCTTTCCAGCCCCAGTTGTCCAAGAGGTAGGCCATCCCGCGGCCGACCACCGCGCTGGCCAGGTACTGCATGCCGTCGAAGAGGCCGGCGGCGGTGGCGGCGGCCTTTTTGCCGCCGAAGTCCATCGACGCCGCCCCGCCGATCATCCCGTGGGCGCCGTTGACGAAGAAGCTGAGCATCGAGATGAACACCGCCGCGCCCCAGGCGCTGGGCATCACCCGGTCGGCCGCTCCGAAGAGCGCCAGCACGCAGGCCATGCCGATGAAGCCGATGGTGACCACCGGCGCCCGGCGGGTCTGGAAGATCCGGTCGGAGGCGAAGCCGAAGGCGAAGCCGCCGGCGATGCCCAGCACCGCGATGCCCAAGGCCGCGCCCTGGTAGGCGAGGAAGCTCGACTTGTCCATCCCCGCGGGCACGTAGTTGTTGGCGAAGTACTTGCCGAACCAGCTGTCGACGGTGCTGCGGCGCACCAGCCCGAGCATCATCGAGCTGAAGGCGATGATCCACGCCGCCCGGCTGGCGAAGACCTTCTCCAGGATGAACATCAGCTTGGGCGGCTTTCCGTCGTCGGCGCCGCTGCCGTCGCCGGTGTCCAGGTCGGACAGCCCGGCGTCCTTGGGGGCGTTCTCCATGAACAGGTAGTTGAGGACGAACAGCACCGCCACGATGGTGCCCGGCAGCAGGAACGACCAGGCCAGCCCGAGGTTGGAGGCCAACAGCGGCGCCACCGAGAAGGCCAGGATCAGCCCGAAGCGGATCAGCACTCCGAAGATGCCGGAGAACGAGCCGCGCTCGCGGACGTGGAACCACTGGGCGTTGACCTTGACGATCGACAGCGCGCCGAAGGACTGGAAGTAGGCGTTGACGCCCCAGATGCCGACCAGCAGCAGGCAGGCGGTGTCGGGGGTCAGGCCGTACTTGAGGACCGCCGGGGTGAGGACGTTGAGCTGGGCGTGGCCGGCGCTGGCGGCCTTGGCCACCACCGCCGGGGTCTCGATGGCCAGCACCACCAGCCCGAAGGCCAGGTTCATCAAGGTGACGCCGACCGCGCCGGTGAGGAAGGCCTTCTTGCCGCCGATGCGGTCGGCGAACGGGCCGTTGAGGAACACCGACAGCCCGTAGACCGCGGGCATCACCGTCTCGAACCAGCCCAGCTGCTTGTTCGACCAGCCGAAGGTGGTCTGCAGGTTGTCCATCAGGGCGGCGAAGTTGTAGCGCGTCATGTAGAAGAACGCGTAAAGCAGCCCGAGCATGATCCAGTTCTGGGTCCGGCGCCGGCGGAAGTCCGGGTCGAGGAAGGCCTCGGGCAGCGGCGCGGACGAGGTGGGAACGGGAACGCTCATCGCTGGCTCCTAACGGACAGGCGCCGCGATCCGCCGCGGGCCCTGATCCAGCCGGGGCGGCTGGCGGGCCACCTTACCGAAAACCGAACACTTCCGGCAATCGGATAGCCGGGGCCCGGGCGCGCCATGGCTCGAGCCCGCCCGGGTCGGCATCGCCGAAGGCACGCGGCCCAAGTTGGCGAAACAACTTGCGTTTCATGGGATCGGCTGGGCCGCGGCGCGGTAGCGCTCGGGGACCTCGGCGCGGCTGCCGACGACGTGCTGGGTCCCCTGTTCGTCGATGAACGAATAGAAGCCCGAGCCAGCGCGGCTGCCCGCCGACGCCGTGTCGAAGGGCGAGGTCGTAGAGGCCGTCGAGGAGGCGGGGCGCATGAAGCGGGCGAAGGCCACCAGCGCCGCGGCCGAGAGCGCGACCACCGCCAGCGACAGGCCCACCGATGCCAAGGTCGAGGAGGGACCTGAGGTCCGGGCGGGAGGGGCGTCGGGCTGGTCGCGCCGCTCGAATCCGAAGGCCCGCCGGTAGAGCCGGTAGAGGAAGAAGCCGGCGATGGCGGTGACGATCACCAGCTGCATGAAGCCGCCGAGGAACATGATTCCCCAGCCGCGGAACTTGGAGAGGAAGAACACCGCCAGCCCGGCGGCGACCAGGAAGGCTCCGATATCGGCGGCGGCGCGCACCGAGCCCAGCTCGCTCAAAGGGAAGACGGCGCGGACTCCGACGATCGATCCGACCAGGCAGACGACCGGGGCGGCCAGCAGCAGGGCGTTGGCGTCCATGAGCCGCGCCCCCAGGGCGGTGCGGGCCACGAACACCGCCAAGATCTCCAGGGCGACCGAGAGCATGGCCGCGCCCATCAGCACGCTGGCGATGAAGCGGCCGTCGGCGTCGGTCTTGCCTCCGCGGCCGATCCAGGCCAGCGCGGTCCCGGCCATGGGCAACAGCGCCGAGGCGTAGAGCACCAGGACGGCGTTCTGGTCGGCCCAGGCGTAGCTGGTCAGCAGTAGGTCGTTGAGGGTCATCGGTTCCCAAGCCGGCGGACGAGGCCGGTCTCCTGAACTACTACTCGTTGGAATCGTCGTGGCGCGCGAAGATTTCCGTTCAGCCCGAGCGGAGGCTCGCAAAGCGAGCCGAAGTCGAGGGCCTTCGACTCCGCCTACCCTGAGCCCGTCGAAGGGCTCAGACCGACCGGAAGGACCAATTGGGTTGCGGGCGTCAGCCCGCGCTAAGATGATGCTAGCGCAGGGAGAGCGGCATTCGATCAGCCAAGGGAGCAGGCGGATGACAGCCCAAGACTTGTGGCGCGGCGCGACCAGGTTCGGTCTGACGCTGGCGATGGTCGGGACGGTGCGCTGCGCACCGGAGGTCGCGGCGCCGAAGTGCCTCGACCCGTCCGGCGAGCTCGATCGGTCGGCGGCGCCGGGGGCGGCAGGCCTGCCGGGCTGGGCGGTGGGCGAATTCGGCTACCACCAGACCGACCTGGTCAACCTGCGGATCCGCGCCGACGGCAGCTTCGACTACTTCCTCGACGGCGGCGACTACGGGCGCTGCATCTCGGACCGGGCCAGCTATGCCGACGGCAAGGTGCGGCTGCCGCTCGGCTCCAATCCCACCGAGGCCTTCCTGGTGAAGACGGTCGACGGGCGCTTCTTTCTGGAGGTCCCCGCCTACCAGTGTCGCTGGCAGGAGCTGACGACCAGCGCCCTGTGCGGAACGGACCCGGGTGGCTGCGGAGGCTACGGCGGCTCGGTGCCGTGCTCCTTCAATGAAGCGGCAGGCGGGTGCACCGGGGCTGTCGGGAGCGACGGCGGGAAGTGACCATCATGAGCGCCATCGCGTCATGCGCTGGTTGCACCAGGATGGGACTCTTGACGGCGCCTCGATAGTCTTCGGTCCGCGGTCACGGGCCAATAAGCTTGATCGCGAGCGCTACGTCTTCGTTGCCAGGCTTCACTCGCCTTGTTTGTGTTGCCGCGAGTTGGCTGATGTTCGTGTCCGCGTCAAGCTCGGCAGCGAGCCCGCGCCACGCTGGTTCGAGACGCCTGTCATCGAGCTGGCGCGCGAGCTGGCGCACCTGGGCCTCGTTCGTAATCGTTGTCTCGAGCCCTTCGCAGTTGTCGACGGATTCAATGGGGACGTGAACCAAGTCGGCACCAACAAGGCGCGTGGGGAACTCGAAGCTGCCGAGGTCGGGAGGAAGGGATCGAGAGTCGGAACACGAGACAACCTCCGACCAGTGGGTACCGAGCCGTGACTGAACAACGCACCGCCAATGGAACTCGGGCACGGTGAGCGCGTCGCAAGCCGTGGCGAGCTCCTTCCGTGCGGAAGAGTCAAGTGTCTCTCGCAGCTGTGCTCTCACCTTGTCTGCGGCGCAGCTCGATGGAGCGCCTTGGCGAGAGAGGGCGATGCGTCGAAACAACTGACACCGGAGCGGCCCTCCGCTGTTCTCGGAGCGTGCTTGCTTGACCGATGCTGCGGTAGGGATTGGGCGAATCACTCGTGCAATCAGAGCCTCGCGGATTCTGCTTATGTGTGCGGCAGCATCCGTGTAGGTCGCGTCCAAAGCGATATCGGCAGCCGGGATGTGTTGTGCTCGCGCCACAGCCCGCCAGGCCAGCAGGTTACGGTGGTCACGCAAGGTGTCGAGCAGCACCTGTTCATCGCATGCTTCTCTCGACAGTCCATTCATACACGCCCGGCTCGTGCGTCGATCTTGAAAGTCGTGCACGACTTCAGCCCCTGTGACCCGATCGCGGGCTTGATCGTCCTCTAGAATCCAGACGGCTTCAGATGGCTGGGCTCGCGCACGAAGGTGCATCTGTACGGCTTCTGGCCGAGGCAGTCCCCTCCCCACCATGAAGATCTGGAGGTCTCGGGTCGCAGAGGCCAGGCCCGGTGAGAAAGTGACCGGTGCACTCCACCACAGCATGCGACGAATCGCCTTGGGGGCTTCGAGACGCGCCTCTCGTTCAAGAACGGACTGCCTACGGGTGCCATCCGCAACCTCGTGCGAGCAACCGCCGACTGGGCAGCGCGCAAGTACCTCTACGAGGCAGGGCGCTCCCGCAGGTGCCGACTCGGCGTCCAGAATGCGCGACCCGGCACGCAGAGCGGCAAGGCCTGAATCTGTGAGTACTGGCTCCCAGAACAGGCGCTCGCCTCGCGCGGCGCTCAAGAACGAGCCCGAGTCACTTGCGCGTATGGGTTCGACGTGGATTTCGATGCTCGCCGGCACCAGACTCTGAGGGATTCGGAACGGCGGGACCCGTTGCCTCAGCGGGATGTCGTCCGGGAGGGCGCGTATTTCGCTGATGAATGCGCGAGCCGCAACCAGGTCCTCCCCGCCGATCGATTTCCCGGCAATGCCGGCACAAACAGCACTCCAGACGATGCGCGGCTCGGGCCAATTAGCCCCCACCGTCTCGAGCTCTGGAGAGCCGGTCGTATCCTTGCCTGGAAGCGGAACGGCGCCTTGAAGGGCCGCAAAGGCACCGCTGTCTTCTAGCGCGCGTCGAAGTGCAGCGCGACGCCGGTACGCAACGTCGGGAGATGAGCGCTGCTCGGACGCCGAAGAGCGCGACAACTCCCACGCCAGCGCCGCATCGAGCCATTCGCCCCAGCCGTGGGCACCCATGAAACGCCGCAGGAGCCGGAACGTAACCTCGGCTTCGATCAATTCCGCCCGTTCGGCTGTTCCACGAGGTAGCTGACCATAGGACGGGACCAACGAAGCCTCGTCGATGGTCTCCGGTACCGCGCTGGGGTCATGCGGATCGGCTCCAATGGTGGCCAGCACTCGCGAGCCAGTCGTCTTCTGGGCTGCGCCCACGTTGCCCGGATCGAGGAAGGTGACCAGAGCGATGACTATTCCCGTGGACGCGGTCAGGGATCGTACGGCTCTGCGGGACAGCGTTGGACACATCATTGTCGCCTCTCACAAGGTGCGAAGCATCGCCGGGAGATTCTACGTTGGCTGTCGGCATCGCAGACGAGGTGCTGTCGTCCCGCCTTCTCCAGCTCTGCTCGCTGGAACTCGAGGATTGGTGGGCGGAAAGACGACGTGGTGCGGAGATCCTTGTGCCCGAGATAGCGAAGCAGGGAAGATCTGGCTGGGCAGCAACGGCGGCGGGATGCTGCGCTACCGCTACCAACCGTAGCCGCGGGCGCCGCCGCGAATTCGAGCTTGCCCGGAACTCGAGGGTTGGCAGCGAACCGGCCAGCTCAGAGCAGCCGCCCATCACCAGTCGAGATCGGCGATCCCGCGGACGCGGTCCTCGGCCGCCTGCGTCCGCGCGCCGATCCACAGCGTGTCGCCGTCGCCGTTGGGCACCCGCGTCATGAGGAGGTCCTCGCCGGCGTAGAGCTCGCCCAGCCGGGCCGTCGGCGCCAGCGTCAGCCGCGTCATGGTCGCGCAGACCTTCAGCGCGTCCTTCTTCTCGCACCACGACACGAGGCCGCCCCACGGAGCGCCGGCGACCGTCTCGAAGATCATCGCCTGCAGCAGGAAGCCATCGAGGGCGGGGCTCTCCTCGCGCCACATCTCTTCGCTGGCGTCTTGCACCCACATCGGTCCGTTCGCTTCGCTGGGCGCGGTGGCCCAGACGCAGACGCCCTGGTTCTCGACGTAGAAGACGAGCCGGCCGTCCTCGGCTGCCAGCTCGTCCGGCGAGACCCACTGGTTCTGGCTCGCGACCGCGAGCTCCTCCCGGTGCAGCCAGCGCAGGCTCGCGGGCGCGCCGTCGACGATCCGGTGCCCGCTGAAGGGCTCGCTCCCGATCGAGAGCCAGTCCCGGGCGAGCACGCGGATCGCCTCCATGGGGTTGGTGGCGGCGAGGTCCGCGAAGGCCTGCGGCGACAATGGCATCTGAAGCTCCGCCGATAGGGCGGCCGCGCACCGCGACTCGGAAGCGCGGACGAAAGTATAGGCCTCCACCTCTTCAGCCATCGCCCGCACTCCTGCCCCGAGTCGCGCTCGGCGGCGCCTACTCGTCCTTGTCGGCGTTCTCGCTGCCGAAGTAGGTGCCGTGCACGGCCTTGCCCTTGTGGACGAAAACCTTCGAGGGGCCGGCCTTGGCGTTCACGCGCGCGGCCTGCGGCTTGGCTGCCTCGCGGGTGGAGGGGCCGCTGGAGTTGGGCAGGTCGGCGCTGCCGCTCCCCGAAGCGAGGCCGGAATCGCCGCCCTTGAGCAGGAGGTCGACGTTGGACTTGCCCAGCTTCTTGGCCTTGGCCTCGTAGGCCTTGGCCTTGGCGGCCGAGCCGGGCTGCCGCTCCAGCGCGGCCAGGACGTAGGAGGCGAGCAGCTTGCGCTCGAGCTTGGCGTAGAGCCGCGGGCTGTCGAAGAGGTCCACCAGCTCCAGGTTGCCGTTGATGGCCACCGCCAGGCCGGTCAGCTTCTCGCTCTTGGGAAGCTTGGACTGCAGCTCGTCGAGATAGCCCTTGATGCGCTCGCGGACGGCCTTGTCCTGCAGCACGCGGCGGTAGGTGCCGGTGGCGCTGGAGACCTGGGAGACGGCCGACTTGCGCGCGACCTCGTTCCAGACGTCGCCCTGGCCCTTGAAGAGCGCGGCCTTGCGCAGGTCGGGATGGGCCACCGCCTCGCTGGAGTGGAAGGAAAGGTCCGCCCCGGCCCAGCGGCCCTGCTCCACGCAGCGCACCTCCAGCTCGCGGGTCGAGGCGGGGTCGATCACCGTGTCGTTGACCACCATCCGGTCCTGCTTGCCGCCCAGGACCACCTCGCCGCCGAGCAGGTAGAGCGGTCGCTGGTCGGTGTCCTGGTTCTTGACCACCAGCCGATCGACCTGGCCACCCTTGCTCTCGGAGACCTTGACCGCCTTGGCGGATTGGGCCTCCTCGAGCACGGTGTAGTCGTCGTAGGGCGCGGCCTTCTTGGTGAAGAGCGGGACCACCGCGAGGTTGTGGACGATGACCGGCTCGCCGACGTCCATCGCGTCGGGATCGAAGCCGGCCTTCTGCGCCATTGCCGCGGTCGAGAACAGCAGCGCGGCCGCCAGAGTCATCAGGGTCTGTCGCATGAGTGAGCCTCCTTGCCGCGAGGCGCACTGCAAGCGGGCGTGCCAACGGCGTCTCCAGGCAGCAGGGCATTGGGCGGTGCAACGCGGCGTTACGTCGCGCCAAGTGGATATGCAGGCGCGGCTCTAGATGAAAAGGCTCCCGGCCTCGCTGCTCCGCCTGGCACGCCTTGCATTTGGGCTTGGCGGACCCGTCCGGCGAGGTGGCCAATGTCGATCCGAATCGCCGCGCGGTTGCTGTCGCCCGTGCTCACCGCGCCTGGCGCCCAACGCGCCCGGCTGCCCGAACCCAAGAGGCTGGCCGGCGTCCGGACCGAGGGCGTCCCGCAAGCCCGGCAGCGCCCCGGCTTCTACGGGGAAGTCTGCGCCGAGATTTCGACATGAATCCCATCGCGGGCCCACCATATCGGCATCGGCGCTGAAGCTCCGTGCCCGAGAACTCTCGTGCGATTCGCGGTCAGAGACATGGATGGGGCTGTCGTTGTCGCCGCGATCTCCCGACCGCGCACGTCACTTCGCTTCGCCGCTAGCCGGATCTTGATCGGGCGGGTCGAGGCTGAAGCGCACTACCGTCGTGCGCCCTGGCGGCGCCTCGACCACTCGGCTCGCGTTCCGCTCCCCGGTCACGCCGCCCAGGCCGTCGTGAGCGAGGCCGCAGTCGACTGAGGCCACGCAAACTCCCGGTTCGATTTCGAAGCGGGCCGGGACACTCTCCGCCCGAAGCTCGAGGTGATGTCTCTGCGCGGCATCCTGGTCGTCGTCCTGGCCGCACTCGAGCGCTGCCAGGCACCCGGCGGCAAATTGCCTGTCCTCCTCGACCTCGATCTCGATCGACGCCATGGGGCCGCGCGCCAGCGAGACCGTCACCGCCTGCGCCTGAGGGACCTGCACTGCGGTGCGGAATCGCCCCGGGCAGCCGGCGTAGGCGTGGTCGCTCAGCACCCGATACGGTTCGGTGCTTCCCTCGGGGCAGTCGAGCACCGCGACGAGGTAGGTCCCGGCGCGCAGCTGATTCATCGCGAAGGACCCGTCCGCGAGGGTCGTCGCCGCCGCGCAGCGCGACGAATCCGGGCCGCCATTCAGCTCGGCCGGCATGCGTCGGCACGCCTCTACGGCTCGGTGCGGCGCCGGCTTCCCGTCGCTCCCGGTGACCCGTCCGCGAAGCTCGTGCCCGCGCCAGAGTTTGACCTCGGTCTCCTCCACCTGGTCCCGGTGGACCCGTGCCGGTATTTGTGCGGGCGCGTACCCCGGCGCGTCCGCGCGGACCCTGTAGTCGCCGACTTCCAGAGACCGAGCGACGAAGAGACCGGGCGACGCGCTCGGCAGCGAAGTTGGGGAGTCCCGAAGGTAGTCGATCACCTCAGCGGTCGAAGCGCCCACCAGCGCTCCCGTCTCAGCGTCGACGACCCGCACCCGCAAGCCTCCGGACGGACCGAGCTCGAGGACCAGCTTCTCCTGCTCCTCGCGCCAGTGGAGTCTCTTGGAGGCAATCCGCCCGCTCGCGCGCGCCTCCACCTGGACCAGGTACAACCCCACTTCGTCGGAGGAGAAGCGTCCCAGCCGATCGCTGACGACGCGGGAGGTCAGCGCGTCTCGGAAGGTGATCTCTGCGCCAGCCACCGGTTCCCCGTCGAGCACCAACCCGGCGATGCGCCTTTCGCGCACGAGCATGAACGGCCCCGGGGTGTCGCTGTCGGGACTCCAGCCCCCTGCCATGGTTCCGAAGCCCGGGGCGCGCACCAGCATCCACAGCCTCTCGCCATCGGGGACGCGCACCTCGAACGTTCCGTCGGCGGCGGCAGCCACTCGGGAATACGCCAGGCGCGGGCTTCCCATGCCGACCAGCACCTCGGCCCCCTGGACCGGGATTCCGGGACCGGGAGACCCATCAACGATGCTCCCGCCAATGGGCCGCTCGGTGAGAGCGAGCTCGACGGCCTCGCCAGCGGTCGCCTTGCGAATCATGCCGACCGCGCCGTCGGAGGCGCGAGCCAGCACTACCAGCTCGCCGCTCGGGACCGGGAGCTCGAAGCGGCCGGCGTCATCGGCGCGGGTCGAGGCGATGGGTTGATCTTCGAGTTGATTTGCCTTGGCGAGCGCGAACACCTGATCCGCGGCGCGCGGGCAGAGCGAGGCGAAGTTGAGATCTTTCAGGTGGACCTCGCGTTCCCCCGTGCCGCAGGAGACGGTCGGCCCCGGGCTCTCCTGGCCAAGGTAGACCAGGACCTCGGCGCCCGCCGCGGCTTGTCCCGCGCGGAGAATGAGGCCGCGCAGCGAAGGCTGCTGCGAGCCAGCCGACGCTGGCAGCGCCGGAGGGGTCTCGGGTCGGGTCTGTGGGGTGAGGTCCGGTCCTCGGCCTTCGACGGACGGCGGCGCGGGCGTCTCAGGATGCATCAGGCTCCAGGCACATACGGCCGCGGCGGCCACCAGTCCGAGCAGACCCATTCCAAGAGCGGTTCTCATGAGCACCTCGCCATCGGGGCCACACATCTTCGTCGACCGAGAGGCGAATCCCGGGAAGGCTCGCGCATTTCCGAGCTGGTCGATCGATTCGGAGGAGACCTCGTGCATCCGTGTCGCTGACCACCATCCGGTCCTGCCTGCCGCCCGGGAACACCTCGTCGCCGGGCAGGCCGGGCTCGCTCGTGCAACGCCGCGTTACACGGTGCCAGGAGGCTGGATGGCGCGGTGCCGGGCGCTCCCGGTAATCCGCGTCTTGGCACGTCCTGCATCTCGGATCCGCGGACCCGTCCAGCGAGGTGCCCCGTGCCGCTCCGCGTCGCCGCGCTGCTCCTGTTGCCCGTGCTCGCCGCGCCAGCCTCCCAGCGCGCCCGGCCGCCCGGGCCCGAGAAGCTGGCCAGCGTCCTGATCGAAGGCGTCCCGCACGTCCGGCAGCGCCCCGACTTCTGCGGGGAGGCCTGCGCCGAGATGTGGCTCAAGAAGCTGGGCCAGGACGCCACCCAGGACAACGTCTTCGCGCTCACCGCCCTCGACCCGTCGCTGGGCCGCGGCGCCTGGACCGACGAGCTGTCGCGGGCGCTCAAGAAGATGGGCTTCGACGTCGGCCCCACCTGGTACCGCGTCCACGACGAGGCCGGGGTCGCCGAGCAGTTCCGCGCGCTGCACGCCGACCTGCTGCACGGCGTGCCATCGATCGTGTGCGGCCACTACTCCGACGAGCCGAAGACCACCGAGCACTTCCGGCTGGTCCTCGGCTACGACGCCAAGAGCGACGAGGTGCTCTACCACGAGCCCGCCGAGGACCACGGCGCCTACCGCCGGATGAGCCGCGAGCTGTTCCTCAAGCTCTGGACATTGGAGCCGCGAGCGGACCGCTGGACGCTCATCCGAATGCGGGGTTCGACCCGAAGAGCGGCGTCTCGGCGGCGCGCGACTCGTCCCGGCCCTCCGCCGCCGACTTCGTGCAGCGCGCCATCCGAGCGAAGACGGTGCCCAGCTTCAAGGACGTCTTCGCCTCGGACGAGAGCAAGCTATACGGCGATGGCGACGACCACTACGCGCAGTCGCGGTACCTGTGCCTGTGCCTGCAGGAGAAGGGGCTGCTGCGCCAGTTCGTCGCCCGGTTTCTCGAGGACCAGGGCACCGATCCCACCGCCTACGCCACGCTGCGTAAGATCCTGGGCAACCCTGACATGGCCAAGTTCCAGGCTAGGTGGGAGCGCTACGTCGCGGGGCTGGATCCCAAGGCGACCCGAGCGCCCAAGCCGGATTAGCGGCGGGTCGGCCGGTCCGGACGCCGCTCAGTGCGGGCCGCTGCCCGTCGAACGGGTGGCGACCGCCGAGTGGCGGATATGCGGCCGCGTACGGGCGCGGCTCGGCAGACAGTCGTCGGTCCAAGCTCGAAAATCCAATTTCGGGTCCCGAGGTGGATGTCGCGAGTATCATCGCCTGCCTTTCGCCGCTCGAAAGGAAGCCCATCCGCAGGGATGCGCTTCCCCATTTTCGAGCGCTCAGACGTCTTGGAAGTTGGCCAGTCGATGGATCCAGTCAGGCTAGAGTCGCTCTACCGTCGGTTCGCGCCCTTGGTGCATGCCAAGGCCCGCCGCATCGTCGGCGAGGCGGAGGCGGACGACCTGGCCCAGGAGGTGTTCCTCCGTCTCATCCGCCAAGGCCCGAGGGAAGAGCAGGCGATGGTGGACTGGCTGTGCTCGACCACCACCAACCTCGCCCTGGATCGGCTGCGCGCCCGCGCCAGACGCGCCGGGCCTTGGGAAACGGCAGTGCGCGACCAGGATCGCCAGGCGCGCGGCGAGCACTTGAGCCTCGAGAGTGCGCTCGCTTCCCAGCAGGAATGTGGACGCCTGCTCGGCGAGATGGATCGCGATTCGCAGCAGGTCGCGGTCCTGGTTCACGTCGAGGAGATGACCCAGGACGAGGCGGCGCGCGCCCTCGGGGTCTCGCGCAAGACCGTGGGCAATCGGCTGCGGCGATTCGAGGAGAAGGCCCGGGAGGTTCTGTCGCGATGGACCCGATGAAAGAGCACGTCGCCGTCCACCTGGTGGATCGCTTCCTCGCCGAAGCGGTGAGTGCCGAGGAGCTGGACTTCGTGCACCGGCACGTCGAGAGCTGTGAGCGCTGCCGGGCTCGGCTCGACGAGAGCCGCGCGGTCCGCGAGGCTTTTCTCGTCCGCAATCCTCCGGCTGCCCGCGTCGCACAGCTCAAACTCGCGCCTGCGCGCACCGCGCCGAAGTGGCCGTGGCTGGCGGCGCCCGCGGGAATTGTCGCGGCGGCGCTGGCGGCGATGCTGGTGCTGCCCTCCACCCATCCGCCGACTCCGGACGTGCTGGCCAAGGGGTCGGGAACGGCCTTCGTCGTCTATCGCAATGGCGCGGCAGCGGCGGCGGGACCGGTCGAGACTCTCCAGGCGGGCGACGTCATCCAGCCAGGCAGCGCCGGCGCCGACCGGTATCGGCTGCTGATCGGAGTCGATTCGCGCGGGCGAGTGCAGCTGCTCGCGCAGGGCGGTCCCGGGGCGCAGCTCCCCAGTCTCACTCTCGATGCCTCCCTCGATCCGGAGCGGGTCCTGCTGCTCTCCTCGCAGGCGCCTCTGGCCGTCGCGAACCTCCAGCAACGGCTCGAGGAGAGCTTTGCTGCGGCTCACGGAGACCTCGCCAGTATGGTCGTGACGCCGGGGCTGCTCGGAACGGAGGCGAGCGTGTCCAGCCTGATGATCCTGAAAAAGCGCTAGCCAGCCTTCCCATTCTTTCCTGGTCAGACGTCCTTCAAGGCGCTGCACCCCCACCGACTCGGAGGACGCCGTGCGCCGGACTCATCCTTTCCTTCTGATCTTGCCCTCGGTCTTGGTCGCGAGCGGCTGCCTCGGCTCTGTCGCCGACGGCTCGCTCTCGGTCGACATGGCGATCACCGACGTCCTGCCGGCGAATCTGCCTTCGCGCAGCGGGGCGGAGGTCACCGTTCTGGGCAAGAACTTTCGCGAGGGCACGGCGGTGCTCGTCGACGGCGTGCAGGTTGAGTTGGTCAATCGCCGGGACGACGGGCACCTGAGCTTCCTGGCGCCGCCGCACGCCTTCGGGTCGGCTTCCCTCACGCTCCGCAGCCCCGCCGGCCAGGAGGCCAGCTATCGCGACGGGCTGCGCTACTACGCCGAAACCCTCGATTTCGGCAGCAGTCCGCTTCCCGTCGATGGCGACAGTCCACGGCTATATGCAGGCTACCCATTGCCGGAAACGGTGCTCGTCGATCTCGATGGCGACGGCCTCGACGACGTCGTCTCCTACAGCATGCAGGTCTCGGCGCAAGGCATCCAGATCCAGATCGACACCCTGTTCACTCGCGATCAGGGCCGCCGCCTCGAGTACGCGCAGGCGCTGTCATTCACCTATCCCAATCCGTCGTTCCTCCCTCTCATCAGGCTCGGCGATGTCAACGGCGACGGCCGCGCCGACCTGCTTCTCGGCAAGGAGCTGCTGCTGGCCGACTCGACCGGTCGGCTCACCAAGCAAGTCAGCCTCGGCGGAGATGGCACGCGGACCTACGCCGGTCCTTCGGCGATCGGCGATTTCGACGGCGACGGAAAGCCCGAGCTCGCGCTGACGAGTTACGACTCGACAAATTGGCCATACCCGCCCGCGTCGCTACAACTGCAGGTCTTCCGGATCGATTCGAACGGCAGGGTTGACAAGATTCGGACCATCGCTGAAATCCCCACTCCGGCGAATTTCGATGGCGGCTGGATCGACGCCCGCGCCGCGCTGCTGGCCGCGGATCTGGATCACGACGGGATTGCCGATCTTGTTTGGGAGAGCGCAGACCCCTCCACGTTCCAGACGACTCTCCACGCGCGGCGAGGTCCCGATTTCAAGGCTGCGGACGAGTGGTCGCAGGTCGTGGACTCCCTCCCGAGCTCGACGCCCAATCCGGGCTACTTCCAACTCCTCAATGCCACCGGAGGGCCCGGTCCCGACTTGCTGTTGCTGCGACACGATACTTCCGGGGCCGGGGGGCAGGAGGCCATGCTCTTCGCCAACGCCGGCCTCGGCTTTGGCCCGCCGCGGGCGATCCCAGCACTCGTGACGGGCGGCTTCACCACCGAGCCCTTCAATCGCCTCGGCGCGCAGGGGCTGTCGGCCAGTTGGTGCGGATCGAAGCAACTCTGTCTGATTCGCTGGGCGAACGGTTTGCCCGTGGAATCGAGCGCCTGGTCAGTCCCGGGGACTGGGACCTGGCCGACCTTCTCCTTCGGAGAATTCGACGGCTTTCCGGGGCCGGACGTCCTCACTCGCTCCTCGAGCGGGTTCTTCGCTGCCTACGGCGTGGCTCATCACTTGGGGACGTCGCGAATCAGCTACGCTCTCTCTGGGGAATGGACCCTGCCATTGAAGGATCTGCTGGAGCCCGACCGCGCGGAATACAGGTTCCTGGTGCCAGGCAAGTTCGGCAGACAGGGCGCTCTCGCCGCGGCCTTCGGGCAGAAGGCGATCTTCATTCGCGCCGGCACGGCACCGGCGATGAGCTCTCAGATTGCACTGGATGGCGACTCCACCGAGTCCATCGTCGGCGCCAGCGCGTGCGACGTCGATGCCGACGGGACTGACGACCTGGTCCTCTCCTTGCGGAAGCAGGGCACGGACTCCATCGATCATGTGCAGGTGGTGTCGGTTCACGACCAGGGGCTGTCGCTGGGCCAGAGACTGATTCTCACCGATCGAGCCGCGTACCAGATTCGCACGGGCCAATTCGATCGCGACGGCTACTGCGATCTCGTGGTCTCGGCCATCAAGGATCCATCCGCTGGAATTCAGGACGCGCTCTTCCGCGGCTCGAGGACGGGATTCGTGGAAGCCTCCTTGGCGCAGTATTCCAACGGAGGGGTCTTTGACTTCGACGGCGACGGAGTGGACGACCTGTATGGAGATCTTTGGGACGGCGACCGAAAGGTGGGCTTGAAGCTGCTCATCAACGACGGCGGCGGCACTTTCGCCGAGCATCGGGTGGCGAATCCCCGCGGTCTCTCGATCAGCGAGATGGCGATCGGCCGGCGTTTGGACGGGGCGGTGGACATGGTCCTGTGCGCTTTGGAGCCGGGCAAGGAGACCCTTCGGCTCTGGCGGGGCCGGCTCGAGGGCGTTGACACGCTCGAGCTTCTCGGGAGCTCCGAGGAGTCGGTGCCTCTCACAGACCCCGGCCAGGAACCGTGCGGCCTGATGGCCGGAGATTTGAACGGGGACGGGCTTCTCGACGCCATCGCCAGCGGATACGCACTCGAGGGGTACAACTGGACGCGCCCGCTGTTCTCGGATCAGATCCAGCTCGCCGGCGATGATCGCTTCGCTCCCGCTTCGGTGGCTCCGCTCCAGCTGAGGGACAAGGTGTCCCGGCTGCTCGACATGAATGGTGACCGCCTGGATGACCTTGCCTACATCACTTACGATTCGCCGCCGC
>JBBIQS010000134.1:0-12503 GCA_037442205.1 Myxococcales bacterium
CGGCTCCCGCACCTCTGGCGGCGAGCGCGCCGCCCCAGGTCGAGGCGCGTGCGCTCCCACCGAAGCCGGCGGCGCCGCGCCCGGTGCCGAGCGCTCCCTCCCGGCCTCGGGACGAGGCGGTCTCGGCGACCGACGCCGAGCTCGCCCGAGAGCGCGCGACCCTCGAGGAGGCGCGCAGCGCCCTGGTCCGAGGCAACGCCGCCGAGGCGATCGAGGCGGTGCAGCGCCACGCGGAGCGATTCCCCGATGGCCGCCTCGCCGAAGAGCGCGAGAGCATCCACGTCCAGTCCCTGCTCGCGCTCGGCTTCCGCGAAGAGGCCGTCGACCGCGCGCGCCGCTTCAAGGCCCGCTATCCCGCCAGCATCTTCCTCCCGGTGGTCGAAGCTGCCCTGTCCCCGGGGCGAGATGCCGGTGAAACGGGAAATTGATGCTTCCGACAATAGGAGGGCACGGCACCATTGCACTGCCCTTGGAGATCCCATGAACCTTCGAACCCTTTCCCTCCTCGCCGCTCTGACGGCGATCTGCGCCTGCGACAACACCATCCACGCCGGCGACCCCGACGGCGGCTCACCTCCCGCCGATTCCGACGGCGGCACGCCGTCTGCCAGATGCCAGAACGGGATCAAGGATGGCGACGAGACCGACGTGGACTGCGGCGGCTCTTGCGGTGTGTGCCCGGAGAAGAAGGGCTGCAGTGCCGGGAGCGACTGCGCCTCGGGGAGCTGCCGCGCCGGCGCCTGCGACCCGTCCTGCAGCGAGGCGAACGGCGGCTGCGACAGCCACGCCAGCTGCGCCAACACGCCCACAGCCCGGACCTGCACCTGCCCGACCGGCTACGCTGGTGGCGGACTGACTTGCACCCCCTCGGCGCTGCAGCCCGACGCCCCCTGGCCGATGCTCGGGCACGATCCCCAGCACACCGGCCGCAGCGCCGCGGTCGGCGCTTCGACGCCGCACCTCAAGTACCAGAGAACCATCCCCGACTTCGGCGACCCCGGCACCCCCTGCTACCAGCCCGACAAGAACAAGTTGATCGGCGCACCCGTGATTTCCGCCGCCGGAGGCGTTTTCTTCACCTACCACCGCTCGCACCTGCCGTACCGAAACGGGTGCAACTTCTGGGTCGACGAATGGGATCTCATTGGCTGGAACGCCCAGGGCGGAATGACCTGGCGCACCGCCCACGAATTGAATTCGAGCCTCACCACTCCGGCAATCGGATGGGACGGAGCACTCTACGCGTCCCACAGCGCGGGCATCGATGCGATCAACCCCAACGGTACGCAGCAGTGGTCTCTCGCGAACGCCTCAAGGAAGGCCTCGCCCGTCATGGGCGGCGATCGCACTCTCTACACCGTCTACAACACGAGCCTTACCGCGGTCGACGCCGTGACCGGGCTGCAGAAGTGGACCTTCGCCATGGCCGGCTGCACGGACCCCTCGTCGCCGGCGCTGGCCGCCGACAGCACGGTCTACGTCGGTTGTGCCAGCAACGGCCTCTTCGCCGTCAACCCGGACGGAACCAAGAAGTGGTCGCTGCCCATTCTCTTCCTCGACACCGCGTCCCCGACAGTCGGCGCCGACGGGACCATCTACCTCGGCAGCCACGACAAGAAGCTCCACGCCATCAACCCCGACGGCACCGAGAAGTGGGCGTTTGTCACCGCTGGCTGGGTCGGCCCTCCCTCGATTGCGGCGGACGGCACCATCGTCCTCGCCAGCGACGATTTCAAGCTCTACGCCGTCCATCCCGACGGGACGCAGAAGTGGGCCTTCGATACCAAGGGAAACGGATCCAGCTTCCAGCCTACGCTCGACGCCGACGGGACCGCCTACATCGGCATCGATATCCCCAATGCCGGCGACGTGATCTACGCGGTCAAAGCCGACGGGACTCAGAAGTGGGCATACACCGGCGACGCCAACCAGCTCACCCTGACCATCGGCTCGTCGCCGGCCATCGCTGGCGACGGGACTATCCTCGTCAGCAACGGCGACAGCTTGCTGGCGATCGGGCCTTAGGGAGGAGTCGACCAGTCCCGTAGCGGCGGCCGGCGGAGGCTTCGCCGGCCGTCGGCGCTGCCCGACGCCTCGACATGTCATTGCGCCTTCGGGGCCGCTCCTCGGGCGAAGCCGCGAAAGAGTGCTCGCTACTGCTTCTTCTCCAGCATCTTCTTGGCCTGCACCCGGATGACCGAGGGGACGTTCTTGTCGCCGGCGAAGTCGCGGATCTCGCTCTGGCGCATGGTGATCAGGAAGCGCAGCGCGATCGCCAGCGGGACCTTGGGGTTCTGGACCAGGGCGTGGCGGATCCGGTACTGCCGGGTCCACTCGCGCTTGTTCATGATCACGCGCAGCACGTCCTCGGGGCAGGTCCTGGAGTGGGCGTAGGCGAAGACCTCGCCGTCGGTGATGCGCGGGCTGTTGATCACCGCCAGCGCCACCAGCTTGTTGGAGTCGCGCGAGAGGATGCCGCGGGCCTCGCGGTTGCCCAGGGTGGCCAGCTTGATCTTCTCGGAAATGGTCATCTTGCTGACCCGCTGGGTCAGCGTCAGCCGCTTGCCGTCCTCCATCGGCGGCGCCGCCTGGTCGGTCAGCGCCTCGCCGAATTCCTGGATCAGCGCCTCGGCCGAGTTCTCGGCGGCGACCTGGGCCTCCTGCGACTCGGGGGCCGCCGGCGGAGCCCCGTGGATGCGGACGTGGGCCTCGATCATCGCCGGCAGGTCGGCGAGCACCAGCCCGCTGCGGATGGCGAAGTCGCAGGTCAGGTCGACGATGGCCTTCGAGTTGTTG
Organism: Myxococcales bacterium; assembly: GCA_037442205.1. Classification (GTDB taxonomy): domain Bacteria; phylum Myxococcota; class Myxococcia; order Myxococcales; family UBA5297; genus JBBIQS01. The sequence goes on from JBBIQS010000134.1 coordinate 2,797, forward strand.
GGGTTGTTGATCACCGCGCGCAGCACCCGCTCCTCGCGCAGGATTCTCAGCTGGTTGTTGCTGATGATCTCCAGCAGCTTGGGGCTGGTGGTCCCCTCGGCGATCAGGGCCACCGTCTTGTCGGCGGCGGTGTTGTTGAGGGCGAGGTACTCCAGCGGCGCATCCTTGCCGGCCAGCATCTCGGCGAAGAAGTGCAGCACCCGCGGCGACTGGCCTTCGTCGCGCAGGGCCACCGAGAGGATCTTGTCCGGCAGGCCGGCGGCGGTCTTCTTGGCCGAGGCGACGATCCCCTGATCGGCGTCCAGGGCCAGCATCGCCAGGCAGTGGGCCATGTCCGAGGGCGACAGCGGCACCAACCCCTTGGCGGCCATGCCCCGCAGCGGCACCGGGCTCTTGGGATCGACGTGCTTGCGGAAGTTGGGCGGCAGCCGCTCCGCCGACAGCAGCGCGACCTCGGGGAACGGATCGTCGACCGCGACCTCGATCGCGGGCTGGGGCGCCGGCTCGGGGGGCGGGCCGATCTGGCCGTCGTCGCTGCCGGGGAGATTATCGGTTTCGCTCATGGATGATCCTCAGCCCTTCCAGGGTCAGGAACTCGTCCACCACTTCGATGGCCTGCGACACGCCGGCGATCAGCGGCGCCAGCCCGCCGGTGGCCACCACCTTCGGCCGGCCGCCCAACTCCTGGGCCATCCGCTGGCACAACCCGTCCACCAGCCCGACGTAGCCATAGACCAGCCCGGACTGCATGGAGGCCACGGTGTTGCGGCCGATCACCTTGTCCGGCTTCTTGAACTCCACCCGCGGCAACTTGGAGGTCGAGGAGAACAGGGCCTCCATGCTGATGGCGATTCCCGGGCAGATCGAGCCCCCCAGGTACTCGCCCTTGGCGGTGACCGCGTCGAAGGTGGTGGCGGTGCCGAAGTCCACGATGATCAGCGCGCACTGGTAGCGCTCGTAGGCCGCCACCCCGTTGACCACCCGGTCGGCGCCGACCTCGGCCGGGTTGTCGTAGAGCACCGGCATCCCGGTGCGCACCCCGGGGCCGACGAACAGCGGCTCGCAGCCGAAATAGCGCTTGGACATCGAGCGCAGGGTCAGCTGCATGGGCGGCACCACCGAGCTGACCGCCACCGCGTCCACCAGCTTCGGGTCGAGCTGCTTGTGGGCGAACATGCTGGTCAGCAGGATGCCGTACTCGTCGGCGGTCTTGCGCGCGCTGGTCTCGATGCGCCAGTGGTCCTTGAGGGTGGGCCCGTCGTAGACCCCGAGCACCGTGTTGGTGTTGCCGACGTCGACCGCCAACAGCATCGCCTTGTCTCCAGTGTCGTTCGAGTGACTGATCTGAGCCGATCGCGGCGCCGGCAGCAAGCGGCATCTGTGCGGGGGCAAGCGCGCCGGGGGCCGGGCGTAGCCAGGGAGGAGAGTCCGCTCGGGGCAGCCTTGACAGCCCACCCCGGGCGGCGACAATCGCCGCTTCCTTAGGCGGGGGCCAAGGCAGCCGACATGGGACGTTTCTTCAATCGAGAAGCCGGGGTGGTGGCGCTCAGCCTGCTGGTGGCCGGGCTGGCGGTCGGCCTGCTTGCCGAGCTGCGGCCGTGGCTGGTGGCGGTGGTGAGCGTGGCGGTGGTGGCCATCCTCCACTGGCCGCTGACCATCACCTTCCAGCGCTGGGCGCTGGAGTACTACAGCGACCACGGCAAGCTGCAGCGGGCGCTCGAGCTGGCGATCGAGATCCGCGAGTCGGCGGTCACCCGCAGCGAGCGCGACAAGGCCTACTTCGACGTGGGCCTGGTCCACGTGGCGCGCGGCGACTACGAGAAGGCGCTGGACAACCTGCGCAAGCCGGTGCTGACCAACCAGAAGCCGCTGACCCGGGCGCTGGTCGAGGCGGTCACCGGCTACTGCCTGGCGTGGCTGGGGCGCGACCTGGAGAAGGCCGAGCCGCTGATCAAAGGCGCGATCAAGGCCGCCCCGCAGGAGCCGCTCTTCGGCTACTTCCTCGGGCTGCTGCGCTACAAGCAGGGGCTTCTCGCCGAGGCCAGGTCGCTCATCGAGAAGTCCCTTGCCGATGAGCCGGACCTCAAGATGCCGTACCCCGGCGAGCGCCCGTTCGTGCTGGCGCAAGTGCTCAAAGGCCTGGGGCAGGCGGCGGAGATGACCGCGCAGTTGGAGAAGGCCAAGGCGGCCGGCGGGCGCTTCGGAGAGATGGCGGCGCGCGAGCTGGGCGGGCAGGCCGCCTGACGGCCGGTTGGGAGTCCCTTGGAACCGTCCGACGACAGCGCGCGACTCACCATCGCCGAGCAGCCGGCGCTCCTCCCCTACGCGCTGCTGCTGCTGGCCCAGCTCTTCTTCGCCGCGCAGCTGCAGACGGCGAGCGTGCCCTATGGGCTCATCGTCTCCGAGGTGCTGTTCTTCGGCGCCCCGACCTGGATGTGGCTGGCGGCCAAGAACTTCCCGGTGCGCGACTTCCTCGGGCTGCGCCTGCCGTCGTGGAAGCTCATCGCCCTGGGAGCGGCGCTGGGGGCGGCCAACTTCCTGGTCGCGGGCACCCTCCAGGTGCTGGTCCGGCGCTTGATGTCCCCGGAGCTGCTCAAGCTCTTCGACATCAGCCACATCTTCGCCGGCGCCGGGCCGTTCGAGCTGGGGACGCTGCTGGTGGCGCTGTCGGTGGCCGCGCCGATCTGCGAGGAGATGCTGTTCCGCGGCTACCTGCAGACGGTCTTCGGCGCCCGGCTTGGGATGCGGGCAGGGATCGTCGTCAGCGCCGTCCTCTTCGCGCTGCTGCACTTCGACCCGGTGGGAATGCTGGCGCGCATCGAGCTGGGCGTGCTCTTCGGAGCGCTGGTGTTCTGGTCGAGGTCGCTGTGGCCGGCGGTGGCCGCCCACGCGGTCAACAACCTCATTGCCTCGATCCTGTTCATCGTTTCGCTCGGCTCCGGCGGGTCGCAGCCGCAGGCCGAGCCGGCCCTGGGACCGACCCTCGCCGGCGGGCTGGTGGCGCTGCTGGCCACCGCGGGCCTGCTCGCGGCCTTCCGCCGCCTGGCGGGCGCCGCGCCGTCGACCGGCGGCTCCTACACGAGCCTGGCCCGACCCGGCGCCGACCATTCGTTCCGGGCCTCCCGGGCGCGGGCCCCGGCGCTGTTCGCGATGGCGTTCTTCGCGGCCTCGACGGCGATCTTCCTGGCGCTGGATTGGCGGGGAGCGGAGGCCAACTTCATCGACGAGGCGACCCCGACCTCCAAGATCCTGGATCGGGTTCCCGACCAGGCTGAGCGCAAGGATCTCGAGGAGCGGCTGCGCCAGGCCCATCGGCTGGCGCGACAGGGAAAGCTCGGCCTGGACCAGTACCGGCAGCTGCGCACCGAGCTCTTCGGGACCGCGGAACAGCGCAAGGAGAAGGTGCCACTCGATCCGGCGAGCATCGCGCGGGCGCTGGAGGCGGCGTCGCCGGCGCTGGGCGGGTCGGGCGGCTAGGCCTCAGGGGCCCGCCGGCGCATCGGAAAGCTCGGCGATCTCGGCCACCTGCCCGGCCTCGAGCCGCACCTCGCCCGACGGCAGCTTGAGGACCGCCGAGCCCTCGGCGACCAGGATCCGGCGGACCTCGGTCAGGTCCAGCGGCAGCGGCAGATCGCCGGCGATGGCGGTGGCGTTGTCCTGCAGCTCCACCACCACCGCGCCCTGGGCCTTCATCAGCCGGCGCCGGCCGTCGCCTCCGACCAGCGGGCGCTTGAGCGCGTGCATGTAGCGCCCGGGAGTCGGCGGCGGCCCGACCCGCTGCGGCTCCTGCCCTCCTCCGCCCGAGCCGCCGGGCGTGAAGAAGAAGCCCAGCGCCTTCTGCGTCTCCTTGTCTTCCTCGGCCTTGGGCAGCGCCTTGCCGCTCTCGGCCGGCTCGTAGCGGGAGCGGGTCAGCAGCAGCCCGACCTGCTTCTCCTGCGCCCGATCGGTGATCACCAGCGCCAGCCGGCTGGCCTCGTTGCCGGCGGGCATCGACAGCGCCTTGAGCGACGACAGCCGATGGCGCCCGGATCCCAGCGCCACCATGGCCCCGTTGAGCCCCTCCAGCACCGCCGGCCCCTTGTCGACCGAGATGGTGGCGTCGCCGCGCAGCATCGTCCCCGGCTTGGCGGCGCGGACGACCGCCGGATCGCCGTAGCTCACCTGGCCGCCGCCGGAGATGGCGTAGAGGCCGGCCACCGGCTCCCGGCTGCCCTCGCCGCGGCACGAGGCGAGCAGCGCTGCGCAGGCGAGCGCGAACAGGCGGGCGCGCGTGGGCCGGGGTTGCGACATGGCGAAACCTCTCGCGTTCTAGGAGGAGGCGGGGGGCGTCGGCCCGGAGGGCGCCGCGGCAGCCGCCGGCGCTGGGACCTGCAGCTCGATCACGAACTTGGACCCGGTGAAGGCCCGCTGGCCCTCGGGCTGCGACTTGGGCGGGCTCTCGACGAACAGCCGGCCGCCGTGCGAATCGACGATCTTGCGAGCCACCGGCAGCCCCAGCCCGGTCACCGCCACGTGGTGGGCGCCGCGGGCGTGGAAGAAGGGCTCGAAGATCTTGTCCTGCTCCTCGGGGACCACCCCGGCGCCCTGGTCGTAGACGTTGAGGCGCACCTTGCCGTCGACCTGCTCGATCTCCAGCAGCACCTCGCCCCCGTGCGGCGAGTACTCGACCGCGTTCTGCAGCACGTTGCCCAGCGCCTGGGGGAAGCGGGCCGGGTCGACCGAGAGGGTCAGCGAGGCCGGCGCGCTCAGCGACAGGTGGACCCGCTTCGGCTTGGCGGTGGTCAGCGACACCTGCTCCACCACGTGCTCGGCCAGCTTGACCACGTCCATCGGCTCGGTGCGCACCCGGTAGCTGCCGGTCTCCAGCACCGCGAAGTCGGAGAGGTTGTCGATGGTCCGCGACAGCCGCTCGGCGCTCTGGAGCATGCTCTCGATCACCTTCTTCTGGCGGTCGTTGAGCGCCCCCAGCTTCTCGCTCTGCAGGATCTTGAGGTAGCCGGCCAGCGGGGTGAGCGGGGTCGACAGCTCGTGGCTGATCGAGGCCATGAACTCGGTCTTGAACTCGTCCACCCGGCGCATCCGCTCGTTGGCCCCGGTCAGCTCGCGCACCTTGGCCTCGAGCTTCTCGACCAGGCTCTGGGTCAGGACCTTGAGGTAGCGCTTCTCGTCGCCGCCCTTGAGCTTGTCCTTCTTGCCGGCCAGGAACTCGCGCAGCTGCCCGGGGAGCGCGGTCAGGTCGGGCGGGCTGGGGATGGTGCCGTCGCAGCCGGCCGACAGGGCCATGCCTCGCTCGGCGCCCACCTGGCCCATGGCCACGATCGGCAGCCCCTCCATCCCCAGGCGGCGCAGCCGGCTGGCCACCTCCATGCCGTCGAGATCGGGAAGGTGCAGGTCGAGCAGCGCCAGATCGGGATGGCAGGCTGTCGCCGCCTCGATCCCCGCCAGGCCACTGTTGACCTCGACCACCTCAAAACCGTTCGAGCGAAGCGCCGCCGCCACCGAGAGCCGCTGAGGGGTCTCGTCCTGGATCAGAAGCACGCGCGCCGTGCGCTCGCTCGACGTCCCTGCCGCCACGTCCGCCATCGAAGTCGCGCTCCCAGATGCTGGTCCCGGCCGCCCGGTGAGAGCAGCCGGCGATAGTCTGCGATCCCGCCCCTCCCAAAGCATCCGCCCCGTCAACGGCCGATTTGGGGCGGCGAGTATACCTCCGGCCGGCGGCGGGAGGGGCACTTCCTGGCACTCGATTTCACTTCGAAATCGAACCATTTCTCCAGGGCCGGCAAGCGCCCGAGGACACGCCAAAATCAGCTCGCCCGGCGGCAATCCACAACATACCCACAGCCGCTCGCCGTGCAGCCGCGCGTACAGGCTGCCCTGCGAGGGATTGTCAAGTCAAAGTACAAGAACATTCGCAACCATGCGGCTTCGCTGGCTTTTCCACCCATTCTCCAAGAGATCCCGCAATCTTGGCGAGCGAGCGCGGGAGGGCCGTTTCCCTCGGCCTAGAGGCCGCTGTGGAAAAATGTGTGGAAAACGCCCAGCCACCCTGTCGGGAAAATGACATGCGTTTCGCGGCCTTGGGCTAGGAGTGCTCGGGCTTCCACTGGGCGAGCAAGGCGGCGAGCCGCTCCGGCTGGTTGGCGGAAGGGTCGGCGAGGACTTGCTCCAGGAGGAATCGAAGCGCCTGGCCGACGATCGGGCCGGGCGGGGCGTTGAGGGCCTTCATGATTTGCCCGCCGTTGAGGGCCAGCTCGCCTGCCGAGAGCGGAGGGTTCTGGGCGAGGATCGCCCGGGCGCGCGCCCCCACCTGCGCGACCGACGCGAGCAGGCTTCCGTCGCCGAGGGATTGCGCCTGGGCGCTGGCCAGGGCGAGCAGCGCCTCGACGTTGGCGCGGCCGGCGCGGGCCAGGGCTCTCCGCAGGGAGGCGTCGTCGGGATAGGGAGCAAGGCCGAAGCCCCGCAGATCGACCAGCAGCGCGATCCGCTCCACGGTCTTGTTGGGAAGGCGCAGCCGCTCCAGGGACGAGGCGACGGCCTCGGGCGAGAGATCGTGGAGCAGGGCCGCCAGCCGGCTGTCGAGGGCGGCGGGCGAGAAGTCGACGCGGCGGGCGGTGCGTTCCAGGGCGCCGGAGATCGACTGGAGGGCGGCGACCTCGGGAAGAGCGCGCTCGAGCAGGCCGGTCCTGGCGAGCAGCAGCAGTCCCCTGCCCGCCTGGCGCGCGGCGAGGAGCTTGGAGAGCTCGTCGCGGACGCGCTCCGCCGAGACCTTGGCGAAGACCTCCAGCCGCTGGCCGATGGCGGCCTCGGTGGCCGGGTCGATGTCGAACTCGAGGACCGCGGCGAAGCGGACCGCGCGCAGGGTGCGCAGGCCGTCTTCGCCGAAGCGGGCCGCCGGCTCGCCGACGCAGCGGATCAGCCGGGCGGCCAGGTCGCGCTGGCCGCCGAAGGGATCGACGAACGAGCCGGCGAGCGGGTCGAAGGCCATGGCGTTGACGGTGAAGTCGCGGCGGGCCAGGTCGTCCTCGATGCGGTCGAGGAAGAAGACCTGATCCGGGTGGCGGCCGTCGGCGTAGGCGCCCTCGCCGCGGAAGGTGGTGACCTCGACGTGGAGCTTCCTGCTGACCACGGTGACGGTGCCGTGCTTGAGGCCGGTCGGGACCACGCGGCGGAACAGCTGCAGCACCTGCTCGGCGCGGGCGTTGGTGGCCACGTCCCAGTCCTTGGCCGGCTTGCCCAGGAGGACATCGCGGATCGAGCCGCCGACGAAGTAGGCCGAGTAGCCGGCGCCCTGCAGGGTGCGGACCACCTCCACCGCCTCGGGCGGGATGCGCGCCTGGGAGAGGATGGCGGGGGCGGAGCTGGGGTTCGTCACGGTGCGAACGGCCTCATAAAGCGGTTGTCCCACCCCTTCGCTCGAGGATGGGGTGGGACGGAACGGGGACCTCGCCAGGAGGGACCGCGCGACCCTCCTGGCTTCGCTGTGACCCCGGGCGGATTTGAACCGCCGGCCTACGGTTTAGGAAACCGCCGCTCTATCCAACTGAGCTACGGGGTCGGGATGCCTGCTGCCTGGCTCGGGAGCGAAGGCTCTCGGGCCGGCGCGAAGACGTACACTATCGAGGTGGGGGCGGCAAGAGAAAGGCTGGCGGGCCGGCGCACCGCGAGACGGCCCGGCCGCCCGCAGCGCGCCTACGGCAGCGCCATCGAGAGCACGAAGTGGACCGACGCGAGGTATCGGTCGAACGCGTTCATCATGGTGCCGAAGTAAGGCCATCCGCCCGCGAACCCGATGCCGCCAAGCACCAAGATCGTCGTCGTCGCCACGTACTCCACGGAGGCCTGCCCGCTGCTGCCTCCCAGGAGCCGCCTCAGCCGGCAGAGCCCACCGGCCCCAACCATCGTCCAGCGCCCAGGGCTCATCGCGCACCTCCCCCTGCGGCAGCCGGGCGCGCCCGTCGCCACCGCCAGCGCCCGGCCGCTCGATGATTGGCAAGATGGACGGGGTGCGTGGCCACCATTCCACCCCCCGTTGCCGGACCCGCCCTTCCGTGCCAGCCGGCCTCCGAGCCTGCTCATCGGTTGCTGGTGGCGGCGGCTTGGGCGGCCTGCGCCGCCTGGATGGCCCCGGAGAGACTGGCCGGGTTCAGCGCCTGGCCGCCCGCGTTCTGGGCGGCGTTCCTCAAGGCGGAGAGGTCGGCGCCCGAAACCTGCGCCGAACCGCCGCCCGGGGCGTTCGCCAGCGCATCGTTGGCGGCCGCCTGGACCTGGCTCGCGGCGGCCTGCGCCTGCTGCTCGGCCGCCTTCTTGAGCACATTGGCATCGCGACTCTTGAGGGTCTTGCCGGCCGCCGCCGCCAACTCGCCAGCGGCCTCCATCGTCAACTGCGCCACGCAGGCGGTCTTGCACATGTCCTTGGCGGCGTTCATCCCCAGGCACTGCACCTTGCAGGTCGCGTTGTACATACTCGGGCAATCCTCCCAATAGGGGCCAGGGGCCAGGCACACCTCCCCCAGGAGAGTGTCGTGGCAGACGTCGGAGCGAACCGGGTAGAAGGGCAGCCAGCCCAAGGGGTGCGGCCCGCCGCAGGCGTTCAAATCCCGCCTCTCGCGACGCTTCATCGCCTCGCCGTAGCACTTCCCGACGCACATGTCGTAGATGGGGTTGCAGGCGGCGTCGCACTGCGAAGCGATTCCGGCGGTGATGACGCTGGACTGCGGAACCGGCGTGTTGGCATTCGGCCTCACCACGACCGGGCTGCCGCCAAGCGCCAGCGACACGAGGATGACGGAGATCACGGACGTTCCCCTTTCGAAAGACTGCAGACCACGCTGAGGTACCCGACGCCGACCCCGGCGATGCTGGTGGCGTTGATCAAGCACTTCTCCCCCTGCCGCTCGAACGCCCGGGTGCGAACGGTCGGGCCCGAGCTCGCCGAGGAGGGATCGGCCGCCCAGCCAAGCTTGGGAAGCTCGCGCTCGTACAGCTCCACGGCCCTGGCGAGGTCCGGGCTCGCTAGCTGGGCGTAGCGGGTGCGCTCGACGGTCTCCCCGTCGTCGAACTCCATGTCCGAAGGCACCCCTTCGACCGGAGGCATCGGCCAGTCGGGTGGGAAGGCCGTCCCCGCGGCGATCCGCTCGGGCGACTCGGGCATGGCCACCGCGGCCAGGACCAGGGTCTCCCCGCCCGCCGGAACCAGGGTCAGGGTCTTGAGGAGCCCGTCGGTGTCGCGATAGGCGAAGTAGGCCACGCCGTTAAACAGCGTGCGGGCCGAGGCCGGAGCGCCCCTCCGCGCGAGCGCGCCGCGATAGGCCGCGGCCACCGCACCGGGGGCCGCCGGGGCGCTGAACGAAGCCATCCGCACCTGGGCGCCGCCCAGCTTGACCTCACGGCCCAGGTTCTCCGCCGCTCGCAGATTTCCGTATTCGGCGAAGGCGAAGAGCTCGCCGGCGGGGGCGGTGCGCAGCTTCGCCAGCGCGGCCGCGCGCCCCTCGTCGCTCTTGAACCAGCGGTCGGCCTTCCGGCCCGGACGCTGGGGCGCGCTGCCGTCGCCGGACGCGATTACGTGATCCCCGACGACGTAAAACGCCTGACCACGCCTTTGTTTGCACATCGGGTCGTGATCAATACGAGGACCACGCTGGTGCAGCGCAAGGCGGATGCCGCCGATCGCATTATCGAAGAGATCCTCAGCCAAGTGGAAGTTCCCC
>JBBIQS010000135.1:0-12262 GCA_037442205.1 Myxococcales bacterium
AGCGCCGACCAGCCGCCCTCCTGCTGCAAGGCGGCCAGCGCCCGCGCCGCGGCCGGCGACATCCGCGCCGACATCCCGGCGGCGCAGCCCGGGCACACCAACCCGCCGTGCTCGGGATCGAAGAGCGAATCGGTCCCCGGCGGCCGTCCGCAGCGGGCGCAACGGTCCAGGCGCGGCATCAGCCCGGCCATCGCCAGCGCCGCCAGTTCGAAGCGCATCAGCCCCTCGGCCCCCGCCCCGCGCCTGGCCAGCGCCTCCAGCAGCCGCACCAGCAGCGCGAAGAGATCCGGATGCGGCTCGTGGTCGCGGCACAGCTCGCGCAGCAGCTCCACCGCGTAGCTGGCCCGCGCCACCCGGGCGATGTCCAGCCGCAGCTCGCCGAAGGAGTCGAGCACCTCGGCCCCCTCCAGCCGCACCAGATCCCCGCGGGTCTGCACCAGCCGGGCGTCGATCAGCGTGAACGGCTCGAGCACCCCGGCGAAGCGCCGCTTGCTCTTGCGAGCGCCGTTGGCGAAGGCCGACAGCCGCCCCCGCTCGTCGGTGAGCAGGGTCGCCACCTTGTCCGACTCGCCGTAGTCCAGGGTGGACAGGACCACCGCCCGGCAGCGGAAGCGCTCCATGGGCTCAGCGCCGCCAGAGAAGGTAGCCGGCCGCCCCCAGCCCAACCGCCGCGGCGGCGATGCCCGCCACCACCCGCTTGCGCAGACCGCGCCGCTTGGCCTCCTCCTCCGGCGGCGAGTCCTTGAGGCACTGCTCCTGGTAGCGCAGCACCGCCTCGTCGGGGCTGATGCCGATCGCCAGGGCGTAGGCGCGGATGAAGCCCAGCACGAAGACCCGCGCCGGCAGGCTCTTGGCCTCGTCGCGCTCCAGCGCCCTGAGGTGGGCGGCGCTGATGCGGGTCGGCTCGGCGATCTGCTTGAGGCTGATCCCGCGCAGCTCCCGCTCGCGCGCCAGCCAGCGGCCGAAGCTCTCGGCCGGCTCGGCGGATTGGGCGGTCTCAGCGGCTTCGGCCGGCTCGCCAGGAGGCGGGGCCTTGGAGTTCTGGTCGCTCATTGCTCCTTGAGCGCCTCCAGGTAGGTCTGGCAGCTCTCGGCAACCGTCAGGTCCTGCAGCTGGTGGCAGTCGCCGACGCGGGCGTCGGGGCCGGCCGGCTCCTCTTCGCGGGCCTTGGCCGCGCAGGCGGTCAGCTCCTTCTTGGCCTGCTCGCGGTCGCCCAGCTTGAGCAACATCATCCCGTACAGCTGGTGGGCCTCGGCCTTGGCCGGGCAGCTCTTGGCGTAGCGGGCGAAGGCCTCGGCGGCCTTCTCCTGCTGGCCCAGCTCGCCGTAGATGATCCCCAGGTTGCGGTGGCCCAGGCAGAACTTGGGGTTGGCCATCAGCGCGCTGCGGATGTGGTCGACCCCCAGCTGCACCTCGCCCTTCTTGTAGTAGCACCAGCCGAGGTTGTTCTCGGCGATGAACGGGGTCTTGTAGAGCATGTCCGAGAGGGCCTTCTCGAACATCGGGATCGCCTCCTCGTAGCGGGCCTGGGCCAGGTAGACGTTGCCCAGGTTGGTGTAGGCCTCGGTGAAGCGCGGGTCCTTCTCCAGGGCCTGCTTGTAGGCGGCCTCGGCCTCGGGCAGCTGGGCGAAGGAGAGGTGGTGGACCAGCCCCAGGGCGTTGTAGGCCTGGGCCAGCGCCGGGTCGAGCTCGAGGGCCTGCTTGAACTCGGTGAGCGCGGCGCGGCTGTCGCAGTGCTGCATGGCCTGCACGCCCAGGTCGTAGTGGATGGCGGCCTGCTCGCGGGTCTTGTTGTCGGGGCGCGAGGAGCAGGTGGCCCCGGGGAGCAGCGCCAGCGAGACCAGGGCCAGGGCGAAGAGCGAGATGCGGGAGCGATTGGGCATTTAGAAGGCGGACAGGAAGCGGGCGAGCTTGGCCTGGGGAGTCTCGGAGCGCTCGGCCTTGGCGGCCTCGGCAGCCCCGCCGGCAGGGCGCAGGTCCTTGGTGAAGCAGGGCAGCGACTTCATCAGCGCCGCCTGCTGGTCGGGGGGAAGGTTGCGGAAGTTGAGCGGCTCGACCATGAAGCCCATCGACTCCACGAAGGCCAGCGCCTCGCCCTCGGCCTCGGAGTAGCCCTGGGAGTCGACCCGCAGCTTGTCGTGGTCGAGGTAGACCACCGCCTCGCGGGACTGGGTCAGGTAGAGGTAGACGAACAGCGAGAAGACCTGCGGCCCGGTGGCGGCGCCGACCACGTAGCCCTGGACCTCCTGGGCCGGCTTGCCGGGGACCGCGATGTTCGGCTTGTTGAGCGAGGCGAACACCGCCACCACCTGCTCGCGGGTGGCCGGGACGTGGGAGATGCGGGAGTCGGCTGCGAACATGGACGCCTCGAGAGCCGGCGGCGGCCTTTCCGGGAGCGGCGCTCCCGAGGAGGCTAGCGGGCGGTCAGGGTGTACTCCTGGCTGACGTCCTGGGTCTCGGCGGCGGTGCGGGTGAACTCGACCAGCGCGTTGTCGATCATCACCCGGTCGCCGGAGGCGTTGCCCTCCCCGATCGTGACCTTGAAGAAGTGCTGTTGGGAGAAGCTCTTGCGGCCGGTGTCCTTCTTCTTCTTGGCCACCAGGGTGACGGTGTTCTTGCCCGGGGTCAGATGGCGGGTGATCTCGGCGACGATCTGCTCCTCGTTGCTGCGCAGGCGGCGGATGAACTTGGAGTTGATGAAGACCTCGATGTCGTAGTCGGCGGCGCCCTGCTCCGGCTGCTCGGTCACCAGGAAGTACTTGCGGTTGATGACCGTGGGGGCCGGGCCGTCGTCGGCGCTGGCGGCCTGGGAGGCGGCGCCGCCCTCGACCTTGACCGAGTAGCCGGCGCAGCTGAGCTGGACGTTGCCCTTGGCGTCGAACTCGACGCCGCACTTGTCGATCTTGGTGTTGGCCAGGCCGTCGACCTTGGTGCCGTTGAGGAACACCGACACCGCCTGGGCGGACAGCGGCAGGCACAGGGCGGCGATGAGGGCTGCGAATCCGGATGCGCGTGACATGGAATTCCTCCGTGTCGCTGCGGGCTTATGGCCAATCGGCCGAGGGGCCCTTGGTATACCTGGGCCCGAGGGCAAGTCAAGCGCCCTCGCAGCCTGGGACGGCCGGAAACTGGCGGGGATTCAAGGGGCTGGGAGCCCGGGCTGCTGCCGGGCCGGGAACGGCTTGGAGCCCCGCGCGTGAGCGAGGGGCGGACGTTCAGCCCTGCGCAGCTCAGGGAACCTGCCTGGCGATCACCCGAGCGGCTCGGAATCGCGGCCGGGAGCTGTGCGGGGCACTACGCCCGCCCCTTGCTGACGCGCGGGGCTCGGGTCGCCGCGGCGCAAAATCACCAATCCGAGGATGGAACCGCCAAGATCGAAACTGCTACACCCCGCGCGCCTCGGCGCCCCAGATCACCTTGTGCAGCTGCAGGTTGAGGCGGGCGCGCAGCCCGGCCTCGAGCATCCAGCGCACCAGGGTCTCCGGCACCAGCTGCGGGCCGACCGCCGACATCAGCACCGGGCAGCGGCCCTCCAGCTCGAAGCGGCGGATGACCTTCACCGACCAGTCGAAGTCCTCGCGCGAGGTGCAGACGAACTTCACCTCGTCCCGCGGGCGCAGGCCGCGCAGGTTGACGAACTTCTCGTCCACCTCGCCCGAGCCCGGCGGCTTGGCGTCGAAGATCCTCGCCACCTCCTCGGGCAGCGAGTCGGTCGGCACCTGGCCGTGCGTCTCGATGGCGACCTCGAACCCCGCCGCCAGCAGGTCGCGGCACAGCTGCGGCAACTCCTTCTGCAGCATCGGCTCGCCGCCGGTCAGGGTCACGAAGCGGGTGCCAAACCCCTTGAGCTTCTCGAGGATCTGCTCGCGGGACATCTTGGTGCCGCCGGCGAAGGAGTAGGCGGTGTCGCACCAACTGCAGCGCAGGTCGCAACCGGTGAAGCGCACGAAGGCACACGGACGCCCGGCCTGGGTGGTCTCGCCCTGGATGCTCTCGAAGATCTCGGTGACCTGCATCATCTCGATCAGCGGACCGCGGGGATCCCAGGTGCGGTCTCGACCTGGGCCACCGCGCTGTCCTGGGCCAGCCGCACGCCCTTGCGGAAGCGGGCGAAGTTGCGGCGCACCGCGTTGACGTAGTTGCGGAACTTCTCCACGTCGCCGTCTTCCAGCGCCAGTCGCAGCTTCTCCGGCCCGGCATTGTAGGCCATCAGCGCCAGGTTGAGGTTGCCGAAGCGCTTCTCCAGCTTGCCCAGGTAGCGCACGCCCACTCGCACCTGGAGCGCCGGGTCGCGGTAGATCTCCTCGGGCCGCAGGTGCAGCCCCTCCTGCCCGGCGAGGTATTCGAGGGTGGCTGGCATCAGCTGCATCAGCCCGCGGGCCCCGGCCCAGCTCACCGCCTCGTGGTCGAACTCGCTCTCGACCTCGATCACCCCCAGCACCAGCATCGGGTCGAGGTGGGCAGCGCGGGACTCCTCGATGATCGACTCCGCCACCCGCCGGCGCAGCGCCAGCCCCAGCTCGGGGGCCCGCCGGGCGAGCACCTGGTCGATCTGCCCGACGTCGGGATCGAGGGAGGCCGCCGCCGCCGCCGGCTTGGCGGAGAACCACGGCCAGCTCTGACCCGCAAGCCCGGCCGCCAGCACCAGGGCCGGCAGGAGCGAGCCGCGCTTCGCGAGCGCGCGTGTCAGAGCATTCAACATCTTGAATCCCCCGGGGAAACTCAGCTCTTTCCCCGCTTGGCAGTCAGCGCGTCGATCCGCTCGCTGACCCGGTCCAGCCGCCGCCAGAGCTGCTCGAGATCGTCGCGGTGCGGGACCCGCAGCCGGGCCACCCCGCGCCGGACGCCTTCATCTAACGACCTCTCCACCTCTTTGCGCTGCGATTGCAGCCGCAGGGTGAATTCGGCAGCCAGCTTGCGGACTTCCTCCGGGCCCCAGCCGGCCAGCTCGCCGGCCTTCTCCAGCACCCGCGAGGCCTCGTCCTCGGCCGCGCCCACCTTCACCAGCGCCTGCGACCACGCCTCCCGGAAGAACTGGGAGACGCTCTGCTGCTCGCGCACTGGCTCGGTCTTCTCTGGCTCAGACATTCGTTCACTCCCCAACAGGGCCGCCAAGCGACGCGGCAAGTGTAGCGCAGCCCCTCTGCCCCGGTCATCCCCTGGGGAGGGCCGCTCGCCGAGATTCAAGAAAAACCAATACTTAGCCGCCTGCCCGCGTGAGCAGCAGGCAGGCGGAGGGTTCCCGGTTATCGGCGGCGGCTGCTGAAAGTTGCTACTCGGCCTTCGGAGTGGAGGCCTTCTTGCCGGTCAGCTTGTCGAGCTTGCGGGAGAGGCGGTCGAGTTCCTTGGAAATGTCCTCGACCTGCTCGCGGCTGGCGACCCCGGCGAAGGTCACCACCTTCTCGCGGACCTCCTCGATGCGGTGCGACAAGTCGCTGGCCAGGTGCTTGGCCTTGCCCTGGATGTCCTTGACCACCTCGACCTCGAGAAGCTCCTCGGGGTTGAAGCGCGCCACCAGCTCCTCGACGTCCTTGCGCGAGGCCTTGCCCTTGGACACCAGCTCGGAGACCACCTTCTGCGCCTCCTTCTCCAGCGTCGCCAGCCGCGCCTGGGCGGCCTCGATGCCCTCCTTCATCCGGTTGGAGAGGGTGTGGTTGGTCTGACGTGCGGTCATCGGTCGGTTCCCCTTGGTTCGCTGCAGCCATTAGGGCTGGCAGGATTGCACTGTTCAATAACGCATTGCGTAACGCTTGTCAAGGAGAATCAATGATTCCGCATGGTTAGCTGCTTGACAGTGCACTGTTTCGGACGGCCAGACCGACCAATTCCTGAATCTTTTCGACGCACTGCGTCGCACTCCAAGCCTCCAACTCCTCGGCGATGCGCTGGGCGGCGGAGGGATCGGCCAAGGTGGCGGTACCGACCTGGACCGCGCTGGCGCCGGCGAGGAGGAACTCGGCGGCGTCGAGGCCGGACATGATCCCGCCGATGCCGATGATCGGGATCTTGAGGGCCCGGTAGCACTCGAAGACCATCCGCAGGGCCACCGGCTTGATGGCCGGACCGGACAGGCCGCCGGTCAGGTTGCCGAGCAGCGGGCGGCGGGCCTTGAGGTCAATGGCCATGCCGGTGAGGGTGTTGATGGCACTGACCGCGTCGGCGCCCTCGGCCTCGACCGCGCGGCCGATCTCGGCGATGTCGGCGACGTTGGGCGACAGCTTGACGATCACCGGCTTCCTGGCCACCCGGCGCACCGCCCGGGTGACTTCGGCCGCCAGCTTGGGATCGCGCCCGAAGCTGACTCCGCCCGCTTTCACGTTGGGACAGCTGATGTTCAGCTCCAGGGCGTCGACCCGGGGCAGCGGATCGAGCCGCTCGGCCAGGGTGCGGAACTCGTCCACCGACTTGCCGAAGATATTGGGGATGAAGGCGCAGGGGGCCTTGTCGAAAGCCGGGACCTTTTCGGCGACGAACGCCTCCAGCCCCACGTTCTCCAGGCCGATGGCGTTGAGCATCCCGGAGGCGGTCTCGGCGACGCGCGGCGGCGGGTTGCCGGGGCGCGGCTCCACCGACAGCCCCTTGGTGAAAACCCCAGCGATCTTCGAGAGATCGACCAGGTCGGCCAGCTCGGTCCCGTAGCCGAAGGTGCCGCTGGCCACCGTCACCGGGTTGCGCAGCACGAGGGAGCCGATGCGGACGGAGAGGTCGAGCATGTCCAGTCGATACGCACCCTTACAGGCTCCGGTCAAGCGCCGGGCTCGCCGCTTGAGATCCTGCCGATTCCCGCCCCGCCCTTCCCGGCTCTGGCGTAGACTTCCGAGCGGCAATCGCCCGGGATGGCGGGCGTAATCCTTCGGCAGAACACCTCCGAAGGAGCAGATAGATGACGGCAGCGGCCCAACCCCTTCCTCTCTTGAGCGCCTTCCTGGAACAGGACGAGCCCTCCGACGATCTGGCGCTAGGCCGGCGGGCCTTCGGCGGAGACCGCGCTGCCTTCGAGGCTCTGCTGCGCCGCAGCCAGGGTCAGGTCTACGGCCTGTGCTACCGGCTGCTGGGCGAGCGAGACGCCGCCAAGGACGCCGCCCAGGAGTCCTTCGTCCGCGCCTGGTCGGCCCTCTCCTCTTTCGATCCCACCCAGCGCTTCGACATCTGGGTCCTGCGGATCGCGCGCAACCACTGCTACGACCTGTTGCGGCGCAAGGGCGCGCGGCCGATGGCCGACGAGGAGCCGCTCGACCCGCCGGACCACTCGCCGTCGGTGCTGGAGCGGATGGAGCAGGCCGAGCAGTCGCGGGACCTGGAGGGTGCGCTGGGGCAGCTGCCGGAGAGCGACCGGGAGGTGCTGTCGCTCTACTATGTGCAGCGCAAGAAGACCCGGGAGATCGCCGAGGTATTGGGAGTCGCGCCCGGGACGATCATGGCCCGGCTGTTTCGGGCCAGGGAGAAGCTTCGCCGCATGATGACGCCGGCCGAGGTGGTGCCATGACCTGTCCGGATCGCGCCGAGCTCTTCATCGGGCTCGAGGAGGGCTCTGCCGAGCTCGAGGCGCACCTGGCCGGCTGCGCGCACTGCCGCGCTCTCGCCGACGAGGAGCGCCAGTTCTCGGCCTCGCTCTCGCGCCTGCGCGATCCGGCCCCGCCCGCCGACCTGCTGCGCGGGGTGATGGCCGCGGTCGAGGTTGCCGAGGCGGCGCGCATCCATTTCCAGCGCCAGCTCATCGGAGCGCTGACGGCCGCGGCGGCGCTGGTGGCGGCCTCGCTGGCCCTGTTCTGGCCGTCGCTGGCGGTGCACAGCCTGCTGCAGCTCGCTCGGGCGGTGTCGGCGCTGGGGACCGCGGCCTCGGCGCTGCGCCATGCCCTCGGGCCGCAGCTGTGGCCGTTGGCCGGGCCTATCGTGGCCGCGCAACTGGTGCTGCTGCTCGGCGGCGCCCTGATCTTCCAACGCCTGATTTCCGCCCGTGCGAGGTCCGCCTAGACCATGCTCAGCTCCGCCCTACTCGCCTCGGCCCTGGTGCTGACCGCCGCTCCGCTCGAGCCCATCGAGGAGCAGGCGGCGGCCGCGCGCAACGCCGCGCCGGCCTCGACCGCGCCCACGGGAGCCGAGCGGTCGCAGCTGCTGCGCGGGCGCTGGCCGGGGTCGGAGAAGCGGATCAGCGTGGACCTGGACGGCTTGCCGACCCGCGAGGCGCTCAAGAAGCTGGCGGCGGCGGCGGGCTGGAGCATCGTCTTCAAGGAAGCGGTCGGCGGCACGGTGGACGTGAGCTTCAACGACCTGCCGGCGGACGAGGCGCTGGCGGTGGTGCTCAAGAGCCAGGGCCTGGTGGCCGAGCGGGACGGGAATCTCCTGACCATCAGCAAGGTGGGAGCGGCGATGGTTGCGCCGGGCGTGCCGGCCGAGGCCGCGCCTCAGGCTCCCGCCGCACCGGCGGCTCCGGAGCCCCCGCCCGTTCCCTCGCCGGCGGTCGAGCGCGGGCGAACGGCGATCGGCCATTCGATCAAGATCACCCAGGGCGAGACCGTGCGCGACGTGGTGTCGGTGGGCGGCGACGTCGAGGTGGACGGCACGGTGATGCGGGATGCGGTGTCGATCGGCGGGCGGGTGATCGTCGGCCCGAACGGCGTGGTGAACGGCGACGCGGTGACGGTAGGCGGCAAGCTCGAGCTGAGCCCCGGGGGAGTCGTCAAAGGCGACCGGGTCGAGGTCGGGCTGGGCTTGCAGCGCTTCAAGCGCTTCCACGAGGAAGTGGTTGAACCGCCTGAGGAATCGGCGCTCGCCAAGACCCTCAAGAGCGCGCTGCGCTGGGCGCTGATCTTCGTGATCGGGCTCTTGATGCTGGCCTTCGACCCGCGGCGGCTGACGTCGGTGGCGCGTGAGATCAAGCGGGCGCCGGTGCCGAGCGCGGTGTTCGGGGTGGCGGGGTTCATCGGGCTGATGCCGCTGACGCTGCTGCTGATCGTCAGCCTGGTGGGAATCCTGGCCCTGCCCTTCCTCGGGCTGGGAGTGATGGCCGCGGTGCTGGTGGGAATGGCGGCGCTGGCGCTGGAGATCGGCGACCGGATGAGCAAGGGAGTCAGCTCGCGGCGCTCGCAGATCGGCATGCTGGCGCTGGGGACCTTGGTGCTCTTCGGCGTGGCCCAGATTCCCTACCTGGGTTTCTTCCTGGTGTGGATCGTCGGGACCGCGGTGGTCTTCGGGGCGGTGCTCAAGTCGCGGTTCGGCTCGGCCAATCCCAATGATGTGAGCTTCTCGCCGCCGGTGGGGTGAGCGGTTTCCCGATTGGCTCGCCGGCCACAGCCGCGGATCTCCTGACACGGGCCGAGAGGCGCTACCCAAGGACTTCCCGGCGAGAGAGGCCTGGCGCAGTTCGTGCCTTCGCTGCTGCTTCCGTTCTCGGAGGCGGCAATGAAGCGATACTCGGTCGGAGTCGTGTTCGGGATGGCTGGAGTCCTGGCGGTCCCGGTTGGATTGCTGTGCTACCTCGCCGCCTTCGCCAGCAAATCCGGCGAACGACTCGTCGGCCCCGGGGATTTGGCAGTCCTCGGCGGCTTGGCGAGCGGCGGTGCTGCGCTCGGCGTCCTCGCAACTGCCGTGTCTCGGCGCGACGACTGGCGGGTCCTGGCTACGGTGCTTCTTCCGAGCCTGGTGGTCCCCATCGTGTCCTCGGGTGGTCTCTGGATGATCCTCAAGCTCGCGCCGTCGGTGAATCAGGAAGGAGTGGTCCCGCTAGACTTCAGGACGACGCCTGCAGATGGACTCTGGGCCGCCCTTCTCCTTCTGCCGGCATCGATCCCGGTGACCCATTTTCTGCTTCACCGCCAGGGGCGCACTCCCACGCAACCCTCGCGAGCCATGGCCCGAGATCCGCTCGGAAGGTAGCCTGCGCTCCCCCAGGGATTGGACGAGAGCGGCCCAAAACGGCGTCGCACCGCAGGGAGCCCCGGGTTGGACAAATCGCCTCTCATCAATTACATGGGAAATAGGCAGCGGCGCGCCCTTCAACCGCGCCACTGGCTTCGTGACCGAGCCAGCACGCGTGCCAGCGGCGGTGCAGGCTCATGGGCAAGAAGGGAACGACGTTCGGAGCGGCGAAGGCGGCGCGAGTTCTGGCGGCCCTGAAGCGGATCGGCTGGGGCATCAAGCGCGAAGCGGGAGGATCACACAGGGTTCTCGAACGGCCGGGCTGGACCGACGTCACCTGGGCGTTCCACGACCGGGCCGAACTGGGCCCGAAGATGCTGGGCAAGATCGCCAAAGTGACGGGACTGACACCCGGCGATCTGTAAGTTCCAGCCCGATTGCTAGGCCGCTCGACGCTTCGAGGGCACGGTGAAGCTGATGGCGGGATCCTCGCTCAACTCGCCGTGCTCCAGTTTGTCGGCAAGAACGCGCAAAGCGAGCGCCTCGACCGCTCGAATCGCCTGCACCCGCGTCTTGCCGTAGGCCATGACTCCCGGCAAGGCGTCCACGCATGCGATCCAGCGGCCGTCTTCTTCACGGTCGAGGGAGATTCCGAGCTTGGCTGGCAGCGTCATTGGCTTCTTCCTAGCAGGCCGGACTCCGGGGCGCATCTCGAGTCTCCCTCAGGGTAGACCAAGCGCCGCAGGGGACCAAGTTGGCGGCGCACTATCCGCTACGGCCAGGACCAAATCAAGGTTGCCACGCCCCCGGCACCCCGCAACAGCTGTGTCCCGAAGAGCGGGCGCGACATCTGTGGCAGCGAAACCTGTCCCCATGATCGATCGCGATCCAGGAGCGGGTGCGCAGGTGGAAGGGCTTCCACCCTTCGCCGGGCTCCCCTCGGCCCACCCTGCGAATCAACGTTCGCGGCATGTCCGCCCCCCGCCTTCGCGTTCGCTCCGCCGCCATGCTGGCCGCGGTGTTCCTGGTCTCGGTTCCCGCGGTCTGGCTCGCGGTGGACCCAACGCTGGCCCGCATCTTCTGGCACGCCGGCCCGGACTACGACGACTTCCGCATCTTCGCCAACCGCACCCTCGCTCCCAGCCCCACCCCCTTCCACTTCGCCGAGCGCCTCGGCTCCTTCCGCCCCGGCCCCATCCACTTCCGCGGGCGCATCCTCTCGCTTGAGCACTTCCTGGCCGAGCAGAACACCCTGGCTTTCCTGGTGATCCAGGACGACACCCTGGTCTACGAGCACTACTTCCAGGGCGCCCGCCGATCCAGCAAGATCCTGGCGTTCTCGGCCTCCAAGTCCTTCTCCTCGCTGCTGGTCGGCATCGCCCTCGAGGAGAAGCGCATCCGCGCCATCGACCAGCCGATCACCGACCTCATCCCCGAGCTCGGCGGCCGCGGCTTCTCCAAGGTCAGCCTGGAGAACGTCCTCGACTCCACCTCAGGCATCGACTGGCACGACACCGGCTTCCCCACCGATCCCCAGCCCCACCTCTACTACTCCCCGGACGTGGTCCCCATCCTCCTCGGCCTGCGGCTCGCCGAAGCGCCGGGCACCCGCTTCGCCTACAAGAGCGCCGACAACCAACTGCTCGCCCTGGCCCTCCACCGCGCCCTGGGCAAGACCACCATCGCCGACTACTTCCAGCAGAAGCTGTGGACCCCCATGGGCATGGAGTTCGAGGGCTCCTTCTCCCTCGACCGCGAGGGCGGCCTGGAGAAGACCTTCTGCTGCCTGGCCGCCCGCCCGATCGACCTGGCCAAGTTCGGCCGGCTGGTCATGCGCGGCGGCGACTGGGACGGCGCCCGGCTCATCTCCTCGAAGTGGTTCGAGCGCGCCGCCAGCCAGGCGGACAAGCCCTTCGTCTATCGCCACCAATGGTGGCTGCCCTCTCCCGGGCGCCGCGACGTGCTGGCCTCCGGGCTGATGGGCCAGTTCGTCTACGTCGATCCCCCCACCCGCTCGATCATCGTCCGGCTGGGCAGCTCGCGCTTCACCCCCGAGGCCGAGGAGTGGGTCGGCATCTTCCGCCAGGTGCTGGGGCAGTGAGCGGGCGGCTGCGCCAGCCTTGAGCGGCCGTCTTTGGGCTGCTAGAAGTTGGCCGCCGAGAGCACTCCGGCTCTCGTCCTCGCGGACTGACAAACCGCGAGACCCCGGAGGTGCCTTTGAACCGCCGCCTCGCCGCCCAGGCCGAGCTCTTCACCTTCACCTACAACGGCCAGCCGATCACCGCCGTCCCCGGCGACACCCTCGCCTCGGCCCTGCTCGCCAACGGCGTCGACATCTTCTCGCGCTCCATCAAGTACCACCGCCCCCGCGGCGCCTGGTGCCTGTCCGGCCGCTGCTCCCACT
>JBBIQS010000136.1:0-12154 GCA_037442205.1 Myxococcales bacterium
TCAGCGCCAAGGTCTGGGTCTCGCTCCAGATCGCGGTGCCGCCTGAGTCGGCCGAGAAGAGCGAGAAGGCGAAGCTCTTGCTCCCGATCTCGGGCGTGCCGTCTGCCTTCAACAGGCGGCCTTGGTAACCGATGAGGTTGGGTACTTGGGCGAAGGCAGAGGTGGAAAGCGCAAGGATGGCCAACGCCATCCAGCGGAGCGGAAGCATCAGGGGACCTCCGTCGGTCTATGTCTGGAACGGCAAGCGCCTGGGGGCAAACCAAGCGATCGAGCAACCGGAAGTCTAGGAGTCCTTCTGACGAGCTGTCAAAAGGCCGCTCGCTCGCCCGCTCGCATCATCGGGCGAGCCGGGCGAGCGGCAAAACCCCGCTAGATCTCAGGGGTTTTTGGAAAGCCTTCCGACGCGGTCCCTCCGGGCGGCACGTCGCATTGCACGCGCACCGGCGAAAAAAGCCGGCGGGTCCGCGCCCTGAGGCGAGCGCGGACCCGCGGAAGGAAGCGAAGGAGGCGTCAGCTCAGCGGCAGCAGTTGGCGCCTTGCAGGCTCGTGGAAATGGGTTGGTCACCGCAGCCGCAGACGTCGTTGGAGCAGCACCCGGTGCCGGTGTAGGTCTGCATCGGGTAGACGACCTTGGCGGTTGTGGCCGTAACCTTGTCCGCCACCCAGCCGCAGCTGCACCACTGGGCACCGGCGGCCCAGGCGGCGTTCACCTCGGCCAGGGTGCACAGGCGCGCCCCCATGTCGCGGCAGGCGGCCGCGGCCTGGAAGTAGGTCTTGTCATATCCGGAAATCGGAAAGATGCAGAAGCCGAACTTCTCCACGCTGTCGTTGGGGCAGGGCAGGTCGGGCAGGTCCACCGAGAAGCTGTTGAGCTGCTTGCCCTCGGTCAGCTGGCAGGCGGTGATCTCCCAGGTGCCGAAGCTGTTGAAGGCGCGCAGCTCGATCTGGGCGTTGGGATAGGCGCCGGTGTTGAAGACCCCGCCGACCCGCTGCCAGTTGCCGTTGGCCTGGTAGCTGAGGGGGATGGTGACGTCGCTGCGGCTGGCGGGAGTCCAGGCGCCGTCGAAGCGCTCGGCGATGAAGGTGCCGATCGCGCTGCTGGAGGTCTTCAGGTAGCAGGACATGTGGTAATCGGTGCCCAGCTTGAGGGAGCTGATGCTGAAACGCAGCGCCGTGGCGTCGCCGGTGGCGGCGATGCTGGTGACGGCGAAGACCTCCTTGAAGCGCGAGCGCACCGGGGCGTTGGCGTCGCTGACCCGGGTGCGGGAGAAGGCGTAGCCGGCGTAGGCCCAGGCGGTGCCCCAGCCGCGCTCGCCGTTCCTGAGGTCGGGGTTGGGGATGAGGTTGCCGCCGCCGGTGGGCACCAGCCCGCGGGCGTCGAGGTCGCCGCTGAGGGTCAGGCCGCCGCCGACGGTCGCCGCGCCAGTGACGGAGAGGGTGCTGTTCAGGGTGGCGGCGTTGGTGACCGTGAGGGTGCTGCCCACGGTCGCGCTGCCTCCGATGGCGGCGTTGCCGCCGGCGGTCAGGTTGCCGCCCACCGTCCCGTTGCTGGAGACGTTGAAGCTGGCGCTCTGGGAGGAGGTGCCGTTGGCGATGAAGCCCGAGGCGTGGACGCCGTCGACGGTGTCGGCGTCGAAGCCCTTGCCGGAGCCGGTCACGCCGGAGAGCATGGCGAGGTCGATCGGGGGCAGCTGCGAGGAGCTGGCGCTCCCGGAGATCGAGGTGAACGGGATCTGGCCGGAGAGGGCGCTGGTCGGGACCTGGCCCGAGCCGTTGACCACCGTGGTGCCGCCGACGCTGATGCTGCCGCCGCTCGACAGGCTGATGCCGCTGGCCTCGACGGTGCCGCCGGAGAGGTTGGTGGCGTAGAGCGCCCAGGCGACCGAGGTCACCTCCTGGCGCGGGGAGAGCTCGGTGCCGCCGATGGTCAGCGACAGGAAGCGCGGGCCGGAGGCGAAGAGGTCGGCGGGCATCGCGGTGACCGAGCCGAGCTGGGTGGCGTAGTAGCCGTCGGAGAGGGCCAGGGTCTGGATCTCCGACCAGAGCTTGTTGCCGCCGCTGGCCGCGTCGAAGACGGCGATGGTGAATTCGATCGAGCCGCCCTCGGGCGAGCCGTCGGCCTTGAGCAGGCGGCCCTGGTAGCCGAGCTTGTTGGGCGGCTGGGCCAGGGCGAGAGCCGGCAGCGCCAGCACGGCCAGGGCCAGGAAAGACGAACGCATGGGTGCTCCTTGAATCAACAGCGAGGGGAGCGTCGATTCTCGTTCAGGCGCGACCGGCCGGTCAAAGCGGGCTGAACGGCTCCCCACTCCGCCGGCAGCCGACGTCGCTGGTCTCGACCGCGATCGCCACCGGGATTCCTGGCCATCGCCGCGTCCCGACCGGACGGCGCCGCACTCCCAGGCTCAAACGTCGCTCCGCCACCGGCGCAATTGGAGCGCCGACGCGGTGTCGCCCAGGAGCTTCTCCGAGGCCTGACCTCCGCCCTCGCCAAGGGCGAGCTCCAGGACCCGGTCGAGCCCGAGCGCGCGAGTCTGCTCGTCGGGCAGGCTGGCGCGCACCACTTTGGCGAACCGCTCGCCATTGACGAGGTTCGCGTACCAGACCGCCTGCCGCGCCAGCCCGATCAGGACCAGCTCGGCCCGGTTGTCGGGCGTGACCGCAAGCCCGTCGACTCCGGCCGGGGGCAGAGGCTCGCCTCCGTACCGGGCGCGGATCTCCTCGGCGAAGGTGCGCTCCACGTCGCCGGTCCGGGCGAGCCTGCGGACCGCGATCTTGCAGTAGCCGCACAGCGCCTCGGACTGGCCTTCCCCGACGGTCACTCGGGCCCCGCAGGTCGGACAGGCCAGCTCGACGCTCTCCAGCTGCGCTCGGCCGGAGCGGACCGGGCGCCGGCAGAAGCATCCCGGGCAGGTGTATTCGGTGACGGTCCGCGCCTGCATCGAGGCGAGCGAGCAGCGCGGGCAGGTCCAGTCGAGATAGAGCCCCAGCCCGTCGTCCTCGCCGGCGCCGACGATGCGGACGTTACTGGAGCCGTGGATTCGCCGCAGCAGAGAGAGGCGCGCGGCGTCGTCGAGCAAGTGCAGGTAACCGCCGAGGAAGACGCTGAGCGTGGCCTTGGTGCGCTGGTGCGCCGGCATTCCGTCCGGGTCCAGGGGAGCCCCGGGGATGCGGCCCAGCCGGACGATCTGCTGCTCGAAGATCTCGGCCGCCGGCAGCAGCACCTCGAGCGGCTCGGTCAGCTTCATGTTCTGCAGCAAGCCGGTGAGCCTTCCCTGGAGCGAGGCGCAGACCGGGTCGCGGACGTTCATCAACTGCTGGAAGGCGAAGAACTCCAGGTGGCGGCGGCGGCAGGCGGGGTCGGTGCGCGCCTGGTCGGGGAAGGCATGCGGGGTCAGCTCGAGGATCATCTCGCCGAGCCGGGTGTAGAGCGCGAGCGCTTCTTCGTCCCGGCCCGCGCCCGCGGCCCTCGCCGCCTCGGCCATCAGGGCCGTGTATTCGTTCCAGCGGCCGAGCTGGCTCGCCGAGTTCCGCAACAGCGCCGCGTAGGCGGGCGAGTCGAGGAAGCCCTGCCAGTCGAAGCCGACCAGGATCTGGCAGTGGTCGCAGCGAACCCAGGCGGTCCCCCTCGGTTGCGCCGGGGCTCCGCAGCCGTGGCACTCGTAGCGGACGACGATCGCCATCTTCGAGACCTCAAGGCACCGGAACCGGAGAACCGCCGGCTCACTCTACCCGGCACCCGACGTCGCTGGTCTCGACCTCGATCGCCACCGAGCTCCCGATTCGCGGGGCCATCCGGGTCACCATCGCGAAGCGGCAGTCGGCGGGACCTTCGACGCGCTCCAGCCAGTAGCGGAACCGGCTGCCGGTCAGCTCGGGCTTGTCCTCGGTTCCCTGGAAGCAGCTGGCCGAGTAGAGCTCGCGGATGGCGTCGATCAGCTTGGGAATCTGCTCGCGCGCTTCCTGAGGAAGATCGCCCTTTTGCGCGATCTTGCCGGCCTTGATCTCGATCTCCAGGAACGGCCGCTGGAGGGCCGGATCGAGGAAGGCGATCTGGAAGTCCTCGCCGCGCCGGCTGACGCTGCCCAGCATCTCGCGCAGCTCGCCGTCGCTGCGCACGCGGATGACCTGCACCGCGTCAAAGGTGTCGGGGAAGCGGAAGCCGGTGGGACAGGCTCCGCCGCGCGCGCCGGCGCAGGCGCCCAACAACAATGCGAATGCGGTGAGCCATGCCGCCCGTTCAGCCCGAGCGCAGGGCCGCAGGCCCGAAGTCGAGGGCCCCTCGACTCCGGCCTCGACCGGCTCGGCCTCCGCTCGGGGCGAACGGAGCCAGCTCATGGCTTGTCCTTCGCCGGCAGCACCGGTTTGACGAACAGCGCCAGCAGGGCGGTGATCACGCACCCGGCGGTGACGGTGACGCCCAGGTCCTTGAGCACCGGGTGCCTGGCCACCAGCAGGATGCCGAAGGTCGCCAGGGTCGAGAGCGAGGTGAGCAGGATCTTGCTCATCTCCACGTCGTGGTGGTCGGTGGAGACCGCGACCGAGGTGTAGTCGGTGGCCAGGCCGATCACCAGCGCGAAGGCCACGAAGTGGATGATGTTCAGCCCGACGCCGGTGGTCCGCACGATCACCAGGAACGCCGCCGCCGACAGCGCCAGCGGCAGGAAGACGTAGAGCACCTTGAAGAAGCTCTTCTGCAGCCAGGCCAGGTAGACGGTCATCGCCGCCATCCCCAGCAGGAACAGCCAACCCAGCTCGCGCGACAGGTCGGTGAGCAGGGTGTCGAAGTAGAACTGCGGGCTCATCGGCAGCAGCGCCACCGGCGAGCGCTCCACCGGGGCGTCGGCCTTCGCCGGCACGAACAGGAACCGCTCGCCGTCCAGGTCCTGGGCCCACTTCGCCGGCGACAGCGCGTTGAGCGTGGTCAAAAATCCCCACTCGTCGAGCGTGGCGGGCAGCGAGATCGCCGCCGGGGCCAGCGCCAGCCCCGCCTCCTCCAGCGACGACTGCATCTTGGCCGAGGCCGCTCCCAGCCGCTCCTTGAGGAAGTCGATGCTCTTCTGCTGCTCCGCGGTCGAGCGGAACCAGCGCAGCGGATGGCCGTGCGCCGAGAGGACTCCCGCCGACTCGAGCGCCTGGAAGGTCTGGTGCGGCGTTCCCGAGATCGGCGCCGCGTAGACCCGATCGAGGCTGAGCTGGCCGAGTTTCTCGGTGAAATACTTCGCTTGCGCCTCGAGCGCCGGCGACTGGAAGCGGAAGTCCTCGATGCTGGTCGAGATCGTCGGCCGCGGCAGCACGAACAGCAGCAGCAGCGAGGCGGCTCCGAGCAGCGCCAGCCCGCGCCGGCCGACGGTCGCCTTGGGCCAGTCGAAGGTGCGGAAGCGGATCTCGCCCAGCGGCTTCTTGAAGAGGAACAGGAAGCCGAGGAAGCCGACCATCCCGCCCAGCGAGGCCAGCGACATCTGCCGGATGATCACCGAGTGCCCCAGCAGCAGCACCAGGAACCCGAGCAGCGTGGTCCCGATCGCCGACCAGATCGCCAGGATCGAGTGCTGCTTGCGCTCGCCTTCCTCGATTCCCGAGAGGTGGACCAGGTACTCGTTGTTGAAGCCGACGAAGGTCGAGGTGAACGCCAGCGCCAGCGAGAAGATCCGCTCGTAGACCAGCCCTACCGCCAGCAGCCCGGCGAGGTAGCTGATGATCGATCCGACGAACAGCAGCGCCAGCGGCGTCCAGCGGCGCGTGAAGATGAAGAACAGCGCCAGGTTCAGGATCAGCGAGAGCGTCGAGCAGACGAAGACGTCGCGGTAGACCGCCTTGTAGTTCTCGTAGCTGTAGAAGTCGCCGCCGATGAAGTGGACCTTGTCGCCCAGCGCCAGCAGCGCGTTGTAGGCCACCTCCACCTCGTCGTACTTGAGCGGACTCGGGCTCTGGTAGACGCGCAGGTCGGCAGGCGCCTCGGCCCCGTTGTCGCCGGCCAAGAGCGAAGTGGCGAAGTGCGTGAAGAGCAGCGTCCCCAGCCCCAGCGGATCCTTCTCCAGCTGCGCCAGGTAGCCGCTGCCTCCCGGGAGCATGGCGAAGGAGAGCGCCTCCTGCGCCCGCTTCTCCAGGGCCTCGTCCGACAGGTGCGCCTGCAGTGCCTCGACCGGCAGCAGCGGCAGCAGCGGCGCCAACGCCTCGGGCGCCGGCCGCGGGAAGATCGTGGTCGGGGTGTAGCGGGCCTGCTTGAGCACGCCTTCGAGGTCTGCCGCCTCCTTCTCCGACAGCTTGGAGAAGTCGACGAAGATCTTCTCCTTGAAGAGGCTGCGCTCCTGGTAGGCGTCGAAGAGCTTGGCGGCCTTGGGATCGCGCGAGCGCAGCGAGCGGACGGGATCGTCCTCGAGCACGAAGCGCTCGCGCACCGCCAGGAACAGCGCCCCGGTCAAAAGCCCGGCCAAGAGCCAGCGTTTCATGGAGCGGGCTTGGCCTCGGAGACGAGCTTGCCGAAGGTCAGCTTGGTCGTCTCATCCGGCGTGGTGATCTGCAGCGACTCCAGATCCAGCGAGTCGGCGAAGCGCATCTCGATCGCCCCGAGCATCCCCTTGAGCGTCGAGCCGTCCTTGGGCGCGGCCTTCATCACCTTGCCCTCGAAGGTCAGGGTGAAGTCCTGCTCCAAGGCCGCGAAATCCAGGGCAAAAATGTTTCGGATGAAGCGCAGCAGCGCCATCGCCCGCGGGTCCTGCTTGGTGGCCTGCGCGGCCCCGGCGTTACCCTGAACGTGCAGCCCGTCCTTGTCGATCACCACCGAGGAGCGGATCGGGCTCACCGTTTCCCACTCGATGCGCTCCAGCGAATAGCGCATCTTGATCTTCGACTTGAGCGGCCGCGCCAGAAAGCGCGCGGTCTTCACCTGCTCGGCCTCGGCGGTGAACGGCCCCAGCTTGGTGAAGTGGGCCTTGAGCGACTCCGCCGACACGGCCGTCTCCGCCCGGCTCGCCGCCGGGAGGCACATCAGCGCGACCAGGGCCAGCAGGCGCAGGCTCATGCGGCGTCCGAGAGCTTCTTGAGGATCATCGAGGTGTTGAGCCCGGCGAAGGCGAAGTTGTTGTTCATGATGATCTTCGGCCGGGCCTCGCGCGCGCCGCCGATCACGTAGTTGAGCGGGGCGCACTCCGGGTCCACCTTCGCCAGGTTCTTGTTCGGCGCCAGGTAGCCGTCGCGCAGCATCGTCAGGCAGAAGCCGGCCTCGATCACCCCGCAGCCGCCCAGGGTGTGGCCGGTGAAGCCCTTGGTCGAGGAGACCGGGACCTTGTCGCCCATCACCTGCAGCGTGGCCCGGCTCTCGGTGATGTCGCCGAGCGGGGTCGAGGTGGCGTGGGCGTTGATGTAGTCGATCTGGTCCGGGTTGAGCTGGGCGTCCTCGAGCGCCAGCTTCATCACCTTGGAGACGCCGTCCTCGCTGGGCGCGGTCATCTGGGCGCCGTCGCAGTTGGTCGCGAAGCCGGCGAGCTCCGCGTAGATCTTGGCGCCGCGCGCCTTGGCCCGCTCGTAGCTCTCGAGGATCAAGGTGCCGGCGCCTTCGCCGGTGACCAGCCCGTCGCGGTCGGCGTCGAAGGGACGCGGCGCCCGGTCCGGCTCCTCGTTGTACTTGCACGAGGTGGCGAACATGATGTCGAACACCGCGGCGTTGATGATGTGCATCTCCTCGGCGCCGCCGACGATCATCGCGTCCTGCAGGCCGTGCTTGATCATCTGGTAGCCGTAGCCGATGCCCTGGCTCGAGCTGACGCAGGCCGAGCAGGTGGTCAGCACCATCCCGCGGATGCCGAAGTAGGCCGCCAGGTTGGCCGGGGCAGTGTGGCTCATCAGCTTGAGGTAGGTCGCCGACTGGATGCCGGAGAGCGTCCGCTGCGCCCAGACCTTGCCGATGAACTCCTCGATCGCCGGCACCGAGCCGCTGGTCGAGCCGTAGGCCAGCCCGACCCGGCCGCTGCCCAAGAGCTCCAGCGGCAGGCCCGAGTCGTCGAGCGCCTTCTGCGTGGCCCAGGTCGACAGCTGCGCCACCCGGCCCATGGTGCGGGTCTTCTTCTTCGGCAGCACCGACAGGTCGACGTCGACAGGCGCCGCCAGCCGGGTCTTGAGGTTCTGGATCTGCGCGAACTCGGGGATGATCTTCACCCCGCCCTTGCCCTCGCGCAGCGACTTGGAGACCTCCTCCAGGCTGTTGCCGATGGGGCTGGTCAGGCCGACTCCGGTGATGACGACTCGATTCAGGCTCATCTGTCTCGCTCTCTGTTCCGGTCGCCCTGAGCGTAGCGGAGCGGAGTCGAAGGGCCCTCGACTCCAGGCTCGCCTTGCTCGCCCTACGCTCGGGCAGACCGGAAACCTGCTCCCAGAAAATCCAATTACTACGCCATCTTAGAACAACCCGCCGTTGATGCCGACCACCTGGCCGGTGATGTACCCGGCCGCCTCGCTGGCCAGGAAGGCGACCACCGCCGCCACTTCCTCGGCGGTCCCGGCGCGGCGCATGGGGATCACCTTGAGGATCTCCTCCACCGGCGCGTCCTTGATCATGTCCGTCTCGACCAACCCCGGAGCCACCGCATTCACCGTGACGTTGCGGCGGGCCAGCTCCTGGGCCAGCGAGCGGGTGGCGCCGATCAGCCCGGCCTTGGCCGCCGAGTAGTTCACCTGGCCGCGGTTGCCCATCTGCCCGGAAACCGAGCTGATATTGATGATCCGCCCCCAGCGCTCGCGGGCCATCGGCATCACCAGCGGGCGGGTGACGTTGAAGAAGCCGTCGAGGGTGGTGCGGGTCACCGCCTGCCACTGCTCCCAGCTCATCGCCGGGAACGGGGTGTCCTGGGCCACGCCGGCGTTGTTGACGAGCACGCCGATCGGCCCCTTGCCGTCGCCGAGCAGCGCCTCGATGGCGGCGTTGGCGGCCTGGTTGTCGGCGACGTCGAACTGCGACAGCTGCACCGTTCCGCCGTCGTTCTCGATCAGCTCCTTCACCTGCTGAGCTGCCTCGGTATTCGCCTTGAAATTCAGGATGATCGGGTGGCCGGCCTTGGCCAGCGCGATGGCGATGGCCTTGCCGATGCCGCGGCTGCCGCCGGTGACCAGGGCGCGGGGTTTCATGGGCGCTTCTCCAGGAGTTCGAGGTCCGCGGCCCAGCTCGTCCCGAGGGAAATCGGACCGGCTTGCCCGGCGGTCAAGGCGTCGAGCAGTCCGAAGGCGAAGGCCTGGGGATGGGCGGCGAACGGTTGGCGAATCGCGCGCGGCGCGGTGGCGCGCGAGCCCATCGCGGAGAGCTTGGCGCGCGAGCAGGGCAGCGGCTCGGCGGAGAGCTGGAAGGCGAGGGCCGCGGCGGGGAAATTGGGATCGCGCTCGAAGGGAGCCGGAGGCGGCTCGTCGAAGACCGCCAGCAGCACCTGGCCGCCGCGCTCGGCGAGCAGGCCGGCGGCGTCGAGCAGGCCCATCGCCAGGCAGTCGCGGCCGGCGGCGATCGAGGTGGCGAAGCCCTTGTTGCCGGAGGCGATCGAGGCGTAGCCGCTGGCGGTGTTGTGGACGCTGTTGTGGAACTTGGTCGGCGACGGCAGCCCGACGTCCTCGTGGAAGGAGCGGAGGATCTCGAGGGTGGTGGCGATTTCGCCGTAGGCCGAGGCCCAGACCGTGGGAGTGGAGGCCAGGCTGGCGCCGGACTGGGCGGCGGCCTGGGACATGGCCTCGACCGCCATGCGGGTCAGCGCGCTGGCGCGGCGCTTGTGGGCGCCGAGGATCGCCGCCGCCGGGGCGACGGGCTCGGCCGCGGGCGCGCCCGAAGCCCAGGTCTGCGCGTTCGGATAGCCCGCGGTCCAGATTCCCCAGCCGCCCAGGTAGACCGGGATCATCGGGTCGCCCCCAGCAGGACGCTGACGTTGGAGCCGCCGAAGGCCAGCGAGTTGCTCAACACCGCCCGGCACTTCAGGTCGCGGCGCTCGAGGTTGATCTGGATTCCCAGAGTGGGATCAAGGGGATCGGCCCCCAGGCTGGCGGGGATGAAGCCCTTCTCCAGGGCCATGACCGCGAAGACCGCCTCGGTGGCGCCGGCGGCGCCGAGCATGTGGCCGGTGAAGCCCTTGGTGGAGACGGTCGGGACCTTGTCGCCGAGCAGCGAGCCGATGGCCTTGCTCTCGGCGGCGTCGTTGAGCACGGTGCCGGTGCCGTGGGCGTTGACGTGGTCGATGTCGGCGGGCAAGAGGCCGGCCTGCGCCAAGGCCTGCTCCATGGCGGCGCGGGCGCCGAGCCCCTCGGGATGCGGGTGGCTCATGTGGTGGGCGTCGCTGCTCTCGCCGACGCCGAGCAGCCTGGCCGGTCCGTCGCCCTCGCGCTCGAGCAACAGGAAGGCCGCGCCCTCGCCGATGTTGATGCCGTTGCGCTCGCTGGAGAAGGGCTTGGTGCGAGTCGCCGACAGGACCTCGAGGCTGTGGAAGCCGCGCAGGGTGGTCTGGCAGAGCGAGTCCACGCCGCCCACCAGCACCGCGTCGGCGGCGCCCAGGTCGAGCAGCCGGCGGGCGGCGCCCAGCACCTTGCCGCTCGAGGAGCAGGCGGTGGAGACCACGTAGCCCGGGCCGCGCAGGCCGGTGTCGAGGCGCAGCAGCTCGAGGATCGCCCCGAAGGCGTGCTGGCGTTCGAAGTCGTAACTCTTGGGGATTCCGCTGCCGGCGAGGTGCGAGGCGAAGGCGTTCTCGGTCTCGAGGATGCCGCCGGTGCTGGTGCCGATGACCAGGGCCACGCGCTCGGCGCCCCAGCGGGAGCGAGCGCGGTCGAGCGCCGGGCGCATCGGCGACAGGACGGCCAGGGAGATGCGCGCCTGGCGGCTGTCGTAGGAGGCGAGCGAAGAGGGGAGCGCCGACAGCTCGCCCGCGAACTCGCCGGCGAAGGTCTGGAAGGGCAGCTGCCAGCGGCAGGGTGCCAGCCCGGAGACGCCCTCGCGCAGCTTGGCCTCGACCTCGCGCGCCGACGGGCCCAGGCAGTTGCCGACCGCGGTGGCGGTCACGGGATAGGGACGGACGGGATTGCCGAGCATCGCCGCAGGCAAATAGCAGTCCGAAGCAGGGGCGTCAACCGGCGGACAGACGGGCTAAGTGCGGGTCTTCGCCGGGGATTTGGGGTGCTGGCGGGAGGCCGCCGGGCGGGCCGGCAGTTGGGTGCATGGAGTGGGAACGTCGGCTGCC
This sequence comes from Myxococcales bacterium, assembly GCA_037442205.1. Classification (GTDB taxonomy): domain Bacteria; phylum Myxococcota; class Myxococcia; order Myxococcales; family UBA5297; genus JBBIQS01. The sequence goes on from JBBIQS010000136.1 coordinate 11,199, forward strand.
GTTCCCCCGCTTGTCGAAGGAAGTTCCGCTCGCCCGGCAGTTCGACAATCGAGCCTTGCGACGGCGCCATTCATCCGTCGTTGGGGCTAACGTGTCTGGCCTCATCTCTGAGGGAGCCATCGCTGCCGGCATCCGCGATTGGAGCCAGTGGCCAGGGAGAATCGATGAGCAAGGACCTGCCGAGGCGAGAGGCCAAGAAGCCGAGGACGCGCCCCCGCGGAGGCTGGTGCCCCGACACCAGCGCGGTCACGGTCTCCGAGCGCAAGTACCTGCGCTGCCCTACCTGCGGGCGCCGGCTCCTGGTCACTCCGATTGTGCGCAGCCAGCCTGACGGGACGCAGGAGCAGGTGGGGTTCCGCATTCCCGAGCACAAGACCAGCTCGGTGAAGTGACGGTCGGGGACCTCGGTCGGGGGCCGGTCTCGCGACGCGCCCCGAGAGCGGCATCTTCGAGGCCTTCACCGCGCGCTGCCTAAGCTTCTCGACCCACGAGCGGGCAGCGGCGGGGTTGTCGGCCGCGATGGTGTCGCCGATCGCGATCAGATCGTCGGCGGCGCGCTCGGTCTAGCGAAGCATTACTTCTGAGCATCGGTCCCCATGGCTTCGAGATGCGCGACGCGCCCGAGTGCCAGGTCGCCCGCTGGCGGCTCACTCGCAGGGCGGGAGCACGAACGGCACCATCGCGCTCGCCTCGTCGCTCCAGCGCTGCGTGTCGACGAGCTTGCCCCAGGTTGGAGGGCTGCAGCGCGAGGTCACCAGCGTGCCGCGAATCGAGGTGTCCGGCCCCCAGCTCGACAGGCCGTTGCCGCGCATCACGACGCCGACCCCGTCTCCCTTCGTCGACAGACACTGGGGGTCAAGCGCGAAGAGCTCGGCGAGCAGCCCGCCCGCACGAGGCTCGATTCTCGAGAACCGCGCCTCGACGAGCGCCGGGCTGCCGGGACACGACGGGGCCAC
>JBBIQS010000137.1:0-11709 GCA_037442205.1 Myxococcales bacterium
CGTCTACGTCGATCCCCCCACCCGCTCGATCATCGTCCGGCTGGGCAGCTCGCGCTTCACCCCCGAGGCCGAGGAGTGGGTCGGCATCTTCCGCCAGGTCTTGGGGCAGTGAGCGGGCCGCTGCGCCAGCCTTGAGCGGCCGTCGGCGTCAAATGCGAGTCAGAATCCAAATGCGATCACGGGCAGCACTACTGCCGGAGGTCCGGGTGCGTCGTGCCTGCTCAGGGGCGGAGGGGCCAGGACAATGGGCGGTGCGGGAGGCACGGCGTCTGCTCTCGCCTTCGGCTTAGCGATGCTTGTGGCTATTAGTGGCAGGGTGGCGAGGCGAATCAAAGCGGCCCCAGCAAAAACAAGAATATCGCCAACGCTAAACTTGGAGGGATCCAACACGTTGAAACCGATTGTCGCCGCGACGAGAAACGAAGGAAGCAGACTGGCTCCCAGGGATGCCCAAAAAGCAGCCCCGAAACGCCAAGACTCGGCATCGATGGAACGGAACGCCCCGGCGGTCGCTCCTAGCGACCCAAGCACCGTCTCGAAAGCGGTCAGCTGCAGCGTGGACAAGTAGATCGCGACAAGCCTGGAACTAAAATCAGGGAGAGAGTGGGCCCACGCGTAGACTGGAATGAAGAGCATTGCGGCCGCGGCATCGGCAACGGCCATGCCTGCCAGCGAGTAGCCAAACTGCGGCCACCTTGGCCAGGCACCCTCGTCTTCGGGTCTGGCCTCCGTGAGCCTCAGGGACGTCCCCTCCTGAGGCAAAAAAGAGCTCGAGTTCTTCATCTGCGCTGGTTCAAGAGCGAGCGCATTGGAAGAAGGAAGAGACGAAATCGCCAGGTGAAGCGAGAGCATCAGAGTTGGCATGGGCGTCCTTGGAGACTTGCTGTTGCAGTGGGACTGCCACGACGGTCGACCTCGTTCGGCTGGACTGGCTCAGGTTCTCGCGGAGTGGCTTGGTCGCCTGAACATCGCTCCTAGCCGCGATCCCAAGGACCGAGGAAGGCGGGGTAACCAGCTCGCCAGCCGCGTCGCGCGCATGGCGTGGCTAATCGTCGAGCGACTCTCCATAAGGTCGTCCCCGGAGCTGCTCGCTTCTGGTGAGTCTGCCGCCCGCCGCCCCCCTCACTGGCCCTGCCCTCTCTCCGACCAGACGATTTGAAGGCAGACTGCGGCGGCTGGTCAACCCATTGCTGGTCGCGCGGTGCGGCGAAGCCCGACGGCCCCTCGATCACGTGACGCACGGAAAGCACCTTCGGCCAATGGCTCTCGGTACGGCGACAGCGACGGCGCCCAGCTCGTCTCCGCCCACTGGCTCGATCGAGCCGCCAGCCTGGCGCACGCGCCCTTCGCCTACCGGCACCAGCGGTGGCTGCCTTTCCCGCCAGCCTTGAGCGGCCGTCTTCGGGCTGCTAGAAGTTGGCCGCCGAGAGCACTCCGGCTCTCGTCCTCGCGGACTGACAAACCGCGAGACCCCGGAGGTGCCTTTGAACCGCCGCCTCGCCGCCCAGGCCGAGCTCTTCACCTTCTCCTACAACGGCCAGCCGATCACCGCCGTCCCCGGCGACACCCTCGCCTCGGCCCTGCTCGCCAACGGCGTCGACATCTTCTCGCGCTCCATCAAGTACCACCGCCCCCGCGGCGCCTGGTGCCTGGCCGGCCGCTGCTCCCACTGCCTGGTCCGCGTCGACGGCGTCCCCGACCTGCAGGCCTGCACCACCCCCGCCGCAGCCGGCCTCAACGTCACCGCCCAGAACTCCTATCCCTCGGCCAAGCACGACGTCCTGGCCGCCATCGACTGGATGTTCCCCAAGGGCCTCGACCACCACGCCATGTTCGCCGGGGTCCCGGTGGTCGAGGACGCGGTTGCCAAGGTCGCCCGCCACATCGCCGGCATCGGCCCCTTGCCCGACGCCGCCCGCGGCCCCGACGTCCCGGTCGAACAGCGCCGCACCGAGTTCGCCGTCGTCGGCGCCGGCCCCGCCGGGCTGGCCTGCGCCCTCGAGCTGGCCAAGGCCGGCAGGAAGGTCGAGCTCGTCGACGAGCGCCCCCGCGTCGGCGGCCGGCTCCTCAGCGCCCTGGACGAGGTCCCTCCGGATCTGGCCTGGGCCGAGCAAACCGCCACCGAATTCACCAGTGCCGGCGGGCAGTTGTCGCTCCAGTCCACGGTGCTGGCCATCTACAAGGACGAGCAGCCGCGGCTCCTGGCCATCCGCCAGCGCGGGCCGGATCGGCTGTCGCTACTGACCGCCCAGAAGCTGGTGTTCTGCAACGGCGCCATCGAGCCGCTCGAGCCGTTCGAGAACAACGACCTGCCCGGCGTCTACGCCGGCCGCGGCCTGGCCCGGATGCTCAAGCTGCAGCAGGTCCTTCCCGGCCAGCAGGCGGTAATCGTCGGCTCGACCTCGGAGGCTCTGGCCCTGGCGCGCCAGTTCGCCGCCGCCGGTGCCGAGGTCGCCGCGATCGTCGATCCTTCCGGCGCCCTGCGCTCCACCGAGTTCCGGCTCATCGCCGGCAAGCCCTCGCGCGCCCACGGGCGGTCGGCGGTCAAGGCGCTCGACGTGCTCGCCCAGACCGGCGGCGAGGAGCGGATCGGCTGCGATCTGGTGGCGGTGCTGGGCATGCCGTCGGCGGCGATCGAGCTGCCGCGGCAGGCGGGGGCCTTCATCGGATATTTGCGCGAGGCGGGCGGCTATCGGGTCGAGGCGGTTGAGGGCAAGACCACCGCCGAGGGAGTCTTCGCCGCCGGGGACGTGACCGGCGTGGGCAGCGCTGCGCAGGCGCGGCAACAGGGACAGGCCCTCGGGCGCGCCCTGGCCGCGCTGGCTTTTTGAGGAGATGGCCGTGGGCAAATCGCTGGTCTGCACCTGCGAAGACGTCACCGTCGACGACATCCAGCACGCCATCGACAAGGGCTTCAAGGACGTCGAGTCGGTCAAGCGCTACACCGGCTTCGGCACCGGGATGTGCCAGGGCAAGAGCTGCCAGTCGGCGGTGGCCCGGCTGCTGGAGGAGAAGGCCCAGCTCAAGAGCGAGCGGCTCTCCCCGTTCACTCCCCGCCCGCCCTTCCAGCCGACCTCGCTGCGCACCTACGCCTCGATCCCGGTCGATCCCGCCACGGCTCCGGGCCCGGGAGTGCCCCCGGCGCTGAACCTGGCCAACCATCCGCAGATGCAAGCCGAGCCGGTCCCGGAGAAGGCCGAGGTGGTGATCATCGGCGGCGGGATCCTCGGGCTGGCGCTGGCCTACAACCTGTCGCTGCGCGGGGTCACCGACGTGGTGGTGCTCGAGCAGAGCTACCTGTGCGCCGGCGCCAGCGGCCGCAACGGCGGCGGCGTGCGGATGCAGTGGTCCACCCGCTCCAACGTCGAGCTGGCGCGCCGCTCGATCGACATCTGCAAGACCTTCGCCCGCGACCTGGGGATCAACGTCTGGTTCCGCGCCGGCGGCTACCTGTTCCTCGCCCCCGACGCCGAGCACGCCCGGCGCCTGGAACGCAACGCCGCGCTGCACAACTCGCTCGGCGTCCCGACCGAAATCCTCAGCCCCGACGGCGCCCGCGGAGTGGTCCCCGAGCTCGACACCAAGGGCATCGTGGCTGCGGCCTTCAATCCGCAGGACGGCGTGCTCTTCCCCTGGCCGTTCCTGTGGGGCTACGCCAACGGCGCCTCGCAGCGCGGGGTTAAGATCGAGACCTTCACCCGGGTCACCGGCTTCGAGATGGCCCAGGGCAAGATCGCCGCGGTGAAGACCGACCGCGGCACCATCCGCTGCCAGCGGGTGGTCAACGCCGCCGGCGCCTGGAGCCCGCAGGTCGCCAAGCTGGCCGGCGTCACCCTGCCCAACGAGCCGCACCGACACGAGATTCTGGTCACCGAGCCGATGAAGCCGTTCCTGGGACCGCTGGTCAGCGTACTCGGCAGCGGGCTCTACTTCTCCCAGTCCAACCGCGGCGAGATCGTCGGCGGAATGGGCGATCCCAACGAGCCGGCGGGGCTGGAGATGGGCTCGACCCTGCGCTTCCTGGCCCGTTTCTCTAAGGCCATCCTCAAGGCGATGCCGGTGCTGGGCGAGGTCAAGGTCCTGCGCCAGTGGGCCGGCTGCTACGACGTCACCCCAGACAACCAGCCGATCCTCGGCGACACGCCGGGCGTTTCCAACTTCGTCCAGCTCAACGGCTTCGTCGGCCACGGGTTCATGATGGGCCCGGCCATGGGCGAGCGCGCCGCGGCTTGGATGTGCGGGCAGAGCGACGAGATGTTCTCGCGCTTCAATCTCAGCCGCTTCGCCGAGGGGCGCAGCGAGCGCGAGGACTTCATCATCGGGTAAGGAGCGCAGCGACGATGCCCGACGACCAGCAGCTACCACCCGACGAGCCCCTCGACGACTTCCGCTTCGCCCGCGGACTGGCTCAGGCTGGCCGCTCCCACGAGCAGATTCGGGCCGAGCTGAGGACCCGGGGCGTCGATGGCGACCTGGCAGAGCAGATCCTGCGCGGAATCGGGCAGGAGCGCTCCTCACGCCGCAAGGGCATCAAGTCCTGGGTCTTCCTGCTCGCTGGTACCGCGTTCCTGGGCATCGCCGTCGTCGATCTGGTCGCCCGGCTTCCCTCGTTCTTGTTGCTCGGCCTGATCGCTGGCCCGGTGGCACTCGCAGCGTTGCCCTGGATCGGTATTGGCTTCGGCATCTCCGGCTGCATCCTGGTGATCGCCGGATTGCGCCGCTGAGTTCGGTTGGATGGCGACATGTCCCAGGACCTTCCTCCCAGCGAGCCGCCTTCGGAGCCGAGCGAAAAGGCTCCCTACGAGCCGTTTCAGCACGCGCGCGAGCTCGCCCGCGAGGGCTCCTCGCTTCCTCAGATTCGAGAGGCGCTGATCGCCCGCGGCGTGGACGCCGAGCTGGCCGACCTGGTCATCCGCGGGCTGGGAACCGAGCACGTTGCCCGTCGCCGCTGGATCCTCTCCACGATCATGATGGCCGCCGGAATCACTCTCCTCGCCCTCTCGGTGGCCTTTATCGTCGCCCTCTTCGCGGCGGGCCCTCGCGCCTATATCTGCGGCGAAACCGGCGGCCCCTGCCCTCCAGATTTCCTCGATCGGCTGGCGCGCGCTCCGACGGCGGCAATTTTCGCGGCGGCCGTCCTTGGAATCTTGCTGGTGGTCCGCGCTATCCGCCGTTGAGCGCTGACGCGCCGGAACCATCCCATCGGTCTGCACCTCCAGGCGAGGGGCGGGATTGGCGACCGGGCGTGGTGCTCGGGGCGCGGAAAGACGCTAAGATTTCAGCATGTTCGGCGAGATGCTCGACACCACTCCCGAGGCTCGGCGCTTCTACTACGAGAGGCTCGGCCGGCTGTCGGTCGCGGAGCGCCTCGCGCTCATGGACGGCTGCACCCGCACCATGCGCTCGGTGTGCGAGGCGGCAATCCGCAGAGACCACCCGGGGATCACGCCGCAGGAACTGCAGGCGAGAGTCGCCGTCCGCCTCTACTCGCGCCAACTGGTCGAGCGCTTCATCGGCAGGGTTCCCGAGACGCGAAGTGAGTTTTGGGGCTGAGCGCACCGAGGGACGGGGAAGGTCGGAACTCCAATTCCCATGAGCGAACTACTTGACCGATACAGAGCCGAACTCCTTCGCCTACTCGGTTTCGACTCCAACGCCCCAGCAACGAGCGAAGGATTCCTCTGCGTCTACGAGCCCTCGTTTCACCCGGAGTGGTTGGCGTGGATCTCGGCGATGAAAGGGACGGCACGGGTGAGTGCCCTCGACCACTCGGCGTGGGCTTGGTTCAACGGTAGGCGAGATGGCAGCTGGTCTGACCCCGTCAAGGGATGGATCGAACCGGGCGTCTGGAGTGAAGAAGTCACTCTTTCTCAGGAGCAAATGAAGACGATTCGCGAAGCCGTTCCTCCCGATACCGAGCCACGCCCGGGAGGTATCGATGGGATGTACGTCGGATTCGCATTTGCTCGCGAGGGACGCTGGGAGTGGCGCTACTCCTGGTCGAAGCCATCGCCCGGCGCTCGACTGGCGCGAGCGATAGCGGGTGCCGTGGCTGCTTCAGCGAGCACCGAGATAGTTCGGGAGGCCGCTGAGGTCGCCCTCAAGTATCTTCCGTCCTACTGACAGCACTTGGCCCCGGTCCAGTGCTGCCCGGCGCCGCTGCAGCTCCCCGAGCTGCCGTCCACGCAGGTGCTGACCCCCTCGACGCAGCAGACGGCCCCGGTCCAGTGCTCCACCGAATCGCTGCAGCTGCCGGAGCTGCCGGCCACGCACATCGTCACCTGCTCCACGCAGCACTCGGCGCCGGTCCAGTGCTCCAGCGAGTCGCTGCAGCTGCCGGAGCTGCCGGCGGCGCAGATCACCGGCCGCGTCAGGCAACACATCGCCCCGGTCCAGTGCTCGATCGAATCGCTGCAGCTGCCGCTGCTCCCGGTGGCGCAGACCGTCGCCCCTTCCACGCAGCACTGGGCCCCGCTCCAGTGCTCGACCGAGTCGCTGCAGCTGCCCGAGCTGCCGTCGGTGCAGATCGCCGGGACGGTCAGGCAGCACTGGGCCCCGGTCCAGTGCTCGACTGAATCGCTGCAGCTGCCCGAGCTGCCAGTAGTGCATTCGTAGGCCCCCACCAGGCAGCACTGGGCGCCGGTCCAGTGCTCGATCGAGTCGCTGCAGCTCCCCGAGCTGCCGTCGACGCAGAGGCTGGCCCCGGTGACGCAGCACAGCGAACCGGTCCAATGCTCGAGCGAATCGCTGCACGAGCCCGACGAGCCGGCGACGCACAACGGGCTGTTGGTCTGGCACTGACCGGAGCTGTTGCAGGTCCCGGCGCAGGGGCCGCAGGAGACGCCACACACCGGGTCCGGGCCGCAAACCCGCGTGCCGCAGGCCGGGACGCAGCCGGTGCAGCCAGCCTTGACGATGCCGCAGTTGCTGCAGGAGAGCTGGCCGCCGCTGAAGCCGAAGCTGCCGCAGTTCTTGCCGCCGAAGTCGCTCCCGTCGCACTGCTCGGTGCCCTGGCGCACCCCATCGCCGCACAGCGGCTGGACCGAGCAGCCGGTGGTTTCCAGGCGAGAGCAGTCGGCCGCGCAGGTGAGCGTCCCCGAGCCCAGCGACAACGCGTCGCAGGTCAGCCCGCCCAGGTCCAGGCCGTCGCAGACCTCGCTGCCCTGCTTCACGCCGTCGCCGCAGACCGGATCCGCCGGCGGCGACGACGGGCAGCCGCAGAGGAAGGAAGCGAGGGCGGCGGAGGCGACGAAGGAGGCGAAGCGCATTGGACGGCTCCGGAGGGTCAGGGGACGGCCCGCCTTCTAGGTCCTCGCGGCGGGCCCAGTCAATCCGAGCGGCAAATCCGCTCACGTCGCGGGCGTTTCGCGCTATAGATGTCGCCCCCAAGGAGAGACCATGAAGGGCAAGAAGATCTGTTTCATCGGAGCGGGGAACATGGCCGAAGCCCTGGTCCGCGGGCTGATCCGCGCCGGCTCCGCCTCCCCCGAGGACATCATCTGCACCGGCCGCCGCGACGAGCAGCTGGAGATGTTCCGCAAGAACTACGCGGTCGCGGTCACCAAGGACAACTACACCGCCGCCAAGGCCAGCGAGGTGGTCATCCTCTCGGTCAAGCCGCAGGCGATGAGCAAGCTCCTCGACCAGATCGCCGGCGCCATCGACCCCGGCAAGCTGGTGATCTCCATCGCCGCCGGCGTGCCCATCGCCGCCTTCGAGCGCAAGCTGGGCCGCGGCGCCCGCATCGTGCGCGCCATGCCCAACACCCCGGCCCTGGTCGGCGCCGGCGCTACCGCAATCTCCTCCGGCGAGCACGCCACCCAGGATGACATGAACGTCGCCAAGGCCCTCTTCGACGCGGTCGGGGTCACCGTCAACGTCGACGAGTACCTGCTCGACGCGGTCACCGGCCTGTCTGGCTCGGGCCCAGCCTACGTGTTCCTGATCATCGAGGCCCTCTCCGACGCCGGAGTGAAGGTCGGCCTGCCCCGCTACACCGCGATGAAGCTCGCCGCCCAGACCGTCCTGGGCAGCGCCAAGCTGCAGATCGAGACCGGCACCCATCCCGGCCAGCTCAAGGACCAGGTCACCAGCCCCGGCGGCACCGCCATCGCCGGCCTGCACACCCTCGAGGCCGGCGGCCTGCGCACCACCCTCATCAACGCCGTCGAGGCCGCCACCCTGCGCGCCCGCGAGCTGGGCAAGGAGTTCCTGCGCCAGACCGATGAGCAGCGGTAGGGCTGCCGCGGTCAACCGACTCCGCCGGCTCAAAGCCGGCGCTGCGAGCCGGCGAGGGGGGCGAAATGGGAATCGCGCAAGATCGCGTCAGGTCTACCCGCGGCAGCTTCCTCTGCTGTCTCGCCGCGGTGTCTCTACTCGCGCCAGCATGTGCGTCGTGCTGGTCGCACGGCTGGGAATGCGAGGTCGGGCCCAGGCCGGACGAACTGCTCTGCGCGGAGTCGCACGTGCAATGCGGTTACTTCGAATTCCAGGGCGAGATGTGCGCCAGCGCGCACCAAGTTTGGTGCGGGCGCTGCCCACCGCGCCTGGCTTGCCAGAGCGACAACAGCTGCAAATGCCTGCCCGGCCAGGACTGCCCCTCGGCCTGGCAGCGGGCAGCCAGCCCCGCGAAAGGATTGCTCTCCGGCATCTGGGGCAGCTCGGCCAATGACGTCTGGGCCGTCGGCGAGGAGATCGTCCATTGGGACGGGGCCTCCTGGTCGTCGGTGACGAGGCCGGTCGCGACGGAATACCCGCCGGCGCTGCTGGCAGTCTGGGGAAGCTCGCCCGAGGACGTGTGGGCGGTCGGCGGCGGCGGGAAGATCCTGCACTGGCAGGGCTCGGGCTGGACTCCAGTGGCCAGCCCATCGACTGCCGATCTCTTCGGCATCTGGGGAAGCGCGTCGGATGACGTCTGGGCCGTCGGGGCGGCCTCGGCGACCAGCGGCGTCATACTTCACTGGCAGGGTTCGGCCTGGAGCCAAGTCGAGATCCCGGCGAGCGGTGCGCTCTTTGGCGTCTGGGGAAGCTCGGCCAGCGACGTCTGGGCCGTCGGAAGCGGCGGGATCCTGCGCTGGCAGGGAACGAGTTGGTCCGTGGTCCGGCAGGAGGTTGGCGCATGGGTCGTCTGCGGCTCAGCGGCCGACGACGTGTGGGTCCTCGGTACCAGCTCGCTCTTGCACTGGCAGGGAACTCAGTGGGGCTCGGACGTGGTCCCGGAGAGCGAATTTCGAGGCGCTTGGTGCGCCTCCTCCAAGGACCTCCGGATCGCCGGCTCGAGCAGCTACCGAGGCCAGAGCCGCATCTTTCGCCGGCTGGACGCTTCCTGGTCGACGGACTCGGTCTACGACGGCGAGTGGAGCAGCGACGTTCCCTATTCGCTCCGCGCCATCTGGGGAAGCTCGCCCGAGGATGTCTGGGCGGTCGGCGACCAGGGTTCCATCTGGCATTGGCAGTGACTGGCGCGCCAGTCAAAGCGGTTGAGGCCTTTACGGGAAATGAATGATCGGCCCATTGGGCCCGACGGCGTAGACATCCCCGCTGCCGCTTCCCCAGATGCCCCACAGGTCGATGTTGGTGCCGCTGTTCTGGGCGACCCAGGTCTGGCCGCGATCGGTGCTGTGCAGGATCGAGCCCCGGCCTCCGATGGCATAGACGTCGTTGGGCCCGCTGCCCCAGACCCGGCTGCGCGCCTCGGTGGTCCCGCAGGTCAGCGGGGTCCATGCGTGGCCGCCGTCGGTGCTGTGCAGGATGGTGCAGGCCGGCATGGGATTCCCCACTCCGCCGACGACGTAGATGTCGTTGGCTCCGCTTCCCCAGATGCCGTGGAGGTGGGCCGACGTTCCGCTGTTCCGCGAGGTCCAGGTGGTGCCGCCGTCCGAGGTGTGGAGGATCAGCCCCGAGGCGCCCACCACGTAGACGTCGCCGGCGCCGCTGCCCCAGACGCCGAGCAGCTGGTCGGTCACCCCGCTGGTTTGCTGCGTCCACTTCACCCCGTCGCCGGTGGTGTGGATGATGAGTCCGCTGTCCCCCACCGCATAGACGTCCCCGCTGCCGCTTCCCCAGACGCTGCGGAAGGCGTAGGCCGGCGCGATGCCGGTGATCTCCTGGTCCCAGGCGAGGCCGATGCCGTGGTGCAGCACGAGGGCGCCCTCTCCCACGGCGTACACGTCCTGTGGTCCGCTTCCCCACACGTCGTAGAGCCACTGGTAGCTGGGGACTCCGCTGTGATCGACCCAGGTCTTGCCGCCATCGGCGGTGTGGAAGATCGTCCTGCTGTAGCCGACCGCCCAGACGTCGCCGGCGCCGCTGCCCCAGATGCCGGAGAAGGCGCCATGGAGCGACGCGGTCCAGGGCGCCGGAGTCGCGCAGGCGCCGTTCTGGCACACCTGGCCCGCCACCGGGCAGTCAGCGGCGGCCGCCCACTCCAGGCAGCCGTCAAAGTTGGTGTCGGCGCAGTGCTGGATCTGGCTGCCGGCGCACTGCGTCGCACCCGAGGCGCACTGGCTGGTACAGGCCGGCGTCCCGGAATCGGTCGGATGCGAGGCGTCGGCAGAACTTCCTGCATCTGCCGGCGATCCCGCGTCGCCATGCCCTCCGCCGTCTGCCGACGTCCCCGCGTCGAGGTGCCCTCCGCCATCGGCGGACGCTCCGGCGTCGAGGTCGGCAACCTGCCCTGCATCGCCGTCCGTCCCCTGCCCGGCGTCGGCGTCAGAGATCTCCGCAGCCGGACAGCCGGCCAGTGACAGCACAGTCAGAATCGAGAGCAGGCTCGCGCCGCGCCGAAGGACTTGGATCGTGTCGAGGGTCATCGCACAGACATGCAATAGCCTCGGAACAGATGCAATCCGCCGCGGCCGGCGGGACGCCGGCGCTCCCAGGCCCTCGGCGATCTCCCCCGGCTTCAGGGCGCCACGGCGATGGTGTAGTTCCCCATCGCCCCGCTGCTGGAGGGCAGCACCCGCACGAAGTAGGTCCCGGCCGCCGGCACCGAAAATGCCTTGTTCCCCGGCCCGGACAGGCTGGCAATCACCCCGGTATTGCTGCGGATTTCGATGGTGGTGCTCATCCCGGTCGCCGTCACCTGATAGGCCAGCTGGCCGTTGGTGGCGAAGCTGAACCAGTCCTCGTCGCCGAAGTACTGGATGCTCCCCGCGGTCGCCGCCGCTCCCACGGTCAGCGCGCTGGCGGTGGCGGCGCTGTTGCCGAAGTCGTCCTGGCCCAGGTCGGTCACCGTCACGCTATAGGCGCCAAGCCGGGTCGAGTCGTAGGCCCGGGCCAGCGCGTACTGCGGACCGGAGGTGGTCGCCAGCCGGGTGAAGCTCACCGCCGTGCCCCAGTCCTGGACGTTGAAGGAGGTGTTCCCGTCCAGCAGCAGCGTCAGATAGCCCGCCATCGGTCCGGCGTACTTGACCTGGTAGATGTGGTTCGCAATCGAGTCGAACTTGAACCAGTCCCAGTCGCCCTCGAAGTCGAACCTGGCGTTGGTGGTCCCGAGCCCGATCGCCCCGGCGGTGGCCTGGGTGTCGCCGAAGTCGTCCACTCCCAGGTCGGTCACGGTCACCGTGTAGCTGCCCAGGCTGGTCGTGCTGTAGGCGCGTGCCAGCGCGTACTGGGGGCCTGCGGTCGCCGCCTTGCGGGTGAAGGTCACCGCGGTGCCCCAGTCCTGCACGTTGAACGAGGTGTTGCCGTCCAGCACCAGCGTCAGGT
>JBBIQS010000138.1:0-11646 GCA_037442205.1 Myxococcales bacterium
CTGCCTTTCTGGCATGAGGGAAGCGGCGAGCAGGGACAACCTGGCAATGCGGCGAATCAGTGCAGCGCCTCGCGCTCCATCTGCTGGACGAGCTTCTGCGCGGCGCTGCGCAGCTCCGACTCGCTGACCTCGCGCACGTGCTGGCCCATTCCCCACTCCAGCCCGAACGGATCGAGCAGGATGCCGTAGCGATCGCCCCAGAACTGGTCGGCGAGCGGCATCACCTCTTTGCAGCCGGCGGACAGAGCCCGCTGGAAGCGTCCGTCGACGTCGGCGCCGAAGAACTGGAGCACCACCGGCGAGCCGCCCAGTGAGCGGGCCGAGCGCGCCCCGGGTCCGGCGTCGCTGACCATCAGCACCGAGTCGCCGATCTTGAGCTCGGCGTGCATGATCGAGCCGGCGGGGCCGGGCATTCGCGACAGCTCCTGCGCGCCGAAGGCCCGCTTGTAGAACTCGATCGCGGCTGCCGCGTCGTCGAAGACGATCGACGGGGTGATGGAGTGGTAGGCGGGTCGGGCGACGGCTTTGTCCATGGCGGGCTCCTCCGGTGGCTGAACCCGGAAAAGCTAGTTCCTGCCCGGCCCTGGAGCCCGCGCCCCGTCCCCGGTCCTAATCGGGGGAGGACTCGCCTTCTGGTTGGCCAGCCAGGTGAGCCAGGATTTCTCGTCGCAGGCGTCCGGGCAGTCGGCGAGCAGCACGTGGACGCGCAGCTCCCTGAGGGCCGCGCAGGCAGCCTCGCCGATGCGGGGATGGGCGAGCAGGCCGACCAGGTCCGGAACCTCATCCCGGCCGCCGAGCCGCCCGAGCGCGTGCAGCGCGCACTCGGAGACCGAGATCGGAGGAAGGTCGGGGAACTGTGCCGACGCGGGATTGGTGAAGGTGGCCAGGTCCTTCAGCGCCCGGCGAACCTCGGGCAGAGCTTGGCGAGTCCCCAGCATCCCCAGCCCCTCCAGCGCCGAGCAGCGCACCCGCGGGGAGACGTCCTTGGCGGCGGCGCGCAGCGGCTCGGCCAGGTCCAGCAGCTTCGTGTACGTCAGCAGGGTCGCCGCCAGGAAGCGCCTTGGCTCGTCGCGCGAGGAGAGATCCTCCACCAGCAGCTTGCTCCCCGCCTCCGGGTCGCCGAGGAAGAACAGCGCCAGGGTCAGCCGCATGCGAGTCGCCCACGGCAGGCCAGGCAGGGCCGCGATCATCCGCTCCCGCAGCAGCTTCCTTCCGCGGGCCGCGAGCTTGTGGACGTCCCCTGCGAAACCGGTCTCGAGCCGGTCGGGAAGGAACTGTAGCTCCCGCTCGAGCGGCGCCGAATCGGTGAGCAGCTCCTCCAGCCAGCCCATCACCTGCTTCGACATCTCGCGCCCGTCGCCCACCAACTCGTAGGCTCTGGGGAACCTGGTCGGGAAGAGCCGGCGCTCCATCGCCTCACTCAGCCGGTCGTCGTAGCGGTGCCGCTCGTCCTCGGGCAGCTTCTCGAGCTCCGCGATGAGCGCGCGTCCGACCCTCTCCTCGTCGGACTTGGGATCGGCCAGCTCCTCCAAGCCGCGCTCGATCGCGGGCGGGATCGGCTGCGCGCTGGCGGTGAGCGCGGCAAGGCAGGCGAGCAGCGCGACGATGATCTTGCTGGTCATGGAGAGCTCCTGCGTATTTCAGGGATTACCGCGGCGCGGCAACTAGCCACACTTGCCGAGGTTCGTCCTCGCGCTGGGTCGTGAAGGCGATCCATCGCCGGTCCCCGGAGACCGAGGCATTATCCACCGCGCCGAAATTCTGGAGGCCGGGGATCGCCTCGGCGAGCTTCCAGGTCCGGCCGGGGTCGGCGGTGGCCGAGAACTCGCCGTTGGGTTGCAGCGAGAACCGCCGGGCGAAGAGCGGGCCGCCTTCGTGGGCATCGGCAAGCGCTTCGATCGGCCGCTCCGTCAGCGCTCCGGCGCGAGGCTCGGCGCAGCGGATGGTCGGCCGAGGCGGCGCCCCCGAGTCCAGCGCCAGGCACAGCAGCCCGCGGTTCCAGAAGAGCCCGTCCTCCTCGCGCTCGAGCAGCTCGCCGAGCTGGCGAGCCTTCTCGAATCGAAGCGGCTGCGAGGCGCGGCGCACCGCCGCCAGCCGCTGCCGAAGTTGTTCGCGGCGCTCCTCCAGCTCCCGGGTCTCCAGCTGGTCGAGGCGGCGCTCGGCCTCGGACCATTCCCCGAGGTCGAGGTCCAGCTTCGCCAGGACGAGATCGACCCGCGGCAGATAGGGGTCCTCCGCACCGCGGCGCTCTCCGCCGGGCCACTGAAGGAGCGCCAGGATATCTCTTTGCGCTCCGATCGAGGCCAGGTCCTTCTTGGTGCCGGGCTTCGTGCCCTCGAGCCGGCTCAGCTCGCGCTCGATCGCGGGGTCGATGGCCAGCTTGCCGGTGTCGGAATGGAAGACCAGTCGAAGGCTTCCCGCGCCCTGGACTACGAGCACGCCGGCCCGGTCGCAGCTCACCCGCAGATCGGAGGGACCCCGGGGAGGAAGAACAGGGGACGGAAAGGTGCCGAACATTCGGCCCAGGGGATGGGAGGCAGGAGGAGGATCAGGGGGCGCAAACAGGTCGAACGTCCCGCCCATGGGATCGTGGTGCACGGTTCCCAGCTCTCGTTGGACCCGGAGCAGCTCGCCGCCGCCTTCGATCGAGACGGTGAACGTCTCGGACAGGTAGTCGACGAAGCCCGCGGCGCCGCTGGTGTCCTCCCATCGGATGAAGACGTCGCGGCCGCCGAGCGAGCAGGCCGGGGCGTCCTTTGCAGGCACAGCGGTGGCGAGGAACGCCAGGAGGAATTGGCCGCTGAGAATCACCTCGCACCTCGGTCTAGCCGCCGCACGACGCCGGCTCCATCCCGTGCGTCGCGCGAGCGCGAGAAGCGGGGAAGCGACTCGGAAGCGCCGTCGCTTGAGCGGGGAGCCGGCGGCTCGGTCCCTTCCGCGATCCGGCCCTGGAGATCAACCAGGCTCGAGGGAGGCGGTGCGCGCCTCGGTGCGGGGCGAGCTCCCAATCGCGCGACCGCACGCTGGGTTTCGGCTCAGGCTTAGCCCGAGAGCGCGCCGGTCTACCGACCGGCCGAACCTTAGGCTTCGTGGTCCAACGAACTTCGACGGCAGAAAAGCCGAGGGCCCGGTCTCCATCGCTGGAAACCGGGCCCTCGTGAAGGGGAAGGTCGGGCACACGTTAGGAATCGCTACCGTTGCTTCCTTCCGGACCTGGCGGGGTTCACGCCCTCCCGTTGCCCGACCACAACTCTTCGTTTTCGACTTTCAACGCCTCGCACCCTGACTAACTTCCCTCCGGGTGCGGCTGCGGAGAGGGTGGGATTCGAACCCACGGTACCCTTGCGAGTACACAAGATTTCCAATCTTGCTCCTTCGGCCTCTCGGACACCTCTCCAAGCTGCTTCCCCGCCGCGCGCGTGAGGCGCGGCGGGGCGTATGGCGGAGAGCGTAGGATTCGAACCTACGGTACCGTTGCCGGTACACTGGATTTCGAGTCCAGCGCCTTAGACCAGCTCGGCCAGCTCTCCATAAATCAACCTTCGCTCGCTGCTCTGGCGCGCAGGCGTTGGAAGAACGCCTTGAGCGCCGCGCTGCACTCCTCTTTCAGCACGCCCTCGGTCACTTGCGCCTGGTGGTTGAGGCGCCGGTCGTTGAGCAGGTCCATCAGCGACCCGACCGCGCCGGCCTTCGGATCGCGGCAGCCGAAGACCACCCGATCCACCCGGGCCAGCACCAGCGCCCCGGCGCACATCGAACACGGCTCCAAGGTCACGTACAGCGTCACCCCGGTGAGGCGCCAAGCATTGAGCGAGCGTGCCGCTGCTTGAACAGCGAGCATCTCGGCGTGGGCGGTGGGATCCAGCGCGCTCTCGCGCGCGTTGCGACCCCGGCCGATGACTTGGCCGTCCTTGACCGCGATCGCCCCGACCGGGATCTCTCCCTGCGCCGCCGCGGCCTCGGCCTCGGCGAGCGCGAGGCGCATGAACGCCTCGTCGCGGGCGGGATCACTCCCGTGTTCCACGCCTTGCACTACCTATCCCTTCTGCCAAAGAGCCGGGGGATATTGCCGATTGAGCCCTCGGGCGTCAAGCGAGTCTTCACTTGTTCCCGCGGCCGGGAGCTGTGCGGCGATGTGAACGGGCGGGAGGGCGCGGGCTTCTTCACTGGGCGGGAGCCGTCCGCCGGCGATGGCGGCACTCCGATTCCTGCTGCCGGCATTCGGTCCTGCAGCTCAGCCGATCCGGCCCGCGGCGTCCGTCACAGGCACGCTCGCAGGTCGAGGTGTGGCGGGCGCAGTCGTCCAGCTCCAGGTTGCGGCGCGAGCCGGCCGGGCTCTCGGCGAGCAGCGTGGCGACAAGCGGGAGGAGGGCGAAGGAGGACATGGGCGGTTTCCGGACTCGGCGCCCGTCTCACCCCCTCACCCGCAACCCTCTCCGTCGGCTGGCGCCTCCGGAGGAGGGGGCTCGCCCGAGTCAATTCCGGAGCGGAGTGCCTGCAGCGGACCGGCACGCGCGCCGCCGTGGAGTCACCCCCTACTCCCGAGGCTTCAGCCGAGGGAGAGGGGGCCGGGGGGGTGAGGGCAGGCGGACCGCGGGACCCCGCGAAGAGCGGAGCCCCGCGGCCGTTTTAAGAATTTGCAGATCGATTACTTCTTGGATTCCTCGGCCGCCTTGAGCGGAGTGACCGTGGCGCCGGACTTGGAGCCCAGGTTCTCCATCTTGGCCGCGCCCTCGAAGAGCACGCCGCGCTCGATCATCAGCGACGGGGTCTCGATGTTGCCGCGGACCTTGGCGTTGGCCTTGAGCTCCACCAGCTGGGCGGCCTTGATGTTGCCGTTGACCTCGCCGAACACCACCACCGAGCCCGCGGTGATCTCGGCGCTCACCTTGGCGGTGTCGTCGATCTGCAGCTTGTCCTTGGAGAAGATCTGCCCGGTGAACTTGCCGGCCAGCCGCACCTCGCCTTCGAAGGTCAGCTTGCCCTCGAACTCGGTGCCGCGGCCCAGGACCGCGTTCACTTCGCCGCCGCCGCTGCGCGGCAGCACTTCGTCTTCCCGCTTGAGCATCGCCATCGACTTGCTCTCCTTGTCCGTCGTCTCGTTTGCCGGCGCCGGCTTCGGCGCCACCTCTTGCTGCCGCTCCGGCGCCGCCTTCGGCTCCGGCTCGGCGATTTTCTTCGACCAGAGTGCCATCGCCCGTCGCTCCGCCGCCTCGGCCCCGACCCCGTCGTCTCAAGAGCTCGCGGTGGGCCGCCCCGCCCTCTTGCCCCAGGGCACCCCGCCCCGGCACCGGCTCAACCGAGGGGGGTTCTGATTGCTTCCCACCCGGTCCGCCTCCGACCGGCGCGAATACTGCGCGCGCCCCAGGCCAAAGGGCAAGCGCCAACGGAAGGGGGCCTAGCCCCTGCGATCAGGGAGCAGCCTGGCCAGGATCCGATCCAGGTCGGCGTAGCTGTAGAACTCGAGCTCCAGCCGCCCCTTGCCTCCCTTGTCGACGATCTTGGCCTTGGTCCCCAGGGTCCGCTGAAGCTGCTCGGTGAGCGAGCGAACCTGGGGGCTGTCGGCCTTCTTCGGCTCTTCCTTCTTGCCGGTGCCCTTCTCCTTGAGCTTGCGGACCAGCTGCTCGGTCGCCCGCACCGACAGGTGGAGGGAGGTCACCTGGTGGGCGGCCTTCTTGATCGCCTCTTCATCGGCCAGGCCGAGCAGCGCGCGGGCGTGGCCCATGTTGAGCGAGCCGTCGACGAGCGAGCTCTTGATCTCCTTGGGCAGGTTGAGCAGGCGCAGCGAGTTGGCGATCGACGAGCGGTCCTTGCCGACGCGGGCGGCCACCATCTCCTGGGTCAGCTGGTGCTCCTCGATCAGGCGCTTGTAACCTTCGGCCTCTTCGATCGGGTTGAGGTCCTCGCGCTGCAGGTTCTCGATCAGCGCGATCTCGAAGGCGTCCTTCTCGTTGGTCTCGCGGACGATCGCCGGGACCTCTTTGAGGCCCGCCAGTTGGGCCGCCCGCCAGCGCCGCTCGCCGGCGATGATCCGGTAGTGGCCCATGTCCCGGCGAACCAGGATCGGCTGGACGATGCCCTTGGAGCGGATCGATGCCGCCAGCTCGTCGAGGGCGTTGGCGTCGAAGTGCTGGCGCGGCTGGCGCTCGTCGCGCTCGACCTGCTCGATCGGCAGGCTGAGGATCTGAGGGCCGCGCGGAGCCGTCGCGACCGAATTGCCAGAGGGCGAGGCGCCTGGGATCAGAGCCCCCAGCCCGCGGCCCAGCGCGGGCCGCTTCATCTTGTCCTGAGGAATCATCGTCACTTGTTCTCCCCCCGAAGCTGTTGTTTCCGGTCACCTCGAGCGCTTCGACGAGCTCAGGGCTTCGCTGAGTCGAAGGGCCGCTGATTCCAGGGTTCGGTCCGAATCCGGCGCGGGCCGGAGTCCGGAGGAGGCGCTAGGCCCCCGAGGCCAGCTTCAGATCCTGGCGTTCCTTGAGCTCGCGGGCCAGCGACAGGTAGCTCTCGCAGCCCTTGGAGCGCAGGTCGTAGAGGATGATCGGCTTGCCGAAGCTGGGGCACTCCGACAGCCGCACGTTGCGCGGGATGACCGTCTGGAAGACGCGGTCGTTGAAGTGCTTGCGCGCCTCCTCGGCCACCTGGGCGGAGATCGAGATGCGCGAGTCGAACATGGTCAGCAGCACCCCCTCGATCTCGAGCGAGGGGTTGAGGCCGCCCTGGACCAGCTGGATGGTGTTGAGCAGCTCGCTGATCCCCTCCAGGGCGAAGTACTCGCACTGCAGCGGGACCACCACCGCGTCAGCGGCGACCAGGGCGTTGATGGTCAGCAGGCTGAGCGCCGGCGGGCAGTCGATGATGACGAAGTCGTAGTCCTCGCGCAGCTGCTCGAGCGCGCCCTTGAGGCGGAACTCGCGCTGCTCGACCGACACCAGCTCGACTTCGGCGCCAGCCAGCTCGCGGTTGGCGGGGAGGATGTCGAGGAAGTTGAGCTCGGTCTTGCGGACCACCTGGCGGGGATCGGCGTCGTTGAGCAGGACGTCGTAGACCGAGCGCTCCAGCTCGCGGGTGTTGATCCCCAGGCCGCTGCCGGCGTTGCCCTGGGGGTCGACGTCGACCAGCAGGGTCTTGTGCTCGGCCGAGGCCAGGCTGGCGGAGAGGTTGATGGCGGTGGTCGTCTTGCCGACTCCGCCCTTCTGGTTGGCGATTGCGAGAATGCGTCCCATCGACCGACCTCCCCGACGTTGCCCGGTCCCTTTTTGAAGCGGGAGGCGGGCCGAGTTCCGACCCCCCGCCGCGCGCGGACCGCGGCGAAGGTTGGGGGTTGGTAGCACGCGGGTCTGACATTCCACAAGTGACAACTCGTGAGCAACCGAGCCCTTGTTCGGCCGGTGGCATGACATGCATGGTCACGCGCGGCGACCTGTTGCACGTGGAACAGTTCGCGGGAAAGGCCTTCGATTTCGCGGACTACGCTCGGCTGAAGGGGCCGGCGGACGCGGGTGTCCGGGGTTTCCGGGGGCGCTGGCCGGCGTCGTTGGCGGAGAAAAGCGCTCAGTCAGAAACAGGACTGCTCGAGCCGCTTCCAGCGGGTGGCGGGGCGCCGGATCGGGCGTCCGGGAAGCGAGAAGGAATCCCCGCCAGGCGGACGGAGGAGGGGATCAGCCAGTTCTGACACCTTCGACCCAACCCTCCATCGCCAGCGGCACCGGACGAAGGAGAAAGGCCCGGGGGCTGGTCGAGGCGGGGGCCGCGCCGGACGGTGGCCGCTTTCTAGCCGATCGCGGGTCGGTGGTTCGGCACCGCAGGCAAACGAAGAAGGCGGCTGCGGGCGGCCGGACGGCTTCACCGCTTTCTGGGCCCTGGCCTGGCGGAAGCCGCGATCGACCCGGAAATGAAGACGCCGCCCGGGTCTTCCGAGCGGCGAGGGCGACAGCCAGAAACCATTGAAGCGTCTGAGCCCGTTCTAGGCCATCCGCCACGCGGCGATGCGCCGCTGGGCGCCGCAGGTCGGCAGCCGGTACTCCCGAACCTCCTCCAGCTTCAGGCCCGCCGGCGGCTCCTTGGGGATCTCGGTCTCGGCGCCGAGCATCGCCAGGATCCGCCCGCCCGCCTCCACGTAGTGCGGAGCCAACACCAGCCACTCCGGCGGCGCCATGAACGCCCGGCAGATCGCAGTCCGCCCCTTCCCTATCCCCTCCGCCTTCGGATCCCCCTCGGCGCGGACGTGGATCGCGCGCACGTTCTTGAGCCCCAGCGCCGCCGCCGCCGCTTTCAGGAAGCCCACCTTCTTCCCCACCGCGTCCGCCAAGACCAGCGACTCCTCCGGCAAGGCTATCGCCAGCGCCATCCCTGGCAGTCCCCCGCCGGCCCCCAGGTCCACCACCGGCCCGTTCCCCTTCACCAGCGGCACCGCCGCCAGGGAGTCGATGAGGTGCCGTTCCACCACTTCGGCGGGATTGGTGACCGCGGTGAGGTTGATCTTCCGGTTCCAGGTCAGCAGCAGCTCGGCGAAGGCCAAGAGCTTCCGCCCCTGCTCCGGGGACACCGGGGCCCCCACCGCCTGGGCTCCGGACAACAGTGCGTCGAGGTAGGTCTTTTCCACAGGGCGTTCCACGTGCAACAGGTCCAACTGCGCGATCTTGCGTCGCTTGGGCGCCTCGCCCGAGCGGTCCCACACCTTATCCACAGCGCCGGCGGACATGCACCGCCAAAAGCCCAAGGGCCGCCGGGGTCATCCCCGGCAGGCGCGAGGCCTGGGCCAGGGTCGAGGGCTTTACCGCCGTCAGCCGCTCCAACACCTCCCTACTGAAACCCGGGACCTCGGCGAAGGGGAAGTCGGGCGGAATCGCCAGCTCCGCCAGCGCCCGGGCCCGTTCCACCTGCTCCTCCTGCAGCGCGATGTATCCCCGGTAGCGGATCTCGGTCTCCACCTCCCCTTCCACCTCCGGAGGCAGCGGCCGATAGCCGGGATCCACTGCCGCCAGCTTGCGCCGGTCGACCTCCGGCCGCTGGAGCATCCCGGAAAGCGGGGTCGGGGTCCGAATCGCCGGCAGCCCGTTCTGGGCCAGCAGCTCCAAGGTCTCGCGGCTGGGGTTCAGGAAGGTCTTCTCCATCCGCGCGATCTCTTCCCGGATGGCGGTTCGCTTCTCCTCCACCTTCGCCAGGGCCCTGTCCGCGATCAACCCCAGCTCCGCCCCCTTCGCCGACAAGCGCAGGTCGGCGTTCTCTTCCCTGAGCAACAGCCGGTGCTCGGCCCGCGAGGTGAACATCCGGTAGGGCTCGTCGGTGCCTTTGGTCACCAGGTCGTCGATCAGCACTCCGATCAGCGACTCCCCGCGCTCCAGGACCAGCGGCGGCCTCTTCTGGATCCAGAGTCCGGCGTTCACTCCGGCTACGAAGCCCTGGCCCGCCGCCTCCTCATACCCCGAGGTCCCGTTGATCTGGCCGGCCAGATAGAGCCCTTCGATCCCCTTGGCAGCCAGCGAGGCGGAAAGCTGAGTTGGCGGGGCGTAGTCGTACTCCACCGCGTACCCCGGCAGGACCACCTTCACCTCTTCCAACCCCGGAATGGTCCTCAGGAAGTCGAGCTGGACGTCCTCGGGGAGGCTGGTGGAGATGCCGGCCGGATAGACGACGTCGGTGTCGGCGCCGTCCGGCTCGAGAAAGACCTGGTGGCGCTCGCGCTGGGCGAACCGGACCACCTTGTCTTCCAGGGACGGGCAGTAGCGCGGGCCGCGGCCGACGATCTCTCCGGCGAACAGCGGCGAGCGGTGCAGGTTCGCCCGAACGACCCGGTGCGTGGCCTCGTTGGTCCAGCTGATGGCGCACGCCAGCTGCGGCAGCCGGGGAAAGCCGATGTCGGGATCCGTCGCGAACGAAAACGGGCGGGGACGCTCATCCGGAGGCTGGCGCTCGGTCTTGGAGTAGTCGATCGATTTCCCATCCAGCCGCGCTGGAGTCCCGGTCTTGAACCGCCCGAGGGTCAGGCCGAGCGCGCGCAGCGAGGCGGAGAGCCCCGCCGCCGCCCGATCCCCGTGCCGCCCGCCGATGCTCTTCTGCGGACCGACGTGCATCAGCCCGGCGAGGAAGGTCCCGGTGGTCACCACCACCGCCTGCGCCAGGTGCTCCCCTCCCCCGGCGCGCACGCTGACGACCTTCTTCCCCTCCGCCAGCAGCGCCTCGACTTCGGCCTCGAGGATCGTGAGCCCCGGCTGCGACCTGAGGCGGGCTCCCATCTCCTCGGCATAGAGCCGGCGATCGCAGAGAGCGCGGGTCGCACGGACCGCCGGACCCTTGCTCTCATTGAGCTTGCGGAAGTGCGTGCCGGTGGCGTCGGTGGCCTTGGCCATCTCGCCGCCCAGGGCGTCGAGCTCGCGGACCAGCTGCCCCTTCCCCGGGCCGCCGATCGCCGGGTTGCAGCTCATCAGTCCGATGCGGTCGGCGCGCAGCGTGATGCCGAGGACGGTCAGGCCCATCCGCGCGCAGGCCAGCGCCGCCTCGCAGCCGGCATGGCCGAGCCCTACCACGATGACGTCGTGCCGACTGGCCATGCTGCCTTCTTCTGATCCTTGGATCGACCGGGGGCCGCCATCATCAACGGCAGCCGCTCCCTGTCTACTTACTTGCCGATGCAGAAGCGCGCGAAGATCTCGTCGAGCAGCGCATCGTCGACGCCTTTGCCGCGGATGCGATCCAACGCCGCCAGTCCTTCGCGCAGATCGTAGCCGATGATCTCCAGTGGCTTCATCGGCTGGCCGGCTTGCTCGAAGGCCGTCGCGGCCTGCGCAATCAGCTCGGCGTGGCGCCGGTTGGTGAGCACCAGTTCGCCGTTGGCCGGCGAGTGATCCGCTCCCAGGCGACGGGCCAGCTCTACCTTCAGATGATCAACGCCCTGCCCGGTCCGGGCGCTGATCCGCAGGCCTGGCTGTACGCCCACATCGATCAGATCCGCCTTGTTGAAGATCTCGACCACCTCGCCGGCGATGTCCGGCGGGCGCGGCACCGGAGCGGTGGCATCCATGACCCAAAGGATCAGTGAGCCACGGGCGATCTCGGCACGAGTCCGCTCGATGCCAAGCTGCTCGACCTTGCCGGCGCCCTCCCGCAGGCCGGCGGTATCGACCAGCGTGGTGGGGATGCCCGCCAGCTCGAACGGTGCCTCGACGCTGTCCCGGGTGGTGCCCGGCTCGTCATCGACCAGCGCGCGGGCCTCGCCTAGGAGAATGTTCATTAAGCTCGATTTGCCGGCATTCGGCGCCCCGGCCAGCACCAGCCGCACGCCCTCCCGCAGCGAGCGTCCCCAGCGATGGGTCCGCAGCAGCTCCTGGCAGCGCGCCGACAGCTCGAGCGATCGCTCGGCGATCCCTGGAGGAGTCGCGCCGGTGTCGTCGGGGAAATCGAGCGCGGCCTCGACCTCGGCCTGAAGCGAGAGAGCCTGCGACGCCAGCGACTCGATGGCCTGGCCGAGCGCGCCGAAGAGCTGGCTGCGAGCGGCGGCGAGCCCGGCTTCGGTCTGGGCGCTGACCAGATCGGCGAGGGCTTCGGCGCGCTCGAGAGAGAGCCTGCCGTTGAGCACGGCGCGGCGGGTGAACTCGCCGGGCTCGGCGGCTCGGGCTCCGGCGGCCAGCGCCGCCGACAACAGCTGCG
>JBBIQS010000139.1:0-11606 GCA_037442205.1 Myxococcales bacterium
CTGCGCGCTCATATGAAGGGCCGGGGTTCCGCGGACCAGAAAGCCATCTGATTCAGCTTCCGCCGCCGGCCGCCGCCTCATCCACCAGCCACACCACCTCGCCCGCCTCCGGGCGGATGAGCTGGGCGGGGAACTGATTCGGATTCGGCGGCCCCTCGAGCACCGCCCGCAGGGCCGACGCCTTCGCCGCTCCTGAAACCGCGAAGACGATCCGCCGCGCGCGGTTGATCGCAGGAGCGGTGAGCGTGACGCGGTCGAATCCCTCGCCGAGATCCGGCACAGCGACCACCTGCCGCTCCCTCTCGCCGAGTGCGGCGGTGTGCGGCTTGAGCGAGGCGGTGTGCCCATCGGCGCCGAGCCCGAGCAGGATCAGATCGAAGCGCGGCGGCCCGCCGAATAGCTGGAGCAACAGCGCCTCGTACTCGCGAGCGGCCTGCGCCGAATCCCCGCCGCAGCGGATGGGATGGACCTGCCCCGGCGGGATCGGCACCCGGTCCAGCAGCGCCTCGCGCGCCATCCGCTCGTTGCTGCGCGGGTCGCTCGGCGGCACGCAGCGCTCGTCGCCCCAGAAGATGTGGACCCGGTCCCAGGCAACGCGCTCCCGCCACGGCGGCGAGGCCAGCAACTGGTAGGCGCGCCGCGGAGTGCTCCCTCCAGCCAGCGCCACGGAGGCGCCCTCGACTCCGGGCCTGCGGCCCTCCGCTCGGGCTGACCGGAGCACGACCTCGACGAACACCTCCGCGACCGCGGCGCTCACAGCGTCCAAGCCGGGGAAAACCCTGATCATTCTCAGTACCGTCTCAGCTGCCCCTCGACGTCCGGGAGCAGCCAGCTGCCGGCCTCCTGCGCCAGCAGACCCTGGGCGGTTTCCGGTCCCCACAGGCCGGCCGGATAGTTGGGGAAGTCCATCGGCGCCAGCCGCGCCCAGCCCTCCAGCACTGGAGTGATCACCGACCAGGCGGCATCCACCTGGTCGGCGCGCATGAAGAGCGTGGCGTCGCCGAGCATGATGTCCAGGAGCAGGGTCTCGTAGGCGTCCGGCGGCCGGGACTTGAAGGCCTCGCGGTAGCTGAAGTGCATCTCCACCGGGCTCAAATGCATGGTCAGCCCGGGCAGCTTCCCCTGGAACCTGAGGACGATGCTCTCGTCGGGCTGGATGCGCACCACCAGCCGGTTGGGGCGCCAGTCGGTGAGCGCGCTGGCGGGGAAGGCCTGGTGCGGTACCGGGCGGAAGATGATCGACGCCTCCGAGACCCGCGTCGGCAGTCGCTTGCCGGTGCGCAGGTAGAAGGGCACTCCGTGCCAGCGCCAGTTGTCCACGTAGAGCTTGAGCGCGGCGAAGGTCTCGGTGCTCGACTCGGGATCGACGTCGGGCTCCTCGCGGTAGCCCGGCACCCGCTCGCCTTGGATCCAGCCCGGCCCGTACTGCCCGCGCACCGCGAACCGATGGACCTCGTCCGGCTTGATCGGCCGCATCGCGTGCAGCACGTCGGTCTTGCGGTTGCGGATCTCCTCGGCCTCGAACGAAACCGGCGGCTCCATCGCCAGCAGGCAGAGCAGCTGCAGCAGGTGGTTCTGGATCATGTCCCGTAGCGCGCCGGCCTGGTCGTAGTAGCGGCCCCGGTGCTCGATGCCCACCGTCTCGGCCACCGTCACCTGCACCTGCTCGATGTACCGCCGGTCCCAGATCGGCTCGAACAGCGCGTTGGCAAACCGGAACGCCAGCAGGTTCTGCACCGTCTCCTTTCCCAGGTAGTGGTCGATTCGGAAGATCTGCCCCTCGTCGAAGGTGCCGCGCAGCAGCACGTCCAGCGCCCGGGCCGAGGCCAGGTCACGGCCGAAGGGCTTCTCGACCACGATCCGCGTCGCCGCCCCTCCGTGCGCCAGGCCGGTCTCGCGGATCTGGCGGACGATGGGCTCGAAAGCCATGGGCGGAACGGCCAGATAGAACACTCGCACCGCCGGTGCTCCCCACTCCTTCTCCAGGGCCTCGAACCGGGCGGCCAGCGCCCGGTAGCACTCCGCCGCGCCGAACTCTCCTTTCTGCAAGGTGAGCTGGCGCACGAAGTTGTCCCAGACCACGGCGGTGGTGGCGCCGCGCTGCGAGAACTCGTCCACGCCCTCGCGCAGCCGCTGCCGCCAGTCCTCCTCGCGCCGCCCCTTGCGGTCCAGGCCGATCACCGCGAAGCGCTCCGGCAGCGCGCGGTCCAGCTTGAGCGCATGCAGCGCCGGCACCAGCTTGCGCCAGGTCAGGTCCCCGCCGGCTCCGAAGATCACCAGCGCGGTCGGCGGCGGCAGGATCTCGGTCAGCACCGGCGTCCCTCCTCAGCTCGGCGCCCAGTCGGTGTGGAAGGTGCCCGACTCGTCCACGCGCTCGTAGGTGTGGGCGCCGAAGTAGTCGCGCTGGGCCTGGATCAGGCTCGCCGGCAGCCGGGCGCTGCGGAACGCCTCCAGATAGCTCAGGCTGGCCATCAGCCCCGGGACCGGGATTTCCAGATTTACCGCCAGCCGCACCGCCTCCCGCAGCGCCGGATGGTCCACGGTGAGCTGATCGCTGAGCGACTGATCCGCCAGCAAGCTGACCAGGCGCGGCTGGGCACGGTAGGCGGCGCGGATTTTCTCCAGCAACCGCGAGCGGATGATGCAGCCGCCCCGCCAGATCCTCGCCACCTCGGAGAGCTGGAGCTGGTAGTCGTGCGCCAGCGAGGCCGCGCGCAGCAGCGCGAAGCCCTGGGCGAAGGTGAGCACCATCCCGGCGTGGAGCGCCCGCCGCAGCTGCTCGCCGGCGGTCGCCGGGGCCGACTGGGCCTGCGGCACGTGCGGCAGCGAGCTGCCCAGGATGCCGTGGATCTCCTCGCGCTCGGGCAGCGCCGAGAAGTCGCGCATCGAGACCGCGGCGTCGATGGTCGGCACCGGAATCTGGAGGTCCAGCGCCTCCTGCGAGGTCCACTGCCCGGTCCCCTTCTGGCGGGCCACGTCGCGAATCACCTCGACCATCGGCCGGCCGGTCCGCTCGTCGTTGCGCGAAAGGATGTCGGCGGTGATCTCCACCAGGTAGCCGCCGATGTCGGTGTCGCTCCAGTCGCCGAAGAGCTGGCTGATGGCGAAGCTCGACAGCCTCAAGCCCCGCGAGGCCAGGTCGTAGATCTCGGCGATCAGCTCCATCAGCCCGTACTCGATGCCGTTGTGGACCATCTTCACGTAGTGGCCGGCCCCGCCCGGGCCGAGCCAGGCGAGGCACGGCTCGCCGTCGACGCGGGCCGCGGCGGCTTCGAGCTGCGGGCGCACGCGGGCATAGGCCTCGCGCGGTCCGCCGGCCATCAGGCTGGCGCCTCGCCGGGCGCCGCTCTCGCCTCCGGAGACGCCCAGCCCAAGCAAGTGCAGGCCGCGCTCGGCCAGCATCCGCCCCCGCCGGTCGGTGTCGGTGAAGTGCGAGTTGCCGGCGTCGATCACCACGTCTCCGCTGTCGAGCAGCGGGACCAGCTCCTCGAGCACCGCGTCCACCGCGTCGCCGGCCGGCAGGAAGAGCAGCAGCGTCCGCGGGCGGCGCACGAAGGTCGCCAGCTGCTTCGGGGTGCTGGGAAAGAGCAGGCTGCGTTGCCGCGCCTCGTGGGCCAGCGCCGCCTCCCGCGACGGATCCCGGTCGTAGCCGGCGACCGCGAAGCCGGCGTCCGACAGGTGGAGCAGCACGTTGCTGCCCATCACCCCCAGCCCGACCACGCCCAGGTCGGCCCGGCCCAAGATCTGCTCGAAGACTCCCGACATCGAGGTCTGCACGGCGGCCCCCTTGAGGCTTCCCGGCTCACCCTCTGTGCGCGCCCGGCATCTCCTGCTGGGCAGCGGGCCTGGGCGGCGCTCCCAGCTCCGCCGCCCGCCGCTGCTCCAGGGTGGAGATCAGCTTGTCGTAGGCCTTGCTGAACTTGGTCACCCCCTCGTCCTCCAGTTGCTGGGTGGCCTGGTCGAGGTCGAGCCCGACGTCCTTGAGCTGGTTCAAGGTCTGGCGGGCGCGCTCCAGGTCCTGCTCCAGCCGATCGGCCGGCTGGCCGTGGTTGCGATAGGCCTCGAAGGTCTCCAGCGGCACGGTGTTGATGGTGTCCCGGCCGATCAGCGGCTCGACGTACTTGAGGTCGGGGTAAGCCGGGTTCTTGGTGCTGGTGCTGGCCCACAGCAGCCGCTGGACGCGCGCCCCCTGGTCGGCCAGCCGGTGAAAGCGCTCGTGGTCGAAGATGCGCTTGTAGATCTGGTAGGCGACCTTGGCGCTGGCGATGGCCACCTCGCCGTGCAGCCGCCCGGCGAGCTCGGTCCGCGGCCCGCCGCCGCGCATGATCCGCTCGAGCTGCGGGTCGAGCAGGGTGTCGATTCGACTGAGGAAGAAGCTGGCCACCGAGGCGATGCGCTCCAGCGGCTGGCGGGCGGCTGCGCGCTTCTCCAGGCCGGTGAGATAGGCGTCGGCGACCTCCTGGTAGCGCGGCAGCCCGAAGAGCAGGGTGATGTTGACGTTGATCCCCTCGGCGATCAGCCGGGAAATGGCGGGCAGCCCCTCGGCGGTGGCCGGGATCTTGATCATCAGGTTCGGCCGGCGGACCTCGGACCAGAAGCGGCGGGCCTCGGCGACGCTGCCCTCGGTGTCGTGGGCGAGGTAGGGCGAGACTTCCAGGCTGACGAAGCCGTCGCGGCCCTCGAGGCGATCATAGGTCGGGCGGAAGGCATCGGCGGCCTGCTGGATGTCCTCGATGGCGAGGGCGTCGAAGATCTTCTGGGCGTTCTTTCCCTGGTGCGCCAGCGCGCGCACCGCCTCGTCGTAGTCGTGGGTCTCGACGATGGCCTTCTCGAAGATCGAAGGGTTGGAGGTCACCCCGCACAGCGCGTCCTCGACGATCCAGCGCGCCAGCTCGCCGGAGACCGTGCAGCCGCGGCGGATGAAGTCCATCCACAGGCTCTGCCCGAAGCTGCGCAGTCCGATCAGTGGATTGACGCCCATGAGGCGGCCCTCCCCTCCTCCAACCTGGCCACCTGCGCCAGCCGGCGCCGGTAGCGCTCGATGCCGCGAAAGCGGGCCGACAGGAACGCATGGGCCAGCTCGAAGGCGACGCGATCGCCGACCACGTGCCCGCCGAGGCTGATCAGGTTCATGTCGTCGTCCTCGACTCCCTGGTGCGCGGAGAAGACGTCGTGGATCAGCGCCGCGCGCACCCCGGGGATCTTGTTGGCGGCCACCGAGGCCCCCACCCCGCTGCCGCACACCGCGATCCCGCGCTCCACCGCGCGCTGGGCCACCGCCCGGGCCAACGGGACGACGAAGCGCGGATAGTCGTCGTCCGGGACCAGCTGGTGGTTGCCGAAGTCCACCACCTCGTATCCGGCGTCCCGGAGCAGCGGCACCAGCTCCTCCTTGAGGCGGAAGCCGGCATGGTCCGCGGCGATGCCGACGCGCATCAGGCCCCCTCGCGCTCCAGCAAGCGCAGCGCCCGGGCCACCACGTTGTCCACGGTAAAGCCGAAGTGGGCCAACACCTCGCTCCCCGGCGCCGAGGCGCCGAACCGATCCACCCCGAGGACGTCCCCGCGATCACCAACCCATTTCGCCCAGCCCTGCGGCGAGCCGGCCTCGATGGACAGTCGAGCCGGCACGCTCGGCGGCAGCACCGAGTCGCGGTAGGAGCCGGGCTGCGATTCGAACAGCTCCCAGCTCGGCATGGAGATCACGCGCGCCGGCACTCCCCTTCTGTCGAGCTCGGCCTGGGCCGAGAGCGCCAGCGACACCTCCGAGCCGCTGGCGATGAGCAGCAGCTTCGGCGCGCCGCCCTTGGCCTCGGCCAGCACGTAGGCGCCTTTCCTCAGGTTCTCGGCCGCGGCATATGACGTGCGATCGAGGGTCGGAACCGACTGGCGAGTCAGCACCAGCGCCGTCGGGTGGTCGCGGGCGGCGACAGCCACCTGCCAGGCCTGGGCGGTCTCGTTGGCGTCGCAGGGGCGCAGCACCACCAGCCCCGGGATCGCGCGCAGGTTCGCCAGCTGTTCGACCGGCTGGTGCGTTGGCCCATCCTGGCCCAGCCCGATGCTGTCGTGGGTGAAGACGTAGATCGTCCCCAGCCGCATCATCGAGGCCAGTCGCATCGGCGGGCGCAGGTAGTCGGAGAAGAGGAGGAAGGTCGCGGCGTAGGGAATGACCCCGCCGTGGGCCGCCAGGCCGTTGGTGATCGCGCCCATGGCGTGCTCGCGGACGCCGAAGTGCAGGTTGCGCCCGGCGTAGCTCCAGCCGCCGCCGGCCGAGCCCTGCATGTCGCCGCCGCTCTCGGCGCGGCTCTGGAAGTCCCCCGCGCCCTCGATCGCGCTGTCGGTCGAGGGGTTCAGATCGCCGGAGCCGCCGATCATCTCCGGCACCCGCGCGGCGATGAAGTCCAGCACCTCCCCGGAGGCGTTGCGGGTGGCGAGCCCCTTGGCATCCGGCGGGAAGGAGGGCAGCTCCTCGTCCCATCCCTCGAGCAGCTCGCCGCGGATCACCCGCTCCAGCTCGCGGCCGAGGTTGGAGTCGACCCGCCACAGCGACTCCTTCTCCCGGTTCCAGGACTCCTGGGCCTTGCGCCCCTTGTCGAGCGCCTTGCGAAAATGGGCGCGCGCCGCCTCGGGGACGAAGAACGCCGGCTCCACCGGCCAGCCCAACCGCTCCTTGGTCGCTCGAACTTCGTCGGCGCCGAGCGGAGAGCCGTGGGCCTCGAAGCTGTCCTGCTTGCGCGGCGCGCCGTAGCCCAGGTGCGTGCGCACCAGGATCAGCGATGGCCGCGCGAGCTCGGCGCGCG
Organism: Myxococcales bacterium; assembly: GCA_037442205.1. Taxonomy (GTDB): domain Bacteria; phylum Myxococcota; class Myxococcia; order Myxococcales; family UBA5297; genus JBBIQS01. Next base: position 6,800 of record JBBIQS010000139.1, read on the forward strand.
CCTCGCGCAGGGCCCGATCGATCAGCTCGAGGTCGTTGCCGTCCTCGACGGTGAGCGTCTGCCAGCCGTAGGCGCCGAACCGGCGGGCGACGTCCTCGGTGAAGGAGGCGTGGGTGCTCTCCGAGAGAGTGACGCGGTTGTTGTCGTAGAAGCAGACGAGCTTGCCCAGCTTGAGGTGGCCGGCCAGCGAGGCGGCCTCGGAGGAGACGCCCTCCATCAGATCGCCGTCGCTGGCCAGGGCATAGGTGAAGTGGTCGATGACCTTGGCGCCCTCGCGGTTGTAGCGGGCGGCGAGGTGGGCCTCGGCGATGGCCATCCCCACCGAGTTGCCGAACCCCTGGCCGAGCGGACCGGTGGTCACCTCGACGCCCGGCGTCTTGCCTCGCTCGGGATGCCCAGGGGTCCGGCTCTCCCATTGGCGGAAGCGCTGCAGCTCCTCGAGCGACAGGTCGTAGCCGGTGAGGTGGAGCAGGCTGTAGAGGAGCATCGAGCCGTGGCCGGCGGAGAGCACGAAGCGGTCGCGGTCGAACCACTTCGGGTCGGCCGGGTTGTGCTTGAGGAAGCGGGTGAAGAGCACGTAGGCCATCGGGGCCGCGCCCAGCGGCAGGCCGGGGTGGCCGCTCTTCGCCTTCTCGACCGCGTCCACCGACAGGAAGCGGATGGCGTTGACGCACAGCTGGTCGAGCTCGCGCTGCGACGACGGCGCACCCTGCGCGGTGATGGCCATCCGGTCAGAGCCCTCCTCTTGCGTCAGCCGGGCACTCGATAGCTCCTCTCGAGCGCCTGAGCTGTACGCCCCTTCCCGTTCGCCAGCGAGGCAAAGCGCCTGCTTTTCCTCACTGTTTTCAAACCTGCGGTGCGCGGGCGGGGATCGCCAACCGATTCCTGCATTCGTCCGGCGAAGAGCGCCTGGGAGCGCCGGCGTCTCGCCGGCCGCGTCGGGCGTACGACGACTCGCCAGCCGAGCCCCGCCCGGCTTCATCGACGCGCGAGCGAAGAGATCTCGCGCGGCGCCTCTTCCAGCCGCGATCAAGCCGGCCCAATCCTCGTCGAGAGATTCCGCCCGCCTTCTCGCACCTCGCGCCGCAGCCGGCGGCTCGCAGGCCAAGAAGGCAGAAGCAGAACAACCCTAGGCCATCAATCGCGAGCAGCTGGCAAAGATTGACAAGACAGCCACGGGACGACAGGTTGAAGGTCAGGAGGCCTGCTCATCATGCCGACCCGCAACGTCAACCTCACCGAGGAGCTTGACCGCTTCGTCGCCAAGAAGGTCGCCTCGGGACGCTACGAGAACGCGAGCGAGGTGTTCCGCGCCGCGCTGCGCGCTCTGGAGCAGGAGGAGCGCGCCTTCGAGGCCAAGCTCGAGCGCCTGCGTGAGGCTCTCGGCGAAGGCGAGGCCAGCGGCATCGCGGAGGGCAACCCGTTCACCCGAGTGCGAAGCTCGATCCGTCGTTCCAAGGGCCGCTAGGCGATGCCCGGTTTCCGATTCACGGCTCGCGCCGAGGCAGACCTCGAGGAGATCGCCGACTACACCCTGCGAAGGTGGGGATAGGCCCAGTGCATTCGCTACCTCGACGCACTGGAGGAGCGCTGTCAGCGGCGTGCCGATTCGCCGGAGCTCGGCCGCGCCTGCGGTGACATTCGTCCTGGCTTCTTTCGCGTCGGACAAGGGCGGCACGTCCTCTTCTTCCGGAAGACCGCAGACGGGATCCTCATCGTGCGCATCCTTCACGAGCGCATGTTGCCGGGGCGGCACGTCAGCGACGACGAGCCCAGCTAGAGCGGCAAACCAGACCGGCCGTTCAGCTCGGGGTGGCCTCGGAGGCGATGCGATGGCTCCATGAGGTCGCCGTTGCTCCCAGGCCCTCCGATTCGGCCGACGCGGTGACACGTGCGGCGGCTACCGCGAGCAGTGCCCGCCGCTCATCATGGGGCTCATCCCCATCATCCCGCCTATCATGTCGGCGCGATCCTCCTCACGCTTGGCGAAGCCGTCCATCGCTCGGGCGTGTCGAGTCGCCTCTGCTCGGTCGACGCCCATGTCCGACGAGGCACAGCCCTGGGCCAGGTGCGCCTGGAGCTCCGACGACATTGAGTCACAGGTGGCACGAGCATCGGCGTCATTGGGCTGCCCACCCGAACGCATGCAGGTGTCCATGCTGTCGCTCAAACCGCTCATGCGGTCGATCATCGGCTGCACGGTGCCCTGGTAGTGCGACAGCTCGGTCTGGCAATCGGTCATGTTCGCGACCGAGCTCATGGCGGTTGCGTGCTGATCGGCCGCGCTGGCGATCGCCTGCGCGGTTGAACGGAAAGAGGCAACGTCGAGGGTAGAGCTGTTCGAGGAACTGCCACAGGCGGCCAAGACCGCCACAGCCAACGCCGACCCTATCCGCCGCATCGCGCACCTCGCCTGAAGAGAGAGTTCCCGATGTTCGAGCCTCGGGCAGTGCCAAGGGTGCGCGATCGACCCGCAATGGTTCTTGCCCACTTCGGGGGGCGGGCGCTCCCGTTCCGGGTTGTCCGGGAAGAGCACTTTGGAGCCATCCAGGGGCGGTGTCCGAATACCGCGCCGCGGCCATGCCGGAGCCCGGAGCCGGAGATGTCGGGTCTACCAGACGGCGCGACGGCGCCGCGCCGACGACGACACCTCGGCCTCGGCCCGGCGCGTGGAACTCCGGCAGGTCGGCGGCCTCAGCGCACCCGCACCAGCACCAGCACCGGCACGCGCTGCCGGCAGCTCACGCAGCACCAGGAGAAGTAGAAGATGCCCACCGTGGTGTCGGGGGTGGCGGAGACGGCGACCCCCTCCAGCCGCACCTGGGCATTTTCGCCGCGCGGCGGGGCCACCAGGTCGAAGCGCGCCTCGCTGCCTCCGTGGCGAAGCACGCCCCGGTAGCGCCGCCTCACCTGGCAGCCGACCTCCGGCTGCTCGCCCGGCTTGGTGACGCAGTCGGAGCGAGCCTCGAGGGTGAGGGAGAGCTCCGAGGTCGACGTTCGCGTCGGCGAAGGCGCCCTCGAGCTGCTGGAGCACGCGCTTGGCCTCGGCGTCGCCGGTGCAACCGTCGCCCTGCAGGCCGGAGCGATAGACGACTCCCTGCGGCCCGCGCGGGAGCACCGCGGCGCCTGCCGGCGGCAGCGTCCAGAGGTGGAGCGTCACGCCCATGACTTCCGAGCTCGCGCTGCGACGACGGCGCACCCTGCGCGGTGATGGCCATGCGGCCAGACCTCTCCTCTTGCGTCAGCCCGGGCACTCGATAGCTCCTCTCGAGTGCCTGAGCTGCACGCCCCCTCCCGTTCGCCAGCGAGGCAAAGCGCCTGCTTTTCCTCACTGTTTTCAAACCTGCGGTGCGCGGGCGGGGAAGGCCAACCGGCGCGGCGAGGCGCGCGAGCGATGGGCCGCGCGGCTCTCCATTCCATGGGCCGAGGAGGCCGGCTGCCGAGCTCGCGATCGCTCAGGACTCGGAGAGGCTGAGTCGCTAAGATTGGCCCATGACGCGGGAAGAAATTCAGGCCTTCTTGAATCGCGACTGGGACCTCGCTCGGCGGGCGAAGGACGAATCGATGGGCGCCTTCGTCCGCGCGCACGGAGCGACCGCCGCCTTCAAGCTCGCGCAATCGCTTCTCGATCAGACGTGGCCCATGGTGCGCGGACAGCGCCGAGACGTGAAGGGCCTGCTGGCCTACGTCGAGAGGTTCGAGCGTGCGCACTCCCGAAGTCGCTGAGCTCCTCGGAGCCATCGCGAAATCGCTCGAACCCCTGGGGGTGCGCTGGTACGTGTTCGGGGCACAAGCGGTCATCGCCGCCGGGCATGTTCGGCAGACCGCGGACATCGACATCACGGTCGAAGACATCGCGGTGGATACGCTGCGACGCGCCCTGCGCGTGGCTGGGTTCGAGCTGCGCTCCGACGTCGCGGAGATCGACGACCTGATCGAGCATCACCGCATCCTGCCGCTGCGTCATCGCAGCGGATTCAACCTCGATGTCGTCCGCGCGGGTCCCGGCCTCGAGGGCGAGATGCTGGACCGGGCAATCCGCCGCCGGGTGGGCCGGCGAAAGATCCCCTTCGTCGACACCAACGACCTCGTCGTGCTCAAGATCCTGGCTGCGCGCGAAAAGGATCTTGAGGACATCCGGTCCCTGCTCCGCACGAATTCGCCCGAGATCGACGTCAGCCTCGTTCGCGCCAGGCTCAAGGAGGTCGGCGGGCTGCTCGATGATTCCACGCTCGTGGGCACGTTCGACTGGGTGCTTTCCAGCGCGCGAAGACGGCGCTGAGGTGCCGGCCAGCCGCGACCTGCAGTCCCCGCCTGGCCGCTCCAGTTGGCGGCATCTCGATGGATTTCGGTTCTCCTCAACAACTTGTGGGCTGCCGAGGGAGCCGTGGACGGGGCTGGCAGCCCGTTCGGATAGCCGGCTGGCTGCCTCGCGCATCAAGAACCTTCCCGCTTCGCGGTGGGGCATCGCCCGCTCTTGACGCACCCGACGCCCCCGGAGCCCCGAGTTCCATGGCCCGACGGGAATCCATTGAGGAGGAGCGTGCACTTCCACGGGCCAAGACGCTCCGGAAGCCGCTTCCTGGCCCCCGATTGCATGCCAGTGTGCAATCGACCGCCCCCGGAAGCCGCTTTCAGGCCCCCGATTGCATGCCAGTGTGCAATCGACCGCCCCCGGAAGCCGCTTTCAGGCCTCCGATTGCATGCCCGGGTGCAGCTCGTGCGCCTCCGAGGCCGCTTCCAGGCCCCCGATTGCATGCCAGCGTGCAATCGACCGCCCCCGGAAGCCGCTTTCAGGCCCCCGATC
>JBBIQS010000140.1:0-11330 GCA_037442205.1 Myxococcales bacterium
CAGGGGAGCTCCGAAGATGTCGCCCACGAATTTGGAGTAGGGGGCCCAGTTGGTGCCGAACTGGAACTCCATCACGATGCCGGTGGCCACCCCGACCGCGAACGAGATGGCGAAGAGCTTTCCGAACAGCTTGCCGACCGAGGTCCAGATCGGGTCGTTGCGTCTCCAGCCGAACCACTCCGCCAGCACCAGCGCCCAGGAGAGCCCGATGGTGAGCGGGGGAAAGATGAAGTGGAACCCGATGGTCACCGCGAACTGCACGCGGGCCAGCATCAAGGCATCCATGGAATCCTCCGCTCCGCTCTCCGACCTGGCTGAGCCCGCCTCCGAGATGCGCCCCACGGGTTCGCCCGCTTGCGAGTCCCGACCCTGCGCACTGCGAGCGAGTTGCCGATCAGACTAGTGCTCGGCCTGCGGGCTCGGGAGAGCGCGCGACCCGCCCCAACGAACGCAGCCGGGCGCGGGTTGGCCCTTTCCAGGACCGAGCGCTCGGTTGCTCGGCAGCAGGGTCCCGAGACGGCAACTCCCGACCGCGAACCCCGCCGACCCGCGCGGGCTCTCACCCAACGAGCGCGAGGGTGAGCCGTCTGATTTCTGCGCGCCGCGCGGTGCGGATCGCGGTCGGCATCGGCACTTGTCCGGCGGCTCCCAGCTCTGCGCGCGGTTCGGCGGGAGGCCTGAGCCGGCGCTGGTAGGAGGAATCGTGGGCGAGAATCACGCGACCGATCAGGCGCTCGCGCGCCGCTGCAGCGAAGGCGACGCCCAGGCCCTCGCCGAGGCCGTCACGCGCCACCTGCCCTCGCTTCTCCGCTACGCGCGGTCGCGCTGCGACGGAGAGCTCGCCGCCGCTGAGATCCTGGTCCGGGCCATCCAGCTGGCGGGCAAGGACTTCCGCTCCTGCGGCGAAGCCAAGAGCCTGCTCGCCTGGCTGATGCGCTCGGTCCACATCTCCTGCAGCGACGTCCAGCGCGGCCCGCCCCGCGACCCGACGGGCTCCTGAGCCCCCGAGGCGGTTCTCGCTGGAGACCTGGCCCCGCGCGAGCCCGAGCTACGGTTCGATCTTGGAGTAGACCGTCCCGTTGTCGCCCACGACGACGGTGAGCGGCGAATACCGCCACACTCCGTACAGCGCTCCATTGACAACCGGGAAGGAGACCGTGCTCCAGGTCCCGAACCCGGTCCGGCGCAACACCACCGGGACTGGGAGCGCCCCACCGTTATCGACCCCGACCGCCCAGACGTCTCCGCGACTGCCTCCGGCCAAGGCGCGGATCGTTTGATTGGCCGCCGCCGCGTTGCTGCAGCCGCTCAGGACTGGAGCGGTCGCGGTTCCCGTCAAGTTGCACTCCATCAACACCCCGGCCCCACCTATGAAGAGCGCACCCGGCGTCTGGAGGACGGCCATGAGGTCGGCGGTGACGGCCGAAGGAAGGCCATGGGCCTTGGCGTCCTGCACGGCGACGCCGTCGTTCGAGTACCGCAGCGTTCCCTGGTTCCCTGCGATCCAGGCCTGGCCGATCGAGAGGAAATGGACTGCGTTGAGGGTCACTCCGGTCAGCCCCGCCGCCTGGCGCTTGCCGACGGGGGAATAGAGGTGCCCCTGGTCGCCGACGAAGAAGTAGTCGATGCCTATCTGGTAGCCGCCGAACCACTGAGAACCCGCGGCCCCGGAGCAGTACAGCTGTTGGTTGAACACCAAGGTGTTGTCGTTCATGACGGCGCACGCCGACTTCGTGCCGTTGCCGCCGCCATACATCGAGTAGTAGCTCGAGCTGGTCACCGTATCGATCTCGGTGACCGCATAGCTGGTGCCGGCGGCGCTGACGGCGTCTGCCGTCATGTCCTGCCACAGGGCTCCGTTCCAGAGCAGCAGCGTCGGCCCCTTGCCACCGACCCAGATGTGCGCCTCGTTGAGCCCTGACACCGACCGCAGCATGGGCCCGGTGCTGACACTGGCGGGAAGGACGGCTGCGCACCAGCCGCTCCCGCCCGCGCACTGATCGGTGGGCGCGTTGACGAGCCCCGAGTCCCAGGCCATCCCGGCGTCAGCGGCGGAGGCCCCGGAATCGGCCGGCCCCGCGTCGAGGCCGGTACCGGCATCCGACCCGCCAGCATCAACCGGCGAGCCAGCATCGGCCGGCGAGCCAGCATCGGCCGGCGAGCCAGCATCGGCCGGCGTACCAGCATCGGCCGGCGTACCAGCATCGGCCGGCGTACCAGCATCGGCCGGCGTACCAGCATCGGCCGGCGTACCAGCATCGGCCGGCGTGCCAGCGTCGGCCGGCGTACCGGCGTCGGCCGGCGTGCCAGCGTCGGCCAACGGGCCGGCGTCGGCCAACGAGCCGGCGTCGTGGACAATGCTCGCATCCGCTCCACCGGCGTCGAGAACGGTGCCCGCGTCCGACGGGTCGATCACCCCGACGTCCCGCTGGCCTGCGTCGCCATCGAGAATCGATCCCGAGTCCACCGCCGAGGACGCGTCGATCTCCGCAGTCAGACTGATCACGCAGGTGTAGCTCCTGGGATCACAGACCAGGTCTCCTCCGCAGGTCCCGTCGTCGTTGCACTTCGTTCCCGCCAAATCGAAGAGCCAGCCGCCGCAGCCGGCCGCGCCGACCAGCGTCGCGGCGAAGCCCACGATCGTTCGAAGTCGCACGTGAGCTCCCTAATAGCCCGAGGTGAAGAGAACGCCCGCTCCGCCGGAGATCGGCCCGGCGCCGACGGCGATTCCCGACGAAGTACTCGGCGAACCCGTCGCGACCATCCAGACGACCCCTGAAACGAGGGCGGCGACGCCCAGTGCGCCGATGGCCACTCCGGCGCTCACACGGGTATCGGCGGCGCCGTAGGTGTAGCTCGACTTGTTCGCCAGGGTGACCGCGGTCAGCGCCGCGCCGCCGAGGAGCGCCGCGCCGCCGGCTCCGGTCACCAGGTAGGGCCCGAGTCGGGAGGCGCGCTCCTCGCGGAGCGGCGCGACGACCACCACCTTCTCGCCTCCCGGCACCTGCTCAAGCAGCTCCTGGAGCACCTTGCGTCCGGCGCTGACCAGCTCGTCGGTGCTCCCGATGACCGCGCCCGCGCGCGCGGCGATCCGGCTGCGCTTGGCGTCGGCGATCTTCAGGTCGAGGCTCAGCTGGTTGCCGACGCGGCCCATGGTCCCCAGCAGCAGGTAGTCGCAGCCCAAGGCCCCGCCGATCTCCGCCAGGCAGCGCGAATCGCTGCAGCCCAGCAGCGCCCGCTGCCGGTCGAAGCCGATCATCGCGGCGATCTCGCCTTCGCCCATCACCTCGAAGCGCTTGGTCCGGGCGAGGTCGGTGGCGAGGATCTCAGTCAGGGAGGCAGTGGTCTTTCTCATCGCCTCGTCGATCGGCTGGATCGAGAGCACGACGAGCTTCGGCAGGTTGCGAGCCGCTGCCGAGGAGCCGAACAGCAGCACCAGGCAACTCGCCGCGACCCGCAAGTTTCGGCGTAGGGAGGCGCTCATTGGCGACGAGCATACCCGATTGCCTGGTCACCTCCCGCCAGCTCAGGCAGCCGCGGGAGAGGGAGCGCGTGGGATCGCTGAGCGGGCTTCGCGCACGCCGGCCTCCGGATGGCGGGCCACGGCGCCCATCGACCGGCGGGCGAACCGCGATCTCCCCGGGCGCTCTTCGAGGCGCTCTGGGCCAACTCGACCAGCCTGGTCAGACTGAGGCTCACTCCGCGGACGAGCAGACGCTCCCTCGCGCGGTCCCACCGACGCCGAGGGCGGCTGAAGCCCGACAACTCCGGCAAGAGTCGTCGCGCGGCCACCGTCGGGCCGTTAACATCACCATCATGCCCGAACGCAAGGCGGACAAGCCCCTCTCGCGCGACGTGCGCGACGCGGGGCGGTTGTTGGCGGAGGCGCTGGCGGAGCAGGACGGCGAGGAGGTGCTGGCGCTGGAGGAGCGGGTGCGCTCGCTGGCGGTGCAGCGCCGCCGCGGCCCCAAGCCCGCCCGTGCCGATGCCGCCCGAAGGCTCGTCGAGCTGCTCGCCCGGCTGCCCATCGAGCATGCCGAGCCGATCATCCGCGCCTTCGCCGTCTACTTCCAGCTGGTGAACGTGGCCGAGCAGGTCCACCGCATCCGCCGCGCCCGCGCCCATGCCGAGCAGGCGGCCAAGGGTGAGGGCGGCTCCCAGCGCGGCTCGCTGGCGGACGTGCTTTCGCGCGCCAAGAAGGCGGGCGTCAGCGCCGAGGCCGCGCGCCAGGCCATCGCCGAGCTTCGGGTCGTCCTCACCTTCACCGCCCACCCGACGCAGGCGGTGCGCCGCACGGTGTTGGAGAAGCTCTACCGGGTCTCGCGGGTGCTCCACGAGCGCGACCGCTGCCGGCTGACTCCTCAGGAGGCCGAGCGCAGCACGCTCTCCATGCGCGAGGAGATCACCCAGCTGCTGCAGACCGATGAGGTGCGCCGCGAGCGCCCCCAGGTCGCCGACGAGGTGAAGAACATCACCTGGTACGTGGAGGAGATCATCTACGAGTGCTACCCGGCGCTCGCCGACTCCTTCGAGCGCGCGTTCGAGGAGAGCTACGGCGAGAAGCTGGGCTTCCACCCGACGCCGGTGCGCGTGCACAGCTGGGCCGGCGGAGACATGGACGGCAATCCGCTGGTCACCCCCGAGGTGGTCGAGGACGCCATCCGCGCCTACCACGCCCGCGGGCTGCGCAAGCTGATCTGGGAGCTGCGGCGCCTCGGGTCGTCGCTGTCGCAGTCGGACAGACGGGTGAAGGTGCCGCAGCGGCTGCTGGCTTCGCTCGAGGAGGACGAGCGGCGGATGCCCTGGCTGGCCGAGAAGCTCGGCCCGCGCAGCCGCGGCGAACCTTGGCGGCGCAAGCTGACCTTCCTCACCGCCCGGCTCTCCTCGACGCTGGCCGAGGTCGAACAGGGGCGGCCGGTCCACTTCTCCCCCGAGGGTGTGCTTCCCCACGTGCGGGTTCCCGAGCCGCACCGCACCGCCATCACCGCGGGGGAGTTGGAGCGGGAGATGGTGCTGGTCGCCGACACCCTGCGCGAGGCCAAGGGAGCGCACGCTGGAGAGCGAGCGGCGCGGGCGCTGCTCGATCGGATCCGCGCCTTCGGCGAGCACATCGCCGAGCTCGAGATTAGGGCGCCGGCCGAGGACGCGCTCTCCGCCGCCCGGGCCCTCGCCGGCGAAGGTGAGCTCAGCCCGGGCGGGAAGCGGCTCGTCGAGGCGCTGCGCCGGATTCGCACCGCCCAGCTGACCGGGGGCGAGCGCGCCTGCCGCACGCTGATCCTGTCGATGACCACCAAGCCGGAGGAGGTGCTGGCCGCCCTCCAGTGCGCCAGGGCCGCCGGGCTGTGGAGCGAGGAGAAGGGCTGCGCCAGCCTGGACATCGCTCCGCTGTTCGAAACACCCGAGGCCCTGGAGCAGGCCCCGGGGATCATGGCTCGGCTGTTCGAGGACGCCGAGTACCGGCGCCACCTCGCCGGCCGCAAGGGCCAGGAGGTGATGGTCGGCTACAGTGACTCGGGCAAGGAAGTGGGGCTGCTGGCCGCCAACGCGCTGCTGCGCCGCGCTCAGCTCGACATCCTCGAGACCGCCCGGGCCGCGGGCGTCGATCTCTGGTTCTTCCACGGCCGGGGCGAGACGGTGGCGCGCGGCGGAGGACCGTCGCAAGGAGCCATCCTGGCGCTGCCGAAGGGGAGCGTGGCCGGGCTGCTGAAGGTGACCGAGCAGGGCGAGGCGCTGGACCACAAGTACGCGCTTCCCGAACTGGCGCTGCGGACGCTGGAGCTGACGGTGGGCGGAGCGCTGCTGCACACGCTGGGCGCAGCCGAGGGCCCCGGTCCCGAGGAGGAGGCGCGCTACGAGCAGGTGTTCGCCGAGCTCGCCGACGAGGGGCGGCGCGTCTTCCGAGCGCTGGTCTGGGAGGACCCGCAGTTCGAGGCCTTCTATCGGGCGGCGACGCCGGTGGACGAGATCGCCGAGATGAACATCGGCTCGCGCCCGGCCAAGCGGGCCGCCGGAGGGCTCAAGGCACTGCGGGCCATCCCGTGGGTCTTCGCCTGGACGCAGAGCCGCGCCATCGTCCCCGGCTGGTACGGAGTGGGCTCGGCGCTGGCCAAGATCGGCACCCGGCCCGGCGGGCAGAAGCTGCTGGCCGAGATGTACAAGCGCTGGCCGTTCTTCCGCTCGGTGATCGACGGGGTGGAGATGGTGTTGGCCAAGGCGGATCTGGAGATCGCCTCGCGCTACGCCCAGCTGGCCGCGCCCGAGCTGCGGCAGGCGGTGTGGACGCGCATCGAGGCCGAGTTCGAGCGCACCGAGAAGTGGGTCCGCAAGGTCAACGGCCACCGCCGGCTGCTCGACGGCAACAAGCCGCTGCAGCGCTCGATCGACGTGCGCAACCCCTTCGTCGATCCGATGTCCTTCCTGCAGATCGAGCTGCTCAAGCGCCGCCGGGCGGGCGATCCGCAAGCCACCGCGCCGCTGCTGCTCACGGTGGGCGGCATCGCCGCCGGATTGCGCAACACCGGGTAGAGCGAGGACGCGCAGATCGGCTAGCTTGCCGGCCATGCTCACCCTGATCGTCGAGCCGCATCCGCTGCTGGCGCTGCGCGCCTTCACCACCGAGCTGCCCAAGTCGATGGCCGAGTTGCCATCTCCGGAGTGGCTGTCGCGCCTGCTGTCGCTATCGGCGAACGCGCCGTTCAAGCCGGACGAGGAGATCCGCTCCGCGGCCCGCGACCTGCTGCGCCACGGCGGCTACAAGCCCACCGGCCGTGGCAAGCCGGCCTCCGAGTACCTGGTCCGCGCCGCCTCGGACGGCTCGCTCAAGTCGATCAACGCCGCGGTCGACGCCTGCAACGTGGCCTCGCTCCACAGCGGCCTGCCGATGAGCGTGGTCGATCTCGACCGCGCCAAGGATCCGTTCAAGGTGGCCATCGCTCCCGAGGGCGCGAGCTACGTCTTCAACGCCTCTGGGCAGACCATCGATCTCTCCGGGCTGCTGTGCCTCTTCGACGCCGAGGGCCCGTGCGCCAACGCGGTCAAGGACGCCCAGCGCACCAAGACCTGCGACGCCACTCGGCGCACGCTTTCCGTGGTCTGGGGAGTGAAGGCCTTCGAGGAGCGCGCCGAGGCGGCGGCGAAGTTCTACCGCGAGCTGCTGGAGAAGCTGGGCGCCAGGACCGGAGCGGTCGGCTAGTCGCTCCGCGACGCCGGCTGCGCGGCAGGCCCTGGCTGCCGCGGGGGACCTGCCCGGGACCTCGAGCCTGCGATGCGCGGCGGCCGGCGCGCTCGGGCTACACTCTCCCGAATGCACTCGATGCCAAACGCCGGGCGGATGCTCGCAATGATGGTGGTCGTGCTGGCAATGGCTTGCCACCCCGATCTCTCGACGAGCAAAGAGGCCAAGATCGTCTGCACCTACCAGTCGGACTGCCCGGCCGGAATCTGCTCCAACGGGCACTGCGTCCCGGATCCCCCGCCCCAGCTCACCGTCACCTCGGCCATCGCGGTCGCGCCCAACGCCGTGCGCGTGACCTTCCAGCAGGAGGTCGACTGGACCGGCTTCACCGGCGCCAGCGTCGCGGTGTTCCTGAGCGACGACCGGAGCAAGTCGCTCCCGGTGCTGGCAGTGCGCCCCGACGGCTCCCGCGACCTGGTCGTCCAGACCGGCTACCAGACCCCGAACGCCGCCTACACCCTCGAGCTCTACGGCCTGGTCGGGCTCAACGGCGAGGTCTCCCCGCCCGCGGGCTTGTCAGCAGGGTTGATCGGCTTCTCCCCGACCGCGGTGCTGCGCACGCTGCAGGTCAAGGCGCCGGCGACCATGACCAGCGGCGACACCGTGGCCCTCGACGTCAGCGTCTTCAACCCCGACCTCTCGCTCTTCAAGGACATGTACGGCGACCTCGCCGTCTCCACCAGCGGCGCCGGCACGGTCGAGCTGCTGCAGTCGCCGGGCTGGAACCTGGGCAGCCAGCGGCTGATGGTGCGCTACACCCGCGCCAAGGACACTCCGGGCGAGCAGGAATCGGTGACCTTCACCGTCGCCAGCAGCGCCTATCCCGGCCTGAGCGGCACCAGCGGCCCGGTGGCGGTCAAGCGGCTGGCCGCCCTGGGCACGCTCAAGGTCGAGGCTCCGGCGGCGGTCGCCGTCGACGCCCCGATGGCGGTCGCGGTCACGGCGCTGGACGAGCTCGGCGCGGTGATGACCGACTTCAGTGGTCCGGTCACGCTGAGCGCCGAGGTCGCCCCCTCGCTGCTGACGGTCGACGGCTGGACGCCCTTCTCGGCCGGCGTCGCCACCGCGACGGTGCGCTTCGCGGCGGTGACCGACCGGCTCTATGTCCAGGCGACCCACGCCGGGGCGACGAGGGTGGTCGGGGTCTCGGGGCGAATCAACGTGGGCCTCGACTCCTCGGACGTCAGCGGCTTCCTCCCCGTCGCCGTGCCGCTCGCCGACACCACCAGCGCGAGCGCGGTCCGGCTGACCTGGAACGCCCTGCCCGACGTGACCAGCGTGGTCGTGGATCGCGACCAGGGCGGGACCTGGGTGCCGCTGCACACGGTGGCCGCGCCGGTGGCCCAGGACGTCGACTCCGGCCCGGGCCTGCCCTCGCAGGTGAAGTACCGGCTTACCGCCTACAACGCCGCCAATCCGGTGGCCATCGGGTTCGCCGAGGCGACGCTCAAGACCTGCCATCCGCTGTTCGAGACCGCGATCGGCCAGCCGACGCTGCTCGCCGCGGCCGACAGCCCGTACTGCGTGCCCAACCCACAGACCTACACCGCCCGGCTCCTGGTCGAGCCGGGCGTGATCGTGCTCTTTTCGGCAGGGGCGGGGTGGACTTTTGGGCAGGGCGGCGAGTTGGTCGCCCGCGGGACCCACGACGCGCCGATCGTCCTCACCTCGCTGGCAGCCTCCTGGTCCGGGATCAGCGACCCCAGCGGCGTCTCGCTCACCTTCGACGGGGCGGGCGGGATCGTGGCCGGCTCCGAGCTCGAACACGTGATCGTCGAGAACGTCGACGGCAACTCGTACTTCAACCGGGGACTGAGCCTGAGAGACTCCTGCGTGCGCGGATGCGGCGCCAGCCCCTGCGGCTTCCCGGTGTTCTCATTCGGCGGCATCGATCCGGTGCAGATCTCGAGATCCTCCGGCAACCGGAACGCCTGCACCCTCTTCGATTTCGACAATGCCGTCATCCGCCTGGAGCGGCGCACCGTCGATCGCTCGGTGTTCGTGCTGAACGAAAGCCCGCCGCTCTACACGCAAGGGGGGCTCACGCTGAGCAACTCCCTGTTCGTGCGCAACAGCGGTGGGGCGCTGAAGGTGCAGGGCAGCGTGGCGCCGCTGGTGCGGCACAACACCTTCCTGCGCAACGTGGCCAGCGGGGAGGGCGGCGCAGTGAGCGCCTCGGGCGGCAGCTTCCTCGACAACGTCTTCGTGGGGAATGCGGCGAGGGGGCCAGGAGGTGCGATCTACTGCCAGGGGTGCGCCGAGGTCTCGCACAACCTGTTCCGCAGCAACCGCTCCGACGCGGCGGGCGGGGCCTTGTTCGCGCTGGCCAGCCCGACCGGAACGCTGATCGACGCCAACCTCTTCGACCAGAACACCTCCGCCCTCGGGGGTGCGCTCTACCTCGGGGCCGCCGCGGGAAATTCTTCCGAGACCGTCTCGCGCAACGTCTTCGGCGCCAACACCGCCTATGACCAGGGCTCCAACCTCTACAACCAGTACTGCGCTCCGACCTTCAGCCTCAACTACTGGTCGACGTCGTTCTACGGGACCCAAGACCTCAGCGTCTTCGGCATCGCCAACTTCTGCAGTGCCGGGATCGACCTGAACGGCTCGCTGACCGACCCGCTGGCCGCATGCGGCTCGGCGCCGACTGCCGCGGATTGCGTCGGGCCTCGGTAGAGCGCGCCTCCCGCGCTATCCGCGAGCTCGCTGAACCGCGGTCGAAGCGAGGCGGAGAGCGCCCTTTTTCGACCACGCGACCGACGAGGCGCGGGGAAGTCCGTCGCGAGCCGGTGCAGCGGCCCGGTCGCGAGCGACCTCGGCTCGAGATGACGAAGGCCCTCTACTGTGCCTGCGAGGCGTCGCGCGGCAGGATCCTCAGGATCTCCGCTGGGTCGGCCAGCCCCAGGGCGAGCAGGAAGCTCGAGTACCGGGCCAGCGAGACGTAGGAGCCGTCCATGGCTGCCTTGCGCAACTCGGCGATGTCGGCGTTGGCAGAGCGGTCCCGGACCTAGACTTCGCGGTCAGAACAAGTACGTCACTCCGCCCATGACGCAGTTCCTGACTTCAACCGCCTGATACGGGTCCAGCCGCAGCCCGGACTCGACCGAGACAAACGGCCTGAAGTCCCCGAGCGCAGCCTCGACGCCCAGAGCGAGCGCCGCCGAGCTGCGCAGCAGCGGTCCGCCGGAGGCCCGCTCGAAGCCATCTTGATTGAATCCGACGACGTAGCTCTCCTGCCCGACGCGAATGACGTCGAACCCGAGCCGTGCAAATCCCGTGAATCGCTCAGTCAATCTCCGTCCGGCGATCACCGCCAGGCCACCCTCGGGCTCGGTGGAATCGGCATTGGGGCCAAAGCTTCGAGCGCCCGCCGAGGCGACGACTCCCAGGCTCCACGGTGAGCCCTCGGGCTGAGGCATCTCCAACCGCATCTCGAACAGGAGTGGGATCTGCACGCGCGCCTTGGAACCGACCGCGGATCCCAGGCTGTCGGTGGCGCCGGTGCGCACTCCCACCTCGAGCCAGCGGTAGAGGCCGTGGCTCAAGCGAAGCTGCGGCAGGACCTCGGTCCCGTCCCGCCCCCAGCTCGAGCCAACCTCTAAGGAGAGCGCGGTTCGCTCGGCTCCGAGATTTGCCGCCGCCGCCAAGCTCTCAGAGGCGGATGGTCCCGTGGATCCAAGTGACAGCGCGATTGCCGCGGACAGTGCGATGAGCATGGACGCCCTCCTTCGAGAAAGCTTAGCCGGATTCCCGGGCGCCTGGCGCAGCTGACCTCTCGAGGAGCGCGAGGCGGCGGGACGTCCGCACCGCCCCCGAAGATGGCGTCATAGAGCGGAGAGCCACACGCTCAAGGCCCTATGCTGCTCAATTGCCAGGTCACCGTCGCGGCTAGCGCGAACGCTGGCTCTCGCTGGCGAAGTCCTGAAACTCCGGGAGACGCCGAGTGCAGCCGGGCAGCGATGGAAAGGTAAAGTCAGGATGGAACGACCGGCTCCGATTCGCGGATAGGCGTGGGTTACGCTCGCGGATCGGTGAAGACCGTGGCGCAGAGCCACATGCGAAGGGAGCCGGCCGATGAAGAAGATAACCCGCT
>JBBIQS010000141.1:0-11208 GCA_037442205.1 Myxococcales bacterium
GTCCGCGATCTTGCCGGGCGCCACGGCGGCGGCCTCGAGACCCGCCTCGAATCGGTCCGCGGCGATCCGATGGCCGAGGTTCAGGCGTTCCTCGACTACCACCTCGGGCTCGGGGCCGATGCCGATCCCGAGGCGCTCGCGTGCTGGGTGCTCTTCTCCGGCGAAGCCCTGCGCGATCCCAAGGTTCGCCTCGAGGTCGAGGGCGCTCTCGGGAAGATGGCTTCACGCCTCGAGGAGATCATCCGCCGCGGAACCGAGGCCGGGCAGTTCTCCTGCGAAGATGCCGGCGCCGCCGCTGGCGCGCTGGTCGCGCTGATCCAGGGCTACTTCGTCCTGGCGGCCACCGCGCGCGCGGTCATTCCGAGAGGTTCGGCGGCGCGATCGGCCCGGCAGATGGCCCAGGGCCTGCTCCTTCCCTCGAAGCCTCTCGCAGCCCCAAAGAAGCGTGGATGACGGGTATCGGCGCCCCGGCCAAAGCGCCCCTGCGGCCGGTCCAGGAGAGCCAGCCACATGCGAATCGCCCTCTACGCCGGCAGCTTTGATCCGATCACCTCGGGCCATCTCTCGGTGATCGAGCGCAGCGCCCGCATGTTCGAGCGCCTCGTGGTCGCGGTCGCCGTCAATCCCGGCAAGGTCCCGCTGTTCTCGCCCGAAGAGAGGGTCGAGATGATTCGCCTGGTCGCCCACTGGCCCAACGTCCGGTGCGTCAGCACCGAAGGGCTCGTCGTCGAGCTCGCTCGGGCGGAGGGCGCGCGCTACCTGATCCGCGGAATCCGCGGCGGCACCGACGCCGAGTTCGAGATCTCCCTGGCCAGCGCCAATCACCAGCTGGCACCGGAGATCGAGACCGTGTTCGTGCCCGCCCACCCCGAGCTCTCGGAGGTGAGCTCGAGCCGCCTCAAGGAGCTGGCCTCCCTGGGAGAGGACGTGTCGAGGTACTGCCCGCCTCAAGTTTCCGAGCGCCTTCGCGCGCGTCTGCGGGCCGCCGCACGCACTTCGTCGGAGGGAACTCATGTCTAGCTTCGAGCTGGTCGTCCTGGGGGTCGGGGACGCGTTCTCCGAGCTGCACCGCCCGACCGCGTTGCTGCTGATCTGCGACGGCTTCTTCCTCGGAATCGATTGCCCGGACGGATATCTGGCGGCTCTGCGCGCGGCATCCGAAGGCGCCGGCCGGCAGTTTCCCGCCTCGTCCATCGACCACATCCTGATCACCCACGTTCACGGGGATCACATGAACGGCCTCGAAGGCTATGGCTTCTACAAGCGGCTGGTCGAGGAGAGGCGGATCCGGCTCCTCACCTCGCCCGAGGTTCGCGCCTGCATCTGGGACCAGCGCCTGCAGGCGAGCATGGGCGTTCTCTGGAACGGCGAGCAGTATCGGCCGATGGCCTTCGACGACTACTTCGACCACCTGCCGCTCAGCTGGACGGAGCCGACCCGCGTGGGGCCGTTCGCCATCCGCACGCGACGCACCATTCATCACGTTCCGACCACCGCGCTTCTGGTCGAGGCCGGCGGACGCACTCTCGGATACTCGTGCGACACGGCATATGACCCGGGGCTGATCGCCTTTCTCGAGCCCGCGGACCTCATCATCCACGAGACCAATTTCGGACCCGCGCACACGCCCTATGCCGCTCTGGCGGAGCTGCCCGAGGCTCTCCGCCGCCGCATGCGCCTGATTCACTATCCCGACATGTTCGACGCCGCGGACAGCGCGATTGCCGCGCTCCGGGATGGCGAAGTGCTCTCAATCGAGAGGGGTCGCCATGGCTAAGGGTCCGCGGGGCTCGCCCAGGTTCGCCCTGGACCAGTGGCTGCGCCTCTTGTTCATCCTGCTGGCTATCGGCGCCACCTCGCTGCTGTTCAGCGGCACCTCTACCCTGGTGCGAGCCGCGGTCTTCGCTGCAGTCTGCGTCGCCATCCTCCTGGCGAAGCGCCTGCGCCCCTCGCTGTTCGAGACGCCCAAGGCGCGGCTCATCCTCGACGCCGACGGAGCCCGCAGAACCCTCGGCGAAAGAATCGTCGAACAGGTGCGCTGGGACCAGCTCGTGCGGATCTCAATCGTGACCACCGACGACGGCCCGGGAGCGGAGGATTTCTTCTGGCTGCTGCACGCCGGCGACGGGACGGGGTGCCTCGTTCCCCACGGGCAGGCCTGCGAGCTCGATTTGCTCGCGCGCCTCCAGCGGCTGCCTCGCTTCGACAACTCGGCGGTGATTCGCGCCAGCGGCAGCGCCTCGCGCGAGCAGTTCCTGTGTTGGGAAGGCGTTCCGGGCGAGGGAATCCCGGCGAGCCAGGCTCCCGCCAAGCCGGAAGCCGAGAGCTGAGCCGGCGCTATCGCCCTGCGGCCGCCGCCATCTCCCGCTCCGCCCGAGCCAGGTCCTCGGGCGTATCGACCCCGATGCTCCGGTAGTTGGTCTCGACCGCCCGGATCTTGAATCCGTGCTCCAGCACCCGCAGCTGCTCCAGGCTCTCGGAGGTCTCCAGCGGCGTGCTGGGCAGCGAGGCCAGCTTGGCCAGGAAGTCCTTGCGATAGGCGTAGACCCCGACGTGGGCGAAGCCCGGCTGTCCAGGATTTCGCGGGAACGGAATCAGCGAGCGCGAGAAGTAGAGCGCATCGCCGGCGAGGTCGCAGGCCACCTTCACCACGTTGGGATTCTGCTCCTCGCCCGCCGCCAGCCGCCGCTTGAGCGTGCCCATGCGCACGCTGGGATCGGCGAAGCACGCCAGCAGCGCCTCCAGGCAGGCCGGATCGATCAGCGGCTCGTCGCCCTGGACGTTGAGCACCACCTCGGCGCTCAGGTTCCTCGAGGCCTCGCAGACCCGGTCGGTGCCGGTCCGGCAGTCTCCGGTCATCGCCACCTTGCCGCCAAAGGCCCGCACCGCCTGGGCAATGCGCTCGTCGTCGGTGGCCACCACCACCTCGGAGAGCCCGCGCACCCTCAAGGTCCGCTCGTAGACGTGCTGGATCATCGGCTTGCCCAGCAGCAGGGCAAGCGGCTTGCCGGGGAAGCGGGTCGAGGCGTAGCGGGCAGGAATCACCGCCACCGCGGTCGGAATCTTCGTCATCTCAGCTCTCGGTTGGCGGCGCTCAGGCGGCGATCTTCGCCTTGCCCCGCGCCTTCTTGCCGGACTTCGCCACCTGCTCCACCGGCTGCCGGGACAGCCGCGTCCAGGCCCACAGCGCCGCCGGCATCCCGGCGATCGCCGCCCACTGCCCGGGAGTCAGCCCGAAGTAGTGCACGTCAGCGATGCGTAGGAAGTCGAAGGCGAAGCGCGCCGGGATGTAGAGCACCACGAAGAACAGCGCGTAGAAGCCGGTCGCCCGCTTCTTGCGATCCAGCAGCAGGAAGACCGGGCAGATGACCAGCGCGGTGTAGAGCAGCTCGTAGAAGCCCAGGTCGTGGAAGCCCAGTGCCGACAGCTCGCTGGCCGGGGGCAGCTCGGCGAGCCGGCCGGCCTCGCGATACTGGGTGGTGATGAAGCTCTGCGCCGCTTGAGTCTTGAGGCTGAAGGCCAGCGGGAAGCTGGTGACCGAGCCTGGGTGATCGTGGGCCATGCTGCAGGCGGCCCGCCCCAGGATCCAGGAGAACGGGAACGCCCAGCTGACGGCGTCGAGGAAGGTGGCCCAGGCTCTCTTGGGCAGCGCGCCACGGTTGAAGTGCCAGTAGAGCCAGATGCCGAGCACGCCGCCGACGATGCCGCCGAAGGAGCTGATGTTCTCGAAGATCTTGAACAGCAGCAGCGGGTCCTTGGCCAGCCGCTCGGGGAAGTAGGCGATCACCGAGTAGAGGTGGGCCACCACGAACCCGGTGAAGACCACCGCCCCCACCAGCTTGGTGGCGTGGTCCTTGTCGATCCCGCCGGCCACGCAGCGGCGGACGACCAGCCAGCCGCCGACCAGGATCGCCGAGACCACCGTCAGCCCGAAGGCATGGAAGGTCAGCGGGCCGAAGAGATGCCATGAGAGCTGCGTCGAGTAGGGGAGCATCGCGGCAGGACAATACCGCGGACTTCCCGCGATTCCACCTTGACGCCCCCTGCCCCGCCTGCCGGCCTAGTCGAAGACCACCGTCTTCTTGCCATAGGCGATGATCCGGTCCTCGAGGTAGCAGCGCACGGCGTGGGCCAGCACCACCCGCTCCAGGTCGCGGCCCATCCGCTCCAGCTCCGAGACCACGTCGCGGTGGCTCACCCGCTCCACGTCCTGGGCGATGATCGGTCCCTCGTCCAGCTCGGGAGTGACGAAGTGGCTGGTCGCTCCGATGAGCTTCACCCCGCGCCGGTAGGCCTGGCGGTAGGGCTCGGCCCCGGCGAAGGCCGGCAGGAAGCTGTGGTGGATGTTGATGATCTGCTGCGGGAAGGCGTCGATGATCGCCGGGGTCAGGATCTGCATGTAGCGGGCGAGCACCACCAGGTCGCAGCGCTCCTGCTTCAGCCGCTCGATGATCCGCGCCTCCTGGGCCTTCTTGTCCCCGTTGACGATCGGCTCGTGGACGAAGGTGTAGCCGCGCCGGGTGACCTCCAGCTCGAGGTCGGGGTGGTTGGAGATCACCACCGGCACCTCGCAGCGCAGCTCGTCGGCCCGGTGGCGCTGCAGCAGGTCCAGCGCGCAGTGCCCGCGCTTGGAGACCAGGATCCCCACCCGCTGCCGCTCGTCGGAGAAGCGCAGCGACCAGTTCAGCTTCCAGCCGTCGCAGGCCTTGGCCACCTGCTCGGTGAACCTCTTGCGCCCTTCGGGGCTGGCCACACCGGCGCCGACCACGAACTCCAGCCGCTGGAAGAAGGTGTTGACCTCGGTGTCGATGTGCTCGTCGGCGTGGAGCACGTTGACGTCCAGCTTGTAGAGCAGACCGGCGACGTCGGCCACCAGACCGGGGCGGTCCTGGCAGACGACTCGGAGCACGGCGCGAAGGGGTTCAGACATTTTTGGCCTCGTTGTCGAAGAGGTCGATGGGTGTTCAGGCCTTGGGGCCAACGGCCGCTCCGGAGAGCGGCCGAAAGGCGTCCTTTTACCTGAAACGGGATCCGATTTCTCCCCCCGCCCGCTCAGTGCCCCCAGCCGCCCTCGAACCTGTGGGCGTGGGCCGCCTTCTCCATCTGGTGGGCCCGGTAGCGCTCCACCAGCTCCGGCGGCAGCGACTCGAGGTCGGTCTTGGGGTGGATGCTGGTCTGCTCGATCGTCTCCATCAGCTCGAACTGCTGCTCCCGGTCGGTGGAGGCCATCACCGCCGCCTTGAGCGCGGCCACCGCCCCCGGCTCGTCTCCGACCTGCTTCAGGTAGATCCCGCACGCCTCCGCCGCCCCGGCGTTCTTCGGCGCCAGCTCGTAGGCCTTGCAGGCGGCCTTGGCGGCCTCGGTGGTATCGCCGGCGAAGCGCGCCTGGTAGCCGGCCATCACCAGCCAGGCCTGCGGATCGCTGGGCAGCCCGGCCACCGCCGCCCGGGCATCCAGCGCACCTTGCTGGCGCAGCTGCTGCGGATTGATGCAGGTCGCCATGGGAGCCACCATGGTCGGCATCCCCTCCAGCGCCATGCGCGCCCGCGCCAGCGCCCCCTGCGGCGTCTTGTCGAGCGACAGCTGGCTCCACCGGTCGCAGAACGCCTTCGCCTCGAGGGCGTCGGCCTCGGCGGTCCAGTCCCAGGTCGGCCCGGCGACCTCCACCAGGCAGCCGCTGGCGACCAACAGCACGAGCCCTAGGATCGAACGCCGCATGCAGAGCCCCCCCTGCCTTGAGCAGTCCCTTTCATTCGACGTAACGCCGCTTCCGCAAGCCGGGAAGCGCGCGCCCCCAACCCCGCAAGAACGCTGGGCAATCGAGAGCGGCGAAGGCCCCTTCGCAGGAGAAACGACCGAGCGAGCGCAGCGTGGCATGGCTGGAGGGCGCACGGCTGAAGCTGATCGACACCCCGGAGGCCGAAGTGGGACTGCCTCCCGTGATTACGGGCACTTAGCTGTGCAACGAAGGGCAGGCGGGCCGCGCTGAGGCCTCGCTGCGGTGCACTGAAGGGGTCGCGCGGGACGACAGGCCTACTTTGCGGTGCACTGAAGGGGTCGCGCGGCACGACAGGCCTGCTTTGCGGTGCAGAGAAGGGGTCGCGCGGCACGACAGGCCTGCTTTGCGGTGCAGAGAAGGGGTCGCGCGGCACGACAGGCCTGGTTTGCGGTGCAGTGGAGGGGTCGCGCGGCACGGCGGGCCTAGTTTGCGGTGCAGCGAAGCGGTCGCGCGGCACGACAGGCCTGCTTTGCGGTGCAGCGACGCGCTGGCGCCGCGCGTCCGGGCGCCTTGGAGTGGAGAGAGCCCGTCTCGATGACCAGCCGGCCAGGGACGCTCTGGCGCGCGGCATCGGCGACTTGGAGCGTGGTCGAGCCGCGTCCCCCCTCTCCGGAGCCGATGGGGAGGAGTTGAAGGTGCCCGCCTATTCCGACTCACGAACTTCTTCTTGGATCGAGAACCAATCAAGAATCCCTGGCAACGGAATCAGGCCGATTCCGATTGGCCTGGGCCGTTCAGGCAGTCCGCGGGGCGCGCCTCGGTCGCGGCCATCGCCGCGTCGAAGTCGAAAGGATCGTGACCGTTGAAGATGGCGATCTCGTCGCCGTGCGCCTGCTTGAGCGCGCGCAGGCGTTCTTGATTGGCGATGCGCGCGGCGCGATCGCTGTTGGCCCGGCGCTGGAAGATGCGCAGGCCCAGCGGCGGTGGCACGGGCGGCGTGTCGATCTGGGTGTGGAAAAAGTAGGCGTCGCCGGCGTGCAGGAGCCAGCGCTCGCGATCGCGCACGGCGATGCCGCTGTGGCCGGGCGTGTGGCCGGGCAACGGCACCAGCAGGATGTCGGGGTTGCGATCGTCGAACGCGCGCACGCCCTCGAAGCCGAACCAACGCTCCCCGCCGTCGTCCCAGGTGCGCCAGTTCGGGCCGTGGGCGAAGTGGCCGGGGATGTAGCGCCACGGCCGGGTCGGGATGGTGCGAGTGATCGCGGCGGCGTGCTCGCGCGCATGGACGTGGATCCGCGCGCGCGGGAAATCGGGGATGCCGCCGGCGTGGTCGAGGTCGAGATGGGTCAGCACGACGTGGCGAACGTCGTCGATGGAAAAGCCGCGGGCGACGAGCTGGTCGTGGGCGGTCTCGGTCCGGTCCAGGCGCGGCGACGCCTGGAAGACCCACTGCTGGCCCAGGCGGCGCGGCGCCTCGACGTCGCCGAGGCCCAGGCCGGTGTCGACCAGGATCAGGCCGTCGGCGGTCTCGAGGAGCAGCGTGTGGCAGACCAGGCGGCCGCGGGCGAGGACGCAGCCGGTGCCGTTGACCAGGCGCTTGCCAACCGGGCACATCGTCGCGGTGTTGAGGTGGTGGATGCGCATGCCCCCGTCTTCCCACGCTGCGAGACATTCCAAAAATACCGTCTTCCTAGAGATGTCATAGACTACAGCTATGGATCTGCGCGCCCTCCGGTACTTCGCGGCGGTGTACGAGACCGGCAACCTGACCGCGGCGGCACGCCGCTGCCTGGTGTCGCAGCCGTCGATGTCGGTGGCGATCGCCGGGCTCGAGGACGAGCTGGGCGCGGCGCTGTTCCTGCGCCACAAGAGAGGCGTGTCGCCGACCGCGGCAGCCGAGCAGCTCCACCCGATCGCGCGCCGGCTGCTCGACGAGAGCGAGGCGCTGCGCGGGCTGTTCCGCGCCCCGCCGCCGCGCCGCACGCTGACGATCGGGCTGGCGCGAACGCTCGACATCCCGAGGACGATGGCGCTGCTTGCGCCGGTGACGTCGTCGCCGGCGATCGATCTGCGGCTGGTCGGCGACGACGAGCCGTGCGATGCGCGCGTGGTCGCTGACGCCGCGGTGACCGCGCGCGAGACGTTCGTGCCGCTGTGGCGCGAGCGCTTCGTGGTCGCGCTGCCTGCGACCCATCCGCTGACGCTCGTGGATCGGCTGCGGCCCGCGGATCTGGTCGGGCTGCCGCTCATCGATCGCTGTCACTGCGAGCACCGCGAGTTGTTCGCGCGGGTGCGCCATCACTTCCAGACCGTGGCGATCGCGCAGTCCGAGGAGTGGGCGCTGGCGCTGGTCGCGGCCGGCGTCGGCATCGCGATCCTTCCCGAGGGCATCGCGCGGCAGGGCCAGGGCGTCGCGGTGCGCGCGGTCGAGGGCGTGGACGTCGAGCGCACCGTTGGGCTGGCGTACGGCGGCACGCGCGCGGCGTCGGCGGAGGTGCACGCGCTGATCCGGGCGATCCGGCCCGCGCGGCTCGGGCGCCGGGCGCGTGTCCGGGCGCCGAACGGTGGTCGCGCGGTGGTCGCGCGCGCCGCGCGCTGACCTCTCAGCGGGGCTGGCCCCGGCCATGAGGCGTTTTGTGAGTGTTTCGATGGGGTCTCGCTCGGGCATGGCGCGGAAACGGAGAAATCCCTCGTCAGCTGATCGCATCTTCCGAGTGGGGCTGGGGATCCTGCCAAGAGGGAGCGCGGCCGCGCGCGACGAACGCGCCACGCCCTTTCAGTCCGGCTCGGGGCCCTCGGGCTCCTCGGGCGCAGGGGGAATGACGCCTATCTCCGCGACCACCGCATCGATTTGGGCGGCCTCGAGGCCACTGTTTCGAAGAAGTTGCCCGCGCAGGTCCTCGCGCTCGGTCACGACATCCGGCTGGTCGAAGGCGGGCACCGTGCAGCGGGGGTGCAGGGTGAAGGGCGAGCTGCGCACCTGCGAGCCGAACGAGACCTCCTTGGCCAGCACCACGCGCAGGGAGCCCTTCTCGATGGGCTTGCTGCACATCTTGCAGCTCGCGCGTCCGGAGGGGTCGACCTCCACGTAGGGGAAGGTCTTTCGCTGCGCCTTCTCCTCGGCGGCCTTCTGCTGGAGCGCGCGCAGCTCTTCGATCGGCGGCCACTTCTCCGGCGGCTGCTTGGCGTTCTTCCACGCCTCCTGCTCATAGGCCTCCTCGACCTTCTCGAGTTGGCGCTTGGCCGCGCAGGTCAGGTGGTGCCAGAGGTAGCCCGGCCCATAGAAGTCGCTCTCCACCAGGAAGCCGATGCGCAGGACGCCCTTCTCGATGGCCTTGCGGCAGGTCTTGCACTTGGAGCGGTTGGAGCGAGCCGCCTCCATGACCGAAGGGGGAAGCTTCTCGGCGCTCTCGTCCCCGGGGGGGTCAGCGATGTCAGTCATGGGGGCATCTCCGCGGATGAACAAGGGCAGGGCTCTTACCACTGCTCGAGGCACGGGCGCGAGAGGCAGATGCGGCGCTCTCGTCCCCGGGTGGGTCAGCGATGTCAGTCATGGGGGCATCTCCGCGGATGAACAAGGGCAGGGCTCTTACCACTGCTCGAGGCACGGGCGCGAGAGGCAGATGCCTTCTCAATGGCTTGGGGCTCAGCGCAGCGGGTTCCTGAGGAGCACCACCGCCTCCCTTGGGCTCGGTTTTGAAAGCGGAAGGTCTCCGGCTTGCTCCGCTGCGCCGTGGGCGATCAAGAAGGTCGGCGGCCCCTTCGCACGAGACACGGCCGAGCGAGCACCCGGCCGCTACAATGCGCCCGCGGCACAACTCCCCTCGCCGCGAGGGTTCTCCATTCCATGGCGCTCGGCATCTACCTGCACTTCCCCTACTGCCTGTCGAAGTGCCCCTACTGCGACTTCGCCAGCCAGGTGGAGAGCCGCATTCCGCAGCAGCGCTACGCCGACGCCGTCCGGCGCGAGCTGGCGCTGCGCCAGGGCGAGCTCAAGGGCCGGCGGGCGGTGTCCCTCTACATCGGCGGCGGGACGCCGTCCCTATGGGCGCCCGAGCAACTGCACGAGGTCCTCTCGGCCATCCGCTCGGCCGTTCCCTTTGAAGACAATGCCGAGCTGACGCTGGAGGCCAACCCCGGCGCCAGCGACGCCGGCCGCTTCGCCGCCTACCGGCAGATGGGCTTCAATCGGCTGTCGATCGGCTTCCAGTCGCTCGAGGACCGGACCCTGGCCGCCCTGGGCCGCCGCCACTCGGCCGCCGAGGCCCTGGCCGCGCTCGAGGCCGCCCGCAAGGCCGGCTTCGAGAACCTCACCGCCGACCTGATCTACGGCGCCCCCGGCCAGTCGCTGGAGGCTGCCCGCGAGGACGCGCGGCGGGCGGCGGCGCTCTCGGTCGAGCACCTCTCCTGCTACGCCCTCACCCTCGAGCACCTGGCGGTGGAGGTGCCGATGGCGAAGTCGGTGCGCGAGGGCCGGCTCCAGGTTCCCGACGACGAGGCCCAGTGGGAGATGGGCCGGGCGGTCGCCGCCGAGCTGACGGCCAAGGGCTATGAGCGCTACGAGATCTCCAACTTCGCCCGGCCCGGCTTCCGAGCGCGCCATAACTCGCTCTATTGGCAGGGAGGCGAGTACCTGGGGTTGGGAGCCGGCGCCTGCGGCTTCATGCTCGCCGATCCCGCGCGGCCAGCGCTGGGCGGCCGCCGCTGGGGAAATCACCGCGGCGCCGACCGGTATTACGCCCTTATCGAAGAAGGACGGCGGCCCGAAGACTGGAGTGAAGATCTGACTGCGGCCGACCTGCTCCACGAGCGGCTGGCGATGGGGCTGCGGATGCTGGAGGGCGTGGATCTCGCCCGGGTTTGCGAGGAGCTCGAGCAGGATCGAGAGCCGATATTGGACCAGGCCCTCAAGCTGTGCGAGCGTGGCCTGGCTTCGCGGGAGGGGTCCCGGTTGAAGCTGACGGAGAGAGGCCTGGACTTCCACACCGAGGCCGCGCTCTATTTCGTCTGATCCTTAACTGGGGCTGGAAGGCGTGCGGGGAGTGAGGATGAGTACTGGCGGCACCAGCGACGGCGTTGTTGCGTTCGCTCCCGAGGCGTGCGTGGGAATCGCCTTCGTCGCCGAGCCCGCTTCGCTGCGGCTGCTGACGGCCACCTCCCGAGCCGCCAGCCTTCTCGGCCTTCCGCTCGACGGCCTGCTCAATCACCCATTGGGCGCCTGCGCACTGGTCCATCCCGACGACCGCCCGAACTTCCGGCAGGTGGCTGAGCGCCTGGCGCGCGAAGGTGGAGAGGAGCAGCTGCAGCACCGGGCCATCGACGCCGCCGGCGCCGAGCACCTCTTCCGCGCCGAGCTGCGCATCTTCGGCGGGCAGCTGCTGGGGCTGATGCTCGACCTGAGCGAGACGCGGCGCGCCGCCGGCGATCTGCGGGGGCGCTTCGAGGAGTTGGTGGACTCGGTGGACGGCATCGTCTGGGAGGCGCGGCGC
>JBBIQS010000142.1:0-10984 GCA_037442205.1 Myxococcales bacterium
GCAGCTACCTCAGCTACATGCCCAACAACCTGGCTTGCGCCGACGGGCAGGTGCTGAAGTGGGACAACCTCGGCTCCCGCTGGATCTGCGGCACCGACTCGGTCAACCCGGGCACCGTCACCAGCGTGGCAACTGGCACCGGCCTGACCGGCGGCATCATCACCGGCAGCGGCACCATCGCCCTGGCCAACACCGCCGTCGCTCCCGGCTCCTACGGCTCGGCAACGCAGATCCCGACCTTCACCGTCGACGCCCAGGGCCGCCTGACTGCCGCCGGAACCTCTGCCGCCGCCGTGGCGCCGGCCACCGGCGGCACCGGCTACATCCAGAACCAGACCGCGGCGCTGCAGAACGCGTCGATGGCCATCGGCGGCACCGCTGGACTTGGAACCACCGCCCCTGGCGCTCGCCTGGGCGTGCAGGGCGCGGCCGCTGCGAGTGGCACTGGCACTGTGAACGCCGCGGTCAGCACCAACACGATCACCGGCACCGGGACGCTCTTCGCCACCGATTTGGCGCCCGGCGACTTCATCACCACCAGCGCCTGCGTCAGCGGCGCCGGGCAGACCTTCCGAATCACCGGCGTCGCCAGCGACACGTCGGCGACGGTCATCCCCGCAGCCTCGCCGGCGCTGAGCTCCTGCTCGTTTTCGATCCTCAAGACCATCGCGCGGGTGAACACCAACACCGGCGCGTCGGCGATGATGGTCGACGGCAAGGGGCGAGTGGGCATCGGCACCAACACCCCGCACCAGCCCCTTCACGTGGCGGGTGGAATCGCCACCGCCAACGGACGCGTGAAGCGCGATTTCTTCGCCTTCAACACCGTGGACGGGACCGCGACGCCCATCCACATCAAGACCAACCTGGTCAACCAGGGCGGCGTCATGTACCGGATCGTCGTCGAGGGCTTCAACTATGGCAACGGTCTAGCCATCAACTCCGACGCCGTCGGGTACCTCTTTTCCGGTGCGCCAGGCATCACCAAGCCGGCCACCAACAACTACTCCGGCGGCGTGGCCGTTTCCCAGTACATCAGCTCCGACGGATACCTGGTGATCAAGCTGGATTCAGGGAGCTTCTACTACGCCGGGTTCGCGGTCTCCGCCTGGCTCACCAACCCCACCGGCGACTCGTTCGACATCTCCGCCACCGCGGTGCAGCAACCCGGCAATCTCTAGTCGTTGCAGGGAGTTGAAGGCGCCCCGGGCCGGCTGCGGTCCAGGGCGTCTCTGCATCAGCCATCGAGGTGCCCGCTGCGATTTCACGGGCTGTGATGGCCCGGCGCCGAAACAAGAGTAGTCTCTCAGAGTCGGCAATCAGTCCCGCTGGTTGCTGCTCGTCCTTCGCCTAGGAGTCTCGATGCGGTCCCTCGCTCTGCTTGCCCTTCTCCTCCCGGCCCTGGCGCTGTCCCAGGTGCCTTCGCAGGTCAGCTACCAAGGCCGGCTGCTCAACGCCGACGGCACCCCGTCCTCGGGCACCAAGGATCTGACCTTCACCCTCTTCGACGCCGCCACCGCCGGCGGCAGCGTCTGGACCGAGACTCACACCGTGGCCCTGTCCGACGGCTACTACGCCGTCATGCTCGGCTCGAAGACCCCGCTCACCTCTGCCGAGCTGACCGGCGATCGCTTCCTGGAGCTCGCGGTCGCCGGCACCGCGCTCTCCCCGAGGCAAGTCGTCGGCTCAGTCCCCTACTCGCTGGTCTGCGGCGAGGCCCGCAGCGTCACCGGGACGGTCGCCGCCACCTCGCTCTCGGTCAACGGCCGCACCCTGACCGACTCCAGCGGCAAGGTCTCCTACGCCCAGCTCAGCGGCTGCAGCACCGCCGGCCAGTTGCTCCGGTGGAACGGCACCGACTGGACTTGCGGCACCGAGACCCTGAGCGCGGTGCTGACCAGCGGCCCGCTCACCGGCACCGGGCTCACCGGCTCGCCGATCACCCTCTCTACCTCCGGCTGCAGCAACGGCCAGGTGCTGCAGCTGGTCAACGGCAGCTGGGCCTGCGCCACCCCCAATGCCGGCACCGTCACCGCGGTCACCGCCACTGCCCCGCTGGCCAGCAGCGGCGGCGCAACCCCGAACCTCACCCTGCCGGCGGCCGGCAACGGCACCGACGGCTACCTCTCCGGCGCCGACTGGACCAACTTCAACTCCAAGGCCCCGGGCAGCGGCAGCGCCAACTACATCCAGAACCAGTCGGCGGCGGCGCAGGCCAACGCCTCCTTCAACATCGCCAACAACGGCACCATCGGTGGGGCGCTGTCGGTGGGCACCGCCAACTCGCAGTCGCGCCTCGCGGTCACCGGCGCCGCGGCCGCAGCGGGAACGGGCGTGGTCACCGGCGTGGCCAACGGGACCTCGCTCAACGGCGGCACCACCACCAAGTTCCTCACCGAGGTCGCGGTCGGCGACATCATCACCGTCGCCAACCAGAAGGTGGTCGTGATCCTGGTGAACTCGGACTCGACGGTGAGCGTCTCGCCGGCCGTCTATCCGGCGATCACCTCACCCTCGAGCTACACGATCCAGAAGCCGGTCGCCCGCGTACTCACCAGCGGCGGCGCTCCAGGCATCTTCGTCAACGCCGCTGGCTCGGTGGGCATCGGGACGGACAAGCCCCAACAATCGCTGCATCTCACCGGCGGCATCGCCACCGCCAACGGACAGGTGAAGCGCGACTTCCTCACCTTCAGCACCGGGGCCTCGACGCCGACGACCGTCCACATCAAGACCAACCTGGTCGACAAGGGCGGCGTCATGTATCGGATCGCGGTCGAGGGCTACAACTACGGGGCTGCCCGAGCGATCAACTCCGACGCGGTCGGCTATCTCTATTCCGCCACGTCGGGCATCACCAGCGGCTTCACCGACAACTACGCGGCGGGCGTCACCATCTCCCAGTACATCAGCTCCGACGGATTCCTGGTCATCAGGCTGGACGCAGGGAGCATGTACTACGCCGGCTTCTCGGTCTCCGCCTGGCTGACCAACCCCACCGGCAACGCGTTCGACATCACCGCCACCGCGGTGCAGCAAGCCGCAAATCTCTAGGCATAACGGGAGGTCGAAGGCGCCTCGGACCTCCGGTCCGGGGCGCTTCTCGTTTCAGCCCAGCGCCCGCTCGATGGCCACGAACTCCTCGCAGCTCAGGGTCTCGGCCCGGCGGACCGGATCGATCCCAGCGCTGGCCAGCGCCGCGCTCAGCTGCTCGGGCGAGCCCAGCTCCTTGGCCGACTGCAGGGAGTTGATCAGCGTCTTGCGCCGGTGGGCGAAGGCGGCCTTGACCAGCCTGACGTAGCGCTGCGGGTCCTTGGGCTGAGCCCGCGGGGTGGCCAGGATGTCGATGCGCGCCACCGCCGAATCCACCTGCGGCGGAGGCACGAAGACCCCTCGCGGCACCTGGAAGGCGACGTCCACCGTGGCCCAGGTCTGCAAGAGCACCGACAGCAGCCCGTAGTCGCGCCCACCGGGAGGGGCGCCGATCCGCTCGGCAACCTCCTTCTGCAGAAGGAAGACCGCGCGCACGATCTGCTCGCGCTGCTCCAGCACCTCGAACAGGATCGAGCTCGACAGGTGATAGGGCAGGTTGCCGGCGACCACCGGCTTCTGCCCGCCGGCCAGCTCGAGGAAGTTCACCTCGGCGGCGTTGGCGGCCACCAGCTTCACGTTGGGCGGCAGCTCCTTCTCCAGCACCGCCACCAGGTCGCGGTCGCGCTCCACCGCCACCACCCGCGCGCCGGTCGCGGCCAACTGCCGCGTCAGGTGCCCCAGGCCGGCCCCCAGCTCGACCACCACGTCCCCTTCCCCCACCGCGCAGGTCTCGGCGATGCGGGCGAGGAAATGCGGATCACCCAGGAAGTTCTGGCCCCAGTCCTTCTTCGGCCGCAGCCCGTAGCGGCGCAGCAGCTCGCCGGGAGCTCCACCACTCATGATCGGATCGCTCCCAGCCGCCAGGCGGCGTCGGCGTTGAGCGACAGCGTGGCCCGCTCCCCGCGCATGAAGGCGTGCGTCCCGGCGACGGCGATCATCGCCCCGTTGTCGGTGCACAGCTTGACCGGCGGCAGGAAGCACTCGATCCCCGCCTCCCCGGCGCGCTGGGCGGCCACTGCCCGCAGCCGCGAGTTGGCCGCCACTCCGCCGCACAGCACCAGCCGCGACAGCCCGAAGCGCTTCGCCGCTCGCATCGCCTTCTTGGTCAGCGGATCGGCCACCGCCTCCTGGAAGCTGGCGCACAGGTCGGCCAGCTCCTGCCCCTGGGGATTGGGGTGCTTGTGCAGATGAGTCAGCACCGCGGTCTTCAGGCCGGAGAAGGAAAAGTCGAGCTCGGCGTTCTTGATCACCGCCCGCGGGAAGTGAATCGCCTTGGGGTTGCCCTGCTGCGCCAGCTTGTCGATGTGCACTCCGCCCGGGTACGGCAGGCCGAGCATCTTGGCCACCTTGTCGTAGGCCTCGCCGGCGGCGTCGTCGCGGGTCGAGCCCAGCACCCGGTAGCGCCCGAAGTCCTCGACCGCGAACAGGCTGGTGTGTCCGCCCGAGACCACCAGCCCCAGGAACGGCGGCTCCGGGGCCTGCTCCAGGAGCCGGATCGCCAGCAGGTGACCCTCGAGATGGTTGACTCCGACCAGCGGCTTCTGGGCCATCCAGGCCAGCGACTTGGCGGCCTGCACCCCGACCAGCAGCGCCCCGATCAGCCCCGGCCCGCTGGTGACGGCGATGGCATCCAGCTCCGACAGCGACACCGAGGCGCGGGTGAGCGCCTCGTCGATCACCGGCATCACCTGCAGGACGTGCGCGCGCGAGGCCAGCTCGGGCACCACTCCGCCCCAGCGGCGGTGGACGTCCACCTGCGAGGAGACCACGTCGGAGAGCGCGATCCGGCCGTCTCGAACCACCGAGGCCGCCGTCTCGTCGCAGCTGCTTTCGATTCCAAGGACCAGCACGTGCTCGAAAACCCTTCGCCCACCCTGTCGTCGCGATGCGCTACTTCACATTCTTGAGGCTGTCCAGGATGGTGCGAACCTCCTGCGCGTAATCTCCGGAGGGATCGAGCGCCAGGTATCGCTCGTAGGCCTTCACCGCCTCGCGGTTCTTGTTGATCGACTGGTAGGCGGTCCCCAGCGCCACGAAGGCGCGGGCATTGGTCTCGTCCTTGGCCAGGCCCTTCTCCAGGTACGGGATGGCCATCTTCGGCGCCTCGTCCACCAGCGCCAGCCCCAGGCCGATCAGCGCCTCCGGGCCCTCGGCGTTGACCGCCAGTGCCTTCTTGAAGCTGGCCGCGGCCTGGTCCCGGCGATCCTTCTCGAGCGCCTGCTTTCCGGTCGTGACCAGCTTGGCGTACGCCGCCTCGTTGACGGCAGGCTTGGCCGGCTCCTTCTTGGCCGCCTCCTCGGCGGCCTTCGCCTCTTCGGCCTTCTTGGCCTCCTCGGCCTTGGCAGCCGCTTCGGCCGCGGCCTTCTCCTGCGCCTTGGCCTGCTCGGCCTCGGCAGCGGCCTGGGCCTCTGCCGCCTTCTTTTCCTCTTCCGCCTTCTTGGCAGCCTCGGGATCAGCCGCAGGGGGTGCCTTGTTCGCCTCTTCAGCCTTCTTGGCAGCCTCGGCGGCGGCCTGCGCCTCTGCCGCCTTCTTCTCCTCTTCCGCCTTCTTGGCGACCTCGTCGGGAGTCGGCTGCTTCGGCGTCTCGACCGTGGGAGGTGTCGGATGCGCGGCTGGTTTGCCGGCGAAGAAGAGGAAGTAGACGCCGGCGCCCAGCGCCAGCGCGCCCACCAGCGCCAGCGGCAGCGCCAGCTTCGACTTGGGCTTGCCCAGGCCCGCGCGATGCCACTCCTCCTCGGCAGCGCTGTCGTTGGACACCGCAGCCAGCGGGGCCATGGTCGCCATCGGATCGACCGGGGGCCTCAGCGCCGCTGCTGCCGGCATCGGTGCCGGCTCGGGCGAAAGGGAGGCCTCGGGGGCGTCCGGGGCCCGAGCTTCGGCGAGTTGGAGCGACGGCTTGGGGAGCGGGACAGGCTCGGCCGCCGGAGCGGCTGCCGCGGCGCCGCCGAACACCGGGGCCGGCGGAGGCTCCGCCTTGGCCGGGCCGTTCGGCGGGGCCATCAGCGGTTCGACCGGAGCTGGCGCCGGCAGGGGCACCGGCGTCGGTTGCCGGGCGGCGGGCATCGGGGGCGGCGCCTGCGGGGCAGGAGCTGGAATCGGAGTCGGGGCGCGAGTCGGCGCGGCCGGGGCCGCCTCTGCCTGCGACGCCGGGCTCCCGAAGAAGATCTCGGCCGGGGTGCGGCTGGCGCTGTTCGCGGCAGGGGCCGGCGATGGAGGCGAGCGCCGCGGGACCTCGTCGCCGGCCTCGGGCGAGGACAGCCACGAGCTCCAGCCTTCGCGCAAGCCACCCGGGCGCGGGGCCTCGGCGGCCGCGGCGCCCGCTGCCGCGGCGGGAGCGAAATTGACCGGGGCTGGCGGAGGAGGGGTCGCGCCGCCCTCCTTGCGCGCCGGAAAGATCATCACCTCCGCCGGACGCGAGCCTTGGCGGCGGCCCTCCTGTGCCTCCTTGGGATCGGCAAACCACTCGGCCGAGGTCGCAGCCGCGGCCGCTTCGGCCTCGGCGGGAGGAGGAGTCGCCGGCGAGGCCGCCTGAGGCGCCTGAGAAAGCGGTGGAGGAGGAGTCGCCGGCGCCGCAGAAGGTGCGGCCACATCAGCGGGGGCAGCCGGCGGCGACGCCGGGGCTGCGGCGCCGCTGGCAGTGGCCTGCGGGACCAGCAGCCACTGCTCGATGTCCTTGGGCTTGGAGGCCTTGGGCTTCTCCTCGCCCACCTCGCGGATCAGCCCCTCGAAGTAGAGCTTGCTGATGACGCCCAGCGCCGCCAGGTCGTCGAAGTCGGAGTCGTCGACGATGCGCTCCAGGGTGCGCTTGCCGTCGAACAGCCGCAGCAGCCCGTTGATCTCGTCGGGGATCTCGGCCAGCCGCTCCGCCAGCTGGCGGTAGTCGATCTCGAAGATCGCGGCCAGCGGCGGCAGCTGCTCCAGCATGCGGCCCCACTCGTCGATGCGGCGCATGCCCTCCATCAGCAGGCCCTGGGTGGAGACCTCGATCTTCTCCGGACGCTCGACGGCCACGAACTCCAGCTCGAAGGTGCCGTCGCTGGCGTTGAGCAGCCGGTAGAAGGCCGCCTCGCCCTGCAGCTGCCCGCACTCGGCGTCGACGATCCGCCCCTCGCGGAAGTAGACCTTGGCGTCCTTGGAGGCCAGCCGCAGGTGCATCACCCCGGTCTTGCGGCCCATCTCGAAGGTCTGCACCAGGTCGACCACGCCCATGTCGCCCAGGTTGCCGCTGAACGCCTTGCCGTCCTTGCGGTCGCGCTCCATCTGATCCTTCTCGCGCTTGGCGAGCAGGATCTTCACCCGGGTGACGATCTCTTTGATGTACATCGGCTTGGTCAGGTAGTCCTCGACTCCCAACTCCAAGCCCTTGAGCTTGTACTCGACGGCCTTCTGCGCGGTGAGGAAGACGAAGGGGATGGCCGAGGTCTTCTCGTCGGCCTTGAGCTTGCTGCACAGCTCGAAGCCGTCCATCTCCGGCATCTTGGTGTCGCTGATCACCAGATCCGGCGGGCTGATCGCCACCTTCTGCAGCGCGTCGGCGCCGTGGATGGCGGTGGTGACCGAGAACCCGGCCTTCTTCAGCGACACCTCCATCACCCGAAGGCTTTTGATGTCGCCGTCTACCAGCAACAGATGCTGCTTGGGCACTGTCAGCTCCCGTCGCGCCTGGCTTCGTGCGTCCCCGCCCGGACCATTCCCGAGCGGCTCATGTAGAGGGTCGCGCCGCTCGCCTCAATTGGCAAAAAAACCTCGCCAGCGCGGACGGTTATCTTGCCCAGACGGCTCGCGGTTCTGTCAAGCTTCTGACTGCCCTCCGCGCCTCTGGAAACGGCCCGGCCGGCCGCGCCGCGAGCGCTCTCGGCGCAGCGCGTCGGCCGCGGCTGCGGTTGACAGCCTGGCCGGGCCTCTGAAACCCTTCCAGCCATGAGCGACAAGCGACGCCATCCGCGCAAGTCCCTGGCCGTGCAGTTCGAAGTCCGCGACGACCAGGGGGACGGCGAGCTGTCGTTCGACAGCGCCGACCTCTCCCAGGGCGGGGCCTTCCTGCGCTCCGACTTCCTGCTGGAGAAGGGCGAGCGCTTCACCCTGATCCTGACGGTTCCCGGGCTCGCCAGGCCATTGAGCGCCCAGGCGAAGGTGGCCTGGGTCCGCCGCTTCCCGAGCGAAACGGAGCAAGCGGGCATGGGCGTGCAGTTCGTCGACATGCCCGACGAGGACCGCTCGGCCCTGGAAGCGCTGCTGGGCAGCTAAGGCCGCGCGGCCGCCCGCTCGACTGGCAGGCGAGCCCTACTTTTTGCGGCGCCGCATCTGGATCAGGCGCAGCTCGGTGGCCGCCTCGGCATGGCGCGGGTTGTTGATGGTGGCCTGGTTGAAGTAGCGCTCGGCCTTGTCCAGATCGCCTTCGACCCGGGCGATGACCCCCAGCGAATAAGCGGCGCGGTCGCACTTGGCGTCCTGGCGCAGGGCATCTTCGAGCATCTTCTTGATCTGGGGCAGCGCCGACTTCTGCTCGGGGTCGAGGTAGATTGCCCAGGCCTGCTGGGCCAGGTGATCGGCCTTCTTGGAGTCGCCGTAGGCCCGGCCGAAGAGCTCGGCGGCGCGGGCGAACTCCTTCTTCTTCAGCGCCATCTCCGCCTGCTTGGCGAAGGCGTCGGCGGCTTCGCTGGAGCGGCTCCTGGGTTCGGCCGCGGCCGGCTTGGGAGTGTTCAGCTCGGTCAGGTACGCCGCCCGGCGCTTGTCGTCGGCCAGGGTCTCGTGGGCCTCGCTCAGGGCCCCGAAGATCTCCCGCACCTTGCCCTGCAGGTGCTGGAGCGAGGCGGGAACGCGGTCGGGGTGGAAGATCTTCACCTGCTGGAAGTAGGCGCTCTTGACCTGGTCGCGCCCGGCGGACCGCGGGATCCCCAGGCGCGCGAACAGGTCCATCTTGCCGATGCTCGCCGCCTTGGCCTCGATGGTGGTGGCCAGCATGGCCTCCTCGGCGGTGATCTCGCCGGGGAGCTGCTGGGGCCCGGAGGGGATGGCGGCCGGCGCCGAGGTCTTGGACTCGCCGCGCGCCGCCTCTACCTTAGGCTCGACGATCCGCCCGCCCTCCACCTTGGGCTCGGCGGACGGGAGTACCCCGAGGTTGGAGAAGGCCCGCTTGAGCAGCTTCTGGCGCCGCGCGCGGACCTCGTTGGGATCACTCAATTCGTCACCCTCTTCGGCCAATTCTAGCGCCCTGAGCTCCTCGGCGTCGCGCTGCGGATCTTCGGTAACCGCGTCCTCGGGCGGATGCATCCAGTCCGCGGGTGGGGGCTCGGCGTCGATGGCGATGTCGTCGTCGGTGGCAGGGGCATGCGCCGGGCCGGCGACGGCCTGGGGCTGCATCGGCTCGGAGGGCGCCTGGGCGAGCTGATCGCCGGGCCACTGCTGGTCGAGCGCCGCGGAGATGCCCGCCTCCAACAGCGGGGCGACCGACGCTCCGGCGCTGTCGGTGGCCAGCGCCTCGACCGCCGAGGCGATGCCGGCCTCCGCTTCGGCGCCGAACAGGGGCTCCTGCGCCGGGACAGCCTCGGGAGCCGGGGAGGCGGGCGCCCCAGGGTAGAGCTCGCCCAGCTCCAGTTGCTCGGGCATCCCAACATCTTGGGCCAGCGAGCTGACCGCCTCGAGGTAGCCCGTCGGCGACTCGCCGGCCGCGGCCGGCGGCGCACCAACCGGAGGCAGCTCCTCGCCCGCCGGCGTGCCGGTTGGGCTGATCCAGGAGTTGTCGGCCACCGGCTGGAGCTCAGGCGAGGCGGCCTCGCCGGCGGCCATGTCCTCCATGCCCAGGTCGATGGTCGTCTGGCTCGCCTCAGGAGAGGCGGGCGCGACATCCGCGGGAGTTAGCTCGACGGGGGCGAGGTCGGCCGGGTTCAGCTCAGGAGGCGCGAGCTCGGCGGGGGCTGCCTCGGCAGCGGGCGGCGGCACCCGGTGGGGCTCGAAGGCGAGCGGCGCGGCCGGGACCGGGGTCTGGTTGCGCTGACGGTCGCGGGCCTCGGCGAGCCGGGCCTGCCGGGCGGCCTCGGCGCGATCGCGGGCGGCGGCCAGGCCCGAGCCTTCGTCGGACAGCGCGCCGGCCTCGAGCGCCACGTCCTCCGCGGACGGGCTGGCGAAGTCGAGCGTGCCGGCCAGCGCCTCGGCGGCGGCGATTTCCGGAGCTTCGGCGCTCGCCTCCGGAGTCGCCTCGACGGCGAGAGGCTCGACGGCGACGGCCGGCGCGCCTTCGGGCTGGAACGCCGGCTCCGGCACTTCCCCGGCGATCTCGAAGCCTGCCTGCGGCGGGGCGGCGGCCAGCTCGGCGCCGGTCACCTGGCCGTTCTCATCCAGCGTAGGCAGCTCGGCCGCTGCGGCGTTCTCCGCCTGTGGCGCGATCGGTTCGAGCGAGCCCTGCGGAGCCTGCTCGGCAGGCGCGTCAAAGAGCTCCTGCTCGAGCGAGCGACCTGCGATCTCCTGTTCGGCCCGCGCCGCGGCTTCCTCCTGGGCCTTGCGGGCAGCCTCGGCCTCGGCGGCGCGCAGCTCCTCCTGAGCGCGACGCTCCGCCGCCTGGCGCTCCAACTGCTCGCGAGCCTCGCGCTCGAGACGCTCGGCGACCTCGGCGCGGCGGCGCGCCAGCTCCTCCTCGGCGGCGAGGCGAGCCTTCTCGGCACGGGCGCGCTCGGCAGCCTGGCGCTCCTCTTCCCGCCTGGCCTCGAGCTCGGCCGCCTGCTTGCGCGCCAGCTCGATCGCCTCTTCGGCTTCGCGCTCCGCCTGCTCCCGGGCCGCGCGGGCCTGCTGCTCGGCTCGGGCCGCGGCGGCCTCGGCGAGCTCGCGCCCGATCTGATCGGCCTGCTCGCTCAGCTCCTTGGCAGTCGTTTCGGCCTTGCTGCGAGATCGGAAG
>JBBIQS010000143.1:0-10617 GCA_037442205.1 Myxococcales bacterium
GAAGGCGAGATGTCTGGCGCGCATGCATCCCACGAGGCACCCGCGCTGGGCGATTATCAAGGACGCGGCGAGGCTCCCTCATCCTCCCGAGCCTCCGGCGAGGTCGCGCGGCCCGGCGCGGCTAGTACAGGAACTCAGCCATGGTGGCCACCCGGTTTCCCCTCTCGTCCGCGGCGCCGATCGTCCAGCGGTACGGGCCGGGCCCGAACTGTGAGAGGTCGAAGTCGAAGGTGGAGCTGGGCCCGGGAATCTGGTCGGCCTGCCAGAAGGTGTAGCTGGCGCGGCCGAGGCGCAGGAAGTGGGTGTGCGCCCCAAACGGCGTCTCGATCCACGAGAACTGGGCGCCGTTCGGCGTGTAGTCGACGGGCTGGGCCTGCGGCGCCTCGTTGAAGGCCCCCACCCTCACGACGCTCACCCGTTCGTTGATGGTCATGCCGTCGGCGTAGGTCACGTCCAGCCGGTATTGGTCGCCTGCGGCTGGCGGCCTGCTGAGGTCCGCCGGGAGGTACAGGAAGAAATCGCCCTGCTTCTGCAATGCCAGATCGATGGGCACGTTTCCGGATTCAGCGCCCGCTCCCGCTCCCAGGCTGGCCCGGACGATGCGCTGGCTACCCGGGATCGCCCGCAACATGACGCCGGCGCCGATCAGCGCCTGGCCGTTGACGTCGTAAACCACGTCGGAGAGCGCGCGGCCGAACCCCCGGCCCTTCTCGAGGACGATGTCGTGCACGACCTGGGTTCCGCCGAATCCCGGGCCATCGACCAGCGCTCCCACGTCGCTGCGGACCGTCATCGGCTCGGTGGGGGCGATTTCGCCGTTGCCGTCGAGGTCGATCATCGCTCCCACCGCGAGCTGGGGATAGGGCATGACCGGAATGGAGTAGGTGACCCGGCCCCTCGGACTGTCGACGCGCCCGATGTGGATCGCCGCCGGCGGGCCGTTGGTGCTGGGCTCGAAGGCCGCCACGAACAACGGCTGGGAGGTCAGCAGCCCGGCGAGATCGATGACGCCGGTGAGGGTCGCGGCATTGGGAGTGGGGGAGCCGGAGATGCTCTGGCCGATCGACCTGGAATAGGGTCCCGCCTGGCCGTCGAGGATGCCTCGCAGCGCGAAATAGAAGGTCTCCGCGGGCGCTCCCTGGGCCATGAGCTGGCCGAAGTCGACCAGGATGATCGGAGGATTCATCCCGGCGCGCACCGTCCGCGTGAGCACCGCCGAGCCTTGGGTCGGCATCGACGTCCGAAAGACCGAGAGCTCGTAGTGATCGGCGGAGATCATGCCGGATGGCTCTTGGTAGATCACCAGCGCGACGCGATCGCCGGTGTGGATGCCCTGGAAATCCGGCGTCCCCGGAGGCACGGCCATGGGATCGTCGAGGCGGAGGTCCGCCCCCAGGTCTCCGCCGACGGGGGCGTCGGAAAGGACGGCGATGGGATCGGCGGCGGGGTTGAACTGGCCGGTCTCGAGGGTGTCCATCCAGGCGCGCAGGACGATGCCCGTGGTGCGGTTGAGATTCACGCCGCGCATCAGGTACCTGCCGGGGCCTGGAATCGAGGTCGAGGCCAGGGTTTGGCCATTCTGTTCCTGTGCCTCGATGAAGATGCGCCCGGTCTTGTTGCGCTGCCCCACGTAGCTGATCGTCCCGGAGATGGTATTCCGCGAGCCGCCGTTGACCACCGCCACCCGGCCCTCGGCCGTGACCTCGGGGTAGTTGGTCAGCCGGGCCTGCACCGTGTAGTTCCCCGGCGCGCTCGGAGCTTCGTAGCTGCCGTCGATGCCGAGCTTCCCGCCGGCGCCCGACCAGCTCACCGGTCCGCAGTTGGCGCCGGTCACCGCGGTGAACTTGAAGGTCTCTCCGGGGAGCAAGGTGATGTCGGCCGGGTACAGGCTCAGGGTGGGAACAAATCCGGCGTCCGGTTCAGGCTGGCTGCCGCCGTCCGCCGCCTGCTGGCAGGTGTTGGTCGCCGGCTCGCACACCAGCCCGCCGGGACATTGGCCGTCCGAGCACTGCTTGCCGACGTAGTTGATCTGCGGGGCGCTGCAGGCACTCGAGACGAGGGCCAGGGCGAGCAGGGCTCGCGGCGCGAAGCGGTTCATCGGCTCCTCCCGGGATCGAGGACGCCAGCATTATGGCCGGGGTCGGTTTGGAGTCCAACGATCCTCGAGGCGCGCCGCTCGAGGCGACGCCCTTTCTCAAGGAATCGCGCGAGCGCGCGGCAGGCCGTGTCATATGGCCGGCTCCGGCGAGGCACTCATGCGGGAACTCCAAACGGAGGCATTGCCATGAAGCGCGTCCACGTCGCCACGGTTCTCGCCTTGTTCGCCGGTTGCAGCGCCGTGCGCGATCACCCCGCCGCCGGAGGATCCGACCGGTCGCTCGCGGTCTCGCTGGCCACCTCGATCCGGGTTTCCGACGCCCGCGGCGCCGGGAGCCGGGTCCGCTCCGAGGTCGGCCGCCTGGGCGGGTTCGTGCTCGACGCCAGCGCCGATGGCGCGCGCGACATCCACTTCGAGCTACGCATCCCCGCCGCGCGCCTGCCCGAGCTGCGCGACTCCCTGGCTTCGCTGGGCGAGGTGGTCAGCGAGTCGGAGCGGGCCGAGGACGTCACCGACCAGCGCCTCGACCTCGGGGCACGGCTGCGCAACGCCCGGGCCCAGGAGCAGCGGCTGCTGCGGCTGCTCGACGAGCGGACCGGAACGCTCGCCGACGTGATCGCGGTCGAGAAGGAGTTGGCGGCAGTGCGCGAGTCGGTCGAGCGGTTGGAGGCGCAGTCCAAGGCGCTGGAGACCCGCGTCGAGATGGCGGCGGTGAGCCTGTTCCTCAGCCAGCACGCTCCGGCGTGGAAGACGCCGGTCGCCAGCCTCTCCTCGGCGGCGCGGGCGGGACTGGAGACCGTGGCCGGCCTGGGCGTCGGCCTGGCTTCGCTCGTCGCCGCCACCGCGCCCACCCTGCTCGCCCTGGCGCTGCTCGGGCTCGGCCTGTGGCGCGCGATCACCGCGCTGGCGAGGTGGCGGCGCTCGGCCGTCGCCCGTTGACGGCGCGGGTCCGCCGGTGACAGCGTCCCCCTACCGCGATGAGCGAGCCCGCCCCGAGCGCAGCGCCTCAAGACGACCTCGTCCGCGAGCTCGAGGCCCTGCACGCCGCGAGCTTCGGCTGGGCCCTGGCCTGCTGCCGGCGCGACCGCGAGTCGGCGCAGGAAGCGCTGCAGGCGGCCTACTGCAAAGTGCTCTCCGGGCAGGTGCGCTTCGACGGCCGCGCGTCGGTGAAGACCTGGCTGTTCGGCGTCATCCGGCTGACCGCGCTCGAGCAGCGACGCTGGGCCTGGACGCGCTGGCTGCTCGGAAACAAGCCCGCCCTCGATCCGCCGCCAGCTCAGCGCGGCCCGGACCAGGCGCTGGCCGACCGCGAAGAGGAGGCCAGGCTGTCGCGCGCGCTGGCCGGCCTCGCCGCTCGGCAGCGCGAGGTCCTGCACCTGGTCTTCTACGAGGAGCTCACCGTCGCCGAGGCCGCCGCGATCATGGGCGTCTCGGTCGGAGCGGCCCGGCAGCACTACGAACGCGGCAAGAAGAACCTGGGCGAAAGGTTGCGCCCGAAGGGAGTTGAGCGATGAGCGACGAAGCCGATCGCGATCTGCGGCAGCGGTTCCAGGTGCTGAGGGAACGGGACGAAGCCGAGTCGCCAGCCTTCCGCTCCCTGTGGCGCGCCGCGGCGCCCGCGCCCTCTCGGCGGCCGTGGCTGGCGGGAGCGGCAGCGGCGGCGACCTGCGCGGCCCTCCTGCTCCTGGCGGTGCTCGCCAGGCCGGGGGCGGACATCGAGAGCCCGCGGCCTGCCCTGGCGCTCGAGCATGCGCCCCTCGACTTCCTCTTGAAGCCAGTTCGCCCCTGCGCTTCGCTCCCCATGCCCGCCGCGGCCGGCCGCGGCTTCCTCGAGTAAAAAGGAACCTGCCATGCGTCGAATCATGCTGATGGCCGCGGTGCTGGTGATGGCGGGCGCCGGGTGCTCGAGGCAGAGGCCCCTGCCCGGCGACACCAAGGTAACCGCGGTCGCACCCCAGGGAGCGGGCCCGAGCGAGATCGAAAAGCGCGTCTTCCCGCCCGAGCTGATCATGGAGCGCCAGGCGCTGCTCGCCCTGAGCCCGGAGCAGAAGTCGGCCATCGAGAAGGAGGTCGAGCGCGCGCAGGCTCAGCTGCAGCCGCTGCAGTGGGAGCTGGGCGCACAGAAGGAGCAGCTCGCCAAGCTGCTCGACGCCGACCAGACCGACGAAGCCCAGGCGCTGGCCGTTGCCGAGCGGATCATGGCGGCCGAGAACAAGATCAAGGCCGCCCATCTGACGATGCTGGTGCGGATCAAGAATGCCCTGACGCCGGAGCAGCGGAAGGCGCTGCGCGAGGCCTCGCGCTAGGGAAACCGATCGAGCTCCGCCTGCCTTGGTGGCGCCGCGCCGTGAACGTCACCTCTCCAAGGTATTTCCTTGGTAAACCGAATCATGG
This sequence comes from Myxococcales bacterium, assembly GCA_037442205.1. GTDB lineage: Bacteria > Myxococcota > Myxococcia > Myxococcales > UBA5297 > JBBIQS01. Next base: position 4,493 of record JBBIQS010000143.1, read on the forward strand.
CCTCGACGACCACGCTCCAGCTTCCGCCTGGGCTCAAGCAGCGAATTGCCAGGGTGCTGGCTCGCACGTGCCGCAGCCGGCCCCCGCCGGTCGTGGCGCTCGGCTGCGCGCTGCTGTTCGCCCTCCCCGCCGCGGCCAATGCCGCCGAGCGCTACTCGCTGGTCTTCGACCCGACGCTGACCGGGCAGATGGGCGCCCGCGATCTGTCGAGTGCGGTGCGCCTGGCCGACCGCGGACTGGACGCGCTCCTCGACGAGGTTCTCCAGGACCGCGACGCGCTGGCCGCGTCCGCGCGATTGGGTCGAGCGCTCCTGGCCGACCTGCCGCTGACGATCGCGGTCATCGTGGTGCAGCACGAGGTCTTCGGGCACGGCTACCGCGGCCGAGAGCACGGGCTCGCCGCGAGCTACCGCTGGCTGCCCCAGCCATCGGTGTGGGTGGACCAGAGCAGACTGTCCGCTTCCGAGGACGCAGTCCTCATTGCCGAGGGGCAGCACGCGGAGGAGCTGCTGGTGCACGAGTTGGAGCGCGAGGCGCTGCTCTCCGGCCAATGGGAGCGGCTCGCAGAGGCAGTGGCGATGGGACGCGCGGCGGTCGGGCTGGGGCGGCTGCTCAAAGGGCAGTTTGCTCCTCAGAACGATTGGGCCCGATACAAGTACTGGCTGAGCGGTCTCCCCAACGCTTGGCGGCACGCCGAGCCCTGGAAGAACGGCGCGCAGTGGCTGCTCGATCCCGTCGTCCTCTGGTCGGCCTACGACTACTTCCTGCGCCATCTCCTCTGGGGAGAGAGGGCCGGGCCGCTGCCGACGCTGAGGCTCGGAGCTTCCCAACTGCTGGCGCGCTCGGCCTTTCGCATGGCGCCGTGGGGCGAGGAGCTGGGGGTGCTCGGCTATCTGGCCTGGCCGGCAGCGGTCGCCGAGGCGCAGCTGCTCGTCGGCGCCAGCGACGGGGTGCTGCCCCTGCACTTTTCGATCGGCGGTACCTGGCGGGAAATCTTCCCTCGCCTGGATCTCGGCGCGCGGGCCGAGCTGTGGACCGAGCCGCGCTATGCGCCTGTCGTCGGGCTGGTTTTTCCATCAACCGTTGACCCAGGCAGCGCGAATGCGCCTCCCTCGACGGTTCCCACGCGCGCCTTCGGAGGATTGATCGAGCTGGAGCTGGCGGTGAGGATCGTCGAGTCGGTGCGGCCCAGGATCCTGGCCGGAACGAAGTCGGAAGGGTTCGTGGTCGGGCGGCCCTGGAGCCGAACGGTCTATGTGCAGGCCGGCGTGGATCTGGCCTTCTGATTTCCGAGCCGGCCGGCGGCTTCGGCGGCAGCGAATTCCTCAATCAGCTCGGCGCACTGCAACTCGTGGCCGTGTATACGGCCGGCCCGCGAGCCGCAGAGAAAAGCTCTTCGCTCAGTGCAGCGCGCGGGAGAGCCCCCAGATCGCCAGGCGCGCCGCGATGAGCGCGAGCGGGAGGAACAGGACGGCGTTGCCGCGCCGGCGGGTTGAGATCGCCAGCGCGTAGACCGCCGAGAGGACCAGGGGCCGGCGCAAGAACCCGAGCTCGCTCGACAGCGAGCGCGCCGCCGCCAGATTGACCAGCGCGAGCGCCGCGCCGACGAGCAGCCACGGCCGGCGGATGCGAGGCGGGGAGAGCGCGGAGAGCAGGCCGGCGAAGGTCGCCTCGGCGGCCGTCAGGGCGAGGACCAGGATCGGCACGGCGACCACCAGCCCGCCGCTGACGTTGTTCTGGCCCGGGCCGGAGAGGAAGGAATAGTCGATGCTCCCCAGGACGAGCAGCGCCAGCGCGACGCCCACGCGAAAGGCCGATCCAAAGAGCCCCAGACGGACCCGCCATCCAATGCGACCTCTTTCGTCGGCCGACACCACTTCGGGAGCCAGGACAGCGAGCGCCGCCAGCAGCTTGGCGCCCAGCCACGCGACGCCCTGGCGGGCCAAGTTGGCGAGAAGAATCCCGAGGACCGGGGCGCGCTGCGACGGCTCGGCGGGCTCCGGCGGATTCGCCGGCGGCAGGGCCTGGCGCGAGGCGAGCTCCGCCTCGGCGAGGGCCAGCGCCTCGGCGCGGTAGTCGCCGCGCTCGAGTCCCACCATGCGAAGCAGATCCTCGGTGGAAGACTGTCGGATCCGCGTCTCGAATTCCTCGGCCATCGCGTCACAGCCTACTCCGTGCCGACCGGAATCTCGCAGGCCCGCTTCGAATCGGGCACGAATGCCGTCACCCTCCTCGTGCCCCCATGGCTCTCGCAGGTCGGGACATCGTTGCCGACCTCGCCCGCCCGATCAGCTCTGCCCAGTCCGGCCTGGGCGCTCTCCCCTCCGATACCTCTGCCGTCGGGTTGGCGCGCGATCCAGGAGAGAGGTAGCGTTCGCCGTTCACCGAAACGGAGGATTGCCTCATGCGCATCAACCACAGCAGCTCGATCAAGCAGCCCAAGTCGGCGAGCGTGGCCAAGCCCCATTCTTCCGACCAGGCCAAGCCGAAGCACCCGAAGAAGCCGCAAGACAGCTTCGACCCGAAGCCCGTTGATTCCGCCAAGGGCACCTCCTCCGGCGGGAAAACGCAACCGGCCTGGGTCGGGAACCTCACCGTGCAGCTCTCGCGCGGAGGGCCCAGCTCGCCCAAGCCGCTCGCCGGCCCGATCACCTATGACAGCTGGGTCCGGCAGCGTGCCGATTCCCACAAGATCAGCTTCGAAGTGTGGCAGCCCGGGGTTACCGACTTCGACAACCCGAACCTCTGGAAGCAGCTCGACCTCGAGGCCCACTACTCGACGGGCGGCGGTCCGGAGAAAGTCGAGCACGTTGCGCTCGATACGCGCAGCGGCAACAACGCCCGCTACACGTTGGATCTGGGCAAGCTCGATCCCTATGGGCCGCAGGCCGGGCCCACCTCGCTGCGCGGGCCACAGAACGTGAGCCTCTACTTCACCGTCAACGGGAAGCGCCTCGACGACGCGGGCAAGCCCATCTCGGTGGTCTACTCGACCAACTGAGGCCGAGGGGCACGCCGGGGCGGAATGCGGGCCGGGGTCTCGCGGAGTGTCGCCCACCACTGCTGTCCAATCCCCGCGGAGCAAGGCGGCTGTCCGCGCGAATCCCAGAAACCCTGTCGGGCCGCTGGCGTCGTGGAGCTCGGCATGAAGAACCGCGGGCGGCGCCATCAACCTGCCCGATTTACGGTGGTTCGTTGGCGCCGCCGCCACCGGCCTTGGGGACCTTGAAGCGAAGGTCGGTGGGCGGCCCGGGGACCACCTCGACGGTGGCGTCGGGGCAGGCCATGTTGCTGAAGGTCCAGGTCCCGGCGGGCAGGCCCCCGACCTCGGCGAATCTGTATGGGTGCTCGACGCGGAAGGTCTGCTGGCCGCGCGACACGTGCAGCGGCGGTGGATCGGGCGGATACTCGTCCTGCCCGTCGCAGGTGACGCGCACCCGTGCCCCGGGGACGGCCCGCGCCTCGACCGCCAGTGGGCGTCCCACGGCCGGGGTGACCTCCACCGGCTCGAGCGCCCAGCCCTCTCCCCAACCGGTGAGCCGGTAGGGCACCTCGTACAGGCGACTCAAGCGCCAGCTGCCGGTCCCGGCCACCTCGACCTTGGCCTCCACCTTCGACTCGCTGGCGTAGCCCCCGGTGCGCAGCTCGAGCACGCCCGGCCCGGGCGCCGTCAGCTGCACCTCCACCACCGCCAGCTCCGGCCGGTCCTCGAGCACTAGGCCCTCGCCGGCGACCAGGTCCACCACCCGCCTCGGGCAGAAATCGCCGGTCACAAACCAGCGGCCCTCGGGCAGGCCGGGGAGGTCGCCATCGGGGCCGGTGAGGATCTGGTAGCGCTCCTCTCCGCGGTCCAACTCGAGCGGGCTGTCGCCGATGCAGTGGATCCCCAGCGGCGCCCCGGGCACAACCTTGGCCTTGAGGGCGGTGGTGCGCCCGAGCCCGACCTTGGCGCGCGTCGGCTCGATGGCCCAGCCCTTGCCGCCGCCGAAGAGCAGGTACGTCGTCTCCCCCAGGGTGTTGAAGCGGTAGCTGCCCGGGCCGGGGATCATCAGCCGGGCCCGGTGGCGCACCACCTGCGACCCCGGGCGATAGGGCGCGAAGAGCGTCAGGTCTCCGGGGGCGGGCGCCTGCACCTCGATCGCGAGCGCTCCCGCCGGCTGGACGCGAACCTCCCCGAGCTCGAGGGTCGTCCCCGGCACGCCCTCGACCTGGAGCGAGCGCGGGGCGAAGTCGCCGCTGAAGTTCAGAGAGTTGGTGCCCGGCCGCAGCTCGACCGTGAAGCGGCCCTGGCTGGAGGCGAAGCTCTCGCGGCCCACCTGGAAATTGCGGACGGGCTTGCCCTGGAGCACCAGGCGGCCGGTGGCGCGGCTGGGAGCCGTGGGCGGGGCGGCCTTGCGCAGCGTGATCTCCGGGCCCTTCTCCGGGTGGACGCAGTAGCCGCTCCCCTCGGCGCCGTCCAGGTGCGCGGTGCAGCGGCAGGTGTTGCTGCTGGACCTGACGGCGAAGGCGCCCTCGGAGTCGGTGGTCGAGGCGACCGCCTCCTCTCCGCAGTCCAGGGTGAGCCCCGCGACCGGGGCGCCGGCCTCGTCGACCACGCGCCCGCGGAAGCTCTCCGGGTCGGGGAGCGCCAGGCGCAGCGGCTCGGCCCTGGGGACGGCCACCTCGGCACTGGTCCAGAGGTAGCCGCGCGCCGTGGCGGTGACCCCGAGCGTCCCCGGATCGGCGGTGAAGAAGCGCACCAGCCCGTCCTTCCCGGTGCGCAGCAGCGGGCCATCGCGGGCGGCGGTGTCGACGAAGCTGACCTCCGCGTCGCCCACCGGCTGGCCAGCGCGGTCCACGACCTGCACCACCACCGCCAGCTTCAGCGGCTCGAGCACCAGGGCGAGCGGTGCCTCCTCGGGGACGCGCACCTCCCTGGACTCCTTCCGGTACCCGGACTTGAAGGCCCGCAGGGTCCAGCTTCCGGCGCCCCTGGCCTCGAGCTTGAAGGTCCCATCCTTCTCGGTGAGGGCGGTGGAGAACTCCAGTCCGCGGCGGATCTCGACTCGCGCTTCGGCGAGCGGCGCGCCCTCGCTGTCGCGGACGACGCCCTGCAGAGGCACCAGGCGCGCCAGCCGGAAGGTGAACGCCTGCGAGGCACCCCGGGACGGGTGGAGCTCGGTCCTCAGCGCGACGTATCCCGGCGCGTCGGCCTCGAGGGACAGGGCCGGGCTGCCGGAGAGGGAGGTGACGACGAACACCCCCTTGGCGACCCTGCGCTTCTCGCGGGCATGGAGGCAGAGGACGGTCACGTTCTCGAGAGGCTCGCCGCTCAGCTCGTCGACGAAGGCCAGCTCGAACTTCGCCTGGCGCGGTGGGCCGGCGCTCGGCGCGGCCGCGGCCAGCGCCAGTCCCAGCGCCAGCCCCGCGCACCATTGAACAGGCATCTCGCCTCCCGAGGTCGGCGCGACTCAGCACCGGCCATCCGCACCGAGGCAGGGCGCCCCGGTCCCCTGACCGCAGCGCCGACTGCGGGGTCGAATCCCGATCGGACGATACCCCACTCCCCGCCGGGACGCATCGAGGCCACCGGCCGCTTCACCATCCTGCGACCGACGCGCCGGGAACCCGCCTTGCACCAAGAAACCCGAGCCAAGATCCGCACTTAGCCCGTCCGCCGTTTGGGCTGCTGGCAGGTGGGGGTGGGCAGCTCGCGCCCCGGGCCGCCGTGACCTCACCTCCGACACCTTCGACACCTTCTCGACCTCTGGGCTGGGCGCTTCCTTCCCTTCCCTCTTCGGCGGCACTGGCGTCGCCAGCCGCCTCAGAAGGCGATGCCTCGCAGTTCGCCTGCCCGCGCGCCTGCTGCTCGAGAAGTCGGTCGACGGGGCGCAGCTCTCCATCCGTTGGAGGTGCTGGCGACCGTCGATCCTGCGGAATCGGACCGCGCACTGCCAGAAGGACTCGCGTCTCGAGCTGGGGATGGCGCATGAGCAAGGGCGCTCGGGGTTCCAGCTCGAGGACAATCCCGACCTGCACCTCGCCATCTTTCCCGCCCGCCCGAATTGCCGGGCGGCGATCGAGGCAGGCGAGTAGACCGTCGTCCCGACCTCCCTGGGCTCCCGGCGCGAGTGACCGCCGTAGGG
>JBBIQS010000144.1:0-10461 GCA_037442205.1 Myxococcales bacterium
CAGCAGGGATCCGGCCCTCGGGGAGATCCCCTGCGAGGAACTGGCGCTCGGGCGTGCGTCGGCGATTGATATTGCGGGATGTACCGGCTGGGGAAGCGGGTCTCGAGGCGATCCCATGCGGGGAGCCGGCCCTCGTGGGTGCGTCGGCGATTGATTTTGCGGGAAGTGGCGGCGTTGGGCGCCAGTTCCTATGGCAGCCAGCGCTCGACCACCTGCGAGAACGCGGTCGTCCCAGGCTGGGCGCCCCGCGACCTCGACTCCAGGCTCAGGTGGCGGCGTCAGCGCGGCGCAGGCGGGCGGAACGAGAGGACAGATCTCGGGCTCACGGTCGTGTCTTCGCCGTGCTCCCAGCGCCCTCGACTCCGCGGCGGCGTCGCGAGCTCCGGAGAACGAGCGCCAGGACCGCGAATGGCGCCGTGGCGGAGGCGGCGCTCGCCGATCCCGCTGCGCCGCGCAGGCAGCCGCAGCCGGCGGGGGCCGGCGGCCCGCCGGCGAAGGCGCCGCAGAGCCCTCCCTCGCAGCGCCCGGAGCCGCACTCGCCGTGCTTGCTGCAGATCGCGCCGTCGGGACGGCCGACCGGCTGGCACCAGCCGCCGAGGCATTGACCCGCGGGGCAGTCGGCGTCGGCAGTACAGGAGCGCGCCTCGGTAAGCGCGATCGTCACGACGCCTCGCGAGGGCTGGCTGCGACAGCTCCCGGTCTTCACCACACACCCCTGGTAGCGCCACTCCGCGCACTTCAGCCCGTCGCTCTCCGACAGTGCCACCAGCGAGCTTTCCTGGCAGGTGAGGCAGTAGCCGTTGGTACAGGTCTGCCAGCTCGCGCAGTCGGCGGCAGAGTTGCACGAGCCCACAGGGCAGAGCTCGGAGTAGGTGAAGCGCTGCACGGAGGAAACGGGCCCGACTGTTGCGCCCGGGTAGTCCCTCTCGGCACAAGCGGTCGCCGCGCTGGGGCTGTAGGCCGGGTAGATGATGGTTCCCAGCGCACAACGGCTTCCGGCGGCCTCGACGAAGACCGCTGAGCTGGGCAGTTGCTGGCAGGCGCCGTTGGCGCAGGTGCCTCGGGTGGTGCCCGAACAGTCGACCGGACAGGCCCGGCCACAGCCGCCGCAATTCAGCGGATCGGTGCCGAGCTCCTTGCAGCCGCCGCCGCAGCACTGTTGGTTGAAGCTGCAGGAGAGGCCGCATCCGCCGCAGTTCTTTGGGTCATTCGACGGGTTCACGCAGCTACCGCCGCAGACCTCCGACGGTCTCGGGCAGACGCAGCTGCCCTTGGTGCAGCCGAAGCCTGGCGGACAGGCGGCGCCGCAGCCGCCGCAGTTGCTGGTGTCGGTCGACGGGTCCACGCAACTGCCGCCACAGACCAGCCTCGGGCTCGGACAGACGCAGGTGCCCCCGGCGCAGACGTTGGCCGGCGGGCAGGCGGTGCCGCAGTCGCCGCAGTGGAGCGGATCGGAGAGGGGGTCGGCGCACTTGCCGCCGCAGTCGAGCTGGCCGCTAGCGCAGACACAGGCGCCTCCCTGGCAGATCTTGCCGCCGGAGCAGGCCAGCCCGCAGCCGCTGCAGTTGGCGCGGTCGCTCGAGACGTCCTTGCAGCTGCCGGCGCAGTTGGTGAGGCCCGCCGCGCACAGGCGGGTGCAGGAGTACTGCCCCTCCCCGGACGAAGCGCCGAGGTCGACCGGGCCGGAGAACTGGTAGTTCGGAGGGCAACCCCCGCCGTCCCGGCTGACCCGCGCCGCGCCGCAGTAGTTGCCGCCGCTGCAGGTGTGCGAGAGGCCGCACACCACGCCTTGCGGGAGCCCGTCGGCATCTGCCGAGGCGACCGGCTGCGGCGATTCGGCGACGCACCCGAAGAAACCCGAGCCCGCGGAGGTGCCGAGGTCACCGAAGGCGGTGTAGTTGAAGCCGGCCGGACAGCTGGCGGGCTGTCCCTCCCGCACGATCGAGCCGAGGCACTGCGGCGAGGGCTGGCCCGAGTGGCCGTAGCCGCACAGGGTGCCCTGCGGCAGTGTCGCCAGCACGGTGTCGGCGGCGAGGGCGCAGGCGAAGAAGTTGGTGCCGGCGCCGGCGCCGAGATCGCAGATCTGGGTGAGCGTCCAGCCAGGCGGGCAGTTGCCGTTGGGCGCGTTCTGCTGGATACGGTTGCCGGCGCACGTCGGATTGGGGAAGTTGGCGGTGTGGCCAAGGCCGCAGAGGGTGCCGCGCGGGACGACGGGACCGCAGTTGCTGGTGCCGGCCGCCGGATCCACACAGGCGCCGCCGCACAGCAACCTCGGGCTCACGCAGGAGCAGGAGCCGCCGACGCAGCTGAAGCCCGACGGGCAGCTGTTGCCGCAGCCGCCGCAGTTGGCCGCGTCGTTCGTGAGGTCCTGGCAGGCGCCGCCGCAGCTGGTAAGGCCCGCGACACAGGGGTGGGAGCAATAGTATTGCCCCTCCCCCGATGACGCGCCCATGTCGACGGGGCCGGAGAACTGGTAGCTCGGGGGGCAGCCCTTGCCGTTCCGGCCGACCTGCGCCGCGCCGCAGAAGTTGCCGGCGCCGCAGGTGTGCGAGAGGCCGCACACCACGCCCTGCGGGAGCCCGTCGGCGCCGCCCGCGGCGGCGGGCTGGGGCGAGGTGGCCACGCAGCCGAAGAAGCCCGAGCCCGAGGACGCACCGAAGTCGCCGAAGGCGCGGTAGGCGTATCCGGGCGGGCAGGTCGCGGGCTTGCCTTCCTCTACAACCGAGCCCAGGCACTTCGGCGAGGGTTGGCCGGAGTGGCCGTACCCGCACAGAGTGCCTTCCGGCAGCGTCGCCAGCGTCGTGTCGGCGGCGAGGGCGCAGGCGAAGAAGTTGGTGCCCGAGCTGGCGCCGAAATCGCAGATCTGAATGAGCGTCCAGCCGGGCGGGCAGTTGCCGTTCGGTGCGTCCCTCTGGATGCGGCGTCCGGCGCAGGTCGGATTGGGAAGGTTGGCGCTGTGGCCGAGGCCGCAGGTGGTTCCCCGCGGAACCAGGGCGTCCGCGCGCGTCACTCTTGGAGCAAGAGCGACCGCGATGAAGACGGTGAACAGTAGTGTTCGTCGACCAGCCATTGTGGTGTCCCCTCGTCGTCGAATTCTCGAGCACCGCGAAGAGCGCCCGTGCTGAGTTTCGACGTGAGAATACACGACCCGACCCGGCGCGAGCATCGCGGTGAGCCCGGACGGCGTCGTCTACCTTGGGTCCCCAAGTGCATCGGCAGGGATCGAGCGCGACGGCGCCGCGTCCCTCGCCGGCGCGATGCGCACCGGGGAGGGATACGACAGAACCCACTGCCGGCGAGGGCGGGCTCCTCGGCGACGAGGAGCGGCGCATCATCTTCCCGGCGATCGACCGGGCGAAGGCCAAGGGAATCCGCGCCAGCGGTCCGCATCCGGCAGACGGCGTCATCCCAAGGGCGGCGAGAGGCGAGTACGACGCGGTGCTGACCATGTTCCACGACCAGGGACTGCCCGCGCTCAAGCTGCTCCACTTCGACGACGCGGTGAACGTCACCCTGGGACTGCCCAAGCCTCGCACCAGCCCGGATCACGGCGTGGCCTATGACATGGCCGGCCGGGGAGTCGCTCGCGCCGGCAGCATGCGGGCCGCGCTGCTGCTCGCGGCGCGGCTCGCCGGCGGGCGGTAGCGGGCGTTCTCAGGCGGGATCGGGCGCTCTGCATCGGTCCCGGCGCGGGATTGGCTGGCGGGGGCGGTCCTTCAGTCGATCTTGCGGGATGCTCCGCCGGGGGAAGCGGGGTCCGGTGTGATCCCCTGCGGGGAACAGAGCCTCGCGGGTGTGTCCGCGATTGGTTTTGCGGGATGTACCGGCTGGGGAAGCGGGTCTTCAGGGCGATCCCCAGCAAGGCAACCGGCCCTCGGGGACATCCCCTGCGAGGTACAGGCCGTCGCGCGTGTGTCGGCGATTGGTTTTGCGGGATGTACCGGCTGGGGAAGCGGGTCTCGAGGCGATCCCCTGCGAGGAACCGGCGCTCGTGGGGGTGTCGGCGATTGATTTCGCGGGATGTACCGGCTGGGGAAGCGGCCTCCGAGGCGATCCCCTGCGGGGAACCGACCCACGTGGGTGTGCCGGCGTTTGATTTCGCGGGTTGTACTGGCTGGGGAAGCGGTCTCAGAGGCGATACTCCCTCGACGGCTACAAGCGCGCGACGTGGCGAATGTCCAAGGCGCAGGTGAAGGCGAATGTGGTCGACGCCAAGGAGCGTGGAGACGATCTAGTCGTCGATGATGGCGTCGTGATGGTCGGCATCCTCGCGAAGGTCACCTACATCTTCAACAACAAGATGCTCGCGTCCGTCACCGCGGAGTGGACGGAGAAGGATGGCAAGCGCCACGAAGAGCCAGACGGCTGCGTCCAAGCGGCGGGGAGGCTCGCTGGGCGGCTTGACGTGGTGCCTGAGGCTTGGGCGACGCCGGACGGCCGCTTCCACGCGAGATGGATGGGGCCCAAGACGCAGATCGATCTCGAATGCGTACCGGCAGGCGACGACCGGCTACGCGGGTTGCTGGTCTACACTTCGGCCGACCTCGCAAGGGCTCTGCGCAAGACGCAGTGACCGGAAGCGGTCGCTCGGCGCCCGGCGTAACCGGAGCACCGGCTGAGCAAGTTCCAGGACGCGCTGCCCGAGCCGATGGACGGTGGAGATGGTAGGGAACTGCCTGGGCGACGTGCCGGCGGCGAGGGCGTTCTGGGGTGCGGCAAAGGCGCAGGCAGCTGATCGGCGGGCTGACTAAGCGGCGACCGCGAGCGATCGAGGGGTACAGCAGATGAACGACATGGTCCCATTTCCCCTTCGCGTGCTCCTCGCTGGCGTCGCGCTCGGTGCCCTTGTCGGCGGGTACTTTGGCGGCCCGATTGACGCCCTGCCATGCGCGATACTCGGTGCCGGCATCGCATACGGGTTCATCCTGATCAGTCGGCAGGTTGGCCGGTCAACCGGGCGGGAAATGGCCGCGGCCGTGGAGGCGCTATACCAGCGGCGCGTGGCACGGGGCGCCGCGGGACAGGCGCCGTGCATGCTCTGCGGTGGTGATCGAAAGTCGGCCGATGTGCAGCTGTGCGTTGCGTGCGCCGAGTTGTTGCGCACTGACGTGAAGAGCTTCATCCACCGATGCGACGGGTGTGGAGCAGGGTTCGTGACAGATGGCATTTTCGTCTACGCCCCCGAGATCGGTGGAGTGAAGCGAAGCCTATGCCTCTGCTGCCAGGACTACCTGGCGAAGCTGAGTCGGGACCCTGACTTGGTACTCCCGCTCCCCGGCTACGATGAAGAAGGCGGGGCCATCAACCTGCGGTTTCCCTGGCACACGCCTTCGGAAAAGCTCGCCAAGCGGAACCATCAGGCACTGCTGCAGGCCGCGCTCATCGTTGAGGCGCGTCTGTCCGGAGCTACCGCAGTGCCAGATGCTCCAATCTTCCTTCGAGTGGGCTGACGCGAGATGTTCCCGGACCTGCACCAGTAGCGAGCATCGATCCGCGTAGGCCTCTCGTCGGGTTCAGCGCCGGCGGCGCGGCTCAGCGCTCGCGGGGAAGCGTCGTCGGAAGGTTCGCTCGCACCAAACAACAAGGGGCCCCGGCACCCCGGAGCCCCTCGCTGGCTTCTGACCGAATTGGTTTAGCTGCACAGCCCCACCTCTACGCCACCTTCTTCCCCTCGGGAACCGCCGCCGGGGCCTGAGCCGGCGTCTCCGCGGGCTTGTCCACCGGCTTCTCCTCCGGCTTGGCCACCGTCTTCTCTCCCTGCGCGCTGCCCTTGCCCTTGGCTCCCCTGGTCGCGTGCTGCTTGGCCTTTTTCTTCGTCTTCCTGGCCGCCGCCGACACCGTTACCGGCCGCAGCGAGGAGCGCACGTCGGGCCGGGCCAGGAGGACCGGGTCGTCGACGATGCCAAGCCGGCGCAGGGCCATGCCCAGGTGATCGTAGGCCTCGTCGAGCAGGAGCCAGACCTCCCGCGCCGAGCCGGCCAGCTCCTTGTCGAACATCGGGTGGCCGCCGTTGGCCACCCGCTCCCGGGCCGCAACCAACTGCTGCACCACCTCCTTCACCGCCTCGGCCAACGGCGGCAGCGTGGTCGACTGGCTCTTCTCCGCCAGCTTGGCCAGTGCGCTGGCCTGCCACATCGGGTCGCTGTTCTCCCGCGTGGCCGCATCGGCCGCGGCCTGCATCCGCTCCAGCGCCATCGTCTCCCGGAGCACGCCGACGTAGGACCGCACCCTCCCTTCCAGCGCCGCCAGCCCGAACCGCGGCTGCGCCAGGTCCTCGCCCATGGCGTCGAGCCGAGGCTTGATCTGCTGCTCATTGATCTCCATCGCCTTCCTCGCCTTCTCGAAGGCCTGCGCGGCCTCCGGGTCTTGCGAGGCCAGCGTCTTCGACCTGGCCGCCACCGCGGCGGCGTTCTCCATCGGCGCGAACTCCATCAACGGCGACAGCGCTGCTTGTCTTGGCATTGCACCCTCCATTGGTTGGTCAGAAGCGCGGCCAGCCTGCACTCGCTCCCGCCGCCGAGGAAGGTGCCGCGTGCATCGAATCGGCGATGTCGTCGCCTCGCCGACAGCCAGGGCCGTTCCTCTGTCTTCGATTGGATGAATCCTGCCCCTGAAGGCCGCGGTTTTGGGCTCGGGACCGGCGTTCCCATGCGGCGATCGGGCCTTTCGGAGTCCTCTCCCCGGCCCCTGCTGGCGTCTACTCACCAAGTCACTCCGTCGCTGGGCATCTTCAAGGGACGAGAACCTGGCTTCCCCAAGGCCCGACCAACCAGGCGTGGCCCGAGTCCGGTAGAATTCCCGGTGGAGGACCGACCTTGTCTTCAATCTCTAGGTTCGCAGCGGCGGCCGCGTCGCTTCTTCTGGCCGCGGCCCCTGGCGCTCCATCCCGTGGTGCAGATGCCCATGGGCAGCGGTTCGTCGATGGCTCAGTACGGGCCGGGGCAGACGCAGGGAAGCCGACCTGGCACTTCCAAGAGACGCCGTTCAGCTCGATCTCAATCGCCGCGATTGTCTCGGGCGCCGCGAACGAGCTCCTGTTGGCTACCGACGGCAAGTCCGACGCGGCGGTCCGTCCCGGGGACTTCGTCGGCCGAGAGATACTCCAGTTTCAGGGCACGGAGGAACGGGTTGGCGGCTCTTGCTTTGTCTTCAAGAAGGCCAGCGGCGAGCAAGAACAGCTCTGCCAACTAGGAACTCTCGGCGACTTCCCCCAGCCGAACGCCGACAAGAAGAAGTAGCCAAGCCGCCAGTAGTTGCTGTGCACCCTCTCCCGATGCCGTGCAAGGACCAGGCGACGCGCTCCAGCAAGAACTCCAGGCCCTCCGCGAGATGCTCGTGGAGCGATGAGGCCGTCGCGATCGGGGACTCCGAGCTCGAACTGGAGTAGCGGGCATCGCAATCCCCGGCGGGACGCCCTGCACACGACCCACCGGCCGTTCTCCCAAGTCCCCGCAGCCGCATCGGAGAAGGGGATCCTCGCCGCCCAGGTGCTGATCGACCGCGAGCTCGAGCGCGGGTCGTTCTAATTGAGGAGGATCAGCGCCCATCTCCCCGTCGATCGAGCCGGCGAAGGCCAAGGGCCTCCTCGCCAGCGGCCCAAGCCCGCCGCCGACATCGATCCTCAGGCCGCAAGAGGAGAGCACGGCGCGCCGCCGGCCCGATTCCACGGCGGGGAAGCTGCCGATCATCGATTCGCACCGCTCCGGCGGCCTGAAAGCGCCGCCCGCGAGCTTCCGAAGCCCCGCGCCCGCCCGGAACATCGGCGTCCACGCCCCGCAAGCCGGGGGCTCGCCCGCCCCGGCGGCGTGCGGGCCTCCCTGCCGCTCGCCCCACGCCGTTCGGCCGGGTGAAAACGGGAAATCCGGCCTGTTTTCACGGCTGTCGAACGTTCCAACCCAGGGGAACTCTTGAGTTTCCTACGGGACACTGATAGCAACGGCACGCAGCTCGGCTCCCTCCTTCCCTGACGAGACGCCATGTACAAGATCGTTCGCCGCGAGGCCTTCTCCGACACCACTTTCCTGTGGGACGTCCATGCCCCCGACGTCGCCCACGCTGCCCAGCCCGGCCACTTCGTGATGCTGCGCCTGCACGACGGCTCGGAGCGCGTGCCGCTGACCGTGGCCGACTTCGATCGCCAGCAGGGCACCATCACCATGGTGGTCCAGGCCCTGGGCAAGACCACTCGCGAGATGATGGAGAACTACCGCGAGGGCGACAGCTTCGCCGACTTCGTCGGTCCGCTGGGACTTCCCCAGCACGTCGGCAAGTTCGGCCACGTGGTGCTGGTCGGCGGCGGCCTGGGCGTGGCCCCGGTCTTCCCGCAGCTGCGCGCCTTCAAGGAGGCCGGCAACAAGACCACCTCGATCATCGGCTTCCGCTCCAAGAGCCTGATGTTCTGGGAGGACAAGTTCAAGAAGTACAGCGACGACCTCGTGGTCTGCACCGACGACGGCTCCTACGGCAAGCATGGCTTCGTCACCGTGGCCCTCAAGGAGCTGTGCGAGAAGCAGAAGCCCGATCTCGTCGTCGCCATCGGCCCGCTGCCGATGATGAACGCCTGCGTCGAGGTCACCCGGCCCTTCGGCGTCAAGACCATGGTCAGCCTGAACGCGATCATGGTCGACGGCACCGGCATGTGCGGCAGTTGCCGGGTCACCTTGGGCAAGGACATCAAGTTCGCCTGCGTAGACGGACCGGACTTCGACGGCCACCAGGTCGACTTCAAGGAGCTGCTCAGCCGCCAGAAGCGCTTCAAGAGCCAGGAGGGACGGGCCACCGAGGACTACAGCCACGTCTGCAACCTGGAGAAGCAGCTCTTCGAGCAGGAGAAGCGCAACTACAAGAAGCTCAAGGACCTCCCTCCGCACCAGACCAAGATGCCGGAGCGCAACGCCCAGGAGCGCGCCCGCAACTTCAAGGAGGTCAACCTCGGCTACTCGCTGCAGGACGCCATGGCCGAGGCCGAGCGCTGCATCCAGTGCGCGAAGCCGACCTGCATCGCCGGCTGCCCGGTGTCGATCGACATCCCGCGCTTCATCCGCCACGTGCTGGTGCGCGACCTGGCGGGCGCCCGGGACGTGATCCACGAGTCGAGCATCCTGCCCTCGATCTGCGGCCGGGTCTGCCCCCAGGAGACCCAGTGCGAAGCGCAGTGCATCATCAATAAGAAGATGGAGTCGGTGGGCATCGGCCGGCTGGAGCGCTTCGTCGGCGACAACGCCCCGCCGAAGAAGAACTCCCCGCCCAAGTTCGACAAGACGCTGGGCAAGGTGGCGATCTGCGGATCGGGCCCGGCCGGCCTGGCCTGCGCCGCGGATCTGGTGCGCTACGGCTGCGACGTCACCATCTACGAGGCGCTGCACGTGGTGGGCGGCGTGCTCAACTACGGAATCCCCAGCTTCCGCCTGCCCCGCGACATCATCGAGCGCGAGGTGCAGGGGATCCGGGACCTGGGCGTCAAGATCGAGACCAACAAGGTCATCGGCAAGACCTTCTCCGTTCCCGAGTTGATCAAGGAGAAGGGCTACGACGCGGTGTTCCTGGGCGTGGGCGCCGGCGCCCCGGCGTTCCTGGGAATCCCCGGCGAGTACGCCAGCCAGGTCTACTCGGCCAACGAGTTCCTGACCCGCATCAACCTGATGGGCGGCGACAAGTTCCCGTACCAGGACACCCCGATCAACGTCGGCAAGAGCGTGGTGGTCATCGGCGCCGGCAACACCGCCATGGACTGCCTGCGCGTGGCCAAGCGGCTGGGCGCTCCGACGGTGCGCTGCGTCTACCGGCGGTCGGAGGCCGAGGCCCCGGCGCGCATCGAGGAGCTGCGGCACGCCAAGGAAGAGGGCATCGAGTTCTTCTTCCTGCACACCCCGGTGGCGATTCACACCGATCCCGAGGGCAACGTGACCGGGATGAAGGTGCAGAAGATGGCGCTGGGCGATCCCGACGAGAAGGGACGCCGCAAGCCGGTCGCGCTGGACGAGTTTGTCGAGCTCGACTGCGACACGGTCATCTACGCGCTGGGCACCAAGCCCAACCCCATCGTCACCAAGGGCACTCCGGGGCTGGAGCTGAACAAGTGGGGCAACATCGCCGCCGATGACGGCAGCCCCGACTCGACCCAGTGCACCAATTTGCCGGGCGTCTTCGCCGGCGGCGACATCGTCACCGGCGGGGCGACGGTGATCCTGGCGATGGGCGCCGGGCGGCGGGCGGCCAAGTCGATCGCCGCCTACCTGCAGCAGGGCAAGCCCTGGCCGCTGACCAAGGAGCAGGTCTTGGGATTCAAGTCGCCGGGCGCATCCTTCTCCGCGGCCGCCTCGCAGAAGAGCTGCCCCAAGTGCCACCGGCCGGTGGAGGGCAGCGAGGAGTTCGTCTGCTGCGCCCAGGCCCAGCTGGCGTGGAAGTGCGGCGGCTGCGGCAAGGTGAGCGAGGGCTTCGCCTTCCCGTACGGCATGTGCC
>JBBIQS010000145.1:0-9965 GCA_037442205.1 Myxococcales bacterium
CACCTGCACCGGCAGACTCCGATCCGTGGTCGTCCCGTCTCCCAACTGCCCGTAGGCGTTCCAGCCCCACGCCCAGACCGTGCCGCCGCTCCTGAGAGCTACCGTGTGCCACCGGCCGGCGGCCACGGCCGACACTTCCGTCAGCCCGCTCACCTGCACTGGCGAGCTGCGCTGAGTGGACGTTCCATCTCCCAGTTGCCCAAAGCGATTATCGCCCCACGCCCAGACCGTCGCGTCGCTCTTGACCGCCACCGAGTGCAACTCGCCGGCGGCGATCAGCGGCATGGCACACGGCGCGCCGGTGACGCAGGCCTGAAGCGAGTCGGGCGGCGTACCCACCGCCTGCGACAGCGTGCCCAGGTTGGAGACCTGTTCCGACGTTGCGTCGGATCGGGCGCAGCCGGCCGCCGATGCCAGGCACACCAGCAGCCACAGGCTTCGCTTGCAGCAGTCCATTCGATGTCCCTCTCCGCCAATGGCCGAGCGCGATTCGCGACCCGTCCCTCGCTCCCGACCTGGATCCGGTCCCCAGCTTCGACAGCCTCAGGGCTCTCCGGTTCGCGGCCACCGGCACTCTATCCCAAGAGCGCAGACTACTTGGTGTTCCACCGACTCAATGCGCCGATCCTCGGCGAGGATCTCCAACCGGAGCCGGACGAGTCCCGGCGATCCAGCGCGGCAAACCCCGCCAGCACCAACGGGAATTCCGGCGCCGGCGGCGCCCGACCCGCCGCCTCGCCTGACCTCAGGAGAGTATGCTCCGGACGTCTTACCGCCGCGGGCCGGGTCGAAGGAGCCGCCGATGACCACCCCCAACGTCCTGTTGGATAAGTCGCGCGAACCCGGCGACGGGCAGCTCCGGGGCGCGCTCGGCGAATCCTGGAGGTTCTTCGAGGAAGTGCGCGCGCTGACCGAGGCCTGCGACCAGGATTGGCGGCACCACGGCAGGAAATACGGCTGGAAGCTCAAGGTCCACGCCGAGGGGAAGAACCTCTGCGAGATCACCGTCGCCGAGGGCCGGTTCCTGGTGACCATGGCCATCCGCGAGAAGGAGCTGCAGGACCTCAAGGCGGATGCGGCGCTGGCGGAGCTCGGCGGCGGCGGGCAGTTCCCCGAGGGCTATGGGATCAAGGTCGAGGTCTGCGACCGGACCTCCTGCGATCGCGCCAAGGCGGTGCTCAGTTTCATCATGGCCAGGCGTTCGCTGTCCTGAGCCTGCACCTTCTGTCCCGTCCCCGCGCCGGTGAGCGCTGGTGGGACGGCCCAGGATCGTCAATTCCGCGAATCCAAAGAGGAAATCCCCGCCCCCTTCCGCGGCACGAGCCCTTCGACGATCACAGGGCAGGCGGAATCGAGGGGCCCTCGACTTCGAGGCTCGCAAGCTCGCCTCTACGCTCGGGCCGAACGGAGGCGCTTCCATCTTTCGCAACGGATGGTGCCGTCCGCCGTCGCCGGCCTACCCGGTATACGGCGGCTGGTCGACGCACCCGCCGGTCCCTGCCGGCGGCGCGTCGGGAACCGGCATCAGGTCGTGGCCGCAGGTGAAGTCGAACATGTCCAGCAGCGCGTCGGCGTTGGCGTCGCGCGCGGTCAAAGCCGGCAGTCCGAAGATGGCCTCGATGAACCGGGTGATCGCGGTGTGGTCGTGGACGACGTGCGAGGCGTAGTTGCGCCGCGCCCAGGGGGAAATCACCACCAGCGGGACCCGCACGCCGAGCAGGGTGTAGGGAGAATTCGTCGGCGCCGCCTGGCAGGCCGGTCCGAACTGCTCCGGGTTCACGTGGTCCGCGAAACCGCCGCCTTCGTCGTAGGTGAAGACGATCGCCAGGCTCTTCCACTGCGGGCTCTTCATCGCGTGATCGTAGATGTTCCTGACCCACTTCTCGCCCACCTGCAGGTCGGCGGTCGGATGGTCGTCGCTGTAGTTCTCCACCCCGTCCACGAACGCGACGTTCGGCAGCGTCCCCTTGTCGAGCGCGGCGAGGAAGTCGTCGAACGAGTGCACCCCGGGCGAATCAGGCCGCATCCCCAGCGTGCCGCTGAACGGCTCGCCAATCAGGCTCGGATTGCCGTTGACCGGCGTCGGGTCGGTGTACGCCCCCCAGGTGAACCCCTTGTCCATCAGCGTCCTCAGGATCGAGGGCTGGTCCTTGTTCGGATAGGTGATGCCGGTGGACACCACCCCCTGGTTGCTCCCGAACATGAAGAAGTTGCGCGAGCTGAAGGTGCCGCTCTGCAGCGGCGCGAAATGCCGGTCGCTCACCGCGAAGGTCTTGGCCAGCCAGTAGTAGAAGGGCAGGTCGGACTCGTCGTAATAGCTCATCACGTAGTGGCCGTCGGTCTTCACCGGCCCGCTGGTGGTGTCGGCGGCGTTCTTGACGAACCCGTCCATCGCCCCGTGATTGATCGACCGCTGCATCGCGTCGGCCTGGTGCCCCGGGTCGAGCAGGCAGGTCGAGGTCGCGCGCTCGAAATGGACGGCCTTGCCGTCGTTGTCGGAGTTGGCGAAGCCCGGGTCGATGCCGTCTACGCCCGGCTGCCCTCGCTCGGCCAGCTTGCCCAGGACGTGGTCGAAGCTGCGGTTCTCCTTCATCAGCACGATGACGTGCTGAATCGGGATGTTCCCGAGCGCCTCCGCCGCGACCCCGAGGCTGTCGCTCGCCAGCGAGCCCTGCTGGTAGCTGCACGCCTTCCGCTCGGCGGCCTTCTGCTCCGCCTGAATCGTCACCTTGCGACAGTCCACCTGCCGGTCCGGCGGGGTCGTCATGCCGATGATGGCCCCGAAACCCCAGTCGGTGGTGGCGGCACAGGAAACAGCGACCACGACAATCACCGCGCCGACGATGCGCTTGGAAAGGCGAAATCCGCTCATAGGGCGTACCCGGTGTTGAGGGCGAACAGGACGTCAACCGGCTCGGCGGGATGGGCCACCTGCGAGCTGCCGGCGGTGACGATGGTGTAGCTGTCGTCGAAGAAAGAGGCGGCGAAGGAGAGCCAGAAATGGCTGCCGAAGCGCTTGCGGACGTCGGCGTTGAAGGCCCAGTGGGTGAACGAGGTGGTGGTCCCCATCGCCGCATTTCTCTCGCGCGGGGCGATGCCGACGAGACCTTCCAGCGCGAGCGCGAGGCTGTTCGCGAGATCGTATTGCCCGCGGGCTCCGACCTCGAAGAACGCCCGAGCCGGCGTGTTGACCTGCGGCCCGCGCAGCCAGCTCTGCAGGAACCCAGTCAGCTTGAGCGAATAGCGCGCTGGGATTTCCGGGGAATCGAGGAGCGAATAGCCGGCGCTTACCCGCAGAGCGCCATCGGCATTGAGGCCGCCGACATTGTCGAGGCTGTTGATCGTCCGCAGCTCACCGAAGCCGACGCCCGGCTCGGTGATGGCCCGCAGGTTCGCGGCGACGCTTCCCTCGAGGTACGGGCTCCAGCGAAAGCTCGGAGAAAAGCGGTAGCCGGCGCTCAAATCACCCGCCGCGCTCGCGCCGATCAGATGATGGTAGGGCCGCGTGTTGGCGAGGGTTCCGCCGGTCGCGACCGCGTTGGCATCCCACTGCCAGAGCCACTTTCTGGCGTCGGTGCTCTCCAGACAGCCGAGGCGCGCGCCGGCAACGGAGAGGAGCTGGTATCCGTAGACGCCGTAGCCGGCGCTGCCTCCGATCGCCGGGCCGTACAGGCACTCCTGGTACTCGGCGGGAGGGAGAACCGTGAGCTGCGCCTCCTGCGCCCCGGCCGGCAGGGAGACACAGAAGAGCGCCAGAGCGGATAGCAGGGGTGCGGCGTGTCGTCTCTCGTTGCGCATGGCGCGTGGTTGCCTCGCGTGCGGGGAAGCGTTCGGTTTCGGGAGATATAACGGCCTGCCGGCGCCAGTCCGGCGGAAATGCACCGGCAGCGAGCGCGTCCTCCTGCCGATCAGCGCTGCCAAGCGCGCGAAACTCCAGGAGGAATTTCGGTGCGCTGACCGCGCCCGAGCTGCAGCCGCAGCCGAGTCGGCCCCAGGGGCGCCCGAGGCGGAAGCGGCATCGGGCTCGTCGTCCTGGCCGGCGTCGGAAACGGAGCGCAGGCCGGATGGCCCTGGCCTCCCGCCGCACATTGGTTGCACGAATCCCCGCCAATCCGCCGGCGCGGATTCACCTGCCATCGGCCTGCGAGCTCCGTGGCGGAGCGGCCGCGAACCGTCGCTTCACCGCGACCGCGCCTGCGCCTGGCCGCCCCGGTCCGGGATCAGGGTGTGACGAAGTGAGCCACTGCCGAGGAGGCGTTGCCGTCGCTGTCGACGAAGGAGACCTCCCATTCGTAGGGAGTCGCCCTGTCGAGCGTGATGGGACAGATCACCTTGCTCGAGGCCGTGGCGCCGAGCGAAATCGCCCAGACCTCGCCGCTGGGGCCGCGCACCGACAAGTTCTGGCGCATGCCGCTGGCAGGGAGGCTGGAAGCGTACCACTGGAAGGTTGGGGTGAGCGAGCCGACGGTGGCGCCGTCCGGCGGATCAGTGAGCCTCGGCATTGACGTGACCCAGGCCGAGGGGGTCACTGGCATGGTGCACATGCGGCCGTCCGGGCCCTGGGCGTTGACCAGGTAGGTGGTCGAAACCGGCGACCCGCTCTGGATCGTCGCCGGGACCGACATCCGGAAAATGGCGCCGCCCGCCGGATCGCCGTCGGGGCCGCGCAGATCGCTCGGCGGCTGCGCCTGGAAGGTCCCGCCGGCCAGGGTCCCGACCAGGGTCGCCTGCAGCGGGACTCTCAGCCCCGGCTGGATCTTGAGATCGACCGCGTAGGAATCGCCGCCCGGAATGCTTCGATGTCCGGAGAGCGCCACCGCCGTCAGCGGCGCGACCGGCAGCATCACCTTGGCCGCCAGCGTGGTGTTGCCGATGATGCCGACCACCGGCGGCGGACCGTCCGCCGGCAGGGTCGTGGGATCGACCGTGACCACCCCGTCCGAGCCGACGTCGAAGAAGGCCCCCACCTCATAGTCGCCCGCCGGAACTCCGGTGATCGAGAACGGCTGGTCGCTCGCCGGATTCGGTATCCGCTGGACGAGGAGGTTCGACGGCATCGACTGGCCGGGACGCTTCGCCGCCAGGAAGACGTAGAGCGTGCCGCTGCCGGTCGCGCCGCCCAGGCCGGCCGCGCCGCCGACGGTGAAGGTGGCGGGGGTGGCGGTTCCATCGCTCGGGCGCTGGCCTGCTTTGAACGAGCAGACCGGATTCCCCGTGCTATCGCCCCGGGCGTTGGTCGCCACCACTTGCACATAGTATTGGCTGCCGTCGGTGAGGCCGGTGCCGCCGGCGAGCTTGTCGACGAAGGCCAGGTTTCGCATCGAGGGAGGCACGTTGCTCAAGACCCTGGTGGTCGCGTTGAAGTTCGAGGTCGCGCTCACGTAGACGTCGTAGCCGGTCGCCTGGGCCGACTCGCCCCAGAGCACCACCCCGCCGCCGTCGGTGCCGTAGGCCACGCAGGGCGAAGGAGCGGGCGCCGAGGAGGGCGCCGCCGGCGGCTGCAACACCAGGTCCGCCGTGTTCACCGCGCGCGGGGTGAAAGGTGCGGTCAGCTTCACCGCCGGGTCGATCGCCGGGACGTAGCTGCCGGTTCCCAGCAGATCGGCGAAGGCGAAGAGGTCTACCGCGGGAGGATCCCAGACCGAGATCGTCACCACCCCGCTGGCGGTGATCGCGCCCCCGCTATCGGCGTCGGTGACGACGACGTGGAAGTCGCCGCCATTTGTGAGCGGGGCGGCGTAGCTGATGGAAGCGGGGTCGCCAATGATGCCCGCCAGATTGCCGGTCGTCGGGCCTGGGCGCTCGAGAATCGTCCAGGTCAACGTCGTGCCGACCCTGTTTTTCGGCGAGACCGTGAGCGTCAGCGTCTCGCCCGGCTTCATCGGGCGGCTGGGGGCGCCGAAGCTCAGCGTCTCGATGGAGGAGGGAAGACCGGTGGGCAGCACCAGGATCGCCCGGACATCCGAGCGGTTGGGGACCGCCTTCGAGGTCGCCCGGAGGTGGAACACGGTGGGCTTGGCGAGCGGGGGGTTCGAGGTGGACGATGGCGCGGTGAAGAGCGTTTGCCCAGGTGTGGAGGTCGTCAGCGTCGCTCCCAATCCCTGCTCGTCGATGCTCCAGGAGACCTCCGGGGAGGTCGGGGCCGACACCGAGGCCTTGAAGACCGCCGAACCGCCCGTCCCGAGGACCACGTCGTCCCGGCTGGGCTTGGTGGGGTCGAGCAGATTGGTGATGATGACCTCCGCCGGTTGGACGCCAGGCCCGAGCCGGAGATCCTGCAACTTGTAGGGCCCGCCGGCGCCGGACACGTCCGCGTTCGCGGGCACCGAGGTGGTCGCCCCCTGCCCGTTGAGAGCGGTGACGTAGATCGGAGCCGGCTTGGGGAGCATCCCCAAGTACTTGACCTTCCCGATCAGCGGCGGGGTGGCGTCGAAACGCGTGTAGATTCGCACCTGCGCCCGGACCTCAACCGAGGGAACCGCCCGGCTGCGCACCGTGACCGTTGCCAGGGGCTCGCCGTTGGTGGGCGGCGCGTAGTCGGCCGACCCGGTACCCGCGCCGACGCGGGAGATGGTCCCGTAGTCCGCGTAGAAATCGACCTCGCTGTTGACCGCGCCGGTGACCCTGGCATTGAAGTGGATCACGTCGTCGACCCCGGTGAGGACCGTCGAGGTGTAGAGCGGGCAGACCTCGATCACCACCGGGTTCACGTCCTGATGGAGCGTCGCGGTGGCCTTGCTCGAGTCGGGTGCGGTGCAGGTCAGGATGAAGTCGGTGGCAGCATCGATGATGCTGGAATGATCGCCGTTGGCCGCGACGGCGGTGGCCTTCGGGCTTCCGCCGTCGGCGATCGCCTCACGCAGCTCGCAGCCCGCGTCGCCCACCCCGCAGGTCTCCCAGTTGAGAATGACCATCGCCCCGTGATCCACCGCTCCGGTCGAAGAGAGGGTGAACGAGGTGATGGCCACCTCGGCGTCGCCGCATCCCATGCCGGCGTCGTCGGTCGGGCTGCCGGCGTCCGGCCCGGCGTCGGCCGCCGAGGTTCCGTCGCCGGGGGGGCGCGGAATGCTGTCCGCGTTGTAGAGCAGCTCGCAGCCGCTGACGAGCGCGGCCAGGAAGATCGAAGCGAAGAGACGAGACATGGCTAGAACCCTCCCGAGAGGCTCATCCCGACCAGGCTCGGGCCGCCGTGGACTCCCAGCGCCAGTCCGGCCTCGCTCGGCGGGCCGCTCAGCGCCAGGTAGAGCCCGACCCCAGCCGCGATCGCTCCGACCCCGAAGCAGGCGTCGGCAATCCGCGAGCGCGTTTTGACCGCGGTGTAGGCGGTGTCGTAGGCCGCCGGGTCACCCTTGCTCGCCGCCGCCTGTTCGTCCGAGTAGGCGGAGCGGGCCAGCACCCCGAACACCCCGCCGGCGGCCAGCGCGGCGACGCCGCCTCCGAGCGCCACCCAGGCCCCGGTCCGGCCGCCCTTGGATTCGGAGGGCTCGGAAGTCGCGGAGACCGCCGCCGCGGGAGCCGGGGCAGGGGAGGGGGCCGGTTCGATCGCCGCGGGCGCAGGAGCAGGCGCGGCGGCGACCGCGGGCGCGGCCGGGCTGGGGGCCGGCGCGGCCTTGGGCGGCTCGGCCTTGGCCAGCGCCTTGAGGACTCCCGACTTCTCGAGCAGATCGCGGGTGGCCTTCTGGACCGCGGCGACGATCAGCTCCTCCCGCCCCTCGACGCCCTGTCCCACCCGCGCCACGACCCGGTTCTTCCCGGTGTCGATCAGCTTGAGGTCGATGCGCAGCAGGTTCCCGATCTTCCCCAGGGTGCCGACCAGGACGTGGCCGACCCCCAGCGCGCCGCCGATCTCGGCGATGCACTTGCCCTCGCTGCAGCCCAGCAGCTGCTTCTGCTTCTCGAAGCCGAGCATGCTCTGGATGTCGCTGGAGCCGACCACCTCGAGCCCGGGGATGGAGCTCAGCTCGGAGAGCACCACCTCGGAGAGGAGGTCGGCCTTCTCCTTGGCGGTGCCCAGCGCGCGAATCTCGAGGACGGCGATCCGCACCTTGCCCGACGCGGCGGCGCAGAGCTCGGGGACGAGGAGCGCCACGATCAGCGCGAGTTGTCGCATGGAGAGTTCTCCCGGGGCCCGCCGAGGTCGGCCGGGGCACTTGGTCGGACAGGGTATCGCGCCCGGCGACCCGTCGGAAAGTCCGCCTGGCGCCGGCCGGCGATCGAATGCGCAGGCTCGAGGGCTCGGCCGCCTCGCCGCCTCCTTTAGCCGCGCCTTCGCGGGGTGAGCGTCGCGCGCCGAGGCCCGCTCAGATGGATCTCACCGGGTCAACGGCGGCCATCGATCGGCAGCTCGCCGTTTCTTCGCCAGAGCGGCCAATCCCGCGATCGCAAAGAGGAATTCCAGCGCGCCTCCGCCGCCCGAGCTGCAGGCGCAGCCGGTGGTCACGCCGAAGCCCTCCTCGACGCCGGAGTCGGCGCTTCCGGGATCCGCGCCGGCGTCGCTCGATCCGGCATCCGGCTCGCCCAGGCCGGAGTCGGCGACCGGAGCACAGAGCGGATAGTCGCCGTATCCCGCTGCGCATTGATCGCAGGCGGCGCCGGCGAATCCAGGGCTGCAATTGCAGGCGCCGGCCGCGTCGCAGGTCCCATGGCCGCCGCAGGTCGCAACCGCATCGCAGTAGTCGCAGGCCGGATAACCGTAATGATTGGCCGCGCATCGGCTGCAGTCGGGGCCATCGAACCCCGGGAAGCAGGCGCAGGCTCCGGCCGCGTCGCAGCTGCCGTGGCCGTTGCAGGTCGTCCAGGCCTGGCAGAGGGTGCAGTCCGGATAGCCGTAGTGACCGGGAGCGCACTGGCCGCAGCCGGCGCCGTCGAACCTGGTGAAGCAGGCGCAGGTGCCGTCGGGCTGGGCGGCGCCGTGGCCGCTGCAGGTGGTGGCGTTGCCGTACTGGCAGGCCGGCCCGGCGAATCCGAAGTCGCAGGCACAGGTTCCCAAGGTCGTGCACAGGCCGTTGCCGCCGCAGCTGGTCGCCGCCTCGCAGAAGGCGCAGCGCGGGAAATCGAAGTAGTTCTGCGAGCATGCGCCGCAGCTGGCGCCCGCGAACCCGGTGGCGCACTGGCAGCTGCCGTCGGCCTGGACCGCGCCGTGGCCGGAGCAGGCGCTGGTGTCGCTGAGCTCGCAGGCGGAACCGGCGAATCCGAAGGCGCAGGTGCAGGCACCGAGGGTGCTGCAGCTGCCGTGGCCAGAGCAGCTGCTTGCCGCCTGGCAGAAGGCGCAGGTCGGATAGCTGTAGTGATCCGGGGCGCACTCGGCGCAGCTCGATCCGGCGAATCCCGCCGCGCACAGGCAGGTGCCGTCGGCCTGGGCGGCGCCGTGGCCGCTGCAGTTCGCGGCGTCGCTGTACTGGCAGGAGGGGCCGGCGAAGCCCGGGCTGCAGCTGCAGAGCCCGCTCGAGCAGGTGCCGTTGCCCCGGCAAGTCGGCGAGCTGCAGGCGCCGTTCGAGCAGGTCGGCATCTCACCGCAGGCGTCGGCGAGATAGGAGAAGCCGTTGGCGATCGCCTCCGTCCAGAGGCCGGCGGTGCCGTCGCCCAGCTGGCCGTAGGGGTTCTTTCCCCAGGACCAGACGGTTCCGTCCGTCTTGAGCGCCAGCGAGTGCTCTGCGCCCGCCGCCACCGACGACACCCCGGTCAGCCCGCTCACCGCCACCGGCGCGCTCCGATAGATCGCCGCCCCGTCCCCCAGCTGCCCGTACGAGTTGTCGCCCCAGGCCCAGGCCGTCCCGTCGCTCTTCATCGCCAGCGAGTGGGAGGTGCCCGCCGACACCGCCACCACTCCCGTCAGCGCGCTCACCGCCACCGGCGCCAACTGCCGCGCCGTCGTCCCGTCCCCAAGCTGTCCGAATCCGTTGTGGCCCCAGGCCCAGACCGTCCCGTCGCTCTTCACCGCCAGCGAGTGGTGCCAGCCCGCCGCC
>JBBIQS010000146.1:0-9880 GCA_037442205.1 Myxococcales bacterium
CCGACAAGGCGTTCTTCGAGGCGGTCACCAAGGAATCGGGCAGCGATCTCGCCGGCTGGCTGGTCGAGATGCCGGCCTCGCTGCTGGGCACGCCCGAGGCGGCCGAGGCCCCGGCCCTGTGCGAGGCCTTCGCCCAGCTGGTCGACTCGACTTCGATGCTCGCCGAGCGCGCCGAGTTGCTGGCCCAGCTCGGCCGCGGCGAGGAGGCCAAGGCGCAGATCGAGGCGCTGCTGGGCCAATCGCCCGAGGAGCCGGTGGTGCTGCTCAAGGCGGGCGCCGTCTTCGAGCTCTTGGGCGACCAGTCCCGCGCCCAGCACTACCTCAAGCTCTACACCGAGCTGATGAAGGACCCGGCCTCGGCCGAGGCCCGCGCCCGCGCCGCCCGCAACAAGGTCGACCTGCCGCACCCCAAGCTCGTCTCCGCCAAGAGTGAGCTGCCGCGCGCCTCCGACGGCCCCGGCCCCAACGACCGCTGCCCCTGCGGCAGCGGCAAGAAGTACAAGCGCTGCCACGGCATGGCGTCGTAGTCCTGCCGGCGCGCGCCGCGCTGCCCGCCCGCGCACAAATTCCAGGTCGCCGGCTCCGGCTCGCTTTGCCTGCTCCCAGAGCCGGATCTATGCTGCATTGCGTCAACCTTTGCCCGGAGACCTGCCCATGGCCAGCGCCAACGCCAACTACTTCCTGGACAACGAGGACCTGCTCTTCCAGTTCAAGCACGGGCTGAACTGGAAGGAGATCGTGCCGCTGGTCGAGGCGGGGTTCAGCTATCCCGACGGCCCCAAGTCGGTCGAGGAGGCGGTCCAGTTCTTCGAGGAGGTGCTGACGGCCACCGGCGAGTTCGCCTGCAAGGAGATCGCCCCGCGGGCGCCGAAGATGGACAAGAAGGGCACCCACCTCAAGGACGGCGAGGTGGTCTTCTCCGAGGAGGCCGACCAGATCTTCGCCGGGATGCGCGAGCTGGGGCTGTTCGGCATCAACAGCCCGCGCGAGCTGGGCGGCAGCAACGCCCCGCTGTCGATGTACTTCCTGGTGTCCGAGATCCTGGCCCGCGCCGACGTCTCGGTGATGACCCACTACGGCTTCCACGGCGGAGTGGCGGCGGCGCTGCTGCTGTACTCGGTCCGCGAGGGCAGCGCGGTCTTCGAGAACGGCAAGCTGGTCAAGAGCCGCTGGGACGAGGCGATCCGCGAGATCGCCCAGGGCAAGAACTTCGGCTGCATGGTGCTCACCGAGCCCGACGCCGGCAGCGACCTGGGCAACATCAAGACCCGCGCCGTGCTCAAGGACGGCCAGTGGCGGCTCAGCGGCGAGAAGATCTTCATCACCAGCGGCCACGGGCAGTACCAGATCGTCCTCGCCAAGACCGAGGACCAGAAGGCCGACAAGGACGGAATGGAGGGCTTGAAGGCGCTGAGCCTGTTCCTGGTCCCGCGCAAGATCGTCAGGGACGGCAAGACCATCGACAACGTCAAGGTGACCAAGGTCGAGGAGAAGCTGGGGCACCACGGCTCGGCCACCGTCTCGCTCTACTACGAGGACTCGGTCGGCGAGCTGATCGGCAAGCGCGGCCAGGGCTTCGAGCTGATGGCGCTCTTGATGAACTCGGCGCGGATCGGGGTCGGGCTGGAGGGCGTGGCCACCTGCGAGGCCGCCTTCCGCATGGCCAGCGCCTACGCCGCCGAGCGGCGGACGATGGGCAAGGCCATCGCCGACCACGAGCTGATCGCCGAGAAGCTGCTCGACATGGACACCTGGACCCGCGGCATGCGCGCGCTGGCGGTCGAGGCGATGAACGCAATGGAGGTCAGCCAGCGGCTGGACGTCAAGCTCAAGACCAGCCCGCCGCAGGACGACGGGGAGGCGGCGGCGCTCAAGGCCCGGCAGCAGAAGCTGTCGCGCAAGGCCCGCCGGCTGACCCCGCTGCTCAAGTACATCACCTCGGAGAAGAGCGTCGAGGTGGCCCGCGACCTGATGCAGATCCACGGCGGCATGGGCTACATCGACGAGACCGGGGCCCACAAGTACCTGCGCGACGCGCTGGTGATGCCGATCTACGAGGGCACCAGCCAGATCCAGGCGCTGATGGCCACCAAGGACCACCTGCTGTGGGCGGCCCGCGACCCGGCCGGCTTCATCCGCCGCTCGACCCGCGCCCGGCTGCTGGCCCGCACCACCTCCCAGCCGCTGATGCGCGAGGTGCTCAAGGCCGACGCCCAGGTCTACCGCACCACCGAGACCCTGATGCTGCGCATCTTCGGCCGCAAGGTCCGGGCGGAGTGGGAGCAGGGCATCCGCGGCAAGCAGCCGGCGAGCTGGTCGAGCTACCTGGCCCGCGACTTCATGCGCCACTGGGACATGAAGGCCGACTTCTCCCAGGGCCTGCTCCACGCCGAGCGGCTCACCCGCATGCTGGCCGACGTGGCCATCGGCAAGGTGCTCGCCAAGCAGGCCGCCCAGTTCCCCGAGCGGCGCAAGCTCGCCGAGCGCTTCGTCAAGAAGATGGCCCTGCGCGTCGACGCCCTGGCCCGCGAGATCGAGGCCGGCGACGAGAGCGTGTTCGAGGCCATCGCCGAGCGCCAGGCCGGCGCCGCTGCGCGCGAGTAGGGCTGGGGGCGCCGGCTTTCAGCCGGCCCCGCACGACGCGCGAGAAGTCCCCAGGCCGGCCTGCCGCCGGATGGCCGGCCAAAAGCCGGCGCTCCAACGTCCTGCGTCAAGCACCCGCCCAACTTTTCGGCCAGCCATTCTCGACGCCGCTCGGAGTCGCGGTGCTAGAGTCAGTTCGGTGGCGGTCGCGAGGTCGGAATGCGCTTCCTCGAGCTCTACGCGGGCGGCGGATACGAGATCGCCAGCACTGGCGACCGCGACGCCGCTCCGCTGAGCTTCCACTTCGAGGCCCGCGACCTGGCCCAGGCGCAGCGCTACCTCCAGGACATGTACGTCGAGCTGTCGCTGCGCCCGGATCGCAGCGGGGCGCTGGCCTACTGCCTCGACATCCCCGACCGCAACGTCCGGCCCTGGGCCATCCCGCTGCAGCCCGAGGATCTTCCCCGGCTGTCGGCCCGGGCCAGCCTGATGGACGGCTGCCCCACCGTCATCTACAGCTCCGAGGGTCGCGCCCTGGACCTGACCCACTTCGCCCGCCACCTGGAGCATGACTGGAGCGGCCGCGTGGCCGGCGCGCTGATCCACTTCTCCGAGGGGCGACTGGACAAGGCCTGCTCCCAGCTGCGCCAGGTCTGCGAGGAGCACCCCGACTCGCTGCCCAGCGCCCACCACCTCCTGGGCCGCTGCCTCAAGGTCAAGGGCGAGCTGCATCCGGCCATCGCCAGCTACCACGCCGCGGTGCGCGCCGCCTGCGACAAGCTCACCGGGCGGATGATCCCCTTCGCCGCCGGGCCGCTGGCGGACATGGGGGTGGCCTACAAGAAGCTGGGAGAGCTCGACCAGGCGGTCCACTGCCTGCTGCACTCGCTGGCGCTGCGCCCCAATCACCCCGAGGCGCTGCTGACCTTCTTCTCGATGTTCCCCGACTCCGAGGAGTACGCGCTCTACGGCGCGGCCCGGGTGCTGGCCATCGGCGGCAGCGACGAGCTGGCGGCGGAGTTCCTCACCCGCTACGCCGGCTACCGCAAGACCGACCCCGACTGGCTCAAGGTCAAGGCCAACCGGCTGGCCAGGCAGGTGGACCTGGCGAAGTGGCCCTTCGGCCGCTCCGAGTTCGCCCGCTTCGACCACTTCGAGCGCGGGCTTTCCGGGAACGCCAGCGAGATCGCCGAGCAGTCCTCGGCGGCCGCCGCCCGCACCAACGCCGCGGTGGACGTCTCGGCCGGCCGCAGCTGGCTCAAGCTCAAGTAGCCCGCCTTATCTGCCGCGGTTTGACCTGGGTCGGCGCGGTCCCGCATCCGCTGACCCACCGCCCCGGTGGCGACCCTCCCGCCCCCGCCGGCCGGCACCGAGATCCGCCCGGATTCCGCCGCCCTGCCGCACCTGAGCCCATGGCGCGGCCGTTGCTTTCCGAAGGCCCCGGTGGGGTTTTCCGGAGGCAGCGATGTCGGCGGTGTGCATCCAGTGCGGCAGCGAGCTCAATCGGAGCAGGTTCGTGCTCTGCGCGGCGACCGAGCGGGCGTACGCCTGCCTGTGTGCCGGCTGTGCGGAGCATTTCCAGTCGCGGGAGGCGGCGTTCGAGAGGCTGGAGCAGCTGCTGGGGGTCCACCCAACGCCCGAGCAGCGCCAGGCGCTGGCGCTGCAGGACGCCACCGCGGTCAACCGGGCGGCGGTCTAGAGCGAGGCGAGCGATGGATACTCCCCTCATTCTGGTGCTGCACCCCGACGACACCGGCTGCGACCTGATGGTGGACGCCCTGCGCAAGTCGGGCTTCCGGGTCCGCTGTGCGCCGGACGCCGCGGCGGCGCTGGAGTCGCTGGCGCAGCAGCCAAGGATCGCGCTGCTGGTGGCCGACTTCCCCGGTCACCAGCTGGCGATGACCCGGCTTCGAAGAGAGCCGGCGCTGGAGCGGGTGCCGCTGCTGGCGATCTGCCAGAGCCCGCAGGACGCGCCCGAGGACGCGGTGGCCTTCCTGCGCACCCCGGCCGACGTCAGCGAGCTGCTGCAGTGGGCCTTCCTGCTCACCGGCGCCGATCCCGAGGCGCTGGCGCGCCTGCCGCAGCTGCTGCCCTCGAAGCGGGCGGTCTGCTGATTGGGAGCGTGGGCCGAAGAGCTAGAACCCCTGAGACCTCGACAGCCTTGTCTGCGGCGAGGGCGGGAATCGCCTTCGCCGGCTTCCGGGCCGCCGTGTGCGTCTCGCCGCTGGCGCGCTCGGTCTCGCTCGCGGAGCCGCCCCCGCCGGGAAGTGGCTGCCTTCTCCGTTCTCTCCGGCAGACCCTGCCCGGCAACGGGACTGCCGGCAATGCCGCGAGTCGAGTCTTGATCCTGGCCGAAGTTCCGGGTCCCAGCAGCTCAACCGCAGAATCGATAGCCGGCTGGCGTGCCGTCCAGACAGCGGGTGCGCGGGCCCGTCCGTCCGTGCTGGCAATCGGCGTCCGTGAGACAGGCCTCCTCGTGGCAAGTTCTTCCTCGCGCCCTGGAGCCGTGGTAGGTCGCGGGCCATGCCGAACCAACCCGAAGCGCTCATCGTGAGCCCCACCTCGAAGCCCAACGTCGTCCGCGCCGCCGACGGCCGGCATCTGTCGCCGCCCGAGGGCTGGGCGCTGCTCCCGCCCGGCGACGCCGGACTCACCCGGCGAGTGAAGGCCGCCGGGCCGTCGTGGACGGTACAGGAGAAGGTGGGGCGCAAGCTCTTCAGCCGCGGGGTGTGGGCGCCGGCGGCGAACGTCGAGGCGGCGCGGGCGGCGCTCACCGCCGAGCACGCCACCGAGGGCTACCAGAAGAAGCTGGCGCAGGGGCGGGCGCGGCGGGCGGCGGAGCAGGAAGAGTACGTGGTCGATTTCCGGGCCAACGTGCTGACCTTCCTGCGCTTCGCTCCGGCGTTCGCCGAGAAGGCCCAGAAGATGGCGGCGCTGGTGACCGTCCACGCCACGCCGGTGGGCAGCGGCACCGTCGCCCGCACCGAGCGCATTCCGATCGAGGAGCGAGCCGAGTCGGCGGTCATCGCCTGGATGCGCCACCAGACCACCGCCTACGACCGGCTGAGCATCGAGCGGGTGAAGGGCGCCCGGCGGGCCGTGCGGCGCGAGCTGGCCGAACAGTCGCGGGCGCTGCTCGACCTGCACCGGATCGATCGGCTGCACGCGGCGGTTGCCTGCCCGCTGTGCCAGGCGCTGGCGTAGGACCGACGAACGCGGCGAACCGGCATCGTCGAGCGTAAGGCGCCGTCAGTAGGCGAGCAGGCCGGTGTGCATCACCAGCTTCCACTCGCCGCCCGGCATCCGCGTGTAGACCTTGCAGGCGCGTCCCTTCCAATGGGCATCGCGCCCCTGCTGGTCCCGCCACAGCGTGTCGACATCGACCACCGCGAAACCGCCGTCGGCCTCCGGGGTGACGACGATCTCGCGGATCTCGCGGCGGTTGTGAATCAGGCGGTGGGTCGCGAAGAGCGACTGCCAACCCCGGGTCCACCGTTCGCGGTCGAAGCGGCCCATCACGAAGACCCAGGTGGCGGGGTCGTGATCGCGATCGGTCGGAGGCCACGGCCAGACCATGTCCGGATGAAACAGCTCGACCAGCGCCGGGGCGTCCTGGCGATCCCAGGCGCGCGTCTCGCGATGCACCATCTCTTCGATCGCCTGCCTGGCTGCCTCTCGCTCGTCCATTGTCTCCACCCTCCTCTTTCGCGCTGGTGCTCTCCCGGGCCGTCGGTGGGCGGCAGGGGCGACGGCAGATTACGGGAACCTTGGCGGTGGCGGCCGGCGCTACCTTGCTCGGATGGCCGAGCTGAAGTCCGGGCATTCTGCTGCTGCCTCAGCTCGCCCGCTCACTGCTCCGCCGACTGCCGGCGACTGGAAGCGCGGCCCCCTCCTGATCACGGGGCAGGCCGCTCCTGCGCGGGCAGCGCCCTGGCCTTTTCCTCGGCGCCCCTCAACAGCTTCTTGGTCGCATCCGCGAGGCGGCGTGCGTATTCGCAGCTCGGCTTCTCCGCATACAAGGAGCGCAGGTCGGCGCTGGTGACGAATTCTTGGCCGCAGGCCTCCGCAAGCGAGCGGAGGTTGGCGGCGACCTCGCCATTCAGCGCCTTGTAGGCCGCGGCCAACTCCATCGCATCGGAGCACAGCGCCAGGCCATCGAGCGCCCGACGGAGATCGCGATCGACTTCGACGAGGCATGCCTGCCGGCGCTTGTGAGAGACGGGCAGCGCCGCCGCGTAGGCGCCGAGCGACTTCTCGATCCCCCCATCAACCTCGCTCAAGAGCTCGCGGACGACCGCGGCCTCGGGCCGGCCGAGCAGGGCGTCCATGCGGCTCAGCTGGTTTCGCAGACCCTCGGTCGAGCGCCGGAGGTCGGAGACGAGCGCGCGGTCCGGATCCTTCGCGCCCTCGAGGATTTTCAGCATCTTCTCGCCCCGCTCCAGCTCCGCTTTCATGGGCTCCGAGTGCAGCGCGTATGACACCGTCAGCACGATCGCCAGGCGCCGGTCGAACTCCTCGTAGCTGAGGTGGTTCTTCTTCAAGATCGCCTCAATGCGATCCGACTCCACGTGCTGGGAAACGAGGAAGTCGCGCAGCCGCTGCGGCGGCAAGGCCCGCCAGTTCACGGGAGGAAGCTCGAGCTCCTCCATCCCCAGGGGTTCGCCGGTGTGAAGCTGCGCCAGATCGACGACCGCGCGCACCACCTGGCGCACCTGGTCCTGGCTCAACGAGCTTGCGGGGTTCTCGCCGGGCGCGGCGGCCAGACCAAGCCCACAAACCATCGCCAGCAATATGGTTTTCACTCTTGTCTCCCGGCGAGCGATCACCTTCCCGGAAATCGACTTCGAATCACCTGACGAAGTGCCCGATCCCGCTCCCCGGCTTCCGCGTCGCCCGGGCCGAGCGCCGATCGGACAACTTCAGCCAGCCGAGCAGCAGGCCGAGAGCAGTGAGGAAGACCCCGGAGATGATCGCGTTCGCCAGGGGAAAGGGACGAAACGGCCTGGGAATCGCATCGGCTGGCAGGGTCGAGACCAGGTTTCTGACCACGTCGACGGGCACGGCGAAGTTGAGGTCGCCGGTCCCCGAGAATTGGCTCTGGATGACGCCGACCACCTGCCCTGAATACGAGACCACCGGCGAGCCGCTCGAGCCGGGCGCCGTCGCCGCAGTGATCTGGACCAGCGGTCCCAACTTGTCGAACTTCGGGTTTCGCAGCCGATCGGGGACTTGGCGGTTCACGGCCGAGACGATCCCTCGGGACACCGTCAAACCGAGGCCTTGCGGGCTCCCGATTACCAGGATGTCTTCGCCTTCCGACGGCGCGCCGTCTTGAAGCTCCAAGGACGGATAACCGCCGCCCTCGATCTGGATGAGCGCGAGATCCTGATCCTCGTTGGCCGCGAGGACCCCCTTGGCAGTCCGCTTGCTGCCGTCGGAGAGGACCGCCCGCATCTGGATGGCATGTTTGATGACGTGAACGTTGGTCACCATCTTGCCGTCGCCAGACACGAAGAACCCGGTTCCGTTGCCCAGGAGGGCACCTCCCGCGTCGAGGACTTCCAACACCGCCACGGCCGGCTTCACGCGCGAGGCGAGCTCGACGGTCTTGTTCTCCGCCTCTTCGCTCGGAGTCGCCGACAGAGCCGTGAGCAGCAGCAAGGCGGAAGCAACCATGGCAACTCCCCGGATTGCAGCGATTCAGCCGAGCGAGCTCGGCCTCCGACAGGTCAACGGCGATAGGCCCCGGCAGAACCATGCCCGGTCGCTGGCTTCTACCAGCCAGAAGGGTTGCCGTTCAACGCGCCTCAATGCCCGTGCTCAGGGCACCGAACGGGAATGACCGGGAGGGCGGACGCACCGTACCACCGCGACCATCAGGGGCAGCCGCCCGACCTCAGAGCGCCACCGCGAGGCCGGCGCGCAGGCCGTTGTTGGTGACGTCGGCGCGCAGGTGCACCGGGCCGATCACGCGGACCAGGACGCCGGCGCCGGCGTCGAGCCACAGTCCGCGCGCGTAGGCCCCCGAGGCCCAGGTCACCTGCCAGTAGGAGAAGGTCCACCCCAGCCCGGCGGTGGCGAAGGCCGCGAACCGCTCGGTGAAGTGGAACGTCCAGCGCAAGCTCGCCACCGGAGTCAGCCCGGCCGAGCGGCCCAGGTCCTCCCAGGCGGTCCAGCCGTCGGCGCCGACCTCGAGCTGGAGCGAGTCGTTGATCAGCGGGATCACTCCACCGTCGAGGAGCGGAATCCCCAGCCGCAGGCTGGCGCCGATCCCGTCGAGGCCCGCCGCCCAGGCCGAACCCGAGAGCAGGTAGGGCCGGTGATGGGGGCCGGCGTCGAACAACCCGTTGCCGGCGCTCGGGGCCTGAACCTCGGCCGGCGGCTCGGCTGGGGAGGGGCTCTCGGCCAGCGCCAGGCGCGGAGCGAGCGCGAGGGCAGTCATGAGGATCGAAGAGAGGCGCACAGCGGCACGGAAGGAGAGCATGAAGATTCCTAAGCGGAAGCGCAGGCGGTGTGCCGTCAGAGATCGAAGTGGGCGACGAAGTAGCGAGACAGCGCGGCGACATGGGCTTCGGCGTCCGCCTCGCCGCGATTGGTGAGGAAGATCAGCGCCGAGCGCGTCGAGGGCACCACGTAGAAGTAGGCGAGGAAGCGCAGGTTGCTGCCGGAGTGCGCCAGCGTCGTGCCGTGGGGCCGGCTGGCGACGCCCCAGCCGAGCGCGTAGCTGGCGGTGGAGCCGGGAACCGGGAGCCTGGGCCTCTCGATCTCGGCGAGCGCGGCCTCGGAGACCAGCGCCGCGCCGCTGGGGAGCTTGCCGTTGTCGAAGTACACGGTGAGGTAGCGGATCAGGTCGTCGAGATTCGCGTGGACGCAGCCGGCGGGGGCGATCACCGGCGGGAGGTCGGAGGTCGGGCCCGGCTCGACCGGCGCCTGCCCGTGTCCCCACGGAGCATCGACCTTCCCCGGCGTGCCCGGCACCCCGAATCCCGCGCTCGTCATTCCCAGCGGCGTGAAGAGGCGCTCGCGCATCAAGGTTTCCCAGGTCTGACCGGTCAGGTGCTCGAGCGCCGCCGCGGCGACGACGTAGTTCACGTTGGCGTACTCGTAGGCGGTGCCGGGGGCGGACTTGGGCGCCACGGCCAACGCCGCGGCGCTGGCGCGCTGGCGGGCCTCGGTCACCGGGGCGGTGGACTCGAAATAGGAGTGCAGGTTGGCGACGTTGACCAGCGTGTCGTCGGTGAGCCCGCTGGAGTGGGAGAGCAGCTGCTCGAGAGTCACGGCGGCGTATTCGGAGCGG
>JBBIQS010000147.1:0-9215 GCA_037442205.1 Myxococcales bacterium
CAGGAGCAGGGTCCGCCAAGTGGCCCTCAGGGTTCTCATGGTCATACGCACCTCAGAGCCGGAGTCGGCCGAGTGGGAGGCAGCCCAATTCCCGCCCGGCGAAGGTCGTGGGATGGTTCGGCTCACGATGCTGCCCGCAGGAGCCTCGATCGGGCAAGGCGAAGAGGGCGACGCCACTGCCTGCAAGCGTTCTTCCGCTCGTTCGCGTTCATGCGCCGCAGCTGGATGGCGGCGGCGGGCGAGGACAACAATGAGGAGGACTCCGCGCTGATCGCGGAGGAGTTCCAGGCTTCTGGTGAGCCTCAGGGGTAGTCGCGGTTCGAGGCGCACGCGCTCTGGGATGAATTACCAGTCGCGGAGGCCATGCAGCGGCCGGAGCGCCTGCCTCCAATTCGTGCCGACCTTCCCGTAGAGGTCCGGCTCGGTTAGACCCTCACCCGACTTCAGACGGACCTAAGACTCGTGCCCGACCTATAGACCGGTCCGTGACGTCTGCTTCGCTCGTCGCGACCTATCTGTTCAGCGTGGAGGCAGCAGAAGCGAGAAGTCCAATGGTGCCAGCGATCACTGTTTCTATGAGCCCACAGGAGCACAGCAGTTGCTCTGCAGAAGTTGCTCCTCTATCCGCTATCGCGGCCCGGCTGCGACGAGCCAATGCGGCAAGCGGGAACACATGAAGGAAAAGCACTGCGGAAATCAAGACCGCCCAGTACCACAACTCGTACCCCGCGACGATTCTGGCAAACAGGGGAAGGCAGATCTTGTCCGCCACTCGCAGAGCCTTGCCGATTTCCGCGAGATATAGCGAACACAGAATGAACAACGCCAGCGGAAGCAACTGCAGCAACGAGAGGCGAAGCGCTTTCATTTCGACAACCCCGATAGACAACCCAGATAAAGCTCGCGGACCGCTCCTTGCTTCACCTGAACGTAAAGACTGGTCCCCGACCTCGAATATCAGAGTGATCAACCGTCGCGTCAGCCACCTCGGCCGTTGCCTCGACCGCCCGACTCCCAGGACCGGGAGACGTCTCAGACTGGGTGCTTAACTTGACGGGTCGTTCCATATCAGACTGGTCCCCGACCGCCTCACTCCTCGGATTTGTTCTTGATTTTCTGAACAAGATCGTCTGCCGACGGCGATAAAAACGCCAACCTGATGCTTCGTACAAGCCATGCCGCGGATAACACCCCAGTCACCAGAAAGACCGCCTCCCAGGTTGCTGCCTTTAGATATGCATCTCTGAATGTTGAGGTGACAAACGCAGTAACAACGGCCATCAATACACCCAGCGGTGCAATCCACTCCTTTCTTCTTTCCACCAATTCAATATGCTCTTTCAACACAAGCCTCAGTTTATCCTCCGTAATCTGAATGATCTCTTGATCTAGATTCGAGTGAACCATCCTTATTGGCGCTTGCACCTGAGAGAAGCGCCCATTACTTCCCATCTTGCGCCTCCCAGAAGAAGGAAAACTCCAGCCGCTTCAAGCCGGCAAAAGCATAGCCGGTGAAAAGGAAGACGATTTTCCTCCCGTCGACCTCGCCGAAATCCATAGGCCTGTCGATACCCATAGGTAGCGAGTTGTTCCAATTTCGTATGACCATCAAGGCATGATCGCCTCTTCCTTCCAGCTTGAATTCCTGCCTCGGATTGTCCTTATCATCGATAAAAGTTACACGAATTTTAACTTTCCACGATCCCGCAAGAAATTCCAACCAAGCATCGTTCGAGTCAGGCACAAGCAACGTCGCGCTTGCTATTTGTTCGCGACCGCCAATTATGATTTTCAACGCAGACCTCTCCGCTTTAAGAACGGCTTAGCGATGTCATCCTAGCACGCCGATGTGCGCCGGGACACACAGAGAAGCCGCAAAGTGTCGCACGTGATACCCAGGGCATCTTAAGGCACTTTTCGGCAGCGACCCCTCTCGCATGCCGAGACGGAAAGCAAGCGATTGGAGACCTCCATAACAGGCTCCCTACCGCATTAGGTCGAGGGCGCCGCCAGCTCGGTCCCAAACGCCCCGGAATCCATTAGCTTTTTAGGCATAGATCGCTGCCAGGTCAAACATGGAACCAGCTTAGGACGAGAAGGGCAGCGCCTCCAATAGTCAAAAGAACATTTAGAATCTGCAGGGTCCATATCCAGGTCTGCCGAAATGGCCCTCGATCGACCACGGGACCCTCTTTGGCATTCGACGCAGTGATGGGAGCTCGCCTCTGGGCATCGGCTGGACCGGACGAAGATCGGACATAAACTGTGTGCAGGCCGATCGCAGTTTCGAGGAGCCGGAGAGACCGGTGATTCATTTCAATGGCAGATTGAGCATGGAAAGCGATCATCTGGAAGGCGCCAGACAGAATCAGTACTCCCAGGACTTCTATCGCGATAGTCAGCCCCCCAATTGTCTTTGGTTGACCTTTTATCCAGTCCAACTTGAGCCCGAATGCCACCAACGCCAGCGCGCCTGCGTTCAGCCAAAACGAAGCCTGAATCATCTGTCCCTGCCAGAAGCGTACCTCCTCGCGAGCTAATCTGATTTGTAGCTCAATGCTTTCGACTCTGGGTGCCTTCGGACCCGTCGCCGCCTCAACAGGTGTGGCAAGCCTCGTCATGTCTCCTCCCGAGAATCCCTTAGTACTCCGCTACGCCTCTGCCCTCTGAGGAAGACCGGCGATTGGCCTTGGCTTTTCCTTCAATCTGACTCCGCGCCCTACCGCCAATGCCGCTGAAAAGCCCCCAAGCTCTCCACCACCCGGTGCAGCTTCTCGGTGCTCGGCAGGATGGTGGTGCGGAAGTGCGCGGTGCCCTCGGCCTGTCCGAAGCCGGTGCCGGGGACCACGCAGATCCCGGTCTCCTCGAGCAGGGCCATGCAGTACTCGTTGTCGGTCTTGCCCTTGGGCAGGGTGATCTTGGGGAAGGCGTACATCGCCCCGGCGATCACGTTGCACTCAATTCCCTCAATCCGATTGAGCCCCTCGGCCAACAGCGCCGCCCGCTTCTTGAGCTCGTCGAGGATGCCGCTCTTCTCCTGCGAGTAGCGCTCGTGGGACGGCATCCCGGGCTTGGGCGGGCGGACCATGGCGTACACCGCCACCTGGCCCGGCAGGTTCGAGCACAGGCTCACCGACTGCAGCTTGAGGATCAGCTGCGCCACGTCCTCGGGCAGGTTGCGGAACTCGAGGTAGCCGCCGCGCACCCCGCACTCGCCCAGGAAGCCCTTGGAGCAGGAGTGGAAGCTGAACAGCGACACGTCCTTGATCCCCTTGTCCTCCAGCACCTTGGCGAAGGAGACGAACGAGGCGCCGGGCAGGTAGACGTTCTCCTGGTAGACCTCGTCGGCCAGGACCGTCAGCCCGTGCTCGCGGGCGAAGTCGAGCACCATCTCGATGTTCTGCCGGTCGAGCACCGCTCCCGTCGGATTGCCGGGATTGATCACGCACAGCGCCTTCACCTTGGTGCCGGCGGCCTGGGCCTTCTTCAGCGACTCCTCGAGTAGCGACCGGTTCAGCTTCCAGTCGTTCTTCTCGTCGAGGTAGTAGGGGACCATCCGCCCTTCGTAGAGGGTGATGGTCGCCGAGTAGAGCGGGTACTGCGGGATGGGCACCATGATCCCGTCCTGCGGCCCGGAGATCAGCAGCCGCAGGATGGTCTGCACGCCCTTGGAGGCGCCGTCGGTGAGGTAGATCGAGTCGGGATCGACGCCGTGGCCGTCGCGCTCGCGGATGAACTCGGCCACCGCCTCGCGGATGAAGCGCACCCCGCGGCTCTCGCTGTAGGCCCCCAGCCCGTGCTGCGTTCCGGCGAGGATCTTCCTCGACACCTCGATCACGTCGGCGGGCAGCAGCCCCTTGGCCTCCAGCAGCTCGGGATACTCGCAGGCGGCCAGGATCTGGCGGATCCAGGTCAGTGGCTTCTGCCCCAGCGACTGCGGATTGCCGATGTTGCAGTAGACGATGTCCCGCCCCTGCTTCTCCAGCGCCTGGGCCCGGGCGACGATCGCCCCGCGCACCGCGTACTCGGTCGCCAGCACCGCGTGGCTGATGTCCTTCACCTGAAGCGTCATGGCTTTCCCTTTTCGTTCGCTGAGACGCTCGGTTGTACGGCAGGAGCAGGGGCTTCGACAATCGGCTTGCCGCCCTCGCCTGGCGGGCAGGCATGGAGAGGGCAGGGGCCGCTCCTCTGGAAGAACGGCCAGCGGGCTCAAGTTCTTCGGATCGCTGGGGTTTTCGGTGAAGCCCGGAGGCGACTCCGGCGAGCTGGCACCCTGCCAGCCCGCCGGGTTCACGAGCGAAATCCGCCAGGGCCCTCAGCCGCCCGGCGAGCGCCGCCGCCGCCGGCCAAGCGCCGCCAATCCCGCGAAGCCGAACAGGAATTCCAGCGCGCTCCCGCCGCCCGCGCTGCAGCCGCAGCCGGATTTCATGCCGGGGCTGTCGACCGTGCCAGCCCACCGGGTTCAACAGCTCGATTCGCCAGGCCCCCTCAGCGTCCCGACGCGCGCCGCCGCCGCTGACCGAGCGCGGCCAATCCCGCCAGAGCCAAGAGGAATTCCGGTGCGCTGGAAGCGCTCGCGGTGCAGCCGCAGCCGGTGTTGGACTGGCCCGAGCCGCCGGCAACGCCGGCATCGGCTCCCTCGCCAGCATCGGCGGCTTGACCGCCATCGAACTGGAGGCTGGCATCCGATTCGCCGGCATCTGCGCTGCCGCCATCGGGCTGAACCGGCCCGGCATCTGGTGCCGGAGCGCAGTTCGGGTAGCCGGAATGTCCCTCCGCGCACCGCTCGCAGGAG
The DNA here is from genome assembly GCA_037442205.1 of Myxococcales bacterium. Classification (GTDB taxonomy): domain Bacteria; phylum Myxococcota; class Myxococcia; order Myxococcales; family UBA5297; genus JBBIQS01. Next base: position 4,796 of record JBBIQS010000147.1, read on the forward strand.
ACGCCGGCGAAGCCGCTGCCGCAGATGCAGCTGCCGTCGAATTGGGCGGCACCGTGCCCGCTGCAGGTGGTGGCGTCGCTGTACTGACAGTTGGGACCAGCCTGGCCCGGGTCGCAGGACGGGCAGCCGCCGGGCAGGGAGCAAGTGCCGGTCTGGCAGGTGGGCACCGCGGCGCATAGATCGGCGGGATAGGCGAATCCATTGGCAAACGGCTCCGGCCGATTGGCCGCGGTGCCGTCTCCCAGTTCCCCGAAGAGGTTGCCGCCCCACGCCCAGACCGTGCCGTCGCTCTTGAGCGCCAGCGAGTGGTAGGCGCCGGCCGCCATCGCCGTGACCCCCGACCACCCGCTCACCGCCGCCGGCACGCTCCGCTCGAAGCTGGTCGGGTCGCCCAACGGCTTGTTGTAGTTGTTGCCCCAGGTCCAGAGAGTGCCGTCACTTTTGCGAGCCATGGTGTGGCTTTGGCCCGCCGCCACTGCCGCCACTCCCGTCAGCCCGATCGCCTGCACCAAGGTGGGCTGATCGGAGGTGGCGCCGTTGCCTAGTTCCCCTTCCTGGTTGGCACCGCATCCCCAGACCGTGCCGTCGCCCTTGAGGACGATGGTGTATGCCGCTCCCGCCGCCGCCGCGGTGGCACCGGTCAGCCCGCCGATCTGCACCGGGCTCGGGCGATTGGTCTTGCTGCCATCGCCCAGCTGCCCGAAGTAGTTGTAGCCCCAGGCCCAGCCGGTGCCATCGCTCTTGACCGCCACCGAATGGTTGGCTCCAGCCGCCACACTCACGATCCCGGTGAGCCCGCTGAGTTGGACCGGTGTGCGCTGCTGCTGGTTGGTTCCATCGCCCAGCTGCCCGAACTCATTCGATCCCCAGGCCCAGACGGTGCCGTCGCTCTTGAGCGCCAGGGTGTGCGATTCGCCGCTGGCGACGGCAATCGCCCCTGACACGCCGCTCACATGCGCCGCGGTTGAACGGGCGCCGATGGATCCATCGCCGAGCTGTCCCTGAGCATTGGATCCCCAAGTCCAGACGGTGCCATCGCTCTTGAGCGCCACGGTGTGGTTGGTGCCGGCAGACACCGCGGTGGCGTCGGCCAGGCCGCTGACCTGCGTCGGCGAGACTCGCTGGCTCGTCGTCCCATCGCCGAGCTGCCCGAAGGAGTTCAAACCAACGGCCCAGACCGTGCCATCCTTCCTGAGCGCGACGGTGTGATGGTGGCCTGCGGACAGCGCTGCCACTTTGGTCAGCGTGCTGGCCAGAACCGGCGAGCGGCGCTGGTCGGCGCTGCCGTCGCCGAGCTGACCGGTCGCCCCGGCTCCCCAGGCCCAGACCGTGCCGTCCCTGTTGAGCGCCAGGGAATAGCGATGTCCCGCCGCCAGCGCCGCCGCGCCCGTCAGCCGGGCGATCTGCACCAGCGCATTCGGATTGGCAGTGCCTCGGGGCGACAGATCTTCTCCCCATCCCCACACCGTGCCGTCGCTCTTGAGCGCCAGGGCGTGTGTGTGGCCGAGCGCCACCGCCATGACTCCAGACAAGCCATCGACCGGCGCCGGGACGCTGCTCGAGGTGGGAATTCCATAGGGCGACAGGCTCAATCCCCAGGCCCAGACCGTGCCGTCGCTCATCAGCGCCAGCGAAGAGCTGGCGCTGGCGGCAATCGCCGAAACCGAGGCCAGCGCGCTCACCTGGCCCGGGGTGGTCCGCAATGCAGAGGTCGAGAACCCCAGTCGCCCAAAGCCATTGCTACCCCAAGCCCAGACGGTGCCGTCGCTCTTGAGGGCCAGGGTGTACTCGGCGCCAGCGGCCACCGCCACCACCCCGGTGAGCCCGGGCACTTGCGCTGGGGTCGGTCGCGAGTTCTGGAGCCCGTCGCCCAGCTGTCCGTAGGTGTCGCCACCCCAGGCCCAGACCGTTCCGTCGGCCTTGAGGGCCACGGTGTGATCCAGTCCGGCGGCCACCGCTGAAACTCCAGCGAGCCCGCTCACCTGCGCCGGAGTCGGGCGAAATCCAGAGGTCGAGTCGCCAAGCTTTCCCTGGTAGTTGTCGCCCCAGGTCCAGACCGTGCCGTCGCTCTTGAGGGCCACCGAGTGGGTCTCGCCGGCAGCGACCGCAACGACCGAGGTCAACCCGCCGATCTGGACCCGTCCGGCCCGTGGGGCGGCAGTCCCGTCGCCCAGCTGTCCGGAGGTATTGTCGCCCCAGGCCCAGACAGTGCCGTCGCTCCTGAGTGCCAGTGCGTGGCCGGCGCCGGCAGCGATGAGCGGCATGGCGCACGGCGCGCTGGAGACGCAGGCCTGCAGCGACGAGGGCGGCGTTCCCACCGCCTGAGCCAGGGTGCCGATCTCGAATGGATCCTGGGACGGCGCCTCGCCGGCGCGAGTGCAACCAGCCGCCAACAGCAGTGACACGATCAGCCACAGGCTTCGCTTGCCGCGATTCATTCGATTCCCTCTCCGCCGGCGGTGGCGCCTCTCGCGCTGCTCGCCGGATTCCCGAATTCAGATTGTCGCGACCCCGGACAGCGATCGTTTGATGGCGGCACTCTACCTCGCGATCGGCGCCGGTGAAGAATTTCACGGGATTCCGGAAGGGCTCGACTTGGATTCGCCGGCGACGGCCGCAGCAATCCGATTCCCACTGCGCCAGACCAGCGCCGGCCAACCTCGCGAGCGCCCGAGGGAATTTCGCTGCGCCGCGGCTCCCGCGATCGACCGAAGCGCCGGTCACACCGGAGCTCCGCTCGATGCCCGAGCCGGAGTCTCGCTGCTGGCTGGCTCGGGTCGGGATGGGCTGCCGGTCCTCCGGCGAGATTCGGCAGGCTATCACCGGCCCGACGAGCGCCGCCGGCGCTGGCCCAGGGCCGCCAATCCCGCCAGAGCCAAGAGGAATCCCGGTGCGCCTCCGCCGCCCGAGCTGCAGCCGCAGCCGGCGGTCGCGCCGCTTTCCTGAACGCCGGAGTCGGAGATTCCCGCCTCCGGCTGGCTCGGACCGGCGTCAGCGGCGACCACGCAGCCTGGGTAGTCGCCGGCTCCTGCGTCGCACTGGTTGCAGAAGAAGCCGGCGAATCCTGGATGGCAGACGCAGCTGCCGTCGAACTGGGCGCGGCCGTGGCCGTGGCAACGGGTGGCGTCTTCGAACTGGCAGGAGATGCCGGCGAATCCCGGATCGCAGACACAGAGGCCGTTGGCTTGGGCCGTGCCGTGCCCAAGACAGGTGGGGACGTCGCCCCACTGGCACCAGGCGCCGGCATATCCCGGGTCGCAGACGCAGCTGCCGTCGCCCTGGGCGCGGCCGTGGCCGCCGCAGGTGGTGGCGTCGCTGTATTGGCAGGCGAGCCCGGCAAAGGCGGGCTGGCAGATGCATCTGCCGTCGGCCTGAGCCGCGCCGTGGCCGCTGCAGGTGCCGGCATCGCTGTGCTGGCATGCAGCCCCGGCGAATCCGGCGTTGCAGGCGCAGGCTCCGTTGGAGACACAGCTGCCGTGGCCGCTGCAGTTGATGGCCGCCTGGCAGAAAGTGCAGGCCGGATAGCCGTAGTGATCGGCCGCGCATTGGCGGCAGTCGGCGCCGCCGAAACTGACCAGGCATTCGCAGCTGCCGTCGGCTGAAGCCGCGCCGTGGCCGGTGCAGGTGCCGGCATCGCTGAACTGGCAGCCTGCCCCGGCGAAGCCGGCATTGCAGGAGCACGATCCCGTCGCGCCGCAGCTGCCGTTGCCGTTGCAGGTCGTCGCCGCCCGGCAGAAGGCGCAGCGCGGGAAATCGAAGTAGTTCTGGGCACACGCGCCACAGCTCGCCCCGGCGAATCCGGTCGCGCAGACGCAGGACCCGTCGGCCTGGGCCGCGCCGTGGCCAGTACAGGTCGTCGCGTCGCCGTATTGGCAGGAGGTCCCGACGAAGCCGCTGCTGCAAGAGCACGATCCGCTCGTGCTGCAGGTCCCGTTGCCTCCGCACGTCGTCGCCGCCTGGCAGAAGGTGCAAGCGGGATAGCCGAAGAAGTCCGGCGCGCACTGGCTGCAGCTCGCGCCCCCGAAACCCGCCGAGCAGAGGCAGCTGCCATCGGCCTGGGCGACGCCGTGGCCGGTGCAGGTCACCGCATCGCTGAACTGGCACGAGGCGCCGGCGAATCCCGCGCCGCAGCTGCAGCTTCCGGCCGAGCAGGTGCCGTGGCCCCGGCAGACCGGCGAGCTGCAGGCGCCGTCCGAGCAGGTTGGCATCTCAGAGCAGGCATCGGCGAGATAGGAGAAGCCGTTGGCGATCGGGAGCAGTTGGAAGCCGGAGGTCCCATCTCCCAGCTGCCCGTAGGCGTTCCAGCCCCAGGCCCAGACCGTCCCGTCGCTCTTCACCGCCAGCGAGTGAGAAATCCCCGCCGCCACCGCCACCACTCCCGTCAACCCGATCACCTGCACCGGCACTCTGCTCAGCCCCG
>JBBIQS010000148.1:0-9163 GCA_037442205.1 Myxococcales bacterium
CCGGGCTGAAACCTGCCTTCGACCAGCGCCCAGCCCGACAGCCTCCCGTCCGCGGCGAAAGTCGCCGGCGACAGCCGAACGATCACCGGCTCGCGCGGCAGCTCCTCGGAGTCCCTCCCGCACAGCCGCACCGGGAGGCCGGGTCGCGACACGAAAGTGCGCGCGACGTCCCAGGTCAGGCGGCTCTCGTAGCTGCGCCCGGGCAGGATGCGCACCTCGCGGGCGTTGAAGCGGCTCACCGCGAGCTGCAGGACCGAGATCTCGATGGTCTCGAGCACTTCCTGCAGCGGGGGCGGTGCCGCGACGGCACCCTTCCCGTTCTCCTCCGCCGCTGCGCGAGGGGGATTCTCCGACCTGACCAGGGTCGGCGAGGCGGCGAGCACGGTATCTCTCACGAGCTTGGCCAGGGCGCGTCGGTCGGCGGCGTTTCCCGAGTATTGCTGGCACAGGCGCCCGCAGGAATCGACCACCGCATCGACCATCGGGCCCAGATCGACGGCGGTGTCCCCGCGGCCGAGGGTCCGCAGCGGCGTCGCGGGCAGCTCGTCATTGCCCTCGTCGCCAGGGGAGGCCGCGGCCGCCCCGCTCGCAGGCGAATCGGCGACGCGGAGCGCTGGACAGCGGGTCTGTTCTTCGGGGAGGGCCTCGAGCTGGGCGCGGCTCTCCAGCAGGAGAATCGTGGGCCGCTGCGGAGAGAGGCCGAGCGCGACCAGCGCAGTGATCCAGGTGATGGCCACCGCCCAGTAGGCCGCCATTCCTGCCGTGCGGCGGAGCCAGGATGCGCGAGCCGCCCTGCGCTCGTAGGTGCTCACCGGCCCGGGGAACCTCATCGAGCGGTGCACCAGCACGCCGAGCACCAGCGCCGCCGCGGCCAGCGCCAGGACGAACCCGCGCGAGGCTGCCGACGGCGCCCCCGGGGCAAGCCAGAGCAGGATCTCGGAAAAAGCCTTCATCGCAGCAGCCTCAGAAGCGGAGCCTCGGCGAGCAACCCCAGGATCTCCGTGGCCGAGAGCTCCCCGGAGACCGAGAGCAGTCCCCCGGCATAGCCCCCGAGCGCCAAGTCGAGCTCCGTGCGGAACTGCTCGTGCGCCAACCGCGAGTCGAGCGCCGACCAACCGGTGCGATCGCACAGGACGTCGAAGGATGGCGCCACTCCCGCGCCGAGCAGCAGCAGCTCGTCCGGAGAATGGACCTGCACCGCGCCGAAGAGGCCGCCCTCCTCCTCGATCCCGGCCGCGAACCGCTGCAGTTGACGCAGATCCTCGTTCAAGAAGTCAGAGACCAGCACCACGCTCATCGGGAAATCCTGGTCCGGAAGCTGGGGCCGAGGACGCCAAGTCGCCGGGAGGCCTCCCTGCCCCAGGACGTGGCGGCTGACGGCTCCGGAAGCGCTGGGGGAAGCGGCGGGACCGAACACCTCGCCCGGTTCGCGCAGCCCGAGGGGAATGATCTCGACGGTCGAACGGAATTGCCAGCCTACCTCCGCCAGAAGCTCGCAGGTTCCCGCCGCCGCCCGCAGCTTCGCCGCCGTGGACCGGAAGGCTCCCGGGGTGCGCATCGACATGCCGACATTCACCAGGAGCCGCACGTGCCGCCCGAGCTCGTCGATGTGACGGGCGACCCGTGGAATGCGAGCAGGTTCGCCGCGGGACCGCGCCTGCGCATAGAGCACCACGTCCTCGCGCACTGCCGCGGAGAGCCGATCGCCGGCTGCGAACGGCCGAAAACCGGCGAACGCCCCGACCCGCAGGGTGCTTTGCGGGCTCCCGAGGGCCTCGCCCGCGGAGCGGACCGCGCCGCGGGCGTCGATTGGGAGCGCTGCGTTCGCCTGCCGCCTGCTCTCGAGCCGCAGCGTGCGGACGGTGCCCACGCGCTGCAGGAGGCGTGCGGCCCAGTACGCCAATGACAGGAGCAGCAGTCCCTGGACCGCGAGCGAGCGCACCGGCGCTTTGGGGGCGGAGGGCTGCTCGCCGGCGAGCACCTCGGCTCCGCCGGAGTAGTGCGCCAGCGCGCGCAGGCTCTCCACCACCTCCAGATCGGCCGCCGCGCCCGCCGCCGAGCCAGGGATCCCGTTGACGAACAGCCGCAGCTCGTCGTCCGGGGTCTTGCCGTCGTCCATGCGCAGGGTGGCGACGCAGCCCCGCTCCCCGCCACAGACCGAGGCCAGCTCATTGGCGGCGAAGGTGTAGGTCAGCCGCTGCGAGCCGGCGTCGAGGTCGACGACGCGACCGGGCATGGCCTTGGCCCCGGGGAGCGAGTCGCAGGTGCCGGAAAAGCCGCCCGAGCGACATCCTTTGAGCTCGATCCGATCCACCGCGGCCCCGCCGCGAAGCCGCTGCAAGACGTCGAGCTCAATTCGCCCCGAGGCATTGGCCACGCGCGCTGCCACGATCCGCGGAGTTTCGCCGGGGCCGAGCGAGAGTGGGCTCTGGTACCTGACGACGTCGACCAGCCGCTGGGGGCCGAACGCGTCGCTACCGGGCGGCGAGCCGGCGACGACCACCCGCGACGACGGCCGCGAACGCCAGGGGGCATCGGGGAAGAAGGTTCCGGCCAGACCTTCGAAGAGGGAGTAGCCAAGGACGATGACCTCCCCACGGCCGTGCACCCCGGCAAAGGCCAACGGGGTCGGGGAGTGGGCGCCTTCGCCGATCTCAGGCGCCTGGACCGCCGAGAGCCAGCGTGCGGAGTCGACGTCGTCATTCTGCTCGAGCGGTTGGAAGCGCAGCGGGGCCGCGAAAGCTTCGGGTGGGCGAGCGCGCCAGCGAGGTGCAAGGCCCTCGGGCAGCCACGGACCGAGGTGCTCGTCAACGAACCGCCCGCGGCGGTGAACGGCGAAGAGCGAGGCGTCGGGAGCCAGCCTCTGCCGGAGATCGGCGGCGAGCGTTTCGCCCACTTTCCTGGCGGCTGCCAACGGATCGGCGGCGGCGAGGTCAACATTCCAGGCCGCGTTGGTGCGAAGGCGCTCGGCGACCGCGTGGCGATCGAGGAGCGCGGCCGCCGGATCCGTGTCCCTGAGCTTCTCGCGGGCCTTGTTGCTCCCGTTCGCGAACGCTGCGTCGAGTGGGACGCTGGCCAGCGGTGCCACTGCCGCCGGAGCGTACGGGGAGGCGAGCACGACCACTTCGATCAGCACGCCGCGGTCGAGCAGCAGGCCGAGCAGCGGCGAAGCGGCGTCGATTTGGGCCACGTCGTAGGTGAAGAGCACGAGCACGTCGTTGGCGAGAACCGTTCCGGGGCCCGGCGACTCGGAGATCAGCGGCGCCAGACGTGCCGAGAGCTGCGACGCCGCCGCCAACTCGGCCTCGGTGGAAGCGCCGACGAGCTTCGCGTCGTAGGGAGCCGCCGGCCGCCTGCGCGCCGCGACGAAGCCCCGCCGCGGACCGGCGGAGGACTCGAGCTCGCCACACTGGACGGACGAATCGAGCGCGCGCAGGCCCTCGCAGGCGCTGTCGACCGCCGCTCGCTGCACCTCGAGGCCGTTGGCCAGCGACGAGGGAGCTCCGTACTGCGAGGCGGGGATGGCGGCGTAGGGCTCGGCGGGGCGTGTGTCGCGCTGGGGCCGATGGTGCAGCGCCCCGAGGCGCGAGGGATCGAGCAAAAAGGTCACCCGCGGCCGGCGATCGACCTGCGTGGAGGCGGTCGGGCCGCTCGGTCGGGCGAAGGCGGGTAGGAAATCGCATTCCGGAGCCTGACTGCGCAGCGGCGCGCCAGAGACCAAGAGCGTCGTGCCCGAGGCGACCAGCCGGGAGAGGTCGCCGCAGCGCTTGGCCCAGGTCTCCTTGGACAGATCGTGGAGGACGAGCACCGAAGGCGCCGAGCCGGGCGGCAGACCCGAGGCCCTGAAGCTCGCCTCCGGGCGGACCGGGCCCATGGCGAGGTCGCCGTGCCAGCGCCGCGCGCTCGTAACCGCTCCCCAGAGCTCCTCGACGTCGGAGAGACGGGTGGTGGAGACCCCGTCGGCGGCGAAGGCCCCTGCCTGCCCGGCGATCACGGTGAAGTAGCGCGGGCCGACGTCGAGGTATTGCGCCGCGCGCGACGGGAGCTGCTTGGATTGGCCGGGAAGGGAGAGGGAGACGGTGCAGTCGAGCAGGTGGAAACCCCGCACGATCGCGTAGGGACTCTGGCCGGGATTGAGCCCCTTGAACTCCTCCAGGCGCAGAGGGGCCTGTCGCGAGGCGATCCCCGTCGAGCGCACCACGTACGGGTCGGAGGTGCGAGTCACTTCGAATCCCGAACCTGGTTGGAGATCCAGGGTGCAGCGGGTGGTCCCGGTCACGACCTGCCCGACGAGAGAATCGAGCTGCGGCGAAGAGACCCGAAGCTCGATCTGACCGTTCACCTGGCGCTCGGGAAAGCGCGGCGGGCTCACCTCTATCGACAGGGTGGCCGTCTCGTCCTCAATCGCCTCGGCGCCGAGCCTCACCAGGTCCAGGGAAATGCCGGCCGCCGCCAGCTCAGCCAGCCGTTGACGCGAATCGATGCGCCAGGTCTGTGCCCACTGCCTGGGCTGGGAGACCACCGCCGCAATTCTCCGACTGGAGGCTCGCAGCGCCGCCAAAATGCCCGAGAGTCTTCCGCGGGCCTGCAGGCGGGCCGCCGCCAGCTGCAGCGCGCAGTCGGGATCGTGCGCCCTGAGGGCGTCCTCGGGCCGCATCCGGCCGCACTGCGACGGCTTCGACCAGGTGCGAGCGCCAAGTCCGGTCGGGATCCGGCAAACGCCGTCGGTGCTGGCGGCGCCGTCGATGAGCACCACGTCGCACTCGCTCATTCCCGCGCTTTCGTAGCGCGCCGCCAGCGCGGCGAGGTCGCCGTCGCCGGGCTCGAAGAGCTTGGCGCTGTCGAGGATGAGCACCGCCGGGCCGGACAGCGGGCGGGCGGGATAGAAGAGGAGCGCCGCGCCAGCGGCCGCGCTGCCCAAGGCGATCGCCCCCAGCAGTCCACGGCGGCGCAGCCGTTCCCGCCCTGGGGCGAGCGCCAGCAGCAGGACCGCCAGCGCCGCGGGCACCAGCGCGAGCAGCGCACCGGAGTCGCTCATCGGCCGGAGAGCTTCCTCAGCGCATCGGCCGCCCGCTCGCGCATCGCCAGTGCCTCCGGCCGGCGGCCCTGGACGGCCCGCATGGCCTCGGCGAGGGCCCTGGTGGCGGCGTCCGCGGGGATCCCCAGCTTCTGGAAGCTCTGCCTGGCCTGGCTCAGCAGCGCGTCCACCTCGCCGCCATGCGGATCGATCAGGCGATCGACCGCCTCCACCCACGTCTCCTCGGCTTTCCCGGTTCCGTCGATCTTGAGGAAGTCCTCGTTTCGCCGGGCGACCTCGATCAGCTCGCGAGTGAAATAGGAGGCGCAGGAGGTCTGCTCCAACGCCTGGCGCGCGCTGAGCTCGACGTTGGTGAAAGCGCCCGTTCCCAGCAGCGCCAGCAGCGCGGCGCGGCGCGAGGCGCCCTCGGCGGCGGTTGCCGCGGCGCCGGGCTCGTCCTTGGCGCCTGCCGGACGGTCCGCGAGCAGGACGCGCTCGAACCAGCGTCGCTCGGCGAAGGTGAGGAGGTCGCCGCGCATGGTGAACGCGCTCTGCCCCGGCCGGTCCGAGCCGTTGCGCCGGCGCCAGGCAGCGAAACCCGCCGCGCTCGGCTCGTCGTCGAGGTCGGCGATGGCCCGCAGCCAGGGGTGCCAGCGCCGCTCGTCGCCCAGGGCGGCCAGCCGATCGAGCAACGCCGCCTGCGTCAGTCCCAGCCGCTCGGCCGCCCGCTCATAGGGAAGGACGAACAGGTCGGCGTAGGCGGGTTTGGTGAGCACCGTGGCGACGATGTCGTGGATGCAGCGCTGCAGCGCCGAGACTTTCTCAGGCTCAGAGCCCTCGTTGAACGACTCGCGCAGCTTGTGGCCCAGCACCGCGCCAGCGGTCTGCAGCAGATGCTCAGGTTCGATCGTCGCCGCGCCCGAGAGCTGCGCCTCCCCGGCCGCCGCGCCGATCCATTCGCCGATCGCCCGGGCGTCGGGGCCGAACTGAACCAGCCCGGAGAGCTCGGTCATCGCCGACTTCACCTTCGGGCTGCGTTCCATCGCCTGCCGGAGCAGCGCGCGGGTGCCGGCGGTGAGGAACGCGGCGCCGCGCACGCCGGCGTCGGGGTTGCCCCACAAGCACAAGGTGGCGGCCGAGGCCAGGTACTTGATCTTCTCCGCGAGACCCACCTTTGCACCCAGCGCCGAGCCGAGCATCTCCGCCTTCGAAGGCACCACCACCTGGACCAGATGGTCGAGCGGAGGCTGCGATACTCGGTACGAGCGGCCGATGCGGGCTTGCAGCGGCGGGCTCAGCTTCTTGGCGGTCACGTCGTAGCCGGGAGGGTTGGCGGTGGCGACCACCACCACCGGCACGTGGTACTCGTCGCCGCCGCGGACCACGATTCCTTCCTCGGTGAGGCTCAACAAGCTGTCGAGGAAGCCGTCGCCGAAGCGGTTGATCTCGTCGAGGAACAGCACCACCCAGTCGGTCTTCTCGGCCCACGGGGTCCAGTGCCGATCCTGCTTCTCGCGCCGCAGCTCGTGCAGGGTCATCGCGGGAATCGCCGGCCACGACGGGAACTGCACCGGCCCGGCGCCCCGGGACTCGGGCGGCACGCTCCCCTTGCGGATGGCCTCGGTGCGCTCGCGGGCCTTCGCCGTGGCCGGGGGCCGGATGACCAGGGCATCCTCGAGCCTGGGCTGCGCCTGCCGGTCGATGATCAGCATGTCTTCGCTGATGTAGTCGCGCGGGATCTCGCGGTTGCCCTGGAGGAAGTGCCAGCCGCCGATGGTTCCCTCGTCGCAGGCGCGCTTGATCGCTTCCTTTACGCACCAGGTCTTGCCGCAACCGCGCGGACCGGTGACCAGCACCGAGCGCCGCAGCCGGATGGCCTCTACGATGCTCTGGACAAGGGCCTCTCCGGTCACCACCAGGCCGTAGTCGCGCTCCACCAGATGCGGATCGCGGCGGAGCGAGCGGCGGGGGAGCAGGTAGTCCCGCGCGAAGTCGACAGGATTCATGTGGGAGCGCTCTCAGGGATGGGAGTGAGTGCGGCGACGAGCGCGGCTACTTCGCCAGGCCGAGCTTGCGCAGCAGCGCGCGAGTGGCTTCGCAGCTCTCCGGGCTCGGGAAGTGGCCCTCGCTGAGCCGCTCCGGCTTGACGCCGGCGTCGGTGACCGCGATCGCGAAGACGCAGCCGACCAGGTCGTTGCCCTTCAGCAGCGGCAGGTTCTGGAAGTACCTGCTTGCCGCTTCCTCACCCTTGGCCTTGATGTCCGCGGGAACGCAGGTCGCGAGCAGGTCGCTGGTCTTGGCGAAGACCAACTTGAGATCGACGCCGGAGCCGTCGCCGGCGGACTTCCTGGCGGTGTCGTGGAGAGTCTTCGCGCAGCTGGATACCTGGTCGAAGCGCTTCTGCAGCCCGCGGGCGGCGTCGAGCGCGCGTTGGACTCCCTCGGACTTGATGGCGCCGGAGGCCTTCAGCTGTTCCAGCAGCTTGACGAAGGCCTGCGCGCCTTCCTCGGGGTCGCGGAAGTCGAATTCGGCGAAGCGAGCGGCGAAGGAGGCCTCGTCGAAGCCGGCGAAGTCGCCGTTGACCCCGGCGAACTCTCCCACCGCGCCCATCAATTTGGTGATCTCCTCGTTGCGGACCTCGGGATCACTGCCGAACAGGCCGCCCAGGATGCTGTTGATCAGGCCGATCGCCGCGGTGCACAGCGGCGGCGGTGCGCCGAAGTACATGCACGTCGCGGCGGCGGCCAGCTGCTCGAAGGGGGTCGGGCCTCCCTTGCCGCCTTTTCCTCCCGAGGAGTGGGAATCTCCGCCTCCGCCGTTCTCCACCACCGGCTTGCCCTCGCCCGAGTCCGCCTGGTCGGTCCCGCCGTGGCTTCCCTCGCCCCCGGCGATTGTCTGCATTGCTCCGCCGTCGACTCCGCTTGCCGTGGTCGCACCGCCGTCGTTGGCCGCGACGCTGGAGTCCTTGCCGCCGTCGAGATTCGCCCTGGGATCAGCCGGGGAGTTGGGAGCGACGGGCGAGTGCGGGTCTGAATTCGCTCCAGCGCCCTGCTTCTTGCCGCTGGCAAGGTCGGGGATCTTCACTCCCTCGCGCTGGGCGGTCTTGGCTACCTCCTTGCCGTGGGCGATCGCCTCGCTGACGGAGACCGGCGCCTCGGGGTGAAGGATCCGCACCGCCTCGGAGGCCTTGAGGCCCGAGAGGAAACTCTGCTCGGCCTTGGAGACAGCAGGGAACTCGGCGCCTCCCTGGTGCTTCTCGCGCCCGGTCTTCTCGGCGCCGGCGACGTCCCCAGCAAGCTTGGCGCATTCCCCGACCAGGGTAGCTCGCAGGAACTCTTCATTAATAGAGTGGACCGCGGCGGCGGGTTCACTGCAGCCGGCGAGGCGGGCGCGCACTCCGTTGGCCCAGGCGACTTCCGCGGACGGACCCCGGCCCTGTGCGGCGCGGAACCCGATCCAGGCGACCGTTCCCACGGAGGTGGCGATGAGCAGCCAGCGCACCGCGATGGGGAACAGCCCTTCGCCTGGGACCTTCCGCGCCGCACTCCACCCGGCCAAGGCGCCGGCCACGGCGAATCCCAGGGCCAGGGCGAGCGGGAGCGGGCTGAACCACAGCTCGTTGGCGGTGATGATCTGCCACGGGGCAGGCTGCGACAGCTTCCAGTAGGCGAGCGTACCGACGAATCCAACCAGGGCGCCGTCGGCGGCACCCATCAACGACTTGCGATCCACGTTTCACCCCCAACATGCCGATCGATGTCGGCGATCTGATCAAGGACGATCGATTTCCACCGTGAGCTGAAGGTTGACGGCGCCGCGCGTCACTTTGAAGCTCGGCTCGGCCCCGAGCACGCAATGATCTTTGCCGGCGCATTTGGCCTCGACCGCGGCCCGGCCGGCGGCGCGTTCCTCGGCGGTGGGGTTCTCATCGCCGAGGTCGAAGGAATTGGCCGGCAGCACCAGCCGGCCCAGGTCGAGCTCGCCCTGGCGCAGCGCCACGTAGACGAATCCGCCCTTGCCTAGTGCACCGCCGTCGAGATCCGTTCAAGCATCCGCCGGTGCGATTGGATGATTGCCTGGGCAGGTTTGGTCCAGGCAAAGGGGGTTGGGTGCGCGTTCCAGGACCGCAAATAGGCGCGTAGATGC
>JBBIQS010000149.1:0-9108 GCA_037442205.1 Myxococcales bacterium
GTGCCGCCCGAGATCTACCTGCCGCAGCGCGAGCCCTACAACCCGGGCGCGATCGAGTGGGGGACCAAGGTCCGGCCCTCGGATTTCGACGTCTGGACCTACGTCTATGACGTCAGCGGACTCACCGAGGTGACGCTCCACTACCGCGCCACGCCCAAGGGCGCGATGGACGCGTCGCACCTGACCTATGCGGCGAGCGGCTGGCAGACCCTCGCGATGGCGGCGAAGACGATCGCCTCGCGCACCAATCCCGCTCCGACTTACAAGGCTGACGAATACCGCTCGACCATCGCCGGGGTGACCGACGCTCTGGTGGACTATTACGTCTCGGCCACCGACGGTCGGGGCAACCAAGCGCGCTCGCCCATCCAGCACGTCTACGTTGGGAAGGCGTCCGGATCGTCGACCAATGCCAGCGTCAGCTGGTCGCCGCAGGTTCCCGCGATCTGGGAAACGGTAGTCATTTCAGGATCCAAGCCCGGCAAGCTGCACTGGGGCGTCGATGGCTGGCAGGCGCCTCCGACTTCCCTGCAGCCCGCCGGGACGGTGCTCTTCGATGCCAAGTCGGTGGAGACGCCGCTGGCGGGACCCGATGGCCAGGGGCGGTACAGCGTCGCCATTGGACCGTTCACCGGCACCGGCGTGAAGAAGATCGACTTCGTGATGCACTGGGCCGACAACAGCTGGGACAACAACGGCGGCAGCGACTACCACGTGTCGATCGTCGATACCCCGGCGAGCGGGGATGCAGGCATCTCGGCGGAGACCGATGGCGGCGCCTCGGCCGGAGATGCCGGTGCGGATGCCGCGGACGCTCAGCCCGTGGCCTCGAAAGCGGCCGGATGTGGCTGCTCGAGCTCCGGCGCTCCGATGGCCCTCGGGCTGGGATGGATTCTGGTCGGCCTGGCGCTGCGGCGTCGCCGGGGCTGACTGCTTGACGCGGCGTCCGCGGTCGTGAAACTCGAGGGCGCCGAGAGCCGGCACCGAAGCGGCGCCGGTCCTGGCTGCGAACCGAACGAGCTGACGATGCGCTTCCCGGGCTGGGCCTACGACCTCTTGATGCTTCCGCTGGAGCTCCTCTTCCTGCGGCGGATGCGCCGCCGGCTGCTGTCCGGCCTTCCGGCGCGGACGCTGGAGCTGGGCGCCGGGACCGGGGCCAACCTGGCTCGCCGACCGCAGGGTTCGGGATTGCTGGTGGCGGTCGATCCCAACCTGACCTTTCTCGAGTCGGCGAAGAAGCACGCTCAGGGAATGGCGCTGGTGTGCGCCCGGGCCGAGGAGCTGCCCTTCCGCCCGCACAGCTTCGAGGCCGTGGTCGAGACACTGGTCTTCTGCTCGGTGCGCGATCCCGATGCCGCGCTGGCCGAGGCCCGCCGGGTGCTGGTCCCGGGAGGGCAGATGCGCATGCTCGACCACGTCCGCGCCCCGGGGCGGATCCTCGGCTGGCTGCAAGACCGGCTGACGCCGGGCTGGTCCAGGGTCTTCGACGGCTGTCGGCTCAACCGCGAGATCTACGCCTGCGTCGAGCGGCAGGGGTTTCGGGTCGAGCGCAGGGACTGCAAGGCGCGCGGCGCGATCGAGGAGCTGGCGCTGCGCAACCTGTGATTTCCTGGATGCCTTGCCCCCGAGTTGCCAATCGAAAAATCGCGCCCGCCGTGACGGAAACCGGGGCTGTCGCGCAATACTGCCTTGGGCGCCTTTACAGGGACCTGAACCCGCGGTCAGGCGACGCGCGCGCCGCGGCTTCCTGGACAGTGGTTCACGCTCGAGGAGTTCCTCCATGAAGTCCCATCGCTTGCTGCTCTGCGCTCTCGCTCTTCCGATGGTCTGGGCCAGCCCCGCACG
The DNA here is from genome assembly GCA_037442205.1 of Myxococcales bacterium. Lineage (GTDB taxonomy): Bacteria > Myxococcota > Myxococcia > Myxococcales > UBA5297 > JBBIQS01. Next base: position 1,846 of record JBBIQS010000149.1, read on the forward strand.
ATCCCAGACCCGGGTCGCGCCCACCAACGTCATCCAGGACCAGACCCTGGACTCGGCCCCGGGGCCCTTCGTGGCCTTCGGCGCCCGCATCTGCTTCCCGGCCACCACGACCGCCCACGGCCGCGAGCTGTGGTGCAGCGACGGGACTCGCGGTGGCACGGTGGAGGTGGTGGACCTGGTCCCTGGCGCCAATGGCTCCGATCCCCAGGAGCTGGTGGTGGTGGGGAACTCCCTCTACTTCACCGCGACCACCCCGGCGACCGGGCGCGAGCTCTACGTCACCGACGGCACCTCCGCGGGCACCAAGCGGTGGGACCTCGTGCCGGGCAGCGTCGGTTCGGATCCGCTGGGCCTCACCGCCTTCAGCGGCAGCGTCCTGTTCAGCGTCCCGACCGTCCATCCCGGAAGCCCGGCGGAACGCCAGCTGTGGTCCTGCAACGGGACCAACGCCGGGCTGGTCCTCGACTCCTGGCCCGAGACCAACGCCCACGGGTTCTTCACCAATGGCAGCCCGGCGATGGGCGTCTACTTCCTGATGGACAGCACCTACGGGTCCAGGCTGTGGCGCACCGATGGCTACGCCGCCGGCACCTACCAGGTCGACCCCTACACCTACCTGAGCTCGCTGCCCATGGTGGCGGTGGGAAACACCGTCTACTTCGAAACCACCTCCGGCGAGCTGGCGTCGAGCCAGGGCGGGCTGGCGGCCATCGTCAAGGCCTTCAGCGGCAGGATCTCCTCGCTGGTGGCGATGGGCAGCACCCTCTACCTGGCGGCCGACGACGGGGTGAGCGGGCTGGAGCTGTGGAAGAGCGACGGCACCGCCGCGGGAACGGTGCTGGTCAAGGACATCGTCCCCGGCGCCGGGGGCGCCAAGGTATCGGACCTGACGGTGGTCGGGAACACGCTCTACTTCGTCGCCGACGACGGGACCAACGGGCCCGAGATATGGAAGAGCGACGGCACCGCCGCGGGCACCAAGCTGGTCAAGGCGGTGGTGCCGAGCACGGTCCTCACCGGACCCTCGCAGCTGCGGGCGGTGGGCAGCGCGCTGTTCTTCGTGGCCGACGACGGCACCCACGGCGCCGAATGGTGGAAGACCAGCGGCACCGCCGCCGGCACGGCGCTCTTCCAGGACCTGGAGCCGGGCCGGAACGGCAGCTCGCCCCAGAATCCGGTGGTGATCGGGGGTCGGCTCTACTTCGCTGCCGGCACCTCGGCCTCCGGGATCGAGCCCTGGTCCACCGACGGGACGGCCCCGGCGACGCTGCTCGCCGACGTGAACCCGAACTCCTTTGCCGCCAATTCGCCCGAGCCGCTGGTGGTCGGCAACACCCTCTACTTCATCAACAACGACGGGCAGACCGGCTCGGAGCTGTGGAAGACCGACGGCACCAGCGCCGGGACGACGCTGGTGAAGGACATCAACCCCGGTGCCGCCTCCTCCAACATCGGGTCGCTGGTGGCGGCGGGCAGCTACGTCTACTTCGCCGCCGAGGAGCCCACCGGCGGCCGCGAGCTGTGGCGCACCGACGGCACCGCCGCCGGCACCGTGCAGGTGGCGGACCTCGCCCAGGGCCCGCAGGGCTCCGATCCGCTGGAGCTGATCGCGATGGGCAACGACCTCTACTTCCACTCGCTGACCACCCAGTCGATCGACACCCTCTATCGAGTGCGGGGCACCGGGGCGCCGGCGGTGGTGATGCCGCTGAGCAACCTGAGCATGGCCTTCCGCATGAGCGCCCAGCCGGCGGTCATCGGCAGCACCCTCTACTTCACCGCCACCACCGCGGCCGCGGGTGAGGAGCTTTGGCGCACCGACGGCACCGCGGCGGGCACCGCCATGGTCAAGGACGTGGTCCCGGGAGCCAATTCCAGCAACCCGGGCTCGCTCACCGCGGTGGGATCGAGCCTGTACTTCGTGGTCGGGCGCGGCGAGGTGTGGAAGAGCGACGGCACCGACCTCGGGACCGCCCTGGTGGCCGACGTGTCGCCGTTCAATCCGGCCTACTTCATCCTGTCGCCGATGGCGCTGGGCAACCAGCTGCTGTTCCGGCTGCAGTCGTCGGCGGCGGGCGAGGAGCTGTGGAGGAGCGACGGCACCGCGGCCGGGACCGGGATGCTCAAGGACATCGCCCCGGGAGCCGGATCGTCGAACGCCGAGCCGGCGCGCGGAGTGATCATCGGGAGCACGCTGGTCTTCCCTGCCGACGATGGGGTGAACGGGCGCCAGCCCTGGCGCACCGACGGCACCGCGGCGGGCACCGCGCTGCTCGCGAACATCCCGGCGCCCAACCCGCTGCCGGACGGGACGATCCACGGCGCCATGCTCGGCGGGAAGCTCTACTTCCCGGCCTTCGAAGGGAGCCAATGGGCCGGGTACAGCCAGGCGCTGTGGAGCACCGACGGCAGGCCCGCCGGGACTTCGCGCGCGGTGCAGATCCCGCAGGTGATGCGCACGGGATACATGTACGACGGCTCGAGCTTCACCAAGGCCGCCGGGGGACGCCTCTTCTTCACCTCGCTGGACACCTACGGGCGTCGGGAGCTGTGGTCCTGGGCCCCCGCCGTCGCCGACACCACGCCGCCTTCGGTCACCCCGCAGCTCACCGGCACCCTGGGTACCAACGGCTGGTACACCGGCAACGTCTCGGTGTCGTTCACGGTGGCCGATCCCGAGTCCGCGGTCACCGCGACCGGCTGCGACCCGGCGACCGTGACCTCGGACACCGCCAGGCAGACCTTCACCTGCCAGGCCACCAGCGCCGGCGGGACCACCACCAAGTCGGTCACCGTCAAGCGCGACGCCACTGCGCCGCAGCTGACCTGTCCGGCGGCGACGTCGGTCTCGGTCGCGGGCTCCGGGGCGGTGGTGACCTTCACTCCGACCGCGACCGATGCCCTGTCCACGCCCACGGTGAGCTCGACCCCGGCCTCGGGCAGCACCTTCCCGCTGGGGACCACCACGGTGCAGGTGACCGCCACCGACGCCGCCTCGAACCAGGCTCAGTGCAGCTTCACCGTCACCGTGAGCAAAGCGGGCGGCCCCGACGCCGGAACGCCGGTGGACGGCGGAGCCCACACCGATGCCGGAAAGCCGGTGGATGGCGGATCGCTTGCCGACGCCGGAACGCCCGCGGACGGAGGCCCGGCGCAGGAGGTCGATGCCGGGAACACCTCGGGCGAGACGGCGCCGACCGACGCAACCACCGGCGGCTGCGGCTGCAACGCGGGCTCGGGAGTCGATTCCTGGGCGCTGGGCTTCGCCCTGATGGCGCTCGGGCGGCGCCGGAGGCGGTAGCGGCTCGTCTCCGGGCGGAACTGGGTTCTGCGCTGCCGCCGCGGCTGGCGCTCTCAGGCTCGAACATCCTCGGCCGCCTCCCAAGGGGCGGCCAGCCTGCGGCACTCGCACCCGGATTCGGGACCCCGACGGCGCGCTCCCTGCCCGCCGGGCGCGGGCGAGCCCCGGTTCCCATCCCAGCCACCAAGCGGCACATTCCCTGGACAAACGACGCACTGCGGCGCAAGATTGCCGCGCTGCGTCAAACTGCCTCAGGAGCCAGTCATGGATCGAGAGAAGATCGCCTTTGCCGCCATGAAGCCGCTCGACGTCGCCATCGGCGGCGTGGTGACCGGCCTGAAGAAGACCAAGACCCTGGATCGGGTGACCGACGGCTTCTACTCCGCCGCCCAGACGGTGCTGCGGGGCATGTACGTCAAGATGAACGACCTCTCCGCCGAGGGGCTTGGCAACGTCCCGGAGACCGGCGGGGTGCTCTTCGCCTCCAACCACCAGAGCTGGAACGACGTCCAGGTCATCGGGGCCAGCTGCCCGCGGCGAGTGCGCTTCCTGGCCAAGTCCGAGTTCGAGAACTTCCCGGTGCTGCGCCACCTGATCGCCCTGTCCGACTCGCCCTTCATCCGCCGCGGCGGCGACAGCCAGGGGATGGAGCAGGCGGTGGGGATGCTCGGCGACGGCAAGGCGCTGGTGATCTTCCCCGAGGGGACCATCCCCGGCGAGGAGGAGATTCCCCGCCACGCGGTCGAGCCCGAGACCGGCCTCTTGCGCGGCCACACCGGCGCGGTGCGGATGGCCATCGCCGCCAAGGTGCCGATCGTCCCGGTGGGCGTCTCCGGGACCGGCAAGTCCTTCCCGCCCGAGGTCTTCCCGCGGCTCGAGATCCTCGAGGCGCCCAAGAACGTCCCGGTGACGGTGCGCTACGGAACCCCGCTCACCTTCGAGGCGCTCTATGACAAGGAGCTGACCGCCGAGGATCTGAAGAAGGCCACCAAGCGGCTGATGCTGGCCATCTCCAAGCTGGTCGATCACGACCGCGGCTACGTGCCGGTGAAGGTGCCGGTCCCCGAGCTGCCCAAGTACCGGAAGGTGGGCGTGCTGCTGCTGCACGGCTTCACCAGCAGTACCAAGACCGTGGACGGAATCACCCCGATGCTGACCGAGGCCAAGATCCCGTTCCGGGTGCCGGTGCTGCGCGGGCACGGGACGGTCTACACCGACCTGGCCGGAGTGACCGCCGCCGACTGGTACGAGGACGCGGAGAAGGCGCTGCTCGAGCTGGCCTCGGAGGTGGACCAGGTGGTGGTGGTCGGCCTGTCGATGGGCGGGCTGATGGCGCTGGAGCTGGGCATCCGCCACCCGGACAAGATCTGCGGGGTGGTGACCTGGGCGGCGGCGCTGCGCTTCAAGGATCCGCTGGCCCCGGTGGCCCCGGCGCTGAGCCGATTCATCAAGAGCTGGCCGTCGCCCAACGCCTTCACCGACCAGAGCCTGCGCACGGCCGGCAACGACAACTACCCCAAGTTCATGACCGACGCCTTCGGCTCGCTGCTCGAGCAGTCCAAGGTCACCGAGAAGCGGCTGGGGCTGTTCCAGGTTCCGCTCTGCGTGATCGGCGCCAAGAAGGACACCGTGGTCGATCCGCTGGCGGCGAACATCCTCTACCGCGACGTCGCCTCGCAGCACCGCGAGATCCACTGGTTCCACAAGTCCGGCCACGAGATGGGCCTGGACCTGGAGCGGAAGCAGGTCTTCCAGACCACCCTGGGCTTCGTCCGCAAGTTCAAGAAGTAGGGCGAGCGGCAGCCGCGGTCGGCATTCGAGGCCCTCTCTCCGGCGACGGGGAGGGGGCTTCGGCGCTTGGCAGATAGTTCGACGCGGCCTCCGGTTTCCCGATCCGCGCCCGCCCCCGCTCCTTGAGGGGCGAATCCGGCATCTCCAGATACTTGCGGTAGGAGTTGGCCGCCTCGGCGGTGCGCCCGGACTTGTCGTAGGCATCGCCGAGGTGCACGCACGCGGGCGCGCGCGCCGGATCGAGCGCCGCCGTCTTCTCGAGCCGCGGCACGCTGTCGGCTCCCCTGACCGTCTTGAAGAGCAGGAAGTCCACCTCGTCGGCGCTCTGGCAGTCGTCGGGCGCCACCTGCGCGGCGCTCTGGAACGCGGCCAGCGCCTCCGGGTGCTTCCTCTCGCGGTAGAGCGTCATGCCGCGATCGTTCTCGCGCTCAACCTGAGCCCGTCCGCTCAGCGCTTCGGATAGTAGGGGAACACGCGGCCGTCTGACGCGATCTTCCGGAGACGATGGGCGCCGCTGTCACAGTCGTTGTCGGAATACGTCCGCTCGACGCCGGGCGCGCTCGCGAAAAAAGACCTCTCGTTGCACACCAGCACTTTCGACTTCGCGGTGGGCCGGGGAGCCCAACGCCAATCCTGACATCCCTCCTCCACGCCAGGGCCGCCATCGCGCCACATGGCGCTTGCCTCGGCGACCGCCAACTCCAGGATTTCGCACCGCAACCCGCCGCCATCGGCCGAAAAGCGGATCGTCAGCCACTCCCTCTCCTGGACGACCTCGCCCGGGTACCGCTTCTCGCCCGTGCACTTCCATTGAAGGGGTTGCCCTCTCGACGGGGCGCTCTCCTCGAATTCGCGCAGCGCGCCGTGCCTGCCGCGAATATCGAGGACCTTGGTGCGCTTGGTGAAGGGGCCCGGCAGATCAGTCAAGCCGAGCTCGCGGCCGATCCAGCGCGTTGCACCTGAGGGAGTCGGGCCGAGGTCGCAGCTCGGCGCCACCACCGAAACTCCGTCCGAAGTTCCGTCCGAAGCGCCTTCCGCGGGACCTTCCGTGGAGCCGGCGCTCGTCTCAGGCTCGGGGGGCGGGACTTGGTCCGCTGGCTCATGGGTGACCGGAAGTTGCGGGGCACGAGCGTAGAGCAGCGAGGTCGGGTCGCCAGAGTTGGCCTCGGGACGCGTGAGCCACGCGGTCGGCGCCCGGATGTCCGTGACGTCGACCCACAGCAAATCGACCTGGCCCGGCGCCGGACATCCGACGATCACCGCGGCCCGCTTCCCCGGCTGAACGGGGAACCTCAGCTCCTGCTGCAGCCGCGGAACCAGCCGCCCCCAGACATAGGGTGCCTCGACATACGCTTCCCCTTTCCAGTGGCGAACGAGCTCATCGCCGATCGGGCACTCGGCGGTCCTGGCGCGGGTCTTGATCCGCGCGATGGGAATCTGCGTGACGAGGAGGCGGTCGCCGCAGTGATTGCTCTCTTCTCGTGCGTAGAGCACGACGTCATTGCTTCCGGCGTCGCGGAAAATGCCCGACTCGGTGAAGTCGTCGCAAGTGTGCCGTGGCTCGGGCCGCGGTTGTTGGTGGTGCGCGCAGGCCGACGCGGCGAGGAGGACAGCCCACAGCATCCGGCCCGGCCACCAGGGGGCAGACGCGTCGGCAACGAAGAGTGGACCAAACCAGCGACGTCGCATCTTCTCTCCGGCGAGCGGATTGGCGAGCCGCTGCTCATTCTACTGACCTTGCCAAGGATGGAGCCGGCTTCGCCGCTCGAGCGAGGCCTGGACGAGGCGACCTCCTCCCCGCCGGCCACGTCCTCCCGGGCTCAGGCTGCGCAGGGCTCAACCGGTTTAGGTGGCGACCACAGCCGGGTGTCGAAGCGAGCTCCCAATCGCCCTCCCGCGAGGCACGCTCTTGAGCCGGCGTTCCGCGAGCGCGCGACCGTCCAAGCCTTCGCCCGCGCCATTCGGCGAGGCGCCTGGCCGTTTCTCGGCGGCGTCGCGAACTTTTTGGCGAAGGTATTGCGAGAGGCCTGTCCTCCCGTCGCTTATCTGACCGCGGTCGCTGGAGAAGCTCAGAGGCGGTGGAAGGGGAGCCCGGCGATGGACGAGATCCTGGCGAGATTCATGGAGCACCTCGTGGGCCGGGTGCACGGGCCCATGAACTTCCGCATGGT
>JBBIQS010000150.1:0-8891 GCA_037442205.1 Myxococcales bacterium
CGTTGAGCCTGCCGCCATCGCCACCGCTCCCATCAGCCCGGCCACCGCGGTCGGCGTCGTCCGCTGCCCCGTCGTCCCATCCCCGAGTTGGCCGTTGGTGTTCACGCCCCAGACCCAGAGCGTCCCGTCGTCCCTCAACGCCATCGCGTGGTAGCCGCCGGACGCCACCGCCACCACTCCCGCCAGCCCGCTCACCGCCATCGGCGTCACCTGCTGCGTGGTCGTGCCGTCCCCCAGCTGCCCGTACTGGTTGTGACCCCAGGCGAAGACCGTCCCGTCGCCCTTCACCGCCAGCGAGTGGAAGTACCCGGACGCGATGGCCACTACTCCCGTCAGCCCGCTCACCTGGAGCGGTGTGCTTCGGTTCGTCCACGTCCCGTCCCCGAGCTGCCCGTAGAAGTTGCCGCCCCAGGCCCACACCGTCCCGTCGCCCTTGAGCGCCAGCGAGTGGCTGTTGCCGGCCGCCACCGCCACCACGCCCGTCAGCCCGCTCACCGGCACCGGAGTCAGCCGCTGGGTCGTCGTCCCGTCGCCGAGCTGCCCGCTGAGGTTGTGGCCCCAGGCCCAGACCGTCCCGTCGCTCTTGAGCGCCAGCGAGTGGTAGTACCCGGCCGCCACCGCCGACATCCCGGTCAGCCCGCTCACCTGTACCGCAGTCGGCCGCTGAGTCGTCGTCCCGTCCCCGAGCTGCCCGCTGTTGTTGTTCCCCCAGGCCCAGACCGTCCCGTCGCTCTTGACCATCAGGGTGTGGGCAGAGCCGGCGGCGATCAGCGGCATGGCGCACGGCGCGTTGGTGACGCAGGCCTGCAGCGACGAGGGCGCGGTCCCCACCTGCTGGACCAGCTTGCCGAGTTCCTCGGGCTCCGGGGAGCGAGTCTCTCCGGTGCGGGTGCAGCCGACGGCAAGGATCAGCGACAGGGCGAGCCGGAGGCTCGATCGACGGCGTTCCATGGGATTCCCCCCGCCGGCGGAGGCGATCAGGAACCACCGTCCGCGGCTCCGGCTTGGCAAGGACTGCGCCGCGCGTCAGGGGCGCGGCGCGCGCCATGCTACCAATCCACTGGCGCCGAGCGCGAGTGAGCGCGGGACCTCACCGGCGAGTCGAGCGCCGCCGCAGCCGTCCGCGGCCTGGGCGCCGTCTTGCCCGTAGCGTCGATCGAAGCCGCACCGCTGTTCGCAGGTCTCCGAGGCTTCGCCAGCCCAGGCGCAGGCCGGTCAGACCCCCCGAGCCGCGGTGCCGCTCGGGTGACTCACGGGCCAAAGACCCACGTGTCGAAGAATGCGCCGGAGTTGTTGCCGCCACCGAAGAGGACAATCCGGCCGGTCTGGTCATCGTAGGTCATCGCGGCATCGGCGCGAGCAGCGGGCCCGGCGATGGAGAGCTGCGTCCAGGTTCCAGCATCGCCGTCCCATTCCCAGGTGTCCGAGAAATAGGAGCCTGCCCAGCCGCCGAAGAGGATGACCCGACCGCGCTGGGCGTCCCACGCCATGGAGGGGTAGTCGCGGGCCGGCGGCGAGGTCGCCGGGGTGCGCTGCGTCCAGGTGGTGCCGTCCCACTCCCAGGTGTCGGAGAGGAGAGGGCCGTTCTGCTGGGCGCCGCCAAACAGGACCGCGCGCCCCCTCCTGGCGTCGTAGGCCATGGCCGACCAATGCCGGGCCGGAGGCGACGGCGAGGTCCAGCGCGGCGTCCAGTTCGTGCCGTCCCACTCCCAGGTGTCGCCGCGGGAGGTGAACCTGACGAAGTCCCAGCCGCCGAAGAGCAGGACCCGACCGCGCTGGGAGTCGTAGACCATCGAATGGTCCGAGCGATAGGGAGGAGAGCTCGCCGGAGTGAGCTGCGTCCAGGCGCCGGCCACGCCGTCCCACGCCCAGGTGTCGGCGAGCCCGTTGGTTCCGTTGGTGCTGCCTCCAAAGAGCACCGCGCGGCTGGATTGGGTGTCATAGGCCATCGCGAAGTGAGTGCGGGCCGAGGGACCGGTGGTGGCGCGCTGGCTCCAGGGCTGGGTGGTGCCGTCCCACTCCCAGGTGTCGCCGGCGCAGCCCGCAAAGGCGACGACCCGCGTCCGCTGGGGATCGTAGGCCAGAGCGGCTCCGCAGGGAGTCGAGCCGGCAGGGGTGACGTTGGTCCACTTCCATGCCACGCACGCTCCCGCGGAGAGCCCGTAGCCGGGAGCGCAGACGGCCCCGCAGGTGCCGGCCGAGCAGGTCGCCGTGGAATGGGCGGGTGTGGCGCAGGGGGTGCACGACGATCCGCAGCTGGCGGGAGAGGTGTCGGAGAGGCACTGGCTGCCGCACCGATGGAAGCCCGCATTGCAGGTGAAGCCGCAGGAGGTTCCGTCGCAGGTCGCCGTGGCGTTCGCCGGCGGACTGCAGGCCGTGCAGGATGTCCCGCAAGTGGCGGGCGAGGCATTCGTCACGCAGGCGCCGCCGCAGGCATGGAATCCCGCGTTGCAGGTGGAGCCGCACTTCCCCGCGCTGCAGGTGGCGGTGCTGTTGGCGGCAGGGACGCACGCGCTGCAGGAGGTGCCGCAGCTCGCCGGGGAGCTGCTGGAGACGCACTGGCCGCCGCAGAGATGGAATCCCGCATTGCAGGTGAAGCCGCAGTTGGCTGCGGTGCAGGTCGCGCTGGCGTTGGCGGGCGCGCTGCACGGCGTGCACGAGTTGCCGCAGGTGGCCGGGGAATTGACCGTCACGCACGCGCCGGAGCAGCGGTGAAAGGAGGGATTGCACACGCAGGCGTGGCTGGGCAGGTCGCACGATTCATTGGCGCCGCACTGCGTGTCCGCGATGCAGCCCAGCTTGCACTGGCCGTTGCTCAGGTCGCAGTAGTGGCTCTTCGGGCAGGGCGAGCCTGGCTGCCGGCAATCGCCCTGGGCCTCGCAGGTTCCACTCGTGCAGAGCTGGCTCGGTCCGCAGGCCTTGTCGCAGGTCCCGCAGTGAGCGGGATCCTGCTGGAGGTTGGCGCAGGTGGTGCCGCAGAGGGCCAGCCCGGGGTCGCAGCTGGTTCCGCCGTCGCCGTCGCCCGGAGGGGCTCCGCTCTCGGACTGGCAGGCGAGGAATGACAGGCTGACGACGAGCGCCAGGAATCGTTTCGGCGATGCGGAGAGTCTCATTGTTTCTTCTCCAGCGAGACATCGGGGCGCCAGGTTGGGCGGCAGATCATTCAGAAGCAGCGTGAGCGAGCCGCGACCGAAGGACTAGGCCGGCGCTGGCAGCGGGAACTGGCCGGGGAACAATCAAGGCCGCTGCGGCCGGTTTGCGTCGCCCTCGAGCTCGGCACGGCGCCGATCGCTTCGTTCGGGCCGGTTGTGACACCACCAACCGTGCCGATCATCGAGGTGAAGATACACGACTTCGGCACCGCCGCGCCCGCATCGCGGTCGGGGATCAGTCCGGGGAGCGGATCGAAGTCCGGCGCGTGCTGGGCAGATCGAGCTCCTCCTGCCTCGGTGAACGGCTCTCGCTCGACCCTGGCGCAGGTCGGGCAGCGAAAGCGGAGTCGCGAGCCACCCGTCCCAAGTGACCGAAACGGCTGTCTTATTCGGTGTCAGCGGCGACGCCTCCGCGTCGCTGTGCGGTCAGCCGGTCACAGCCCGTCGGCGCGGAACAGGCTCCTGACGTAGGTATCGCAAACCACGACCGATCCCGCGCCCACCGCCGCGACGCCTTGCGGCCGGTTCAACAGGGCAGTCGACAGCGGCCCGACGATGAAATCGCCCTGCTGGCCCGACACGCCGACCACGGTGGTCATCGCGCCGTACGCGGGGCCGGGCGTGAGATCGACCCGGTGGACCGTCCCCTCGCTATCGGCAACGTAGAGGCGGCCCAGCGCGTCCAGCGAAATCCCGGCGGCGTTGGAGAATCGCGCGGCGGTTCCCACGCCGTCCACCGAGCCAGTCCCGTCCGACGGACCCCCGACGATCGTGGTGACCGCGCCCCACGAGCCGCCCGCCGCGGTATCCACGCGGCGGATGGAGCGGCCGGCGGAGACGTAGAGGAACTGGCTTCCGTCGTGGGCGAGGCCCATCGGACCATAGAGGCGCGCGGCGGCGCCGATCCCGTCCACTGAGCCGATCTGGCTCGGGTTTCCCGCCACCGTGACCACGGTGGCGAAGGTCGGCCCGGGCTGAGTATCCACGCGGCGGATGGTGCCGGCGTAGCCGAACGTCCCATTGCCCAACGAGACTTCAGACCACTCGCCCACATACAGATAACGGTGGCCATCGTGCGCGAGGGCCATCGGCTCGGACAGGCGAGCGCTGGCCGCCGATCCGTCGATCGTTCCGGGCTCAGCGACAACCCCGACGACCGTGGTGACCTGGAAGCCGGCTCCCTCCTGCAAGTCGATCCGACGGAGGTTGTGGTTGGAGCGATCGGCGACGTACAGGTAGCGGGACCCGTCGTAGGCCAGGCCATTGACGCTGGTGAAGCGGGCCGCCGTTCCCGCGCCGTCGGCGGCTCCCTGCCTGGTTTCGCTGCCCGCCAAAACCAGAGCGGGTCCAACCAGTTGGCTCGGCTGGTTCGGGTCGATTGCCATCAGGCCCGGGCAGAGCGGGACCCGGCAAATGGCCGTGGTGCAGCCGAAATAGACGAAACGCGCTCCGTCGAATACCGGCCCCGCTGGCGGATCGTTGAACGCGTGTCCCATCAATCCGGCCATCAGGGACAAGGTCCCGCCGTCGAAGCTGCCCGCGCCCGCGGGGTTGTGACAGGACTCGTCGGGTGCGCCCGCGTCGGCGTCCATTCCGGCGTCCGTCCCCGCGTCGGCTTCGCCGGCGTCACCGGCGTCCGGGCCGGCGTCCTCGGTGAGCACGGCGCTGTCGACCACGGACCCTGCGTCGCTTGCCGCGCCGTCACCTGAGGGCTGTGCCGCGTGATTGCAGGCCCAAGCGCCCGACACGGCGATCAAAAGCGCGCCCAGCCACCACGAGCGCACCTCCCTTCGCAGCGATCGGGAATCGCGGGGCCTCGTCAGGAGAGTCGTCGCCATGTCGGGATTTCCTTCGATTCCGAGAGTGGAATCGGCCCGAAGTTCTGCTAACGCAGCGCGACACCACCGCGCCCGGCTTTCAACATTTCGCTTTGGTCCCCAAATGAAGCCCGAGGCTCGAGCGCCGACTGAAGGGAGCCGCCTCGTTGCGCCTGGACAGCGACAGCGATTCTTCGGCAGCAGGCGAATCGGCGACCGCGGGAAGGGAAGCTCCCCGGCGAGCCGGTCCAAGCCTCCGAGACGGCTCGGCTTTTTAGGTGGTGGCGCCGGCGAGCCTTCGAGCCGCTCTCAGAGCGCGGCCTTCTTCCTCAGCCGCCCGCTTGCCCGCCCGCCGAAATCGTGAACAATCCATCACTCCCTGACCTCTCTCGGAGAGCCGATGCCCGCCACTCCCGCCATCTCCCTGGATCCGGCCGCCCGCCGCGAGCTGCTGGAGCGCTTCCTTCGCTACGTCAAGGTCGACACCCGCTCCGCCGAGGTCAGCGACACCTTCCCCTCGACCCCGGGCCAGTGGGACCTGCTGCGGATGCTGGAGAAGGAGCTCCAGGAGCTGGGCCTGGCCGAGATCGAGCTCGACTCCCACGGCTACCTCTTCGCCTCGCTGCCCTCCAACCTGCCCGCCGGCAAGACCGCCAAGACCATCGGGCTGCTGGCGCACGTCGACACCTATCCCGGCACCAGCGGCAAGGACGTCAAGCCGCAGGTCATCGAGCGCTATCCCGGTGGCGACATCGTCCTGCCCGGCGACAAGAGCCAGGTGATCCGCGCCGACAAGAACCCCAGCCTCGCCCGCTGCGTCGGCCAGACGGTGATCACCAGCGACGGCACCACGCTGCTGGGCGCCGACGACAAGGCCGGCGTGGCGGCGATCATGACCCTGTGCGGCTGGCTGAAGCGCCATCCCGAGGTCCCGCACGGCACGCTGCGGATCGGCTTCACTCCCGACGAGGAGACCGGCGGCGGCACCCGCTTTTTCGACGTCGCCAAGTTCAACGCCTTCTGCGCCTACACCATCGACGGCTCGCTGCTCGGAGAGATCGAGGACGAGACCTTCTGCGGCGACTCGGCCACCGCCACCGTCACCGGCTTCGACTGCCATCCCGGCATGGCCAAGGACGTGTTGATCAACGCCCTCAAGGTCGCCTCGCACCTGGTCGAATTGCTGCCGCGCGACAAGGCCCCCGAGACCACCGCCGACCGCCAGAGCTATCTGCACCCGGTCGGCATCGAGGGCGAGGTCGGCAGGGCGGTGGTGCGGTTCATCGTCCGCGCCTTCACCGTCGAGGAGCTCAAGGCCCGCGAAGACGATCTGATCCGCCTGGCAAAGCAGGCCGAGGCCGCCTATCCCGGGTCGAAGATCGCGGTCGAGATCAAGGAGGGCTACCGGAACATGAAGGTGGTCCTCGACAAGCATCCGCAGGTGGTCGAGCTGGCGATGGAGGCCACCCGGCGCGCCGGGGTCGAGCCGACGCTGGCCTCGATCCGCGGCGGGACCGACGGCTCGCAGCTGAGCTTCAAGGGGCTGCCGACGCCCAACATCTTCGCCGGGGGCGTGAACTTCCACGGCGTGCAGGAGTGGGTGAGCCTGGAGTGGATGGCCAAGGGCACCGAGACCGCCTTGTGGCTGGCCTATCTCTGGGGGCAGCAGGCCTGAGCGCCCCGGGGTGGTTTTCGCCTGGGGAGCCGGTGTACATCTGCGGCGCGCGAGCGAGTGATCTTCGAGGGACCGGATGGCAAAGAAGAAGCTGACGACCAAGAAGCCGGCGGCGAAGAAGTCCGCGGCGCCCAAGACCGCCAGGCGGCCCGCGCCAAAGAAGGCCGCTCCGAAGAAGCCCGCCCGCGCCGCCAAGCCGGCCAAGAAGCCCGCGGCTGCCAAGGCCAAGGTCGTCGCCCCCAAGGTCCAGCCGCGCCCGCCCAGCTCCCGCTCGCTACGCCTGCCGTCGCGCCGGTTCCTGGATCAGAAATCCTTCCAGCGCTGGCTGCAGCGCGAGCTTAATCCGTACCTCTACCGCTTCCTGGCGATGCTGCCCGACGACACCCGCGCCAAGCTCGACTTCTCCCCGGGCTCGCTGGACGTGGTCGAGGCCTGGCTGATCCATCGCTATCCCAGCCCGCATCCGCTGATGCTGCCCGGATCGCTTTCGGCGTGGCAGGGGGCCGCTGCCTACATCGGCGAGACCATGCGCCGAATCCTGGGCGGCCAGTGGAGCGTCGATCTCAAGAACGAGCAGGATCTCTACTTCGACCGCCCGGTGCTCGACCACTTCCCCGGCTGCGTGCTGCCCATCTGCCCGGAGTTGCTGACCTCTCTGGTGCTGGAGCGGCGCAGCGGACACGAGCTGCTCGAGGTCCTGGAGGCCAATCGCCCGGCCTCGACCCCGCCGCCGGCCCCGCCGACCACCGGCAGCATGCGGACCCGGCTCCAGTAGCCCTTACTCGATCCAACAGGAAGGCCCCGCCGCTTCCACGCGCCGGGGCCTTCCTGTTTCTTTAGATTCTGTAGCAGATCCCGCTAGTTGGGATATCTGAAGACGTATTCCGATCGGTCGCTCCCCTCCAGCGACTTAGGAACCCCAGCCTCGGACGCCTCGAACGCCATCGTGACTCTTACCGAGAAGTCCAGCCGGTGAGGGACCAGGGTGTCCGGCTCCGTGATCAGAGTCGATTCGGAGACGGTCTGGAGTTCCTTAGCCCGGGCAAGAATGTCTTCGGGCACCGGCGTAGAGTTCAGGCGATTGCCCACGCCCCGGATGAACCCGCCCAGCTGATCGGTCTTGGACTCGCACCGCAGGCGCAATTCGACGCACCGCGGCGCAACTTGGCCATCGACACACGGCAATCTTCGCACTGCCTGGGACCGACATGTCGACGGGACAGTCATCGACGGGACCAGCGGCACAGGGGCCACCGTTTCGGCCTCATACTCCTTGCCTACCTCGAGCTTCCCGCCAGCCCACGCCTCGACCAGGTAGTTCCAGAGCCTCTGCGATTCAACGCGAGTGACCTCGGCGAGGAGCGCGCTCTTCTTCTTTTTTTCCTGCGCAGACGCACCCTCCATCCCGAGGAGACCCTGCGAGGCGACGAACATCTCGTCGGCCCCCTCCTGCCGCAGATAGGCGCCATCCTCGCCGACGAAGTCGACGAGCAGACTCATCGTGCGGAGATCTTTCTCGCTCTTCGGCCCCACTGACGCGGGAGACCTCCAGTCCGAAGAGGTGATTCGATACTCGCGCCCGACCTTCCTGCCACTCATGGTGAAGGTTGCTCGCGCGGTGCCAGGGCGCTTTCCGCCGACTACCCTCCTGACGTGGGCGACCTTGGCCTCGAATTTGGCTGGCCAGTTGAATCTCAGGGCCACGGTGGCCGCGGTCGAGGACTCGTCCCTTTCCTCCGACGAAATCATCTCTTTTGTCGGAGTCGCGGCGGCAGGAGAGCCCAGCGCGATCAAGGCCACGACGCCGAGCATCGCCTTGGCGACAGGTCCGGGGGTGCGGATAGATGTGCGCGCACCTCGAGCATGGCATCGCATTCTCGTAACCTCGCTTGCACGATGAGCGGCCCCGCCTCGCGCGAACTGGCGCGCATGAGGAGACCCTATCATCGCCCGGGATGGAGTCCGAGGCATGACTCGCAAGCTGAACGGGTTCTGACCGCTCCGGGCAGCGACCGCGCGTCCGAATCGCCCACCCTGCGAAAACTCCGCGCCCGCCCTGTCTCCCGGAGTGAAGGGGTCGATCGAAACCGGGAATCCTCCCGGCCGACCGACCTCCATCGCTAGGAGTCTGTTGCGGAAAGGGCGCTGAGGCTGAGCGTCCTGCCAGCACCTGTAGCGCGTCCCGGGGCCAAAGAGTCAAGCGGCAGTTCGGCAGGTTGGCCGCCGCCCCTTGGGCGCGCTCAGGCT
>JBBIQS010000151.1:0-8883 GCA_037442205.1 Myxococcales bacterium
CGCGCTCTAGGCGCTCGAGGACCATCTGCCGGTACTCCCGGGGGGCGAACCGACGGATCTCGTTCTCGAGGTCCAGCCCCGCGTCGTAGCGGGCGGTCACGAAGCCGACCTCGCTGTTGCCCCGCCAGAGGAAGCCTCCGGCGCCCTTGAGCCGCTGAATGAATCCGTCGAGCAGCTCCCTGCCCTCCGGCTTGGCCATGACCGCGCGCAGGTTGCCGATGCGCCGGTCGCGGTCCCGCTCCTCGAGCTTCTGGAGCGCGGCCTGGACCTTGGGGTCGTCGTGTCGGGACCGGGCCATCGGCTACCCCTGCCCTTCCGGAACGGCCGCCGCGGCGGCAGGACCCAGCGTTCCCATCAGCTGTCCGAGGGCGTTGTCCGGAGCCACCGGGGCCTGGCCCAAGTTTTTGGCCCCCTGGCTGGCCATCATCGCCATCTGCGCCTGCTGGGCCTGGGCCGCCTGCTGCGCCCGCTGCTGGCGAAGAGCGGCCATCTCCTCGGCGCTCTTGAGGTCCTCCGGCGAGACGCCGAGCATCGTGGCGTAGCGCTGGATCAACCGGTCGGTGGCCAGGTTGTCGAGGGCGTCGGGGACCGACTGCGCAAGCACCTGGATGAACCGCACCAGCTGCTCGACGGCGGTGGTGCCCAGCATCTTCTGGGCCTGGGCCAGGATGCTGATGTACTCGACGCGCAGCGTCTGGCCGCGCAGCTCCTTGGGAACCGGGGGAATCAGCCCCCGCCGCAGCATGATCTGGAAGGTGCGGTCCACCAGCGGGTCGAGCAGCTCGTCGTTGAGCCGCTCGAGCACCGGCCCCAGCTGCAGCATCTTCTCCTGCTGCCGGGCCCGGATCTCCTCGGCCGTGATCTCGCGGCGGTCCGACTCGAAAAACATCAAAAACAAGTCGGCGAACATCGCCTGCATGACCCGCTGCTCGTGGCGGTTGATCTCCTCGCCGAGGAAGCGGACGCCGTTGGGGTCGATCAGGTAGGCCGGCTCGTAGCGCCCCTGGGCAGTCTCGTCGACGTAGGTCATGTCGCCGGCGACCATCGAGACCCGGGCGTTGCGCAGGCTGGTCGGACCCTTCATCGACGGGGTGACCATCTTCGCCACCGCCTTGGCCTTCTCCATCTCGTAGGTCTGGAGGGCCTTGGCGTCGCCCAGCGCGTCCATCGCCGGCGAGTGGCCGTAGACGTCCTCGCCGGTGGTCGACCAGCGCGGAGCCATGACCGGGAACGACTCGTAGCCGCTCCTGCGGAGGACCTTGTCCTCCTCGGAGCCGGTGGGGCCCTCCAACTCCAGCCACACGGAGAGGTAGGGCATGTGCCGGTTGTCGATGAACCGCGGATCGGCGTCCTCGTTCGGCTCGATGACGTGGAGCACCTTCCGCCACGCACCCAGCTTCCGCTCGCGATAGAGCTGCTGGACCGCCAGCGAGCAGTTCTCGAAGCCGAACTTCTTCACCAGCTGGCGGACCGTCATTCCGAACTCGCGGTAGCAGACGTCCACCCGCAGCCGGTCGCTGTTGTCGAGGCAGTAGCTGCCCAGCGGGAATACGTAGGCGCGCACCACGTCCTCGTCGTCCTCCTCGAGGTACAGCGCCGTGGTCCCGAAAGCCCCGATGTCCAGGTAGTCGAGCACCAATCCGGCGTAGGTGTTGCTCTTGGCGAAGACGGCGAACATCTCGTCCTCGACCGCGTTCAGCCAGCTGCGCACCACGTCCGAGTGCTCGAGCGCCGGAATCCGCGTCGACAGCTTGAACCACTTCCGGGCCGGGCTCGTGATTCCGGCCATCATCCCGCTGGCCATGATCCGAAGCGCACGGAGCGGGCTCAGGTTGATGATCTTGTCGTTTCGCTTCCTGCCCTGGTTGGCGTCCTGCACCAGCCACCGGCTGCGCCGCGGCTGGAAGTAGTCGCTGATCTCCCGCCAGTGCTGGTCCCAGGTCGAGCGATCGTTCTTGAGCTGGCTCCACCTGGTCAGGTAGCGCTGGCGCAGGGTCTCGCCGCTGGGGAACGGCGCCGGCGGAGCGGCCGCGGCCTTCTCGGACTTGTCGCCCGGCCGAGCCATCTCAGACCCCTCCCAGCTTCTTCAGCGTGGCGGCGCTGCCGTTGAGCGGGGAGACCTTCGAGGCCATCCCCGGGCCTTGCCCTCCCTGGCTGCGCTTGATCTGCTCCACCAGCCAGCTGTCGCCCCGGGCCGGGCTGTCGAGACCCTTCGGGCCGCTCAGGAAGGTGGAGTCGATGCCCGCGGACCCGAAGATGTTCTTGCGCACGTACTTGGCGATGTCGGCGATCTGGACGTCTCCGGCGTCGGGCGCTCCGGGAGGCTGGTCGCCGGTGGCCGGCGACGGAATCAGGTCAACGCCGTTGGTACGTCCATTGGCGCCATAGGCGGTTCCCGCCTGCACGTTCCCGTTCCTTCGAGGAGTGGAGCCGTCCGAATGCCCCTCGGAGTCGATGCCGATGCCAAGAAAGCCACCCATGCTCAGGCCTCCCTCGAGGAGAAGGGGTCGAAGTCGGCCACCACGCGCGAGCCCTGGCGGCGCTCGAGCGCGTCCATCCGCCAGTCCCGGGGCCGGACCGTCTGGGCGAAGGTGAACGCCAGGGCGTCGGCGCGGTCGGGGCTGCCGATGCCGCGCTTGGCCATGGACTCCTTGGGCTCGAGCAACATCCGGTTCGACTTGTCGCGCAGCATCCGCGGCGCGGTCAGCTGCCCGATGAGCTGGGGATCCTGAGGAATGGCGCCGCCGGCGCGAATCCACTCCGCCAGCCGCCACCACATCTCGGTGCGCTTGTTGGCGAAGCGGCGAGAGTCCTGGGCGGCTCCGCCGGACTGCACGCGGATGTTCTCGTAGCCGAGCTGGTCCAGGCGGTCGCAGACGCCCACCCCGATGCCGTTGGCGTCGATGAGCACGCCGTCGGGGTGCCACCTCTCGATCGCGTCGGACACCTGGCCGACCAGGGCCATGGTGTCCAGTTCGGAGTAGATGGCCGGGGCGAAGGCGACCAGGCCCTGGCGGGAGAAGATGACCGACTCGTCGGAGCCCATGCCAGCGCCGCCGACGTCCACCCCGAGCGTCTTGGGCTCCTCCCGGTACTGCGCCTCACCGTAGGCCCGGCGCGACGCCTGGGTGCACTCGTCCGGCCCCAGCAGCTTGTCGGACTGCTTCTTGGGGAAGAGGCCCCGGACGTTCGTCCGCACCCAGTCGGAGTCGTAGCCGTAGAGCCTGATCTGCTCCCGTGCCCACTCGATGTCGATGCGGGTGGCGCGATGGGGGTCGTCCGGGTCGCCGCTGATCTCGATGACGTTCCAGAGCCCGCGGTTGGTCTCGCAGGCGTCCCAGAGCGGGCCCTCGGTGAGGGTGGGATTGCCTGCCTGCACCAGGCGGTTGAAGACGCCGGTGGAGAGCGAGGCGTCGGCGGCGGCGACCACGCCGGCGGGAATGGACCCGCTCTCGTCGATGAAGACGAAGGTGGTATCGCCGTGCAGGCCGGCCAGGGTGTCGGCCTGGCGGCTGGGGTCGGCGTCCCGGGACCAGCTCCGGGCGGAGATGAACCAGGTCTCCGGCGCGGCCCTGTAGACGAAGCGCTCGGCCGACCACTTGAAGTGGGCCTTGAGCAGCTCGGACTTCCCCTGCCATTTCGCCAGCTCAGCCCAGAGGCCGTCCCGGAGGTTGTCCTCCGTGATGCTGGTCGCCAGCATCTTCGGGTGGGCGAAGCAGACCATGCCCCACAGCCCGATCCAGGCCATCCCGCAGGTCTTGCCGGGGCCCTTGCAGGCCTTGAGCGCCGTCCGCTTGTGGCTGAGGACCGATCGCAGCAGCTTGGCCTGCCAGGGGTCCGGCTCGGCCTTGAGCACCTCGCGCACGAAGATGACCGGGTCCTCGCGCCAGCGGCGCAAGCTGTCCACCACCGCGGCGTTCAGGGCGCTCATCGAGCCCCCTTCGCGGCGGCCTTGGGCTTGGACGCCTCCAGGATGAGCTGCTCGAGCGTCAGCTGGCCGCTGAACTCCACCCGCTCCTTGAACAGCTCCAGGTGCTTGCCCAGCAGCTCCAGCGCCTTGAGCTTGTCGTGGAGGCGCACCTTGCGGACGATGCCGCCGGGGCCGTCGCCCTCCTGTCCGGGAAGGACCTCGTCCGACTCCAGCGACGCCAGCGCCCGCGCCACGTCCTCGGGCAGCTCGTGCACCGGCTTGAGTCGGCCGTCCGCGTCGAAGGCCTGGCGCAGGTCCACGAAGGCGACACGCATCAGCTCCTGCAGCACGCGCTCCGCCTTGAGCTCGAGCTTCTCCTCGCGGCGCTTCATGCCGTCGGCCACTGCGGCCTTGACCTTGGCATATCCCAACAGCCGCGAGGCCTGAGACTCGGCCGTGTGTTTTGAGTAGCCGGCCCGGATCGCGGCCTGCGTCCCGTTGAGGTCGACGAGGTACTCGCGGACGAACCGCTCCTGCTTGGGAGTGAGGCCGCTGCCCATACGACCATGTTCAGCGGGTTGTTGGACAACGACCGGAATCAGCCAGCGGACGGCGACCGGCGGCCCATCCAGTCGCGGATCGCGGTCCTCAGGCGTTCATCGGCACGCTTCGCCTGCTCGTCGCCCTCGGCGTCGGCGTAGGCCAGCGCGGCCTGGAGCACACGGTCCCAGCCCGACCGATAGCTGCGCAGGGGCCGGGAGAAATCTTCGGGATTCCGCCGCCGGGCCTTGATGTGGCCCCAGCAGAGCCCGCTGCGGGGCGCCGCGGGACGGTCGCATCCGTCCACTGCGCAGAGTTCTGGCGCCCCTTCGACCACCGTCAGCCCTCCCCGCCCACCAGCGTGAGCCCGGGCCGCGGGCCCTTCCGCCCGAACTTCGGCGCGACCTCGTCGAGGACCCGGAACATCCGCGCCTCGGCGATCTCGATGTTCGCCGCGTTGATGCTGGTGCTGGCTCCGCCCTCACCATCGCTGTATCTGCGCCAAGCCTCTCGGTAGGCGCCGACCGCGGCGGCGAGGCGGTCCAGCGCCGTGGATTTCGGCGCCCCCTTGAGCTTCGCCAGCTCGGCCCGGAGCGAGTCGTTCTCGGCGCTCAGCCCCAGCACCCGGCCTTGGAGCGCCGCGACCGCCCCCGGAAACTCGTCTCCGCACCGCGGGCACCAGAACCAGGGATCAGCGCCAGCGCCTCCGAGAATGCTTGCTACCGCCGCCCGGATCTTCCGGGCCGCCACCACCACGCCCTTCGCGTTGTCCCACATCGCTGCCTCCGCCTTTCGTTCAACCAGCCGGTCTCGACCGCCGGGACCGCCAGATTGCTTTGCGTCGGTTTCGCGACGATCTGGCCTAGTAATGGGTGTCTACGAATGGGTTCGTGAACCAGAATTCAATGAGTTAGATGAGGTAGGAGAGAGAGAGAGAGAGAGAGAGAGAGAGAGAGAGAGGAGACATAAGGCTCTAAGTGCTTGTTTTTGTTCTTATTCTTTCGTCATTCAGCAACCCGACGATTCTCTTAACCATTGGCTTTCGTTTAGCTTTTTTCGCGTGCATTAAACCGACGGAAGTCAACCTCTAGGCCGCATCCGTCAGCTTTTGTCGGTTCGACTCCGCGGAAAGTCTCGGGTTTATGAGAAAGGCGTTCTTGGGGCGGCCTTTGGTCGGAGCCTTGGCTGGCCGCAGCCATCCGGCCTCGACGAGCTGCCCGAGGGCGGCATCGACAACGGCCCGGTCGAAGAGCTCGACCAGCCCAGGGGTCAACGTGGTCGGCTGGCCCGCGTCCCTCCACGCGGCGATGGCGCACACACAGGGCGCCGCCTCGCGCAGGCGGTCGGAGCACCAGGTGGCGACGTCCCCAAGCGAGGCGTCTCCAGCAGACCCGGTCTTCGATGCAGCCACATCCTGTCGCCGCTGCTCCACGCGCTCGAGCGCCCCCTGGATGCTCACCTGCTTCCGCTGGCCCGCCAGCGGAGAGGGGTCCTCCAGAAGCTGGACGAACAGGTACTCGCCCCCGCTCCGGCTTCCGGAGACGACCTTGAACCCGAGCGGCAGCAGAACATCGAGCGCATCTCGGACGTTCTGGCGATGGATGGCATCGCGGAGTGGAAGCTCATCCCGCCTGCCGTCTTCGTCGGCTGGACGTTTCGAGTCCTCCCAGATCCCGAACCCTTTGTTCGTCCACCCTTTGATCAGCAGGTGGCGTTCAGCTTCTGAATTTCTACGCTTCGGCGGCCAGGTCGTCTTCACTTGTCATCCTCCTTTTCGGAATACCAGTCGCGCACGCTCTCGCGCTCACAGTCGGCGACCATCGCAGCGGCACCTCGAAACTCGAGGTCGATGCTGTTGGTGATCTTCCCGTCGGAGCCCTTGAAGCCAGTGGCGCCGTTGGTCTGCTTCAAGACGGTCACTCGAAGCACATCGCTTCCGTTCTCGCGCGAGAGCCCCATGGCAACCCGCGCCTGGCGCTCGAAAGCTGAGGAGTTGGCGAAGTCCGTCAGCTTCGGCTCGGAGTCGCAGTCGAGCCCCTGGCGCCTGCGCAGGTGCGCCGCAACAACCACCGGCACCCGATACCGCTTGGCGATCTCGCGCAACTCAGAGAGCCCCTCGGCGAGTTCGAGGTCGTATCGGTCTCGATGCTTTGCCGCGTAGCGGATCTCGCCGGCGTGGTCGACGAAGATCGCCTTGCATCCGTGGTTCAGAATCATGTCTCGAGCGGTCTGGACGATCTCCTGGGGGCTAAGTCCACTTCGGTCATCGACGACGATGTTTCGGGCGTAGAGCTTGAGCTTGTCGAAAGCTCCGACGGTCCGTTGGCGCTGTCCGTCGTTGAGGCGACGGTTCCGCAGGATGAACTGCTGGACTCCCGACTCGTGTGACAGGATCCGCCACGCGAGCCACATGCCCTCGTCCTCAAGGGAGAACACCCCCACCGCCCGACCCGACTTCGCAATGTTCGATGTCAGCGAGGCGAGGAGCGCCGATTTGCCCACTCCGGGCAGCGCGCCGATGACGATGAGGGTAGGTTGAAGCCCGCCGATCAATGCGTCGAGGTGCGTCAGCCCTGTGGGAATAACCGGGTCCACCTTGCCAGCGGCAACCGCCTCCATCTGCTCAACAGCATCGAGCAGAAAATCCTCGGCGGTGCGAAGCTCCCGCTTGCTCAGGGTGATGTTGGAGAGCTTCCTGGTGGCGTCCGCCAGCGTCTCGGGAGCAGGGCGGGACAGATCTCCGGCTTGGGCGGCAAGTTCTCGACCGAGGTCGACCAGTCTCCGCCGCAGAGCCATTTCGCGGATCGCCTCAGCGTAGGTGGGCAGTGCCGCAGCGTGCCCCTCGGCGCTGTCGACCAGCTCCATGACGAACCTAGCGCCGCCAGCAGACCCGACCGCGGCGGAGCCCTTGAGCTTGGACCAGAGCACCGTGGCATCTGGGGTCTGGCCGTCGCGCAGCACCTCGACCAGCGCCGCAAGCATGTCCCGGTGCGCGGCGTCATGGATGCGCTCGGGCGTAACCAGCGACTGCTCGAGCAGAATGCGCGCCTTGCCGGGGTTGCCCATGCCGATGCGGGCCAGGACGCCGATGAACTGCGCCTCGACCTCGCTATTGAACAGCTCAGCCATTCCGTCCCGCCCTTTCCGCCTGCACCTGGTTGTGAATCGCCGCCAGTTCCGCTTCGACCTCGAACGCCACCTCGACCTGCTCCTCCTCGGTCAACTCGGGCACCGGGGCGACGCTGTTCCAGTACGCGATGAGCTCCGGAAGCGGCATGTTGTCGGTCGAGACAGGCTGCTCCCGGGGGCACCTAGTGCGCATTGGCGACCTCCAGCGGATCTGCGTAGGGGTCTCCGCAGTCCGGCGTCCAGGCAGGGCGCCGCTCCGGTTTTGGTGGCGACCTCTCCGGCACCGGCCCAGCCCAGGCGTTCCACTTCGAGCAGAAGGTCTTGAGGTCCGGCGACTTGCGGAACCAGTCCGTCGCCAGGGCGCGATCCATCCGAGCGCCGATCTCCTCGACCGAGGCCTCGGGTATGGCCTTGAGCAGTTCCTTCACCGAGCGCCCGTCGGCCGGCTGGTAGACGAACTTCGAGCCGGTGGACGCCTTGAATCTGGTCGCCCAGGCGTCGATGGTCGCCTGATGGCGCGATTCCTGGACAGGCATCTCCGCTGGTGCCGTTCCAGGGTCGCGAGGCGGTTCAACGGGCGGCGCCGCGGAAGCGGCCCGCAGGTCTTTTCTTCTACGAGCGGGAGCGGGAGCGGGAGCGGGAGCGGGAGCGGGAGAGCCGTCGCCATCCGTCTCTTTGCGTCTCCCCTCCGTCTCCAGAGACGCATCGGAACGGACGCCTCCGTCCCCATCTGTCTTCCGTCCGTCCTTCCACGCGGCCTTTCGACACGTATCCGTGCAGTATTTCGACCGTGAATCCGGGGAGTTGTACTCGGACCCGCAGTAAGCACACGCCTTCGTCTTCCGTCGCTCCTGCTCCTTGCTCCGGCGGTGGGCCACGTACTCCGGAGCGTGGTCCCAGAGGTCGTGGACCCGATATTGGTCGCCCTCAAGGTCCAGCAGCCCCGCCTCCACCAGCGCCGAAGCGAGCTTCCCGACCTCCCCCTGCCACTCCGCCAGGAACTCCACATCGCCGGCGTCGCCCACCAGGTCGTCGCCGTTCTCGTAGGCGACGTCCCACAGCAGCTCGAGGTGGCCGCGGGCAAGCGCGCGGGACCCGAGAAGACGGGCCAACCGAGCGAACTTTCGGTGCCGGGTGAGACCTGGGCGAGCCATCAGCTGACTCCTCGAAGGACGGGGATGAGCTCCGGAAGCGGCATGTTGTCGGTCGAGACAGGCTGCTCCCGGGGGCACCTAGTGCGCATTGGCGACCTCCAGCGGATCTGCGTAGGGGTCTCCGCAGTCCGGCGTCCAGGCAGGGCGCCG
>JBBIQS010000152.1:0-8686 GCA_037442205.1 Myxococcales bacterium
CCGCTGGGCCTGTTCGCCGCGGGCGAGTTCCACCTGGCCGACCGCAGCTGGTGGGCGGGTGGTGGGGCTCGAGTGCAGTTCTGATCGCCGGCAGTGACCGGCAGAGGTGACCCCATGAAGTTCCGAAAGAAGCCGGTTGTGATCGAAGCTGTCCAGTTCCGCTCCGGGATGCAGGACGGCGCTCTGGCAGCCGATGTCGTCGAAGGGCGCGTCCGCTACACGGAGGCGGGCACCATGCTCATCGAGACGCTCGAGGGCGTCATGGAGGCGAAGCCGGGCGACTGGGTCATCCGCGGTGTGAAGGGCGAGCTCTACCCCTGCAAGCCGGACATCTTCTCCGCCACCTACGAACCGGCGGAGTAGACGCAGCTCGGGTCCAGTTCTGAGTGGTATCCAAGCGCCGGGTGGTCGGCGGCGCTCACCAGCAGGAGCAGACGATGGCGGTCCGAGCGAAGATGCGATGCATGTTGCTGAAGGACGGAGGGAGCGGTGAGGACGGGCAGATCCGCACGGTCTCGTTCTACCCGGTGCACGAGGACAACGGCTTGAACAAGGAGTGGAGCCGTTGGACGCCCTCGGGCGAGTTGACCCTCACGATCACGAACCCGGCGGCGCACCGCCAGTTCGAGCTCGGGAAGGTCTACTTCGTCGACATCACTCCGGTCGAGGAAGAGCCGGCGGCCTGACCAGCCAGGCTCCAATGCTGTGATCGCCAGCCCCGCCGTCGCCCCCGGGGGTGGCGGCGGGCATCGCATTTCAGCGCCAGCGAGCGAGGGGCACCTCGCCGCTGGCGTTCACGGCGCGCAGCTCGGCGCCGGTCTCATCCCTTCCGCTGGTGGTGGTGACCCCGCCGCCTGCCGGAGACCACCTCCATGCACAGCAGCACCACCGTGTCCGCAGTCCTCACCCGCCGCGCTCCCTGGCACCTTGAGCACGGCGACTGCCTCAGCGTCCTGAGGCAGATCCCCGACGGCGCCGTCGACGCCGTGGTCACCGACCCGCCCTACGGGATCGGCTACCGGAACACCCGCGGCCAGACCGTGGCCAACGACGGCGCGCCGTTCGTCTGGGACAAGGGCTCCCACGGGATGGGCGACACCGCCGCGCAGTTCGGCCCTCAACACGAGGTGATGTGGTTCGCCACCAAGGGGAAGTTCAAGTTCCCTGGGCGCCGGCCGGTCTCGGTGCTGCGCGCCGCGCGGGTGCCGCATGGGCAGGTGGTGCACCCGACCGAGAAGCCGGTGCCGCTGATGGCCGAGCTGCTCAGCGTGGTGGTCCCCGCCGGCGGCCTGGTGCTCGACCCTTTCTCCGGGAGCGGTTCGACTGGCGCTGCGGCGCGGGCGCGGGGCTTCCGGTTCCTCGGCGTGGAGCTCGACGCTGGGCACGCCGCCACGGCGCGCGTGCTCGAGGCGGCTGAGCAGCTCGGGGCCGAGCTGGTGGCGACTTCGGCAGGCCTGGCGCGTGCCGAGTGTTCGGTGGAGCTGCCGACGCTGGCGGGGTAGAGTGCGCTCGACACCCCGGGCGCTGCACTAGGTCCCCCCCTCCCCCTGGCGCGGTTCCGGGGTGTCGCTCCCCTACAACTTCAACTCGCCGATGGTCAGGATCGCCGATCCAATCGCGATCCCGCCGGGGGCGGCCTCGTTCCAGAGCCGGTCCTTGACCTGCTTCGAGGCATCGCTAGGGCCAGGGAACTTGCTCCCTGAGGGGATGGTGGCAGCAGCGCGCAGCAGGTGGATCGCCATCCAGTTCTCTTCGGTTTCGGGAAGTACTCCCAGCGCAGCGTGGATGGCCTTCTTGAGCCAGGTGGCCTCTTCGTTTCGGTCGGACATGGTCCCTCCGGTGAGCCCCGCTCCAGGCGGGGAGAAGACGCGCTTGACGACGCTCTGTTGGTCGCGCGCATTCAAGACGGAGATGGCCCACGCCGGCGGCGCCGGCCTGGGAAACTCCCGAATCTGGGCTGTTCAGGGGTGGTTTTTCGTTGCCGTCAGGTTGCCGTGCGGGCGTGGCCGGCAGGAATCGTGCCGCTCTGGCGTGCATCGGCGTGCATCGGAGGTTCCCGAGAGAAAACGGCTGCTTATGCGGTAAGCGCGCGTCCCCGCTCAGCTTTTCCTAGCCCACTTCTGATTTTTCGATTCCCGCCGCCTCCACTAGGAAAGACCGCCCGCGGTTGGGGCGGTTTTTCTTTTGGGTGGAACGAGGCCCCTGACTCAGGCCCCTGGGGGTCGGTGGCGCTAGGTGGGCCCCTGACATGAAGAGCGCGCCCGTGGTGCCGCAATAGGTGCTCTCGACCTCATCACCCTGCTCCGCTACCATCCGGCCTTCGCCGAGGGGCCCGATGTTCCGATGGCTTCGCAGACGTGAGAAATCGCCCGCGCCGAGCATGAGGGAAACCCTCTTCGGATACCTGCCCGCCGAGCAGAGGCCGCCCGAGGGGGCGTCTCCCATTGAGCCCTGGACGAGCTTCGTTCGCGCGCGCGACACGGCTCACGCGGAACCTGCTCAGGCGATTCGGATTCTTCGCGAAATCCTTGGCGAGCCTGGCCTGGAATCGCGCCACTATCTTCAGGCGTGGTGCCGCCTTCGGGAACTCGGCGTGAGCCCGGAGCCTGAGGCAGCCAAGGCAGTGCTTGGAGTAGTCGTCGAGGTTGCGCTGCCCAAGGGCCTCGACCTGGTCGCCGGCTACGCGGACCACTCCGCGCGGTACTTCAACTTCAGCGGCGCTGCCGTCGTCTGGGATCATCCCGACTCCCGACTGGACGGCGACGTGGACGCGCTGCTGGATGCCGGATGCTCGATCGCCAAGCACGCAGGGCACTGGGACGGCCCGCGTCCTACGCCTCCGCAGCAGGGCCAGGCACGCATCAACTTGCTTACCCCAGGGGGGCTCATCTTTGGACAGGGACCGATGGCAGACCTGGCGCGGGACCCTTTGGGCGGGCGTGCGCTGACTGCGGCGACAAGCCTGATGCAGAAGCTTATCGACCTGCGCTCCCCTGGAGAGCCTTCGTAGCCTTCGGGGATGCCCGGCGGTTTTCCAGCGCGCGAAGTTCGGAGAAGCGGTAGCCCACGACGACCTGCGTCCGCATCGCGATGCACCGCCCCGGCTCGCGCCGGACCTCCCGGAGCTGCTTGAACGCCCTCTCCTCGTCGGCGGGCGTCCACCAGTTTTCCGAGTCCTCTGAAGCTGCTGGGTGGCCACGGCGATCCTCTGGCCGTGAGAGATGCCGGGATCGCTCGGTTCGCAGGTCTTCATGTTCGCCGGTCCCACGCACCGAGCTCTTCTCAGGCAAGGTGGAGCCAAGAAGGCGTCGCCATGCCTGCCAACCAGGCGGCCGGGCCCCCGATGCGCCGGGCTCTAATGCTGCTCGAGGCGACCTGCGCCCGGAGCGCCGCAGCCCCTGGTCGGCAGGCGCGGAACGCTCCGCAGCGCGGGCCTCCCGCTTCTGTGTGAAGGCCTCCGTCGGCCATGCCCCGGCCAACGGAAGGCCTGTCGGACATCCCCGCAGGTCAGTTGGACATCCCCGCAGGTCAGTTGGACACCCCCGCAGGTCAGTTGGACACCCCCGCAGGCCAGTTGGACACCGCCCGCAAGCCAGTTGGACACCCCCGCAGGCCAGTTGGACACCAGTTCAAGCCAGTCCAGCCGGCCTCAGGGCTCCGAAGACAGGGCTTCGAACTCCGGCATAGACTGCCGCCGCAGTGTTCGTGACCGCTCTTGGGAGGGCTGGCCACGGGGGAAGCCGCGAGAGAGAGGGCAAGAATGAACTACACCCGAATCGATACGCAGAAGCTCAAGGACGACCTGGCGAAGGCCGAGGCGCTGGTGGATGAGATGGACAAGCTGCTGACGCCCTACGCGGTGAGCCTCACCGATCCGCAGCGGCTGGCGATGCCCAAGGCGCGCGAGGGCTTCGACAAGGCAGGTCGCAGCCTGGCCCGCGCCATGGCCAGCCACCCGGACATCGGCGCGCTGACCGAGTTCAATCCGGCGGCGGTGGTCGAGGACCTCGACAACGCCCAGGCGCTGGCGCCTCTCGCCGAGCGCCTGGGGGCCATCGCGCAGCGGCTGGCGGACACCAAGACCACCTGGACCGCCGAGGCCTGGGTGCCCAGCCTCAACGTCTACGCGGTGGCCAAGGTCAAGGCCAAGTCAGACGGACGCATGAAGGCCCTGCTCGAGCCGCTGCAGGAGATCTTCGCCGTCATGCGCAAGAAGGCCGAGTCGAAGCCGCTGGCATAAGACCAACCAACTTCCCCAGCCTCGGAGGTGGGCGACATCGCGGCCGCCCATCTCCTTTTTGTCTCACCGGTAGGACCGAAGCCACCTTGACGTTGGCGCCAATCGAGAGAATCCATGGACGCTCTCTCCATCCTGCTCCTCGCCGCCTCCGGCATCGCCAGCGCGGTGTGCGAGGTGCTGCTTTGGAAAGGCGACGGTTCCCGGCTGTGGAAGTTGGCCTGGACTCCGATCGTGCTGCTGCCGGTGTTCGGCCCGGTCTTCTTCGGAGGCTTCTACCGAGTGCCTTCGGTCCAGGCACCGGCTGATCGCGCCGCCGGCCGCGACTGGGATGTCCTGCCGCCGGAGCACTAAAACAACCACGGGCCAATTCCAAGATGTGCGGCCGTGCAGACAGGTGCGGAACGTTCCGTAGCGCGGGCTTCCAGTCCTGGGCGAAGGCCTGCGTCGTGATGCGCAGTCGCCCGCGGCTGGGCTCTCGATTTCGGGCGACTATTTCCAGCACCACTGAGGGCACTCGCCCGAGTAGTGATCGCTGCATCCGTCGCACGAGATGACGCCTTCCCAGACGACGACGGGACTGCTCCCCAGGGTTACCAGTCCGAGGCGGCGCGTCGGAAGCTCCAGCAAGACGATCTGCCCTCGGCGGTAGCTTCCCAGTTGGAACACCACACGCTCGCCCGGGATGCGATTGACCTGGCGCGTACTCCAGGTCAGTAGAGGAGTCTCGAGCTGGATTCGGTACTTCTCGCCCGAAACCCGGTTGGAAGCGACGAGCCCCTGAAACGGCGGAGACCAGGTTGAAGGCCCGGCGCGCCATTGCGCCGGCTCTACCGGACTCTGCGTCCCCGATTCGTCCGCTGGCCGCCTGGCAATGCCGCGCAGCAGGACATCGCCGGTGCCCCGGTAACTACTGCCTTCTCTCGCCTCCACTCGGAGATCCCAGCTCTTCCCGTCGTCGCCGAGGGCCGGATAGAGCAGCGCCCTCCCCATGGCCGGAGGCAAAGCGGCGACCTTCGTCGCCGCGCTCCCGTCGAGGAAGCACCGGTAGACGCCGTCGCCCTCGGGGCCGACGAAGTAAATCTCCCCGTCGTGTCCGGCCGAAGCGACGACGCCGGGGTCTCGCGTCACCTCGCCGAGCAGGGAGGTAGAGCTCACGGCATAGAAGCCCGGCACCAGCAGCGCGTATGACACCACCTGCGCCATGGCCGATGCGCCCAACGAGCGAGGAATGAGCCGCGCCTGTCCTCTGAGCGCGAAGGCGACGAATGGCCACTCCAGCAGAATGGTCGTCGCGAACGAGATGAAGATGAATCCGGCGTACGCCGAGCCCAAGCGATAGAGCAGTTGACCGCCGAAGAGCGCGAAGGCCTCGCTCTCGCCGAAAGCCAATGCGCCAATCCAAGCCGAGAAGTAGTTGGCGGCAATGAGAAGCCCAATGGCTCGGCGCCTTCTCACGCCGAATAGGCGGGAGATGAACTGGCCCTCAATGACTCCGATGAGGGCATTGCCGATGAGCAGGTGGAACGCGCCCGCCCACATGAGCGGTGTTCCCATGTTGGCCAGCGCCACCGACGGGCTGAGCAACACCAGGCCCGCCAGGCAGAGCCGAACTCTGGCGGCTGAACGCTCGTGCCTCAAGATTCCCCCAGTTCGCGCACCGCCGGGCGCCCCATCCGCGCCCGGCCGGTTGCTCTCCCGAATCGCTACGGGCAGGTCGCCGTGGTCGGCATGCACACCCGGCTGATCACGCACCACCGGCCGTTGTCGTCGCAGCGGCTGCCCGCGGGGCACTCGCCGCCGACCGCGTTGGGCACGGTGCAGGCGCAGTCCATGATCGGCGTCGAGGGGCCGCCGTTCTGGCCCGGGTTGGAGCCGTTCTGCTGGCAGCGCGCCGCGTCCCCGCACGCGCTGGCGTTGCCGTCGCAGCTCACCGGCAGCCACTTGCAGGCGAATCCCTTGGGACAGCCCTTGCCGTCGCAGGAGAAGGCGCAGTGGCCGGGCGGGAAGCTCTGGTCCTGCTTGAACGGCAGGCACAGGCTCGGGTCCTTGGGAGCCTTGGGCAATCCCGCCGCCTGGCAGGTGGCGTCGTCCTGGCAGGTCATGCACCACGGCGGCTGTGGCGCCATATAGCACTCGCCGAACTGGGCCAGCACCGCGCCATTGGCACCGAGGCAGGGATCCTGCGGGCCGCTGGGGCGGTCCTCGCCGCAGCACAGCTGCAGCGGCGTGGCGCAGCCGTTGTTCGCCCCTCCCTGGTCGACGCAGTTGGCGAGCACGCATTCGCCGTCGTTGGGATAGGACAGCGCCGGGTTGGCCGCCTTGACGCACTTGTAGCCGGGCTTGCAGTCCTGCCTCGCCGCGTGGCTGAGCGGGTCGACGTCGGTGCGGCAGTAGCAGGGGCCGGTCCCCTCGCAGGCGCATCCGCCGCGGACCTTGTCGCAGAAGCCCTTGTAGCCGGTCCCAGGATCCGGGCACTCCAGGTCGTCCAGGCACGAGCCCGGACGGCAGCGGGCCGCGCTGTTCGTCTCGGTCTTGCAGACGAAGTCGCTGGCTCCGTCGGGCGCTTTCTGGCAGTTGGCGTCGCTGGTGCAGCTTGGCCCACAAAGCCCGGCGCCGTAGCCCGGGTTCGCCGGATCCAGCAGCAGCTTGGTGACGTTGCACACCTCGTCGGCAGCGCAGCCCACGGTGGTCTTGCTGGCGAAGTCGTAGCGGCACAGCCCCTGGCAGGTCCCGAGGCGGCAGAAGGGCGTCGCGCTCGGGCACTGGGTGTCCCTCGTGCAGCACTGGAAGCTGCCCTGGCAGGTCCCGTCGCTGGGGACGCAGCTCGCCACCCCGCCCACCAACTGCATCTTGCCGCACGGGCACTTGAGCGCGTTGTAGGCCTCCAGGCAGACCTTGGTCCCGCCCAGATCCAGGCACTTGCCGGGCTCGTGCAGATCATTGCGGAAGGAGTCCCCGGCCCCGCACTGCTCGTCGCTCTGGCAGCCGGTGCAGGCGGGCAGCCGCCGCTTGCAGAAGCCGGTGTTGGGGGCGCTGGCCTTGGCGCTTTGGGCGCAGCGGCAGCTCAGCATCGCGTTGTTCTTGCAATAGCCGGCGTAGCCGCAGTTGGCGATGTCGGCACACGGCTCGGCCTTGACGCAGGTGGAGATGGCGTCGTCGCAGCGCTGGTCAGAGGCGCAATCCTCGTCGAAGGCGCAGTGCACCGGGCCGGCATCGACCTCGGGCTGGCCGGCGTCCACTGTCGCGTCGGGCGCCTCGCTTCCGCCGTCGACGTCCTGAGCTGAGGCGTCCTCGGCCGGAGTGGGGGCGGGCGGCTTGGGACAGCCGAGCAGGCCGACCGAGGTGAGGAGCAGCGCGAGGGCGATGGGCAAGGGGCGTGGCATGGGAGCTCCGCTCGGCGAAAAGGCCGCGCAAGCCGGGGATTATGCCTCAAGAATCCCGGGGCTACAGCCGCCGGCGGGTTCCGGTTTTCTTGTAGGCCAGGTAGTCGGCCAGGATCTGCCCGTGGTCGAAGGCGAGGGGCGCGGGCAGTTGGTCGAGGCGGAAGGCGCGGGCCTCGGCGGCGTCGTCGGCGCCGGCCGGCTCGCCGCTGGCCTTGGCGATGAAGACGGTGGAGATGGTGAAGCGGCGCGGGTCGCGCCGGGGATCGGAGTAGGTGAAGAACTGCTCCACCAGCTCGATGGCCAGCCCGGTCTCCTCGCGGGCCTCGCGCACCGCGGCCTCGGCCAGCGACTCGCCGGGCTCGACGAAGCCCCCGGGCAAAGCCCAGCCCGGGGGCGGGTACTTGCGGCGCACCAGCACCACCCGCCCGTCGTCCAGCTCGATGAGGGCGTCGACGGTGGGAGAGGGTCCGGGGCGCTCGGTCATTCGGTCCTACAGTCGCGGCGAGAGGACTACTTCCCGCCGAGGAAGCCGGCGACCATCTCCTGGTGCAGCTTGACCAGGTCGTCGCCGTGGGCGGTGACGTTGTCGTAGGCGGCGGCGCCGTACTGGGCCTTGAGCCCGTCGAGCTTGGCCTGCGACTCCTCGAGGTACTTCTGGGCCCGCTCCAGCTGGCCGGCCCCCAGCTTGTCCAGCCCGCCGGCGCCCTTCTTCGTCTCCAGCTCTGCGACCTCGGCCTTCTTCTCCGCCCGCCGCGACAGCTCGATCTCGAACTGGGTCAGCGGCGACATGATCTGCCCGAGCTCTTCGGCAGTCAGGCCGGCCTTGGCCAGCGCCGCCTCGTGGGCCTTGTTGAACGCCGCCATCCGGTCGTCCTGCTGGACTTGCGCGCCCATCGCCTTGCCGTCCCGGGCGCCGTTCTTGAAGGCGGCAGCGGCCATGTCCACCGCCGTCTTGCTCATCGGGATCATCTCGCGCTTGTAGGTGATGTAGGCGGCGATCTTCTTCTCATCGGCCAGGAGCGCGCCGAGCCCGTTGGCGGGCGCGGGCGCGGGCGCGGCGGCG
>JBBIQS010000153.1:0-8669 GCA_037442205.1 Myxococcales bacterium
CCCTGCAAGCCCTTGATGTCGAAGACGGCGCACTTGGGCAGCGAGCTCTTGCCCGCGGCCGACGCCAGCGCCGGCACCAGCAGTGCCAGCAGCAGCCAAGATCGGTAGCTCATCTTTCTTTCCTATCAATTCATCAGCAGTGCGCCGGCGTCATTCTAGCGGAATGCGCAGGCTGCGCTCCCGCGAGCCTTCCCGGCGCTCGCAGGCTACTGGCAGAGGAAGGTCGCGGGGGCACAGCTTCCGGAAGGATGCGAAGTACTGGGAGCGCAGTCCGCGTCGGTCAGGCAGGCGTAGCCGACGGCGACCTTGCAGGTCTTGGTTAGGGTGTCGCACACCTGGCCGGGGCCGCAGACGGTCCCGCTCGAGTAGCAGGTGCAGGAGGTGTAGCTGCCGTTCGTGAAGTTGCAGAACGGGGCGCGGGGATTGGCACTGCAGTCGGCATCATTGGAGCACAAGCAGGCTCCGTCGACCTTACAGACCGTGCCCCAGACACTGCAGCTCTGGGAGCTGGCGCACTGGGCGCAGGTGTTGTTCCCGTTGCAGTAGGGCACCGAGCGCGGGCAGTCCTTGCCGGTGCGGCAGTCGACGCAGCGCTTCTGGTCGAGGGTTTGAATGCAGGCCCCGGAGGAGCACTGGCTGTCGCGGTCGCAGATCGAGCCATTGGCAATACGGCTGCCGCAGGTGGCATCCGGCAGGCAGACGTTCGGGGAGAGGCAGTCGTGATCGCGGGCGCAGGCGGTCAGGCACCGCTTGCCGGCGGCATCGCAGATGAAGAACGAACTGCACTGGTTGACCACGCACCCCGAGCCGCCGGTGCAGACGCTGGAAGAGGCGGAGAGGTATTGGCCGAAGCTGTCGCCGGTGTTGGAGCAGGTCCCGGTCGTGCCGGCATCCAAGCCGGCATCCAAGCCGGCATCCAAGCCGGCATCCAAGCCTGCGTCGGGGCCGGCGTCCGAGCCCGCATCGATCCCGGCATCGGCGCCGGCATCGGGGGTGGGCTCGCCGGCGTCGTGGCCGGCATCCGGTCCGCCGTCGGCGTCGAGCGGAGCCTGGGCGTCGGGCTCCGCCGCTGAGGCGTCGGCGGACTCGGGATCGGGAATGCCCCGCGGGTCGTAGAAGAGGTTGCAGGCACCGGCGGCGAGCAGGGTGGCGAAGAGCAGTCGCTTCATCGGAGTCCTTCGCCCGGTGTGCGCGCTGGAGAGGAGAAACCCGGGCCGCACCATCTTACCCGGGGAGCCCGCCACACGCGCGGTCGCTTCTCCGACGATCCGGGCGCGGCTAGGGTGGACCTCGATGCGCTACGAAGGATCGATCTACCGGCCGCCGAGCGAGGCCGACGCCTACATCCTTCAGGCGAGCATCGGCTGCTCCTGGAACCACTGCACCTACTGCTCGATGTACCGCGACAAGCGATTCCGGGTCCGCGAGCTGGAGGAGATTCTCGGCGACATCCGCGACGTGAGCGGATTTTGCGGGCGGGAGGTGGAGAAGATCTTCGTCGCCGACGGTGACGCGCTGGCGATGGAGGTCGGGCACTGGGAGGCGATCCTCGAGGCCTGCCGAAAGAGCTTTCCCAGGCTGCGGCGGGTGAGCGCCTACGCCACCGCCATGAATTTACTGGCGAAAAGTGTCGAGGAGCTGACGCGGCTGCGGCAGCTTGGGCTGGGCCTGCTCTACCTCGGGCCGGAGACCGGGGACGAGGAGACCTTCAAGCGCATCGCCAAGGGAGCGGGCTACGCCGAGCACGTCGAGGCGGCGCGCAAAGCGCACGCCGCGGGGATACAGCAGTCGGCCATCTTTCTGCTCGGGGTAGCAGGGGTGGAGCGCAGCCGCGAGCACGCCGAGGCCACCGCCCGGCTGATCACCGAGATGGATCCCGAGTACTTCTCGCTGCTGACGCTGACCGTGGTGCAGGAGGCGCCCCTCGCCAAGCTCGAGGCCAGGGGAAAGTTCAAGCTGCCGAGCGTGGACCAGATGCTGGGCGAGCTGCGGACCATCGTGGCGCTCTGCCGGCCCAAGAACGCGATCTTCCGCACGAATCACGCGTCGAACCACCTGCCGCTGGCCGGGCGGCTGCCGGTGGATCGGGAGCGGATCGTGGCCGTGGTCGATGCCGCGCTGTCGGGGCAGATCGCGCTGCGGCCGGAGTGGGCGCGGGGGCTGTGAGGCGTCCCAGGAGGCGCGCCAGGGTGAGCGGCAGGTCATCGCGCCGGCCAACTTCGCCTGCCCTCCAACCGCCTGAATCCCAGTGGGGCCATCGCTCCTTGAGGCCCGGCGATCTGGAGACTAGGCTCGGCCACCAATGACCGACCCACTCGAGATCGCCGGCTGCACTCGCGACGAACGCTACGTCGAAGTCGAGCCCGGAGTGCAGCTGAGGGTGCTGGGCTGGCGGCCGGTGGAGCCGAGCGGCGCGAGCCCGGTGCTGTTCGTGGCCGGCTGGGTGAGCGCGGTGGAGGGCTGGCTCGACCTGCTGCGCGCGCTGGCGCCCAGGCGGCCGGTCTACTACCTGGAGACGCGGGAGAAGCTGTCGGCCCGCTTCGCCCAGGGGCAGAAGCTGACCGCGGCGCGCTTCGGCGTCGATCGGATGGCGCAGGACATCGCCGCCGCGGCCAGGGAGCTCGGGCTGCCGAAGGACGCGGTGGCGATGGGCAGCAGCCTGGGCTCGACCTCGATCCTCGAGGCGATGAAGGGCGGCCGGCTTCCGGTTCGGGCGGCGTTCCTGATCGGGGCCAACGTGCGCTTCCGCTATCCGTGGTGGGCGCCGGCGGTGATCCACCTGCCGGCCCCGGCCTACCACCTGGTCAAGCACCCGATTCTTTTCTATTTGCGGCACTTTAGGGTCGATGCCAAACGCGAGCCGGAGCAGATGGCGCGCTATCGGGCGACGCTGCTGACCGCCGAGCCGCACCGCATCAAGCTGTCGGCGCTCGCCTTCCAGGGCTACGAGATCTGGCCGGGGCTGGAGACCGTCGAGCGGCCGGTGGCCATCGCCTTCGCCCACTCCGACTCGCTGCACGGCCAGCAGGATCAGGACCGGCTGGTCGCCGGGCTCAAGCGCGGCACCGGCGTGGAGTGCCCGTCGAACAAGTACCTGCACTCGGGCGCATTGACTGAGGAATTCGAGCGCTATCTGGCGGGGCTCGAGTAGCCGGTGTGCCCGGCGGCGTTTGCGGCCGCGAGCGGCGGTGTGGCATGGTTCGCGCCTTCGGGGACCCTCCGGGTTCCGCAGGAGCCGCCATGCGCACCGAATTCATCAGCACCGGCATGTACGTTCCGTCGCGGGTGGTGACCAACCACGACCTCGCCGCGGTGATGGAGACCAGCGACGAGTGGATCCAGCAGCGCACCGGAATCCGCGAGCGGCGCTGGATCGAGAAGCCGGGCATCGGGTCGGCCGAGCTGGGCGAGCACGCCGCGCGCCAGGCGCTGGAGCGGGCCGGGATGAAGCCCGAGGACCTGGACGCGATCATCTTCGCCACCCTGTCGCCCGACCACTACTTCCCCGGCTCGGGCGTGCTGCTGGCGGCGCGGCTGGGGCTCAAGGACGTGCCGGCGCTCGACGTGCGCAACCAGTGCTCCGGCTTCCTCTACTCGCTGCAGGTCGCCGACGGCTGGGTCCGCACCGGCAGCTACAAGCGCGTGATGATCGTCGGGGCCGAGGTCCACTCCTGCGGGCTCGACAAGACCACCCGCGGGCGCGACGTGGCCTGCATCTTCGGTGACGGGGCGGCGGCGGTGATCGTCGGTCCGACCGAGGACGAAACGACGGGCGTGCGCCGGATCAAGCTCGGCGCCGACGGCCGCTACGCCGGCGACCTCTGGCTCGAGGGCCTGGGCAGCGCCTTCCCGGTGATGGTCGACGAGGCGCAACTGGCCGAGGGCAAGCACTACCCCAGGATGGAAGGCTCCAAGGTCTTCAAGCACGCGGTGACCAAGATGCCGGCGGTCACCCGCGCCGTGCTCGAGGCCGAGGGCGTGGGCCTGGAGCAGCTCAAGCTGCTGATCCCGCACCAGGCGAACCTGCGGATCAGCGAGGCGGTGCAGAAGAGCCTCGGGCTGCGCGACGACCAGGTCTTCAACAACATCCAGCGCTACGGCAACACCACCGCCGCCAGCATCCCGCTGGCGCTCCACGAGGCGCTGGGCGAGGGGCGCGTCAAGAAGGGCGACTACGTGGCCTTCGCCTCCTTCGGCGCCGGCTTCACCTGGGGCGCCGGGCTGGTGCGCTGGTAGCGGCGGTTCGGGATCGCTCCCGCACTCCCGCGGATTAACTCAGAGTTTCGAGTGCCACTCGGCGGACACCGCGCCGCGACCCCGTCGGGATCTGTCCCCCATCTGACGAAGCCCGGTTCCCGACAGTCGGCTCGATTCGGCGGTATCCTGCGCGGCATGCGAATCGCCTGCGCCGCCGCCCTCCTCCTCGCCCTGCCCCTCTCGGCCCTCGCCGCCGACCCCGCGCCCTCGACCGACGCCCTGGCCAAAGAGATCGTCGCTCGCTACCGCCAGGCGCTGGTGCTGGCCGCGGACTACGACTCCCTCGACGCCGCCGCGAAGGAGCGGGTGAGCATCGTCGGGCGCATCCTCTTCACCGCCAACAACGAAGCGCTCGAGGAGCTGCACAACCGGCTCGACGCCGACCTGGCGGCGCTGACCAAGGCGCCGCTGGCGGACTCGAGCGCGCTGGCGACGTTCCTGAAGCTGCTCGAGGCCAACGACCCGTGGCGCGACGCGGACAAGCTGGCCTTCCGCGATCTGGTGCGCTCGCTGGCGACGGCGGTCCCCTCGGGCAAGGCCGCCGAGCCGTGGAGGAAGCGCCTCGCCGACGACGCCGCCGCGCTGCAGCAGATCCACGAGCTCTACGAGAAGGAGATGGCCGCGCTGTTCGGCAAGCTCGGCAGCCGCGGGCTCACGGTACGGCGCGAGAAGTGGGACGACTACCTCAAGTTCCTGCGCACGCTCTATACCCGCGAGAAGATCCTCGACACCTTCCGCGACGAGCTCTCGGCCCTGGACGCCGGCCTCCGCGGCGGCAAGAGGGCCCCGCGCAAGGTCGATCCGCTGCTGATCGACGGCGGCAAGTTGCCGCCGATGAGCCTGGTCATCAGCTTCGACGACGGCCCGCACCCGGTGCACACCAAGACCGTCCTCGACACCCTGGCCGCCAAGGGCGTGAAGGGCATGTTCTTCGAGCTGGGCAAGAACGTGGGCGAGCTCAAGTCCGACGGCACGGTGAAGGAGCTCAAGGGCGCCGAGCTCACCCAGCGGCTCCTGAAGGAGGGGCACGTCCTCGCCAACCACACCGTCAACCACAAGTTCCTGCCCAAGCTGTCGGAGGAGAGGCTGGACCACGAGATCGACGACTCGCGCACCATCCTCGAGGCGGCATCCAAGCAGAAAGTCGCGCTGTTTCGCCCGCCCTACGGCGCGCGCAGCGAAGCGGTGGACCTGGCGATCGAGAACCGCAAGCTGATGGCCTACCTGTGGAACGTCGACTCGCTCGACTGGGCGGATCCGGTGCCCTCGTCGATCGCCGACCGCGTGGTGCAGCAGGTCGAGGCGCTCAAGCGCGGCGTGATCCTGATGCACGACGTCCATCCGCAGAGCGCCGAGGCGCTGCCGCTGGTGCTCGATGCGCTCCTGGCCAAGGGCTACAAGTTCTATCTCTGGAACGGCTCGGAGTTCATCGGCGACAAGCCGGCGGGTCGCGGCGAGGCCGAGGTCACCCCGCGCGCCGGCGCCTCGTTCTACCGGAAGAGCCACGCGGTGGTGGTCGGGATCAACGACTACAAAAGCTGGCCCAAGCTCAGCTACGCGGTGAACGACGCCAAGGCCGTGCGCGAGGTGCTGGTCAGCAAGTTCCTGTTTCCGCCGGAGAACGTGACGCTGCTCCTCGACCACGAGGCGACGCGGGAGCGCATCCTCACCGCGCTCGGGGACACGATGGGCGACGGCGCCAGGGTTCAGCGCGACGATCGGCTGTTCGTCTTCTTCGCCGGCCACGGCACGACGCGCCAGCTGCCGAACGGCAAGAGCCTCGGCTACATCGTCCCGGTGGACGCCGACGCCAAGAACCTGCAGGGCACGGCGATCTCGATGTCGAACTTCGAGGACATCTCGGACGAGGTGCCGGCGAAGCACATCTTCTTCGCCATGGACGCCTGCTACTCGGGCCTGGCGCTGACCCGCGGCGCGGCGCCGGCGCAGTCCGGGGACGTCGGGCGCTACCTGGCCGAGGTCACCCGCCGCACCACGCGCGAGGTGCTCACCGCCGGCGGGGCCGACGAGCAGGTCTCGGATCGCGGGCCCAACGGCCACTCGATCTTCACCTGGACGCTGCTGCAGGGGCTCGAGGGGCGGGCGGACCTCAACGGCGACGGCTACGTGACCGGCAGCGAGCTGGGGGCGTACGTGGCGCCGGCGGTTTCGCAGATCTCGCACCAGACGCCGGCGTTCGGAAGCCTGGTCGGCAGCGACGGCGGCGAGTTCGTGCTCGAGCTCAACCACCAGGCCGAGTTCCTCACCGACGAGTCGCACCAGCTCGAGGAGGAGGCGATTTCGCTGAACAGCGAGCTGGACCGGGTGCGGCAGCTTGTCGCCGAGAAGAAGAAGCTGATGAGCGAGCTGGAGAAGAGCCAGAAGGAGCTGGCCAGCCTGCAGGCCGCGCCCGCCGCCGCCGACCCGGCGCTTGCCAAGAAGGAGCAGGCCAAGCGCGAGAACGATCGCGGCACGACGCTCTACCGCGAGCGGAAGTACGCCGAGGCGCTGGCTGCGTTCCAGAGCGCGGCGCAGCTCGCTCCCGACGACCCGCAGAGCGCCAACAACGTGGGCTTCCTGCTCTTCAAGATGGGCAAGAGCGCCGAGAGCGTGCCGTGGCTAGAGAAGACGGTGAAGCTCGATCCGGCGCGCGCCCCGGCGTACGTGAACCTGGGCGACGCCTACGACAAGTCGGGACGCACCGCCGACGCGGCGAGGGTGTACCGAAAGTACCTGGAGCTGATGCCCAATTCGCCGCTCAAGGATCGCGTGAAGGCTCGGATTGGGCAGCTGGAGACTGCGTCGAAGTGATGCCAGGATTTCAGCGGCGGGCCGGACGCCGCTTCATTCCGAGGGTGCTCAAGTGAAAAGGTTCGCCCTGCTCTTGTTGTTGGCCTGTGGCTGCGCCGGCAATCCGACGTGTCCGGAGCC
The DNA here is from genome assembly GCA_037442205.1 of Myxococcales bacterium. GTDB lineage: Bacteria > Myxococcota > Myxococcia > Myxococcales > UBA5297 > JBBIQS01. The sequence goes on from JBBIQS010000153.1 coordinate 7,189, forward strand.
GATGGTCTGTGCGAAGCCGATTCCGTCGACGCTCGCCGCCTCCGAAACCTGCCGCCAGCCCTGCACTTCGAGCGACGCGGGAAGCTGCCCGACCGGAACGACCTGCCAGCAGGCCACGGTCTGCTGCTCGGGCTGTCCCGGCGCCATCATCTCGGTGTGCTGCCCGCCTTCCGGTTGCTGAGCTCTCAGTCCCGTTGCGGCGGCGCGCGGGCGGGTCTTTCTCCGCCCGAGGCGTTCGCGGCGGCGGAGAACGGGCTGCTCGTCACCAGCGGCCGGGACGTCTCGACCACTACCCCCTCGCTCGTGGGCAACCGACGTCTGCAGCTCGCCGGCCGGCTAGGGAAGGGTCGAAAGCGAGGCGCAGTCGAAGGAATTAGGGTCGGCGAGGTTCGCCGCCTTCACGTGCGCGGGGGCCTCGCAGGTCGCAATGAACGGGTTGAAGGGAACGGCGTCATTGTGCCGGACGATGTCGGGAAACACCTGGTGCGGTAGAGATCCCCATCTCGCCAGCGTGACCGGGCCCCAGTCGTCGCCGATGCGCTCCTGTACGAGCTCGCCCGAGGAGACAAAGCACTCGTCCGCCGTCGCGTGGCCGGCGAACCCGATGGGCATCGTGCGCCTCAGGAGCAGTCCGTTGGCGGGGTGACGGACGAGGCCCCATCTGCCCAGCTCCGACCAGACGTGGTCCACCTTGACGCCGAACTTCTCGGCCACGAGCCTGCGCGCCGTGGGAAGGGCCGCGACGACCTCCGGCCCCGTCGCCGGACGCGTGGCGAACTCGCATGGAATCGTGTCGATGTAACGCGTCTGGAAGCAGCCGGAGGTGGCGAGTGCGAGTGCGACCGCGAGGGCGGTCAAGGTGTCGCGGAGCTCCCGCGCGCGAACTGCGCCCGGCCGCCGCCAGCTGGATCCGCCGCCTAGCCTGCGACGCCGTCGCCGCGGCGACCGCCACCAAGGTAGTGGCCGAGCTGCCCGCCGATCTCCTGATCGCGCAACGGCGCGTCGCGATGCTGTTGGCAGTCACGCTCCGAGAAGCTCGAATCAACGTGCGGCCCTCCTGCCAACCAACCGGTTGATCGGGCCGCGCAGCAGCAGGTAGGGCACGATGGCCAACGTCACGGCGGTCGCCAGGGACTCGAGCGGATAGAACCACCTCAAGTAGAGGCCTTGGTAGACGCCGTCGAGGACGAGGGCGAGGACAAAGACCTTCCCCACCGACTTCCAGCCGCTCCGGACCAGGTCCCGGCGGTGATCGGAGCTGGTGAACACGGCCCAGCCAAAGGCCGGCTTCCCGGCCTTGGCGTCCTTGAGCCCGTCGCGCAGCGCGAAGAGGGCGGCCATCAGCGGCTGCACCACCATGCGGAAGTTCATGGGCCCGTGCACCCGGCCCACGAGGTGCTCCATGAATCTCGCCAGGATCTCGTCCATCGCCGGGCTCCCCTTCCACCGCCTCTGAGCTTCTCCAGCGACCGCGGTCAGAT
>JBBIQS010000154.1:0-8619 GCA_037442205.1 Myxococcales bacterium
GCTGCGCCACGCGAAATGGACGGACGTGCCATTGCCGGAAATGCCCGAGGTGTGCTGGCAGGCGCGCGAGTTCGTGCTGGTGCAATCGTTGCCGTCGTTGCAGGCGGTGCCGTTGGCTTTGGCGGGGTTGGAGCAGACCCCGGTGGTGGAGTTGCAGGTGCCGACGTCGTGGCACTGGTCGGAGGCGGCGCAGACCACCGAGGAGCCGCCGCAGGCGCCGCTGGTGCAGGCGTCGCCGGAGGTGCAGGCGTTGCCGTCGTTGCAGCTGGTGCCGTTGGTCTGGTTGGTGTTGTAGCTGCAAGCGCCGAAGGAGCAGGTGCCGGGGTTGGCCTTGCAGGAGGGGGCGGCCATGCAGTCGGTGCAGGCGCCGTTGAAGCAGGCGTCGTTGCCGCAGCCGCCGCCGTTGTTGCAGGCGGTGCCGTTGGAGACCCAGCCGCCGGTGCAGGTGCCGTTCTGGCAGGTGGGGCTGGCCAGGCACTGGTCGGAGCAGGCGGTGCCGTTGGCTTTGAGCGGGTTGCTGCAGGCTCCGGTGGCCGGGTTGCAGGTCCCGGCGGTGTGGCACTGGTCCGGCGTGGGGCAGACCACCGGGTTGGAGCCGGTGCAGGCGCCGTTCTGGCAGGTGTCGGTGAGGGTGCAGGCGTTGCCGTCGCTGCAGGCGGTGCCGTTGGGGCGGTTGTTTGGCAGGCAGGTTCCCACGGAGCAGGTGCCGCTCACCTGGCACTGGGTGTCGGAGAGGGTGGCGGTGCTACAGGAAGTGCCGTCGGCGAGGCTGACGGCGGTGCACATTCCGCCCAGGCACTGGCCGACCTCGCAGCCCGGGTCGGTGAGGGTGGCGGAGCCGCAGCTCGAGCCGTCCAGGCGGGTTTTGCACAAGCACCCCGCTGGCATCTCGCAGTCTCCGCACGAGGGCGGGCCCCCGGCGCAGATCGCCTGCTGGCTCGATCCCAGGTCGCCGCGCGGGGGCGGGCCGTCGGCGCCGTCGCAGGCGGCGAGGGTGAAGAGGAGAAGGGGAATCAGCGCGCAACAGAACTGGCGCATGGACTTCATGGACGCCTCACGACGCGATCGGCGCGCCGGGCATCGCTCGGCGGCGCAAACGCATCTGCTGGGTTGTGACCTGCCTGGGCAAGCCGGTCGGTGAAACGGGACACAGGAACGACGGCAGGCCACCACAATACAGCACGCCGAGGCAGAGAATCGATGTGACCTGCCCCACACTCGGCGTCGCAGCCGCGCGCGCCCGAGACCGGACGGCGCAGTGCGTCGGCGCGGCGCTCAGAGATGAGCGCGCGCCGGACAGGCCAGCGGCACTGGGGTGTCGGTTCGAGGCGTCGGGCGCCGCAGGCCAACGCCCGGCGCGCCTCGACTCAGGGATAGCTGACGATGGTCCCGCCCGCCCCGACCGCCACCAAGCGCCCGCCGGAGGAGGCGACCCGATTCAATATGGCGGAAGTGTTGGAGTTCTCGGTCGTCCAGGTCGTCCCATCAGGCGAAGAGGCGACAGCCCCGTGGGCGCCCACCGCCACGAACTTGGACCCGGTCCAGAGGACGTCGCGCAGGGACTGGCTGAGTCCCGGATCCTGGAGGCCCCACGGCCCGGTCGCGCCGGCCGCGGTCAGCACCTCGCTCGGCAGCGGACCGGCGGTGGCCGCTCCTCCGCCGACCACCACCAGGGTCGAGCCATTCCAGGCGGCGCCGTAGAGATCGGCCCCGCTGCCGGCGTTGTTGTTTCCCGCGGCCCAGCTCACGCCATCGGTGGAGGTGAGCATCTCGCCGTTGTTCCCCACCGCCAGCAGGTTCGTCCCGGCCTTGAGGACCTTGTTGAGCCGGTTGGTGGGAGGGAACGGCCTGGGGGTCCGCGAGGTCCAGGCGCTCAGATCCGCTGAAGTAGACACCGTCGACGGGCTGCCCTGGCTGCCGCCGACCACGACGTACAGCCCGCCGTCCAGAAGGATGTCGGCGAACGGCTCGGTGCTGTTGGCGACGACCTGGGTCCAGCTCGAGCCATCGGGCGAGGTCAGCACCAGCCCGGGGCCGCCCACGCCAATGAACTGGCTGCCGGTCCAGGTCGCTCCGAAGAGCGGATAGACGGCGGTCGAGGGCAGCGTGCCGGTGAACCTGGTCCAGCTGACGCCGTCGCTGGAGGTGAGGATGACGTTGGTGTTGGTGGTCAGTGGATTGCCGCCGACGGCGACGAACTTGCTGCCGGACCAGGCCACCGCATTGAGCGGCTCGGTGGTGGGCGAGGTCCGCACCGTCCAGCTCAGGGTCGCCGGCTTGGTCTTGCCGGAAGCCTCCGCCGATCCTGCGGATTCTCCGCCCGCGCCCAGCGCGGTGACTCGGTAGAAGTAGGTGGTGTTCGCGGAAAGCCCGCTGTCGATGAAGGGGGCGCTGGCGACGGGCGAGGCGTTGACCCTGTTGGCGGCGGCAATCGCCACCCCGGCGGCGGTGGAGCGGTAGACGTTGTAGCCGGTGGCGCCGGTCACTGCCGACCAGCTCAGGAAGAGCGACGAGGAGCTGGCGGCCGCGGGGAGGGTGTACGGATTGGCCGGTGCGTCGGGAGGAGGGACGGTGGTGACGGTGAACGAGCCGGCGGAGACGGCGGTCTGGCCGCCGACCGCGACGTGGATCGGGCCGCTGGTGGCACCGGCGGGGACGGTGGTGGTCAGGCTCGTCGCCGAGGCGTTGGTCACGGTCGCTGCGGTGCCGTTGAAATCGACCGCGTTTCCCGAGGGTGCGGCGGCAAATCCGCTGCCGGCAATGGTCACCGCGGTGCCGGCCGGGCCGCTGGTGGGGCTGAACGAGGTGATGGCGGGAGCCGGAGTCGAGGCGTCCGGCGAGGAGCCATCCGGCGAGGAGGCATCCGGCGCATTCAGACCGCCCGAGTCGGCCGGACTCTGCTCGCTGGTGCCGCCGTCGGGATTGCGGTCGGAGGGATCGCAGCCGAGGAGCGGAAACACCGCGGCGAGGACCATCGCGACGGTCGTGAGCTTGAACGTGTTCATGGTTCCCCACCCTGGATGTCGAGGGAAAAGGCCCAGTAGTTTCAGGTGGAAAGCGTGATCCGGAAAGCGTTCCCTCGGGGGAGGAACGTGGGGATACCAAGGTGCGGGCGGGTGCTGGCGCCGGGGCGATTTCAAGGCGCGGGACCGTCCCCGAATCCAGCGCGATGCGCCATCCCGCTCGGCCATTTGACCGTCAATTCTCCTTGTCGCCGGGCGATCGTCGGGTTTGAATCGGCGCCCCGAAATCCATCGGATGGGCCACTCGGAGGCAGCGGGAATGAATTGCCGGAAGATCGCGGCGATCGCGTTGGTGCTGGCGCTCTTGTCGATTCCCGGTGCGGCGGCGGCCCTGACCAGCGGGCCGACGCTGATGGGCGGGTTCGTCCGCTCGCCGCAGAAGATCCAGAGCTCGGGCGGGGACACGGTGACCATCAACCCGATGGCCGGCCCGAGCCTGCGCGTGGGCTACGAGCTGGGCACCTACGTCAACCACGAGCTGAGCTTCCAGTTCACGCAGGTCGGCGGCACCGCGTACAGCGCCGCCTACCCGGCCATCCCGGCGGAGCTGACGCTCAAGACGCTGGCGCTCGGCTACCGGCTGACCTGGGACATCCTGGGCAAGTCGGGCTTCTCGCCCTACCTGGGCGGCGGGCTCGCGTTGGGGACGGTGCCGCTCGAGGTGAAGGCAACGTCGGGGGCCTTCACCGCGATGAAGTCCGGGTCGGCCACGCTGCTCGAGCTCTCCCTGGTCGCCGGGGCGCGCTACACGCTGCCGTTCGGCCTGAACCTCAGGGCCGAGCTGGCGGTCAGCACCTACGGCGGGTTCTTCGGGACGCTCCTGCCCGCCGTCGGCGTCGGCTACACGCTGTAGCGATCGCCCCTCTTCGAGGCGCGGTCCGGCTGTCCGGAGAGCGCCGGCGCCGATCGACTCCCATTCCTCGGTCGCCTGAGCCCTGCGTCGTGAGCGCAGCTCGGGGAGCGGGAATGCAGTTTCCGGTGTCTGCGGCGCCGAAGCGCGCACGGAGATCGGTCCACGCTCGGCTTTCCCATCCTCGCGGGCACCGAAACATGGGCCGTCGCCCGCGATACACGAGGGGCTGTTTGCTCTCGGACCATCCCATCATCTAGCGTCCTGGCACCATCGCCAGTCGCCAGGAGCCATCCATGACGGGTCCCCGCTCACTGCTCATCGTCGTTGCCGTGGTCGCGTTGTTCGGATCCGCCTGCAGCGGTCCGTCGGCCGGGAAGTGCACCGCCGATGACCAGTGCGGCGCGTGTCAGACCTGCTCCGCCGGGGCCTGCGCCGACGACCCGGGCAAGCTCAACGCCTGCGGCGAGTGCGGTCCCGCGCGCCCCGAGCTCTGCGGCGACGGCATCGACAACGACTGCGACGGGGCGATCGACGAGGCCGATTGTCTCCCCGCCTGCCAGAGCGGGGCCTGCATCCAACCGCCGGCGGCGCGCTGCGTCGCAGCGAACACGCTGCGCACGTATTCGCAGACCGGGGCCTGTGAGGCCGGCGCCTGCCACTACACCTCCTCCGATCAGAATTGCGCGCTGGGCTGCGATTCGGCGACCAACGCCTGCCGCGGCTGCTCCAACGAGTGCACTTCAGGGGCGACGCAGTGCAGCTCGGGCGGTCTGCGGACCTGCAACGCCGACGCGAACGGCTGCCTCAAGTGGAGCGGCACCTCGCCGTGCCCCGGCGGCTTCTGCGCCGATGCCGCGACCTGCGGCACCTGCGCCAACAACTGTAGGCAAGCCGGCGCCACCGAGTGCAGCGGCGGCCAGACGCGGGCCTGCGCCGCCGATTCACACGGCTGTCTCTCCTGGGGCACCGCGACCGCGTGCTCCAGCGGCTTCTGCGCCGACGCCGCGACCTGCGGCAGCTGCTCGGGGTGCCCGCAGGGCTGCGACGCCACCGGCTGCATCGACGGCCCGCTGGCCTGCACGCCCGGGACCACGCGCTGCGACGCCTCGGTGGTGCAGAACTGCAACGCCGCCGGCACCGCCTGGCTCTTCGCCTCGCCATGCTCGGGCAATTGCGCGGCCGGCGCCTGCACCGGCAGTTGCACGCCGAGCGAGAGCCGCTGCACCGCGTCGGGCGGCCGCGAGGTCTGCGCCTCCGGCGGCGCCAGCTGGACCGCCAGCACCTGCGCGCTGGGATGCGCGGCCGGCGTGTGCGTCGAAGCCGACTTGGTCAACCACGGCAATCCGCTCACCCTGAGCGGCACCCACGTCTACCAGGGCTGCGTGACGGTCGATCTCGGCGGCTCGATCAATGTCCCCGCCGGCGCGACGCTCGACATCCGCGCGCGCTGCCTGAACCTGTCGGCCAGCGCCTCGGTCACGCTGGGCGCTGGAGCGCATTTCCGCTTCCACGCCACCGAGACCATCGTCAACGCCGGCACGGTGAGCGGCGGCTCCGAGGTGCTGCTCGCCGCGTGGCAGTCGCTGACCAACTCCGGCACCGTCAATTCGGCTTCGGCCACGCTGCGCGCCGACGTGCTCACCAATGCCGCCGGCGGCGTGATCTCCGGAACCACCACCGCCGCGCTCTACGGCACCTCCTGGACCAACAGCGGCACGCACGGTGGCGCCGTCTCGGTCATGCCTCCGGAGTCGGTCTCGTCCAGCTCGCACCCCTCGGGGATGACTCTCAATCTGTCGGGCGAGGGCGTCGACGTCGCCTGGGAGAAACCGTTCCCCAGCGTGCTGGGCTACTACGTCGGCGTCGGCGACACCGTCCCCGGTCCCGGCAAGGGCACCCTGGCGACCAGCGAGCACCTCACGCTCCCGCTCAGTCTCTTCGGACCAGGCGTCAACACCGTCCGCGTGGTGAGCGTCAATGCCAACTCGGTGGTCGGCACCTACGACTCGACGCTGACCGAGACCTTCAATGTGCGCCCGCCGGCGGTGACCTCCTCCAGCCATCCGGTCGAAGGCGTCTGGGGCGGCGTCAAGGACCTGTACTTCTCCTGGACCGACCCCGCGGGACCTGCCGCCGGCACGTTCGCGGGCTACTACACCCTGCTCGATCGGCAGGCGGACACGCACCCGGGGCCGCTCAACGGCAGCTTCACCACCAACAAGAACCAGCTGCTCGCCAACCGGGCGGACGGGATCTGGTTCTTCCACGCCGTCAACGTCGACAGGATGGGGCGCACCTCGCCATTGGTGTCGCACTACGAGGTGCGCGTCGGCGCCGATCCCGGCACCGGCAACGTCGCCGGGCACATCTCCGACGCCAACGGCGGCGCAGCGATCGCCGGCGCCGCGGTGCAGCTGAACGGCGGCCTGCTCTACGCCTACTCGGGCTCGACTGGCGACTACACCTTCTCGGCGGCGATCCCCTCCGCGACCGACGCCTATCGCCTGCGGGTCGTCGCTCCCGGCTACCTGCCGCAGGAGGTCACGGTCACCGTCGGTGCCGGCCAGACGGTGGTCCAGAACTTCGTTCTGACTGCTGGCACCGCGCCCGGCGGATACCGCCTCGGCTGGGAGCTGCCGGTCTGGAACAGAACGGCCAGCAGCCCGCTCCTGGCGGTCGGTCCGCGCGGCCGCTACGTCTGGTCGAGCATCGGCACCGTCGATACCGACGAGCGCGTGGCGATCGTGCGCGACACCGGCGACACGGTGGCGAGCGAGCAGCCGTTCCACGAGTACTACAGCTGGGAGCAGGGCACGGACGTCGGCTGGAATGGCAGTGAGTTCTGGGCCATCGACACCTACGCCTGCGGCTACGACGCCGCCCTCTCGCCGGGCCAGGGCTGGAGCTGCCTGCAGATGAAGACCTGGAGCCCGCTGGGACAGGCGAAAGGCGGATGGCTGCGCTGGCGCAACAGCGGCCAGACTGGCGCGCCGTCGGCGGCCTGGAACGGCGGCGGCTACGGAGTGTTCTTCGTGTCGTACACCTCGGTCTACCGGCGCTCGATCAGCCCCGCCATCGCCTTCGCCGACGGTCTGAACAACACCACCAACACCCTGGTCGCCGGCGGCTACCCGGATTCACGGCAGAGCGCGCGCGTGCGCACGGTGTGGAACGGCTCCGGCTATGCCGTCGCCTGGCAGTTCGACGGTGGGACCGGCAGCAGCGGGCCGCAGATCGTCTTCGCGCGCTACGACGCGAGCTTCGCGGCGCAGGGCTCAACCTCGTCGCTGGCGACCGGGTACCTCGACGGCCTGGTCTTCGACGGCACGCGCTACCACGTCTCGTACCGCGACATGTCGAACAACCTCGTCGTGCAGACGCTCTCGGGGGCGGGGGCCGCGCTGGCGAGCAAGAGCGTCGCGAGCGGCGTCTCCACCACCGGCTCATCGATGGCCTTCGACGGCCGCAATCTGCTGGTCACCTGGGCGACCGCGGCGAGCGGCGCGGTCGAGGCGCTCTCGCCGGCGGACGGCAGCGTGGTGCGCCACCTCGACCTGGGCGCGATTGTCGCGCCGCGCGTCGCCGCCAACCCGGCCACCGGCGAGCGGATGCTGCTCTACACGAGCTCCAACGGCGGCACCTACATCCGTCCGGTGTACCTCGAGTAGCCCTGCGCCCGGCGGGCCCGCTGGATGAAGTGGCGAGACCGGTCCCCTGCCACTAGCCGGCGGCGTAGAAGTCCCTGTCCCAGGCGCGCCGCACCTGGTCGCTCCAGGCGAACATGTCGCGGCCGAGCACGCCCCAGTCGACCGGCGCGCCCGACTCCCCCAGGATCTTGCGCAGGCGGTGAACCAGCTCGTCGACGTCCCGGGCCGCGACCAGCTGGCGATAGCGCGTGGCCTCAGAAGGCTCCACCGTGCTCTTGCCCGGGTGGAGCGCGGCGCGCAGGAAGGCGCCAACCCGGAACCCGGTCGGATCGGCCAGCTGCTCGGCGGCAGGGAAGCAGGCGATCAGGTGCGCCAGGCGCAGCCGCACCTCGTCGGGGGCCGGTCCGGCGAGCACCCAGAATGACGGGTCCATCAGGATGGCCTGGGCGTCCGGGCAGCGCCGCAGCGAGGCCCGCTGCGCCTCCGCGAGATCGTCATAGGCGTCGCGCAGCGCGCGCGCCTGTTCCGCGGTCCAGTCGCTCATCGGTCACCCTCTTCCTAGAACCAGCCCTTCTTGATGGCGACGGTGATGCGCGCGGCGGTGATCTTCGGCCAGTCGCCACTGGGCACCGCAGGCTGGCAGACGGTGTAGTCGTTGCTCTTGACGTGCGCCTTCACCGTCGCGCTCTTCTCGCAGGTGGCGATGGCCGTCTGGTCCTTGTCGAGCAGCACGACCCTCATGTTCACGCTCACCTTGGAGTCGGTGGGGTTGCTCAGCAGCAGGTTGATGTACGGGTGGCTCATGTCGGAGGGGTTGGTCTTGGCCCGCTCCAGGTCCTTCTTGGTGGGGGCGTTGGCGGCGAAGACCTTGTCGACGACGATGTCGCCCAGCTTCTGGTTGACTTCGCCGAGCACGCCGTTGAATGGGAAGTCCTTGTCGAGGGTCAGCTCGGCGTCCTCGGTGGTCGCCACCAGGTGCACGCTCTTGATCTTGGGCGCGTCGAGGCACTTGATGTCCTCGACGAGGCAGATCTTGTAGTCGGGCTTGCTGCGCGGGTCGACGGTCGCCTCCTTCTTGCAGGTCGTCAGCTTGCCG
>JBBIQS010000155.1:0-8588 GCA_037442205.1 Myxococcales bacterium
GCTCTTCCGATCTCGGCTCCGGTGCGGCGCGCCCGGCGGCCAAGCCCGCTCCGGTGCCGGCGGCTGCTCCCGCGCCGGCGGCCAAGCCCCCGGTCCGGCGCTGATCAGCTGGCGCGCGGCAGCTTCGCCTCCTGGCCCGGGGTCTTGAACCTCCCCGAGCCGGACTGGGCGATCCCCAGCGACAGGATGATCCGGAAGGCCTCCTCTACGCTGAGGTCGGTCTCCTTCAGCTCTGCCTCGGGAACGATGAGGTGGAAGCCGGAGGTGGGGTTGGGAGTGGTGGGGACGTAGACGTTGAGCAGGCCCGCCGGCAGCTGATCGGCGTGGGCCGGGCTGGTGACGAAGGCCAGGGTCCACAGCCCCTTGCGCGGGTACTCCAGGTAGACCACGCGGTTGAACTGGCGGGCGCCGTCGCCGGAGGCGAAGGTGCGCAGCAGCTGGTCGAGGGCGTGGTAGACGCTGCGCAGCACCGGGATCCGCTGGATGATGTGGTCGGCGAAGTACTCGAGCAGCTTCTGTCCGAGCAGCTGCTTGCTGACCCAGCCGGCGAGGCTGATGCCCAGGGCGAGAGCGGCGATGATCCCCAACACCAGCACCGCGTCCGCCAGGAATGCCAGCGAAGGATCGGGCAGCCAGCTGGCGGGTTTCCAGGACAGCGGCAGCAGGTCCGGCAGCTGCCACAGCCAGCGCAGGGCGGCGATGAGGATCCAGCCGATGACCCCCAGCGGCGTGACCACCAGCAGGCCGGAGAGGAAGTGGCTGCGCAGCAGGGCGCGGATTCTGGGGAGCTGGTCGAATTGGAGGCGGTGCACGGGGGCGGAGACCTCGGGGAGTGGCAGAGCGATAGCGCGACCGCGGCGATTTTTCTACCCCTGGGCGGCCGGGCTATTGCTCGGGCTGTGGCTGTCGCCGGGGATCGCCGCCGGCTCGGCGCTGTCCCTGCAGCTCGAGTTGCCGCTCTTCGAGTCGCCCTACAACCTGCCGTTGCGAGGGCTGCCGTCGGGGGCGCAGGCGCTGTCCCTGTCCAAGAGCCTGTACGAGGGGGCCCACGGGGCGGCCGAGCTGGTCGAGGGCGACGAGCCGAAGGTGTGGCGGCGGATGCTCTCCTATTCGCTACAGGCCGGCTTCGACGTGCTGGCGAACTGGCTGCCGGGCGGCAACAGCTGGGCGCACGAGGAGCTGCACCGGGCGGTGATGGGGCGGCGGGGAATCGACAGCTACGACGGGGTCTACGACCTCAAGCTCTTTGCCTCGACGATCAGCGTCTACCGGGTCGAGGACCAGGGGCTGATCGCGCTCAAGCGCGACCATCCGGCGGAGCTGGTGCGGCTGGCCGAGGCGGGGATCGAAGGGGAGCGGGAGCTGGTGCTGTCGCTGGAGAAGGACGCCTTCTTCTACGGCACCCGGGGGTTCGTGGCGCCGCTGGCGATGCTGGTGGCGCTCAACTCGTTCCTCTACATCCGCAGCGGCACCGACCCGGCCAGCGACGAGATGTTCAGGCAGTACATCGCCGCCGAAACCACCGTCGCCTCTCGGGATTTCGACGGCCACGACTTCACCAGCTGGGTCCACGATCTCTACCGGCCGACCGAGCCCTATGAGGCGCGCGGGCCGCATCCCTCGGGAGTGGGGATCCAGCGCTACATCCTGGTCGAGCAGCTCAGCCCCGAGGAGCTGCGGACGCTCAACCGGCAGTCGTGGCTGTCGCTGCTCAACCTGGCCGATCCCTGGCTGGTGCTGCCGGCGCCGTGGCTGAAGCTGGGCAGCGTCGGGGGCGATCCGCTGTTCGGCACCGCCAACCTGCGCCACCACCTGACCGCGTTCGGCTACGAGCTGGCGGCGAACCTGTTCCTGCGCGCCGGCGAGCACCGGCTGTTCGCGGCGCTGCACGCCTACGTCAACCAGCAGCAGGTGCTCCCGGGCCTGGAGCTGGAGCTGCTGCGCCACCGGCTGGGCGAGGGGCTGGAGCTGAGCGGAAGGACGATGCTCTGGCTGCAGCCGCGGGATCAGCTCTTCGCCGAGGCGCGGCTCATGCCCGGGGCGCTGCTCGCGGCGCGGCTCGACGCCCGGATCTCCGGGCCGCTCTACGGCTTCGGCCAGCTCGAGGGAAAGACCGAGGGCTGGGTCGCCGGCAACGTGTTCCTGGACGCCAACCTCTCGGCACGGCTGGGGTTTTCGGTGCGGCTGTAGGGCGGGCTGCCGCTCAGTTCCTCAGCTGCGACAGCTCGAAGAACAGATCGACGTCCTCTTCGCAGGTCAGGCAGGCGCAGCGGACCACGCGCATCCCCTCGCGGCTGCCCTCGCCGATGCGATCGAGCAGCCCGCCGCAGGGACAGCGGGTCATCTCCACCGCGTCGTCCATCTCGTCGAAGGAGGTGATGCGCAGCGGGTTCTCCGCCGACAGGCCCGGCCGGCTGGCCAGCTCGAGCTCGCGCCGCCGCCGCTCACGCGAGCGCACGAGGGAGCGGCCGACCATCACCCCGACCGCCAACAGCAGCACCACCGCGAAGATCACCCCGGCCATCGACCCTTTCCGCTAGTTGCCCGAGCGCAGAACCAGCCCGCGGCTGCCCGAAATCCAGATCGCGCCGCCGGGCGTGCCCCAGACCCCGTAGAGCGTCTCCAGCGACGGGTCGCTCACGTTGGTCCAGGTGAAGGAGTTGGCCGGGACCTGCGTCCAGGACTTCCCGTCGTAGTGGAGCACGGTGCTCTTGTCGCCGACCGCCCAGACGTCGTCCGGGCAGGCACCCCAGACGCCCTTGAGGTTCTCGCTGCTCGGGCTGGTCGCCTTCGCCCAGCCGAAGCTGTCGCGGTGGACGATGGCGCCCCCGTTGCCCACCGCCCAGATGTCGGTGCCGCTGAATCCCCAGATCGCGTTGAGCGTGGCCGTGATCTGCATGTCTACCGTCGCCCAGCTCCCGGAGGCGTTGGTGTAGCCGGCGCCGGTGTTGCCGACCGTCACCAGATGCGCCGAGTCAGGGCCCCAGATCGCGTTCAGCGCCACCTGATCGCCGACCCCGCCGTCGTTCCAGACGTTGCCGTTCCAGTGCTCGACCATGCCGTAGTTGCCGACCACCCACACGTCGTTGGGGCCTCCGGCCCACAGCCCGTACAGGAAGGAACTCAGGGACTTTTTCTCGATCCAGCTGCCGCTGCCATCCCAGTGCTGGATGGACCAGTAGCCCGCCGCCCAGACCTCGCTGGGGCCCAGGGACCTGATGCCAGTGATCCGCGGCAGGCCGGTGTTGCTGGCGGTGCTGACGAAGTCTGTGCCGTTGGAGTGGTAGATGGCGTTGTCGCCCCCGAACCAGATGTCGCCGGGCCCGCTCCCCGAGACGGTGAAGATCCCGATGTTCGCCACCGGGTCGTAGTGAAACTCCTTCAGTGGAGTGGCGATGCTGTGCGTGCAGGCGGGCTGGCCGGCGTCTGGACCAGGCGAGCCTGCGTCATGACCCGCGTCATTTCCGGGATTGTGCCCGGCGTCCGGGCCGGCATCGGCGCCCGGGTCGGAGGCGTCAGCCGCGGCGGGGTCGCCACCATCTGTGCCGGGGACCTCTGAGCTCTGCCCGGAATCGGCCGTCGCGGTGGGATCGCCGATGATCCATTCGCAGCCGGTCAGCGCAAGAGCCAGGCACAAGAGCAGGCGGGTGGGCATGGTGACCTCCACGGCAACGGCCCAGCCTACCGGGAAAGCCAGGCCCGCATCAGCGGCGCCTCGCTTTCAGGGCGGCCGTGCTGTCCGACTCCGGCGCAGCGGCGGCCAGGGCCTGGGAGGTGCCCGCGGCGAGGGCGAGGGTGATCACGACGAGAATCCGCATTGAATCTCCGGGGTTGGGAGGCACGACGACTCTCGCGCCGCCTCGTTCGTTGGGTCAGGCGGGGACCTGCCCTACCTTCTGATGCCGGCGCCGATGGCCGATCCGGGGACTTCGCTACTCCTTCCGCCGCGCTCTTTTCCAGCCGGGAAAGGTCGTCGTAGAGTGCCGCGCCGAGCACCACGAGCGATGCGACTCCTCGTCCCGATCCTGTTCGTCCTGTTGCTGCCATCCGCCGGCCGCGCCGTTCGCGTCCAGGTTCAGCTCACCTATGAACGCGGCTCCGGGGCGGAGCGGTGCCCGGACGAGCAGTCGATCCGCGATGCCGTGGTGGTGCGGCTCGGCTATCCGCCCTTCGTGGCTCAAGGAAAGCTGGCGATCGCGGCTCGAGTAAAGGGTGAAGGCGCGGGCCTCGCCGCCAAGATCGATCTGCGCGAGGTCTCGGGCGAGCTTCTGGGTGAGCGCGAGCTCAGCTCCCCAAACGCCGACTGCGCCGAGCTGGCCGAGGCGATGGTGCTCGCCATCAGCCTCGCGATCGACCCGGTCGCCGTGGACCGAAAGCCGCGCGCCACAAGCGCCGAGCCGCGCGCCGAGCCGCGCCACGAGCTTCGCGACGAGCCTCCCGCTGGGACTGCAGCAGCGCCCTCCTTCTTCGCGACCGTCGGTGCCATCGGTTCGTTGGGGCAAGAGCCCAGCCTCTCGCTGGGCGCGGCCGTCGGCGCGGGCGCGCGCTGGACCTGGCTCTCCCTGGGGCTCGAGGCGCGCGCCAGCCTCCCATCAGCCACGCTGGCAGCCGAGGGTAAGGTCAGCGGTTCGGTCATCGCCGGCTCGGCGGTGCCCTGTCTCCACCGGGGCCCATTCGCCGGCTGTGCCATGGTCTCGGGAGGCGTCTTTCGCGCCGCCAGCGAGGGGCTCGCCGGAGGCCGCACGGTGAACGGTTCCTTCTTCTCGGCCGGCGGACGCGCCCTCTACGAGCTCGACCTCGCGGGTCCCTTGAGCTTGCGGCTCAACGCCGATCTGATCGTTCCGCTGGTGCGCAGCTCTCTGGTGGTCGATCAGAAGGCAGTGTGGGTCTCCTCGCCAGTGGCGGGCTCGGTCGGGCTCGCCCTGGGCTTGAAGCTGTGAGCTGACGGAATTCGCCCGGTCGGCTGAATACCTGAGAGATGACGCTCTTGCCGACCATGGCCACACCTGCGCCGTCGACCCGCGTGGCCGAGTTCCGCGAGGTCTATGCCAGCGAGATTCCTTTCGTTTCCCGGCTGCTGGTGCGCCTGGGGGTCGAGCAGCGGCACGTCCACGACCTCGCCCACGACGTCTTCGTCGCCGCCTTCCAGGGCTTCGACAGCTACGACCGATCGCGGCCGCTGCGCCCGTGGCTCTTGGGGATCTGCTACCACCGCGCCCAGGCTTTTCGTGCCCGGGCCGAGCAGCAGCGCGAGCTCCAGGTCGACTACCCCGAGGTCGCCGACGAGCGCCCCGGCGTGGACGAGGCGATCGCCGAGCGCCAGGGGCGGGAGCTGGTCCTCAAGGGCCTGGACGCGCTCGATCTCGAGAAGCGGGCGGTCTTCACCATGCACGACATCGAGGGATGCGCCATGCCCGAGGTCGCCGAGGCGCTCTCGATTCCCCTGAACACCGCCTACTCGCGGCTGCGGCGGGCGCGCGAGCTGTTCAAGGCCGAGACCCAGCGGCTGCGCGCCGGCGGAGGTGAGCCATGAGCGAAGAGAAATTGGCGCCTCTCGACCCGGAGCTCGCCGCGCTGCTCGAACAGGAGCGGCGGCGGCCCGCGCCATCTGCCCAGGACCAGGCGCGTCTGGCGGCGCGCGTCGACTCGACGGTGCTGTGGCTAGCCCCCGGAGGCGCGGCGGCGACTGGAGCGGCGGTCGGGACCGCGGCGGCGACGGGCGCCGGCAAATCGGCCCTCAAGTGGCTGGCGAAGCAGGTCGCCGGGCACTGGAAGCTCGGAATGGTGACCGCCTTCGCGGCGGGCGGACTCGCCGGCGCCGGAGCGCAGCATCTTGTCGAATCGAAGAGAGCGGCGCCCGCGCCGGCGATGAGGGTCGAGGCGGCCGCGCCCCCGGCGGTTCCGGTGGTCCCTGCCGCCGCGGTCGATGCTCCCTCGGCTCCCGAGCCGTCCGCGCCGGAGCCGGTCCGGGCAGCGGTGCCGCCCAAGCCCAAGCCGACGTTTCGCGTGGTCAAGGAGAACCCGCCGGCGGCGAAGGAGGCCGCTGCGGCGGTCGAGGAGAGCCGGCCCGCGCCGGCCCGCGAAGAGAAGCCGGTCCTCGCGCGGGATGGCGCCCTGGCGCAGGAGGGGGTGCTGGTCGAGGCGGCTCTCCTGGTGCGGGATGTCGCCCTGGCCCAGGAGCGGGTGCTGATCGAGGCGGCGCGGACCTCGCTGGCGCGCGGCAGGCGGGCCGAGGCGCTCGAGTCGCTCCAGGAGCACGAGCGGCAGTTTCCCCAGGGGATCCTCGCGGAGGAGCGCGAGAGCCTTCGGGTGCGCCAGCTCCTCGCCGAGGGGAACGTCGACGCCGCGCGAGAGCGGGCGCGGCTCTTCCACGACAAGTTTCCCAGGAGCATGCTCTGGCCATCGCTGAAGGCGGCGTTGGACGAGAGCGACGAAGCGCAGTGATTTCGCGAGGCTGGCGACAATCGACGGCGGCGATGACGGATCGGCGCCGCCAACCTGAATACTGAGGCGAGCGAGATCAACCCCTGGAGAAGCCATGAAGAACGTCGCGATGAAGTGGGCGGGCCTGCTCTTGGCCTTCGGTCTGGCGGCCTGCGAGCAGAGCCTGGTGGTGCGCGACGCCCAGTCGCAGATCGCGGCCGAGCCGCAGTCGCTCGACTTCGGGACCACCGCCCCGGGCGCGAAGGTGGTGAGGACGGTGGCGATTTCCAGCACCGGCACCGGGGCGCTGACGATCGAACGGCTGGCCATCGACGGCGAGGCCGCGGGGCAGTTCTCGGTGCTGTCGCTGCCGGTCCTGACGCTGGCGAGCGGGGAGAGCACGACGGCGACCGTCGTCTACGACCCCAAGGAAAAGGGAGCCCACGGGGCGCGACTGGTGGTCTACAGCGATGCCTCGAACACCGGCGAGCTGGCCATCGCGCTCACCGGGGTCGCGGTTGCGCTCGATCCCTGCGCCGGCCTGACCTGCAATACGCCGCCCGATCAGTGCCACCGGCAGCAGGGGACCTGCTCCGGCGGCTCGTGCACCTATCTGCCCAAGAACGATGGCACCGCCTGCGACGACGGCGATGCCTGCACCACCGGCGATTCGTGCCAGGCCGGGGCCTGCACCGGAAATCCCAAGGCCTGCCTGACGCCGCCGGCCGGAAGCTGCACCGGGCTCAACTCCTTCGTCTCCTACGAGTCGCCGGGGAGCTGCTCCTCGGGGGCGTGCCAGTACCCCGCGAAGCCGCAGACCTGCACCAGCGGCTGCGCCGGCGGCATCTGCCTGCCCGATCCCTGCGCCGGCAAAGCGTGCAACAGCCCTCCGCCGTGCTTCACCGGCGGCTCGTGCGCGAGCGGAGCCTGCCAGTACCAGCCGGACATGGGAGCCTCGTGCGACGACGGAAACGCCTGCACCGAAGGCGACATGTGCGGCGCGAGCGGGGTGTGCGGAGGGACGCCGAAGAGCTGCCAAAGCCCGCCGGCCACCTACTGCCTCGACCCGCAGACGCAGCGAAGCTACGACGCCGCCGGGGCATGCGGAGCGGGAGGGGCCTGCACCTACGCCTCGCACGACACCGTCTGCGCGCTGGGGTGCAGTTCGGCCACGGGGAAGTGCCAGACCGGCTGTGCCGCCGGGCAGCACGTCTGCGGCACCCAGTGCGTGGCGAACACGTCGACGAACACCTGCGGGATGAGTTGCGCGCGCTGCCCGGCGCCCTCCAACGGCAGCGCCACCTGCGACGGAACGAGCTGCGGCTTCACCTGCAATTCCGGCTACGGCGCGTGCGGTTCCGCCTGCTGCGCTACTCAAACGGCAAGCCGGGTGTCCGCGGGGTACACCCACACCTGCGCGCTCACCACCGCTGGCGGCGTCAAGTGCTGGGGCGACGACTACTGGGGCCAACTCGGCGACGGCGCCGCATTCGTCAAACGCCCCGTTCCCACCGACGTCTCCGGCCTTGCTTCGGGCGTCGCCGCCATCGCGACGGGCGCCGAAAACACCTGCGCGCTCACTACCGCCGGTGGCGCCAAATGCTGGGGCAAGAATAGCCACGGCCAAATCGGCGACGGCACCGGCACTGACCGCCTCGTCCCCACGGACGTCTTCGGCCTTGCCTCGGGTGTCGCCGCCATCGCGGCGGGGTGGTTCCACACCTGCGCGCTCACCACCGCTGGCGGCGTCAAGTGCTGGGGCAACAACGACTACGGCCAACTCGGCGACGGCACCGCAGGCACCGACCGCCTCGTCCCCACGGACGTCCCCGGCCTTGCCTCCGGAGTAGCCGCCATCGCGGTGGGGCAATTCCACACCTGCGCGCTCACCACCGCCGGCGGCGTCAAGTGCTGGGGATCCAACACCTACGGCGCAATAGGAGACGGCACCAGCGGCACCATCCGCCGCGTCCCCACGGACGTCTCTGGCCTTGCCTCAGGCGTCGCAGCCGTCGCCGCGGGGGTGTTCCACACCTGCGCGCTCACCACCGCCGGCGGCGTCAAGTGCTGGGGCGGCAACGCCGACGGCCAACTCGGCGACAACACCCTCACCAACCACCTCACTCCCACGAACGTCCCCGGCCTTGCCTCCGGAGTAGCCGCCA
>JBBIQS010000156.1:0-8556 GCA_037442205.1 Myxococcales bacterium
AGCCTGAGCGCGCCCAAGGGGCGGCGGCCAACCTGCCGAACTGCCGCTTGACTCTTTGGCCCCGGGACGCGCTACAGGTGCTGGCAGGACGCTCAGCCTCAGCGCCCTTTCCGCAACAGACTCCTAGTGATCGGGGTTGGTCGAGGCGACCGTCCCCAGGTACTTGCGCTCGATCTTCTCGTAGAAGTCGATGACCTGCCGCACGTAGCGGCGCTTGGTCAGGTACGAGCCCGGGTAGAAGCTGCGCTTGAAGCCGTAGACGATGATGCTCTTGAGCGCGTGGGCGTCCACCCCGCAGTGGCGCACCGCCAGGTCCAGCTCGTTGGTGACCGTGGTCTGCGAGACGGTGCGGTTGTCGGTGCACAGGGTGGTCGACAGCCGCGCCTCGCGCAGGCGCACGAAGCTGTGCTTGGACAGGTCGGTGAGCGCGGGGATGGTCTGCAGGTTGGAGGTGAGGCAGACCTCGATGGTGATCCGCCGGTCGGCGATGTACTGCCCCAGGTCGGCCACGTAGCGGTCGTGATCCTTGATCCCCGGGTCGGTGATCATCCCGGAGTCGAGCAGGAAGTAGCCGTGGCCGATGCGGTCGGCGTGGCACTCGGTGATCGCCTGGAAGATGCTCTCCGGGCCATAGGCCTCGCCGGCGTGAACGGTCTTCATCATGAAGTTGCGGTGGGCGTAGGCGTAGGCCTGCTTGTGGTCGTCGGGCGGGTAGCCCTTCTCCTCGCCGGCCAGGTCGAAGCCGACGATGGGCAGGCCGAACTCGTCGCGGGCCCGCACCGCCGCCCGCGCCAGCTCCAGCGACGCCAGCCCGAAGACCAGGTTGGGCGGCGAGAACTGGTGGGCGCGCAAGAGGTCGTCGAAGTACTCGGAGAAGCCCTCGCGGAAGGCCCGCATGGCGCAGACGATGATCCCGTACTCGAAGGGAGGCTCGCGCCCCTCGACCACTTCCTTGGAGCGGTTGAACTCGTCGCGGGCCCGGCGCATGCCGCGGTCCACCGCGCGCATGGCGTGGATCGGGTTGAGGTGGCGGTGGACGTGCAGCTGGGGGGCGAAGCGCACCTCGACGTAGCGCACCCCCTCGGCCTGGTTGTCGCGCGCCAGCTCGTAGGCCACGCGCTCGAGCGCCGGCTCGCTCTGCAGCACGGCGGTCATGTACTTGAAGCCGCCCAGGTATTCGGCCAGGTCGCGGTAGCGGTCCTTGAACACCAGCTCGCGCAGCCCGGACTCGGTGTAGCTGGGCAGGTCGACGTGGTACTCGCGGGCCAGCTCGATCAGGGTGCCGATGCGCAGCGAGCCGTCGAGGTGGACGTGCAGGTCGGTCTTGGGCAGCGCCTGCAGGAACTCCCTGGTGATGGCGCTGCGGGGCATATTGGGGGTCTTTTCGGTCACGGCGTTGTCCTCGCGGCAGCGACCGTAGCCAGCACCGGTGGCGCCGTCAACAGTTCCTCCCAGGCGAAACTGTCGCCTGGTGGGCACTGTCCGGCGGCGGGGCCGGACCAGTTGGGGCCGCGGCCGGTCCAGCAGCCGGCGTCCGGGGAGCCGCTCGCGAGCTGGGCTCTGGCTGGCACGGCGGCGGCGCGGGGGCTATAAGCGGCGCACCGCGGCACCTTGAGAGAGCGGAGCACCGGGCAGAACAGCCCGGGGCGGCGACCGCTCTGGCTGCGGCCAGGGACTCGAACACCATGAAGACAGGACACGACCGGCTGGAGCAATTCCTGGCCAACCCCCGCCGCGCGATCTGGACCGTCTCCGGGCCGATGATGGCCGGCATGGTGTTGATGGTGCTGTCGACGGTGGTGGAGACCGCCATGGTCGGCCGGCTCGGCCACCACGCGCTGGCGGCGATGACCCTGGTCTTCCCGGTGCTGTTCACCATGATCGCGGTGGTCAACGGCATCGGCACCGGGATCGCCGCCCTGGTCGCGCAGGCCATCGGGCGGCGGGACCTCAAGGAGGCCGAGCGGATCGGGGGCACTGCCATCGGCCTGGGGATCGCACTGGGGCTGGTGTTCCTGGTGTGCGGGGTGTTCTTCGGCCACCCGTTGCTGCGGCACATGGGCGCCACCGAGCAGGTGCAGGAGCTGGCCTTCCGCTACTTCCTGGTGCTGTCGCTGTCGGCGCCGCTGGTCTTCGTCGGCGCCTTCCTGCGCTTCCTGCTCAACGGCGAGGGCGACGCCCGCACCCCGATGGTCATTTCGCTGTTCGTGATGGTCATCAACCTCGGGCTCGACTACCTGTTCCTGTTCCCGTTGGACCTGGGGCTGGCGGGAGCGGCCATGGCCGGCGCGGTGGCGCAGACCTTCTCCTCGGCGGCGCTGCTCTACCTGCTGCTGTTCCGGCGCAACAACCTGGTCAAGCTGCACTGGCGGGCCCTGCGCCCCGACCCGGCGGCGGTGAAGTCGGTGCTGGCGATCGGCATTCCCAACAGCCTGACCCAGCTGCTGATGTCCGCCGGGGCGGTGCTGCTCAACCGCGCGGTGGCCTCCTACGGCGACGAGGCGCTGGCGGCCTTCGGGGTCGGCTCGCGAGTGGACCAGGTGGCGGTGATGCCGGTGATGGGCCTGGCCGCGGGAGCGGTGTCGGTGATCGGCATGTTCGCCGGGGCCGGGCGCGCCGACCTGGTGAAGCAGATGACCCTCTACGCCGGCCGCTGGTCGCTGACCATCGCCACCGTGCTCGGCTTCATCGCCTTCATGGGCAGCGTGCCGCTGATGCGCGCCTTTACCCACGAGGCCTCGACCATCGAGTTCGGCCGGCACTACCTGAGCTACATGGTCTTCGTCTATCCGCTGATGGGGATTTCGATGATGGGCGCGCGGATCCTGCTCGGGCTCAACTTCCCCAACCTGTCGCTGGCGGTGGTGGCGGTGCGGCTGTTCGGCTTCGCGGTGCCCATAGCCTACCTGAGCGCCTTCATCCTGCACGCCGCCATCGACGGGATCTGGTGGGGGCTGGTCGCCGGCTCGGTGGCCTCGGCCAGCGCCACCCTGCTGCTCATCCGCTGGATCGTCTTCCAGCGCGACCCCACCGAGCGGGCTGCCCGGCGCGCGGGCCCGACGGCCGGGCCGGCGGAGGAGGCGGCGGCGTAGAACCTGGCGGGCCTACGGCGGCTTGGAAGGAGTCCCCCTCCCTCTTCGCTCGCCATGACTGTCGGCATCCGCGAGGCCCAGGCTCACTTCCCACGCTTGCTTGCGCGCGTGGCGAAGGAAGAAGCGGTCGTCATCGCCAAGAACGGGCGACCGATCGCGCGGTTGGTCCCAGTCACTACGGCAAGGCCGCCACGTCGCCCCGGAGCCAGGAAGGGCAAGATTCGGATCGCGCCGGACTTCGATGATCCGCTACCCGACGAGCTGATGCGCCATTTCGAGGACAAGGGGAAGCATCCTCGCCCCGGGACCGCGGACGAGGCCCCGGGAAGTCAAGCCCGCCCTCCGTCCCCAACCGGGGCCCCGCCCGCGCATTGACAATGCGCAATAGCTGCCGCTACGACACTCCCCAGTAGCGCGGCCGCCCGCTCGCCCGGGCGGCAACCGTCCTCCCCGAGGTCCCGATGTCCTTCGCCCACCTGCACCTGCACACCCTGTACAGCCTGTTGGACGGGGCGATCCGCATCAAGGACCTGATGAAGGCGGTGAAGGAGAAGGGCATGCCGGCGGTCGCGGTCACCGACCACGGCAACATGTTCGGGACCATCGACTTCTACAAGAAGGCCAAGGACGCCGGCATCAAGCCGATCCTCGGCACCGAGGCCTACGTGGCGGTCAAGGGGCGCAAGGACCGCTCGGAGCGCGCCAGCCACCACCTGATCCTGCTGGCCAAGAACGAGGAGGGCTACCAGAACCTGCGCTACCTCTCCTCGATGGCCTACACCGAGGGCTACTACTACAACCCGCGCATCGACAAGGAGCTGCTCTCCAAGCACTCCAAGGGCCTGTTCGCCTCCTCGGCCTGCCTGGGCGGCGAGGTCCCCAACGCCGCGCTCCACGGCAACATGGACAAGGCCAAGGCCGCGGCCGTCGAGTACCGGGACATGTTCGAGCCCGGGCACTTCTTCCTCGAGGTGCAGTCCAACGGCTTGCCGGAGCAGAACCGGACCAACGCCGCGCTGGCCCAGCTGGCCAAGGACGTCGGGGTCGGGACGTTGGCCACCGCCGACTGCCACTACGTCACCCGCGAGCAGGCCCGGGCCCAGGAGATCCTGATGGCCATCGCCTCGGGCAAGACGCTGGCCGACGAGAAGCGGATGCGCCACGACACCGACCGGCTCTACATCATGAGCCCGGACGAGATGCGCGCCGCGCTCTCCGACTACCCGGAGGCGATCGACAACACCCTCAAGATCGCCGAGCAGTGCAACGTCGAGCTCAAGCTGGGCAACCCCCGGCCGCCGTCGTTCAAGCTGCCCGAGGGCGCCAGCGAGTCCGAGTACATGGCCAAGCTGGCCCGCGAGGGCCTGGAGAAGCGCTTCCAGGAGAAGACCATCAAGGGCGAGTCGTTCGACCCCGACGCCTACCGCGCCCGGCTGGAGCTGGAGATCGGCGTCATCCAGAAGATGGGCTTCTCCGGCTACTTCCTCATCGTCCAGGACTTCATCAACTGGGGAAAGCAGAACGGCGTGCCGGTCGGCCCGGGCCGCGGCTCGGGCGCGGGATCGATCGTCGCCTGGTCGCTGCGCATCACCGACCTGGACCCGATTCCCTACAAGCTGCTCTTCGAGCGTTTCCTGAATCCGGAACGCGTCTCGATGCCCGACTTCGACGTCGATTTCTGCCAGACCAACCGCCACAAGGTGATCGACTACGTCACCGAGCGCTACGGCCGCCAGAACGTCGGGCAGATCATCACCTTCGGCTCCTTGAAGGCCAAGAGCGTCATCCGCGACGTGTGCCGGGTGATGAACCTACCCTTCGCCGAGGGCGACCGCATCGCCAAGCTGGTCCCGGAGGTGCTGGGGATCACCTTGAAGCAGGCGATCTTCGGCGACCCGGACAAGGGCATCGCCGGCGAGCCCAAGCTCAAGGAGATGATCGACCAGCCCAAGCCGCTGGGCGTGAAGATGGCCGACCCCGGCGGCGCCACCAAGGAGATCACCACCAAGGATCTGATCGAGATCGCCATGGCGCTGGAAGGGCTGCACCGCCAGCCGGGCATGCACGCCGCCGGCGTGGTGATCGGGGACAAGCCGCTGTACGACTACGTCCCGCTCTACACGCCCCCGGGCGAGGACTTCCTGGTCACCCAGTTCGCCAAGGAAGAGGTCGAGCTGGCCGGGCTGGTGAAGTTCGACTTCCTGGGTCTCAAGACGCTGACCGTGGTCCAGCACGCCATCGACCTGGTCAACCGCAAGCTGCCCAAGGACCAGCAGATCAACTCCGAAATGCTGCCGCTCAACGACGCCGCAAGCTTCGAGCTGATGGCCAAGGGCGACACCGCCGGCATCTTCCAGATGGAATCCTCGGGCTTCACCGAGATGGTCAAGGCACTCAAGCCCAGCTGCTTCGAGGACATCATCGCCGCCGGCGCGCTCTACCGGCCCGGCCCGCTCAAGCAGAAGCTGCCCGGGACCGACACCACCATGGTGGAGCTCTACATCCAGCGCAAGCACGGGCGGATCCCCACCACCTACTCCCATCCCAAGCTCGAGCCGCTGCTCAAGGAGACCTACGGCGTCATCGTCTACCAGGAGCAGGTGATGCAGATCAGCCAGGTGCTGGCCGGCTACAGCCTGGGCCGCGCCGACCTGCTGCGCCGGGCGATGGGCAAGAAGAAGGCCGAGGTGATGCAGAAGGAGCGCTCCGGCTTCATGGAGGGCTGCCTCAAGGGCGGCGTCGACGAGAAGGTGGCCGGCGAGGTCTTCGACGGCATGGAGAAGTTCGCCGAGTACGGCTTCAACAAGTCGCACTCCGCCGCCTACGCGGTGGTCACCATGCAGACCGCCTGGCTCAAGGCCCACCACCGGGTCGAGTTCATGGCGGCGCTGCTCTCCAGCGAGAAGGAAAACACCGACAAGGTGGTGCACCACATCGGCGAGGCCCGCGCCCACGGCTGCCAGGTGCTGCCCCCCGACGTCAACGAGTCGGAGTTCGACTTCTCGGTGCCCGACGGAAAGATCCGCTTCGGCATGGGGGCGATCAAGGGCGTGGGCGAGGCGGCGATCGAGGCGATCATGGCCGCGCGCAATCCTTCGACCGGCTCCGGAGGTCCGTTCAAGGGCCTGTTCGACTTCTGCGAGCGGGTGGACTTGAAGCGCGTCAACCGCAAGGTCATCGAGTGCCTGATCAAGGCCGGGGCCTTCGACTTCACCAAGATCGCCCGCAAGCGGATGTTCGACTCGGTCGACACCGCGCTGGAGCGCGGCCAGTCGCAGCAGCGCGACCGGGCAGTGGGGCAGAGCTCGCTCTTCGGCAAGCTGTCGGCCAAGGGCGGGGCCGCCAAGTCGGACGCCGAGGAGTACGTCAAGGGCGACGAGTGGCCGGAGAAGGATCGGCTGCGGCTGGAGAAGGAGGCCATCGGCTTCTACATCACCGGCCACCCGCTGGAGCAGTACAAGCGCGAGCTGGAGCGCTACGCCAAGCCCTGCGCCCGGATCCAGGGAATGCGCAAGGACGAGAAGGCCACCATCGCCGGAGTGGTGGCCGGCCTGCGCGAGAAGGTGCTGCAGTCGGGCAAGAAGATGGCCTGGGGCACCATCGAAGACCTGTCGGGCTCGGTGGACGTGGTGTTCTTCCCGGCCAAGGACGGCACCGGCTCGGAGATGGGCTCGGACGGCAAGTGGAAGCAGCGCAAGCCGCGGCCGGGGTTCGGCGACTGGGAGACCCTGCTCAAGTCCGACGACCCGGTGCTGATCAAGGGCTCGGTCCAGGTCAACAACCGCGATGAGGAGAACCCCAAGGCGGAGCTGGTGTGCGACGAGGTGCTCAGCCTGGCCCAGGTGCGCGCCCAGCGGACCAAGCGGCTCGAGATCCGGATCGGCGCCGAGCTGGTCAACGACGACCGCCTGCGCCAGCTGAGCGAGCTGTTCGCCAGGCACCCCGGGCCGCTGGGGGTGGCGCTGCAGATCGTCATCCCCTCCCGCAGCGAGGTGACCATCGCCGCCCGCGAGGCCAAGGTGGCCCCCGCCGACGAGCTGGTGGCCTCGATCGACCGGCTCTTCGGGGAGAAGGTCGCCGAGTTCTGTTGAGCGCCCCGGGGCGCGGTCTGCCGAGCCCCGCCCTCCCATCCGCACTCCCAGTCCTGCCTTCGGTGCTCCAAAGGCTTGCTGCCGCCGGAGGCGCCCCCTTACAATTCACCGCTTTTCAACGTTTCCCACCAAGGAGCAGATGATGAATCGCTTCATGACGTTGGCCCTGATCGCCGCAAGCCTGACCGGCTGCTTCGCGCGCGAGACGCGCCCGGAGAAGGATCTGGCCCTGGGCGATCGCTGCCACCCGGCCGACGCCAGCGCCAACCCCTGCGCCGAGGGGCTGTTCTGCTCTCCCAAGACCCACACCAAGGAGGCCCTGGCCGATCTGGGCAGCTCCCGGGTCTGCACCAAGCGGCGATCCGCCGGCAAGCACTGCCTGGGCGCGGCCGACGAGTGCGCCATCGGCCTGGAGTGCCGTGAGACCGAGGCCGGCAAGCTCGGCCAGTGCGTCGAGCCGCCGCCGCCCCCCAAGACCTGCGCCGGCGAGCCGGCCGATCTCACCGCCTGGCTGAAGACGCTGGCGGTCGAGCCGCAGGCCCCGGCGCTGGCCGTCGACGCCGCCACCCTGGTGGCCAACGATGCCGCCGCTGGCGCCCCCTCCGCCGCCCCGCTGCTGGTGATCACCGCCTCGGCCATCACCCTCGACGGCGCCGCCGTCGGCAGCCCCGCCGACCTGAAGAAGCTGCCGGCCAGCGTCGGCGGCGCCCTGACCAAGCTCGCCGCCGCCCAGGCCAAGGCCAAGCTCGACGCCGCCGCCAGGGGCAAGCTGACTGTGGCCGTTGCCAAGGACGCCCCCTGGAGCGCCGTGGCCGCCGCCCTGCAGTCGGCCTCCCGCGCCGGCTTCCTCGGACTGAGCTTCGTCTTCGCCAAGAAGCCCGCCCTCGCCGCCGCGCCCTCGCCCATCGACGAGGAGTTGGCCAAGCTGCGCCCGGCGCCGGCCCAGAAGGCTCCGGTCCTCACCGCCGGCGCCGACGGCGGCCTGAGCGCCAAGGTCTTCGCCGACTGCCCCCAGGCCCTGGAGGCCTTCCAGAAGCTGGGCCAGATCGAGGCGCCCAAGCGGCTCGAGGCCCTCGCCGGCCTGCCGGCGGCCGTCGAGCAGTGCAGCTGCAAGGTCGAGCTGGCCAGCGTCAAGGCGTTGGCCTTCGAGGCCTACGAGCCGCCGGCGCTCTTCGGCGCCGTCGAGCTGACCCTGGCAAAGCCCACCGCCAAGGGTGCTCCGGCGGTCACTGCCGCCCCCAAGGCACTCTGGTCCGAGGCCAGCGCCCAGGTGCTTGACGCGGTGCAGAAGGGCAAGCCGGTGACCGTGGTCGCCAAGTAGCCCTTCCTCATCCCTCTCGATCCCGGCGGCCGCCGCGCGAACCTGCGCAGCG
>JBBIQS010000157.1:0-8340 GCA_037442205.1 Myxococcales bacterium
CGTCATCGCCGCCTGCGCGTACCGCCCGGCCGATGACGCTGCGCGCCCGCACCGGATCGCCGCCGTGCATGGCGGCGAGTGCGACCAGCGCGGCCGGGCTGTCCGGCGCGACACCCGGCTGCTGATGCTCGGCGGTGATGGACTGCCCCAGCCGGGCGATGGCGACATGGAACGGTTGGTCGAGCGACAGCAGCAAACCCTCGGCCAGGCTGTGGGCCGCCCGCGCGGTTGAGGTTGGCGGGCCCGCGCTTTCGGTGCTCAGTGCCGCCCTGGCCGCCTGTGCGTCGCCCGCGGCAATCGAGACGACAGCGTTCGCGGCGCTGACGAAGGCCGCCACCCAGGTCGACGAGGGTGAGCCCAGCTCCGCCGACTACGCCCGCGCCCTGTGGCAGGCCTGGGGCAAGAAGCTGGTGGTGGCGGCGCTGCTGGCCGCGGCCGCGCTGTGGGTGGTCAGGAAGATCGGCAAGGGCGTCGACAGCGCCACCGAGGAGGCCAGCCGCAGCATGGAGCTGGGGATCAAGGCCGGCGAGGAGCGGGCCAGGCAGGCCCAGCAGCAGCAGGATCAGGCCCGCGCCGACGCCCTGGCCCGCAAGCACGAGGATGAGGCCAAGGTCGACCTCGAGGCCGCCCGGGCGCTGGCTTCCGCCGGCCAGCACGAGGCCGCCGCCGAGGCCTTCGCCAAGTTCGTCGAGAACCATCCTAAGCGGCCTGCCGTCCCCACCGCCCTCTTCGAGAAGGCCAAGGCGTTGCTCGCCGCCGGAAGGCCGATGCCGGCGATCGAGGAGCTGGAGAACCTCACCCGCGACCACCCCCAGGACCCGATCACCGTCGAGGCCCAGGTGGTCCGCGCCGAGGCGCTGATGCAGATCAACCGCGGGGTGGACTGCCTGACCGCCACCACCCAGTTCCTGGCCCTCCACGAGGCCTCGCCGCTGGCCGGCCGGGCGCGGCTGGCGCGGGCCCGGGCCGAGCTCAGCCTGGGCGATAAGGACAGCGCCCGCAAGGACCTCGACTGGCTCAAGGGGCGCTACGCGGCCAGCGACCTGCTCTTCCAGAAGGCCGACGAGCTGCTCGGCCAGCTCGACTCGCAGTAGCGCCCGCCCCCCCTCATGGCCCGCACCCCAGCGGATAGCTGATATCGATGTGCGAGCCGGCCCCCGGGGTGCTCTGCGGATCGAAGACCACGCTGTTGGTGGCCGGGTCGTAGTGCCAGCCGGCCCCGGCCGGCACCGCTGCCCCGTTGACCACCACCGAGATCTGGGACGGGTCGGCCGGCCAGCCGCTGAGGGGGAAGATGTTCTGCTGCCCGAAGACGCTGCTCCCCACCCGCTGCAGGCTGGCGGTCCAGTCCGGGGTGCAGATCGCCTCGACCACGCCGTTGAAGCGCTGCGCCAGGTCGATGTAGCGCGGGCCCGGGCCCTCGGCGCTCGGGCAGACGGTGGTGCTGGGCGAGACCACCGCCGACACGTTGACCATCCCCGGGTTGGGCTTGAGGCTGGCGAAGAACTGGGCGTAGAAGTCCACCGTCCCGTCGGACTGGTCGTCGGAGTCGGAGATGAAGATCAGCGCCAGCTTGGCGTCCGGCCGCAGGAAACCCAGGTTGCCGTCGTTGGGGATCGGGGTGCGCGGGTCGTCGGCGTGATCGACCAGCGGCGGGGTCAGTGCGTCGTAGGCGCCGATCATCCCCTGCTCCAGCCAGTGGCACACCCCGACGTTGATCATCACCGACCAGATCTGCTGCGGGTTAGGGGTCTGCGGGGTCAGGATCCGCGGCACCGAGTTGTCCACCGGGAACAGCCGGCCGGCCTCCCCGCCGTCGGCGCCGCCCGGGCAGCTGATCCCCGAGCCGACGATCGGGCTCTGGCCGGTGGTGGTGACCCCGATGTGGAAGTCGATGTTCTGGGCCAGGGCGTACTTGAGGAAGGCGTCGAGGTTGGCGGTCAGGGCCGCCTGGTAGATGGACATCGAGCCGCTGTTGTCGACCACGAACAGCACGTCGACCTTCTGCGTGGTCGGCTCGTCGAAGCCGTCGGTGCGGGTGGCGGCGGTGGACCCCACCCCGTGGACCGACAGCAGGTGGTTGAGCGAGCCGTCGTCGAGGAAGACCGCGGCGCTGTCCAGGCCGCTGCGGGTCGGGGTGTAGCGCAGCTGGACCTGGGTGGACTGGCCGGCGGGCAGCGAGAGCGGGAAGGAGGTCGGGGCCAGCAGCGAGAAGGCCGGCGACCCCCCGGCGGCGATCGCGGCCGAGGCCAGCCGGACGTCGCCGGCGCAGTTGTTGGTCACCGTCGAGGAGCGCACCGGGCCCGGGCAGCCGACCTTGACCAGGCCGAAGTCCAGGTCGCTGGGGACGATCGCCAGGCAGCCGTCGACCCCGGTGCCGGTGATCGGGTAGCTGCGCTGCGGGGTGGCGGGGTCGGAGACGGTGAAGTCCAGCGAGCCCTGGTAGCTGCCCGCGGCGTCGGGCGAGAAGCGCACCTTGACGTCGTAGCTCCAGCCGGCGGGCAGGCTGAAGCCGGCGCTGGCCCCGCTGATCCGGAAGGTGGGCGAGCTGCCGGCGGCCAGCCCGAGGTTGGCGAGGTAGCACTCGTTGGTGCCGGTGTTGACGATGCGGAAGGCCAGCATGGTGGTGGTGTGGAGGTTGACCGCGCCGAAGTCGAGCCGCGGCGGGCTGACCGAGATCGTGCAGGGCGGCAGCACCTTGGCCTGGCCCTTGAGCGGCACCGGCGAGGCCGGCGGCGACAGCGGCTGGTGCTGGTCGTCGGCGGCGGCGAGATCGATCTGCCCGGTGAAGGTGCCGGCCTGGTCGGGGGCGAAGGTGGCGGTGACCTGGACCACGTCGCCCTGCCTGAGCAGCACCGGGGTCGGCTTGAGGGCCTGGGCGGTCAACTGCTTGGCGCCGCTGGCGGAGGCCGACTCCAGGTAGACGTCGTGGCCGCAGCCGGTGTTGGCCACGTAGACGCTGCGGCGGTTGGACATGCCCACCGCCACGGTGCCGAAGTCGAGTGAGGCCGGCTGGACCTCGAGGCAGCCGCTGCCGGCGCTGCCGGCGAGCTTGGCTTCGGCCCAGCAGGGATCGGCCGGGGTGCCGGCGTGGGCCCTGAGGGCCCCGCTGCGGGTGCCGTTGCCGGAGGGGGCGAAGGTGACCGTCACCGGCAGCGAGCCGCCGGCGGGCAGGGTGACCTTCTGCCCCGGGGTGAAGCCCTTGAAGCTGAAGTCCCTGGAGCTGTTGGCGCTGAGGAACACCTCCACCAGGTCCACCGGGGCGTTGCCGTCGTTGGTGACAGTCAGGGTCCGGTTGGCCTTGGCCCCGACCGCGAGGTTGCCGAAGTCCACCGCCGCCGGGGAGAAGCCGATGCAACTGGCGACCCCGGTGCCGGTGAGCGCCACCCGCAGCTCGGCGCACCCGGCGCAGGGGGTGACCACCAAGGTGGCCTCGGCGCTGCCCAGGTGATCGGGGGTGAACGAGATCGGGATCGAGTAGCTGGAGTTGGCCGGGGCCACCGCCGGGGTGGGCCCGATCAGCGAGGAGCGGAACAGCGCGGCGTCGACCCCCTCCAGGCGCAGGCCGATCGGCGCCGGCAGCACGGTGGCGTTGGCGGCGGTCAGCGACAGCTCGCGCGAGGCCCCCAGCCGCACCTGCCCGAAGTCGAGCGCCAGCCGATCGAGGGAGACCTTGGGCAGGATGGCGTCGCCGGCGAGCGTCACCGAGGCCTCGCCCGAGTCGGCGTCGGCCTGGATGCGCAGCACCCCGTCGAAGTGCCCTTCGGCGGGCGGAGTGAAGGCGACCGGGACGCTGCGGATCTCGCCGGTCTCCAGCACCAGCCCGCCGCGCGGCAGCTCCGGCATCGAGAACGGGCCGGTGACGGTCAGCGCGGAGAGCTCGACGCTGGTCCGGCCGACGTTGCGCAGGGTGAGCACCTGCCGCGGCGACGAGCCCAGCGCCACTACGCCCCAGTCCAGCCGCTGGGAGGAGACTTCCAGGTCGCTCAGCGTCGAGCCGAGCTTGTCTTTGCCGCAGCCCAGCGCCAGCGCCAAAGCCGCCGCCCAGAGAGTGAACCCCCGAAGTTCCCGCGCCCAAGAGTTGTGGAGCATCGCGCCTCCGCCCGCCCGCCGACCTGCCGACCAGCCGCCTGGCCCGATGGTTCTGGTATGCACAGGACGGCAGGCTCACAACCGGCGCGGCCCGTCGCGGATCTGGCCGAGGACGGGGCTTGCGCACGGGGCGGGTGACCCGACAATCCCCTCCGGGCTATTCTTCGGGGCCTTGAAACCCTCGCCGAGGAGTGCCCGCGTGGAAGCCAGCACCACTGCCCTGATCGTCGACGATGACCGCAGCATCCAGCGGCTGCTGCACGACGCCCTGGCGGCCGAGGGATTCTCGGTGCTGGTGGAGAAGGACGGCGACTGGGCGCTCAAGAGCTTCGAGAAGCGCAAGGTGGATGTGGTGATCCTCGACCTGATGCTGCCCGGGCAGCACGGCTTCGAGGTCGCCCGGCGCATCCGCATCCAGCCCAAGGGGCGCAACGTCCCCATCCTCTTCGTCTCCGGGGTCTACAAGTCCGCGCAGCACCTGCAGGAGGCGCGCTCGCGCTACGAGGTGTCGGCGTTCCTCGACAAGCCGATCAACCTGGGCAAGCTGCGGGCGGCGCTGAGGGAGGCGCTGGGCAACCGCTATCCGCAGAAGGCCTCGGCCCAGGCGCACAAGGCCCACCTCGACGCCCGGCCCGCGGAGGACTACGCCGCGCCCGAGGAGCATGAGGAGGTGGCCCAGGTCGAGCACACCGCGCGGACCAGCGCCCTCAAGACCATCCGCGGCGACTTCGCCCACAAGCCGATCCCCGAGCTGCTGGCCGAGCTCTACCGCTGGCGGGCCAGCGGGGCGCTGCTGCTGCGCCGGGACAAGGTCAAGAAGATCGTCTACTTCCGCGACGGCCACCCCTACTCCATCAAGTCCAACCTGCTCTCCGAGTGCCTGGGCAAGGTGATGGTGCGGGAGAAGATGATCAGCGAGCAGGAGTGCGAGCGGAGCATCAAGGAGATGAAGAGCTCCGGCCGTCAGCAGGGCACGGTGCTGATCGAGATGGGCTGCATCAGCCCGCACAACCTGTCCTATGCGCTGTCGCTGCAGCTGCAGACCAAGCTCTACGACATCTTCGAGTGGAGCGAGGGCGAGTACCAGTTCAACCCCGACGCCGAGATGCCCGCCGACGTCAACACCCTGGGGCTGACCACCGCCCAGGTGATCTACGAGGGCGTCAAGCGGACCTACAGCGAGGATCGGGTGCGCGCGGCGCTGGGCCCCTGCGAGCAGCTGTTCGCCCACCCCTCCGCCGATCCGCTGCTGCGCTTCCAGGAGGTCGGGCTGGACGAGGAGGAGAGCTCGGTGCTCAAGGCGGTGGACGGCCACAAGACGGTCTCCACGCTGGTGGCCCTGAACCTGCTGCCGCCGCTGGGCACCCTGCACCTGCTGTACGCCATGCGCGCGGCGCAGATCATCGACCTCAAGCGCGAGGCGCGCGAGGGGAAGGCCGAGCCGCTGTTCCCCTGGAGCCCGGCCGAGGACGAGAGCCGGGAGACCACCGACCTGGTGACCATCCCCGCCGGGATGCCCGGCTCGGCGC
Organism: Myxococcales bacterium; assembly: GCA_037442205.1. Taxonomy (GTDB): domain Bacteria; phylum Myxococcota; class Myxococcia; order Myxococcales; family UBA5297; genus JBBIQS01. The sequence goes on from JBBIQS010000157.1 coordinate 5,622, forward strand.
AGCCGCTGCCGCCTCCCCTGCCCCCGCAGGCCAGGGCCGTGGCGCCGGGAGCCTCGAGCGCGCAGCTGGCGCCGCCTCCTCCTCCGCCGCAGGCCTTCGCCCCGGACAAGCCGGCCTCGACCTCGCTGCTGCCTGAGCTGTCGGGGGTCTTCAGCATCAGCATGTCGGGCGAGGAGCGGCGGGTCCGCGAGCGGTTGGCGGGGGTGATGGCGGCGATGAAGAAGAAGGACTTCTTCGAGGTGCTGGGAGTCGCGCCCACCGCTGGCAAGGACGAGATCAAGCGTGCCTACTTCGGGCTGGCCAAGGAGTACCACCCCGACAAGCACTTCGGCTCCTACTCAGCCGAGGTGAAGAACCTGGCGGCGCAGATCTTCGACCTGGTCTCCAGCGCCCACGACACCCTGGTCGACGACGACGAGCGGGAGCGCTACCTGAGCGAGCTGGCGAGCGGGGCGCGCAAGGGGGTCACCGACGAGGTGGCCAAAATCCTGGCCGCCGAGGGCAAGTTCGAGAAGGGCGAGGAGCTCTTGCGCAACCGCAAGTTCAAGGACGCCCACTCGGCCTTCCAGGAGGCGGTGCAGCTCTACGGCGAGGAGGGCGAGTTCCACGCCTACCTCGGCTGGAGCCTGTTCCAGGCCGAGCCCAGCTCGCCGCAGGCGGCGGAGAAGGCGGTGCAGCACATCGAGTCCGGCATCCGCCTCAACCCGCGGGTCGACAAGAGCTACCTGTTCCTGGGCTACATCCACAAGGCGCTCGGCCGCCCGGACCGCGCCGAGAAGCAGTTCGAGAAGGCCATCCAGGTCAACCCGGACTGCATCGAGGCTTTGCGCGAGCTGCGGCTGCTGGGCAACAAGAGCCGGCCGCCGCCGATCAAGAAGTAGCCTCTTCGCTCAAGAGAGCATCGCGCGCCGCCGGCCTCGTTGCCGGCGGTGCTGCTTCAGGGCTTCGGGGAAGCCGCGGACGCCGATCGCTCCGTGGCCGAAAGGGTCCGGTGACCGCCCTTTTTCGACCACGCTTCTGCGCCGCTACTCGAGCACCGGCAGCGGCTCGAGCATCCGCTTGATCAGCGGGAGCAGGTCCTTCATCTCCTCCTGGCCCCGCTCGACCGCCTTGAGGGTGTTCTCGACGTTGGGCACCAGCTCCAGCGGCGACAGCGGCTGCTTGAAGGCCTTGTAGGCGTGGGCCCACTCCGTCGAGCGCGCCACCTGCCCGAGGATGATGCTCTGCATCGGCAGCCAGGCCGGGGTGGAGAGCTTGGGCGAGAAGCCATCGATCGCCAGGACGAAGGCGTTGCGCCGCCCCTTGGCCATCCCGCGCTGCACCCCCAGCCACGCCGCCCGCGCCGGGACGTTGTCGGTCAGCCCGCCGTCGCACAGCCGGTACAGGTCGCGCCGGGTGAAGAGGTTGAACATCATCTCGTGCATCCGGTCGTCGCGGCGCACGATGTCGTAGTGGATCACTCCGGGCAGCGACGAGGAGAAGCCCACCGCGTCGATGACGTCGAACTCCTGCGTGCCGGCGTCGAGCCCCAGATAGACCTTCTCCAGCCGCTCGCTGACCCCCACCAGCTCGATCAGCGCCGAGGCCACCGCCGGCAGCTTGCGCCCGATGCGGAACGGCGTCGGCGAGCGCAGCACGTCCTCGAGCAGCCGCTCGTAGTACTCCAGCGGCTTGGGCAGCATCCCCGAGCGGATGCCGCAGACGCTGGTGATCAGCGGGATCTCCAGCTGGTTCAGGGTCAGGGTCTGCCCGCTCTTGTCCTGGAAGAAGCGGCCCATCGAGGCCCGCAGGTACAGCCGCAGCGCCGCCGGCAGCCCGTAGCGGCTCTCCATCGACAAGAGCTGGAAGATCTTCCCGAAGGAGAGCGAGCGCATCACCGCCAGGATGTCGGCGGTGTCGTAGCGGTGGGCGCGGGCCCGGAACAGCCCGAGGATCGCCCCCATCGACGTGCCGGCGATCAGCGCCGGCTGGATGCCGCAGTCCTGCAAGAGCTTGAAGGCCCCGAGGTGGATGTGGGCCGAGCCCCCGCCCCCGCCGGCGGCGATGGCCAGCACCTTGTGGCGCACCTCGTCGTCCACCACCTGCGGCGGCAGCTGGGCCCCGAAGCGCCGCAGCAGCGCCTCGCGGGTGCGCAGCGCCTGCTCGCGCAGGATCGAGGAGATCGGCCTGAGCTTGTCCGGCGACAGCCCGTCCGCCTGCTTCGGCGCCAGCCCGGCGACCTCGAGCAGCTTGAGGACCTCGGTGCGCAGCGGCAACACCGTCTCCTCCAGGTCCACCTCGCCGTCCGGGCCCTTGAGATGGTGCAGCCGCGACAGCTGGATCGCCCAGCGCAGCGAGGCCTCGCCGCGGGGGTCGAGCAGCCCCGGGTCGCGCAGCAGCGCCCTGGCCAGCGCCACCTCGCGCTGCTCCAGCGACAGCAGGGCCTGTTCGCGTTCGGTCTCAGTCATTCAGCGGCGCTCGACGGCACCCCGCCGCTCGCTCGGCGAGCCGGCTTTCCCCGAGGAAGTGCGAATTGTAGGCGAGCCGACTCTTTGGCGGCAAGCGGCCGTTCTTACTGCGCTTCTGGCGCGCCTCAATACGCCGCCGCCCGCACCGGCATGGCTCCCGGCGGAATCGAATCGTCTCGAAGCACCACTGCTCCTGTACTACCGCGGGCTGCTGAGCGAAGCGAGCGATCCGCTCTACGAGGACATCGCGCCCACAGGCCGGTTCCTCAATC
>JBBIQS010000158.1:0-8315 GCA_037442205.1 Myxococcales bacterium
CCTACTTCGCTTCCTCGAAGCCGGCTGCTCCGCAGCCGAAGTAGCGGACGGAAGTAGCGGGTGGTCGACGGCGGCCCTCGAGCGTTCCTCGAGGGCCGTCGTGTGTCAGGGGCTATCCGAGGGACCGGCCATGTCTATCGCGGGGATAGGCGGCTCGTATCCCGGGGATAGGAGGGTCGTATCCCAGGGATAGGAGGGTCGTATCCCAGGGATAGGAGGGTCGTATCCCGGGGATAGGCAGGCAAGATCGATGAGAGTCTAGTTATTTCCATTGGTTAGCTCGGCTTCGGCCGGGAAAGTCGAGCTGGCCGGTGCCGCGGTGATGGTTCACTGGTCGGTCGTTCAGGTGATGGCCCAGCACCTACGCCCGCCAGCTCCATCGCCATCGGCCAGGTTCGAGCGAGGCACGCGGCGGCGCGCCCCGCCCAACCCCCAGGGCGATTGCTGCTATAAGGTCCACCCGGTCGGGCGCCCGCCGCTCGCCGCAACGCCCTGGAGCCGAACCATGCGACTGCTGGGACTCCTCCTCTGCGCCGGGGCGCTCGCCGCCTGCACCCGCGACAGGATCTCCGCCACCATCCCCGAGCTGTCGGTGGAGCCGACGGTCCTCGACTTCGGCCGTGTCTACCTCGGCCAGCGCGGCACCGCGCTCTTGCGCCTGCACGGTACTGGCACCAGCGAGGTGGTGGTGACTCTGGGGCTGGCCCCGGCGCCGTTCGGCACCGAGGGCGCCTCCGAGATCGCCGTCCCCGCCGGCGACACCGTCGAGGTCATCGCCACCTTCGTCCCCACCGAGGCCGGGCCGGCGCACGCCACGCTCTCCTACCAGAGCACCGTCTACCCCGGCGTCGCCGCCGAGGTCGGGCTGATCGGCGAAGGGGTGGCGGTTCCCGACTGCGATGACCACAACCCCTGCACCGACGAGCACTTCGACCTGGCGAGCGGCTCCTGCGTCTCGGAGGAGCACTTCGGCCCCTGCGACGACGGCAGCGCCTGCACCGTGGGCGACTTCTGCTCCGCCGGGAAGTGCGTCGGCCAGGCGCTGTACTGCGACGACGGCAACGCCTGCACCATCGACACCTGCGCCGCCCGGACCGGCTGCGTCCATAGCCCCGACCCGGCCTGCGGCGAGGACCGCTGCCTGGTGACCCAGTGCTCTCCCGCCGGCTGCACCAAGAAGACCGCCCCCGACGGCACCCTGTGCGGCAACTACGTCCCCTGCGGCATGGCCGACCTGTGCCTCTCCGGCCGCTGCACCCCGGTGGATCAGAGCACCGATCCGGCCTGCAATCCCCCGCCGCCCTGCATCGGCGACGCCGCCTGCGACGACGGCAATCCCTGCAGCGCCGACCGCTGCACTGCCACCGGCTGCGTCCATCCCGCCGCCGTCGATGGCACGGTGTGCGGGGCGCAGCTCCAGTGCGGCGCGCTCTCCTGCCAGCAGGGGGCGTGCGTCAGCGTCTCGGCCTCGGGCCAGTGGCGCCACGAGCTGGTGGACGGCGGCGGCAGGGTGGCGGTGGGGACCACCGGGCAGGTCGACCCCGCGGGCGTGCTGCACGTCGCCTACGGGCTCGGCTGCCTCAAGTACGCCACCCTCGGCGCCTCCGGGTGGAGCATCGAGAAGATAAATTCACTGAATCATGGCTCCGATATCTCGCTGGCCTTCGACTCCACCGGCGCGGCGCACCTCAGCTACGTCGTCGTCAGCAGAACCGAGTTCTACCGCTACCTGCGGCGCAACCCGGACGGCACTGAGCTGGACGAGCCGCTGGCCTTCACCTCGCCTATTTCGTGGCAAGGCAAGCTCGCGGTCGACGCCGACGGAAATCCCCACCTCGCCTACGTCCCGCAGGTCAACGGGCGGTTCGACGGGGTGCGCTGGGCCCAGCGGGACGCCGGCGGGCAATGGACGGAGGAAACGGTCTTCCCCACGCTAGGTCTGTTCGGGTTGGCCGTCGACGCGGCTCGGGTGCGGCATCTGCTCTACAACGACGCCTACGACACCGTCGGCCTGATCCACGCCTCCGCCCCGCTCGGCGGCCCGTGGGCCCGGGAAGCGATTCCCGGAATCGGGAGGGGGATGTGGACCCCGGTGCTGGCCGCCGACGGAAGCGTGCTGCGCGCGATCTTCGCCGACCAATGGAGCAGCGCGCTGATGTACGCCGAGAAGCCGGCCGCAGGCAGCTGGAAGGTGGAGCTGGTCGACCCGAGCATGAACAACGATGGCAACCAGGCCCGTCCCGCCCTCGCCGTTTCCCCGTCGGGCGAGGTGTACGTGGCCTACTTCGACAGCTCGCCGCACGAGCTGCGCCTGGCCAAGCGCGACCTTTCCGGCAACTGGCAGAACGAGCTGGTGCTCGCGGCGGGGAACTATCCGGCGGCCCGCTACCTCTCGGCGGTCTTCGACGGCGCCGGCATGCTGCACCTGGTGTACTCCGACAACCAGCAGGCGTGGTTGTGGCACTCGTACCGGTGCCCGTGATGTCGCACCTGAGCGGCCTCGGCGCGGCTGAGCCGTGGGACGACCCCGTGGCCGAGGCGTTCCTGCGCGCGGGGCCTCCGCCTGTCTTCTTGTCGTTGGGCTCTTTGGAGCAGATCGCACCGGAACGAGCTCGAGCGTTGTTGGCGGGCGCCGCGCGCGAGAGTGGGCTGAGGTGCATGCTGCAGTTCAAGAGCGATCGGCGCGGGTCTTCAACGGTCGACGGGCAGGCATTGACCATCGGGCGGGCTCCCCACGCGCGGGTCTTCGAGCGCTGCGCCGCCATCGTTCATCACGGTGGCGCAGGCACGGTGCACACCGCGGCGGCGGCCGGAGTGCCGTCCCTGGTCGTCGCGTTCGTGGACGAGCAACGTGACTGGGGCCGGCGGCTCGCCGCCGCTGGGGCTGGGCACGACCCGTTGTCATTCTGGAAGGTGACCCCGCGCGCGCTGGCCAGCGCGATGCGCCGCCTGGTCGAGCACGAGGCGCTCGGGGTCACCGCCAGAGCGCTCGCCCAGCGGCTCCGGCTCGAGGACGGCGTGTCGCGCGCGTGCCAGGTGCTCGAGGAGCTCGCCGGTCGAGGCTGAGGGGTCGCCGAGACCACGGCGGCGCGGGGCCGAAGCGATCCGCGGGTTCCCGCGCCGGCGCACGGTCGCGCGACGCGGAATGCGTCGCGGCCCGCTCTCCACACGCATCATCGGGCCGGCGGCCGGTCGCCTCCTCGAGGGCTCTTCGCTGCACGCCGGCTCGCGCGTCGATGCCAAGGATCGCCGAGGCCGGATGCTCTGCTCCTCGATGGCGTGCAAATCTCCTAGGCGCAGGCGCAGGCGCAGGCGCGGAAGCTGGGCTACTCTCGGGACTCGAAGGATTCATCATCTCCGATTATGCTTCGATGACTTGACGCTTCGGCTCGCCTCCGGGGAGGGACAAATGCCGCTTGCCGCTTTTCGTGGTGCGATGCTGCTCACACTCTGGTCTGCGTGCGCGGCGATCGGGTGCGCGGACCCGTTGGACTCGATGATGGCGACACCGGGCCTGGACAAGGCCATGGAAGCCGCCTACGACGCGCCCTACTACCGGGGCGAAGTGCCCTGCTTCGACGGAAAGAGTTTCGGTACGGGGGCAATTCCCTCGGTCGAGGGAACGTGGCACTTCTCCGATGGGTGCATCTTCGTCGACTCCTCGGACGGCTCCGTCAACGGAACGGCGTGCGCCGTGGACATCGCCATCACGGCCCAACACCGGGCCAATGAGACGCGCGACGAGGCCACCCAGACCAACGCCGGTGCGATCACCTCGGGCCAGAGCAATACGGTCTACATCCTGCCCTATTCCTACAGGACGGACCTCGCCGACACGGTAGGCAAGGCGGGTGCCCAGATCTGGATCAAGACGACTCAGACCGGGGGCGGCTGCACGGTCAACAGCATCAGCGCGATCAACATGCACCTCCAGGACGGCTGGGCGTGCGGGTTCACCTATACCTTTGACAAGTCCTGCAAGGTGCCGGACTGGTTTACCTGGACCAGCCGCTTCACCCGCCAGTAGCTACCGGTCAGGCCGCCGAACAATCTCCAGCGGCAGGCGGTCCTCGGGCTCGCGGTGCTCTGCGAGAAGGCCGGCCAAGTTGTGACGATGGCCGAGGTCGCCGAAGGTCTCTCGCGTCTGGGGCACCTGCCGAAGCGCCCCGTCACTCCGGATGCGCGGGACCTTCGGTACAAGATCCTGCGGGCGTTCAAGCGGGTGTTCGCGGGACTGGTGCCGGTGGAGGAGCTCAATCAGCTCATCGAGTCGATCCCAGGCGTCGTGCCGCGGCTCAACCTTGCGGGCGGGGCACAGGTGCTGGATGAGTAGCTTGTCCGCCTTGCTCTGCGTGTCCGTTGCCAATGGACTTCCGACCTTCGTGGGCACGCAACTCGGCTGCCAGTCGGTACGAGCGGCTCCGGGCCGGCGGGGAGTTGCGACATGACTGCATCCGCGTGCGTTCGCCGACAAATCGCAACATCCTCATCAACGGACTCGCCTTCCGTTTCTCTCAGCACCGCGGATGCCGCTCAGAGCTGCGCCAGCCTCTGCACCGTGTCCGGGAACTGCTCACAAGATCAATGAGCACGACGGCGCGCCGAGCTCTTCGCGCTGGGCCCCCAGTGCCTGTCGACCAAGGGGGGCGGCGTCGGAGTCGTCGTGCTCGGCAACGGCCTGACGAACTGGGGGCCGGACACGTCGATTCGCGGCACGCTGGTGACCTCGCACTGTAGCCCTCCGACGTGGGGCAAGCTCGTCGACACCCAGAGCTGGAGCGACGAAGCGAGCGCGATGGTGCCGTTCGTCCTGCCGTCCTGTGAGTGAGCCGTCAGCGGGCGACCGAGCTCTCGGCCGCGTCTGCCCCGGTGAAGAGCCACTGATCGGTCGCTCAGGGGATGGCCCAGCGCCTACGCCCGCCGCCGAACCAGCTCCACCGCCACCGATCTGGCGAAGCGCAGCGCGCCGGGCTTGTCCACGGTCACCTGGACCTCCACGACCTTTGGATTCTCCAGGCACGCCTGCGCGATGGCCTCGGCGAGCGCCTCGAGCAGGCGGAACTGCGAGCCCTCCACCAGCGCCAGCACCCGCTTCTTGATCGCGCGGTAGTCGAGCGCGTCCTCGAAGCAGTCGCTGCGCCCCGCGCCACGCAGATCGGCCGACAGGGCCAGGCTCACCGACACCTCCTGCTTCTCGCGCCGCTCCTCGGGACTCAGTCCGAGGATGCAGCGCCCCCGCAGCTCTCGAATCAGGATGCGGTCCATCGGTCGCTCAGCGAATCGCACCGCGCAGCGCCTGCGGGCTCACCGGCTCCCCTCTGCGGATCAGCTCGCGGGCCTGCTCGACCTTGTCCCAGACGTCCACCATCATCGCCCCGCGCACCCGCCCGTTCGCCAGGTAGTAGAGGACTCCCTTGCGCCCCTCCACCTGCCAGTCGGCGAAGGTCTCCAGGCGCGAATTGACGTCGCCGACCGCCTCGTAGCCGAGCTCGAACAGGTCCGAGAAGAAGTAGGGCAGGTGCAGGTACTTCTCCCCGGCGCCGGCCATGTTCCGCCCGGCCTGCCGGCCCTGGCTCAGCGCGTTGTCCCAGTGCTCGACCCGCATCCAGCGCCCGAGCGCGGCGTAGGGGAACTCGGCGTTGTCCCCGGCGGCGTAGACCTCCGGGCTGGAGCTCTGCAGCAGGGCGTTGACCGCCACGCCGTCGGCGATGGTCAGCCCGGCCGCCGCCGCCAGCTCGGTCGAGGGCCGGATTCCGACCCCGACCACCACCATGTCCGAGGGGAGCTGCTCCCCGTCGCGCGTGTTGGTGAGGAAGCGATTGCCCTTGTGCACGATCGACGTGGGGACGTCACCGCCGAGGACGCGGATCCCGCGCTCGCGAAACTGCTGGGTGACCAATTGAGCGAAAGGCTCGGGAAACACCCGCTGGGCCAGGTATCGCCCGGGGAAGAGCATGGTCACCTGCGCGCCGGCGTGGGTCAGGGCCGCCGCCAGCTCCGAGCCGATGAACCCGCCGCCGATCACGGTGGCGGTTTTCCCCCGGGGAGCCATCTCCTGCAGCGCGGTGTAGTCGGCGAGGGTGCGGTAGTAGCTGACTCCCGGCAGCTCGCCTCCAGGGATGGCGAGCGTTCGGGGCGCCCCGCCGGTGGCGAGCAGCAGCTTGTCGTACTCGTGCTCGCCGCCGCGGTCGTCGATCAGCTTCCGCGCCGTGGCATCCAGGCCGGTTGCCCGCCGCCCGAGCAGCAGCTCGACGCCCTGGGACTGATACCACTCCAGCGAGTGGGGAAAGATCTCCGCGGGCTTCTTCTTGCCGAACCAGAGCTGCTTCGACAGAGGCGGGCGCTCGTACGGCAGCATGGCCTCGGCGCCGATCATCAGGATGGGCCCGGCGGTCTCCACCTGGCGGATGCCTTCGACGGCCGAAGCGGCCGCCCGCCCAGCGCCCACGATCACGTAGCGATGCCGGGTCTTCATCGATGGCCCCTCCCCGGGTTCAAGCTAGCGCGTGGGCCGCGCCGGCTCAGGCTCTCGAGCCGATCGGCAGAAAGGCGTGGCCAAGTGCCTCGACCCCTCGGCGATTCGCAGGGGCGCCGGGCGACGCATGCCGGGAAGGCCAACAAATCCGCTTTTTTGCGCCCCCTCGGAGCGGGGGCTAAGCTCGCCGTCAGACTCCCATCTCCTCGAGGGCGCAGTGGAACTCTCCCGCGGAAAGCTTCGCGATTCTCCCCTGGCCGCGCTGCTGCTCTCGGCGCGGCAGGCCGAGGCGACCGGCGCGCTCAAGATCGAAGCCAACGGCACCGTCTCCCGGCTCTTCCTGCGCCGCGGCCAGCCCCGCGGAGCGCTGATGGGCTTCGGCTATCGCCCGCTGGGCCAGGTGCTGGTGGAGAACGGGCTGGTGGACCTGGAGGCCCTCGACTCCGCCCTCCCGGCCATCGAGCAGGGGCGGCCGCTGGAGGAGGTGCTGCTCGAGCGCGGCGCCATCGACCGCGGTTCGCTCAGCCAGGCCAAGAGGCTGCAGCAGCAGCAACACCTCAGGGAGCTGATCGGCCTGAGCGAAGGCTCCTTCGAATTCGAGGACAAAGAGCCGCCGGGTTGGACCGAGGAAGTGGAGCTCGATCCGGCCTGGAGCCTGGCCGAGGCGCTGAGCTCGCCCGCCGGTGAGGAGTTCGCGGCGCGGATGCTGGCCCAGCTCGGGCCGTGCTTCCTCCAGCTTGGCGGCGACTTCGAGGCGGTGGCCGAGGCGCTGCGGCTGGAGGCCGCCGATCGCAAGACGCTGGAGCGGCTGCGCCAGCCCGGCGCGGTCGAGGATCTGGTCGGCAAAGGACTGGAGCCGCGGCGCGCGCGCATCCTGGCGGCAGCGCTGGTGGGCGCCGGGGCGCTCAAGCGAGTCGAGCCCAGCCAGATCGAGCTGGCCCGCGCCGAGCGCGCCGCCGAGGAGCTTCGCCTCCAGGCGGAGAAGAAGGCGCAGGAGCTGGCGGCGCAGATCGAGGCCAAGGCCAGGCAGGATGTAGAGCAGGAGGCCCACCGGCGCTCCGAGCTGTCGGTCCGGCTCGAGGACGAGCGCCGGCAGCGCGAGGAGGAGCTTCAGCAGGCTGAGGAGCGCGCCCAAGCGGCCAAGCTGGCCAGCGAGAGGGCAGCAGCGACGCTGGAGCAGGCCCGCCAGGCGCGGGAGCGCGCGGGCGAAGAGGCCCGGCGCGCGGCCCGCGAGCTGACTGAGCGCGCCGAGAGGCTGGCCCGGGAGCTGGAAGAGAAGGCCCGCGCCGAAGCCGAAGAAGAGGCCGGGCAAGAGCTCGGCAGGGCCAGGCTGGAGTCGCTGGAGCTCGCCCAGGCGGTCGAAGAGGCCCAGCAGGCCCGCAAGGAAGCCCAGCGCAAGCGCGAGCAGGCCGCCAAGGAAGCGGCCCAGGCGGAGGAGCGGCTGCGGCAGGCCGAGGCGGAAGTGGAGATCGCCTCCAGCGCCAGCGGGACCGACCAGTCGGCCAGGATCGAGCAGGAGGCCCGGGCCCGCGCCGAGGAGCTGGCCCGCCGCGCCGCCGAGGAAGTCCGCCAGCGGGCACGCGTCGAGCTGGAGCAGGAGGCCGCTCGGTCGCAGGGGCTGTCGAAGGGCTTGGAGGAGGAGCGGGCAGGACGCGAGCGCGAGGAACAGGCGATCGCCGCCGCGGCCCGCCGCCTGGAAGAGCTGGAGCAGCGCCGCAGCAAGGCCGAAACGACTGCCAAGGAGCTGAGCGAGCAGGCCGATCAGATCGGGCGCGAGCTCGCCGAGGCCGCCGCGGCCCGAGCCGAGCAGCAGGCCCGCGCGGCCCGGGAGCAGGCGGAG
>JBBIQS010000159.1:0-8111 GCA_037442205.1 Myxococcales bacterium
TGCAGGCCTGGCTGCACTCCTGGCAGCTGCAGCCGGCCGACTCGGCCATCTCCCGCCACGCGCCGCGGTCGTACTGCATCAGTTGCGCGCCCAGCTGGCCGTCCTCGTCGCGGACGTAGACCGGCCAGCTCAGCGCGTTCTTGACCCGCAGCGTGACCGGCCTGGCCGGCTGCTCGAGACAGCCGGCGCACGAGGCCAGCAGCGGCAGCGCTGCCAGCAGGGCGCGAGAGAGGTTTCTGGGGAAAAGCACGCGGCAGAGATTACCCGCGCGCCCGGAGCAGGCGCAATCGGCGCGCCGCTTGGCGTTCCAACCGACAGCGCGGCGGCGGCGACTCCTGGAGCGGCGGCCTGGCACGCCGCGGGTCCCTCGCCGTCCGGCGGCGGCGCTCGCGCCCGGGCGCCGCCCGATCCTCCCGGCGCGCGCACTCGGCGCCCGTCGATTCGCGCCGGCCACCGACCCGACGGCGCCGCTCGCCGCTCTCCTCCCACCGCCTTCGGCCTCTGGCACCAGGGCCCTTCCGCGTGCCCGTCCTGGAGCAGGTCCGGCTCGCGTCCCCCCGCCAGCCGACGGGGCAGCGCCGCCCTCGCCCTTTCCTCTCGCCGACCCGGGAAGGCCTCGAACCGACGCTTGGCCAATCGTTTGCACAACGAGCAAGCGAAGTCAGAGAGCAGTTGCGCGGCCGGGCCCAGTGCCCGCGCCGCCCGGGCCTTAGATGCCCAGGAGAAGGAAGTCGATGAAGCCCTTGCCCTTGCTCACTCTCGTCCTCGTCAGCGCGGCGCTGTTGCCCGGTGCCGTCTTCGCCCAAGGAATCCGCAACAGCCGCCACGACCTGTCAATGAGCTCCTCGGTGACCGGCGCCAAGGCCACCACCAAGGACGAAATCTGCGTCTTCTGCCACAGCCCGCACCGCGCCATGTCCACCCAGCTGGTCTGGAACCACGCGCAGACCGCGGTCACCACCATCAACTGGGGCAACGATCTGGACGGCAATGCGCTGACCACCACCATCGCCGGCACTCCGCTGCCCACCTCGCTGCGCCCGGCCTCCAAGCGCTGCATGGGCTGCCATGACGGCACGGTGTCGGTCGGGGCGGTCAACAGCTCCAGCAAGCTGATCGCCATGACCGGCACCGACGTCGATCTCGGCGGCCTGCTGACCAAGCACGTCAAGGCCACCGCCGCCGGCACCAACCTGGGCGGCAACCACCCGGTGTCCGTCCCCTACGCCGGCCAGACCTACTACGGCGTGGCCAGCGGCGTCGCCGCCAGCCAGGTGGGGGCCGCGGTCCTCGGCGGCTACTTCGACGTCTCCTCCGCCGGCTGCTCCAGCGCCTCCGGCGTCTGCACCTCGGCGGCCACCGCCCCCGCCAACGGCGCCAACATCAACCTGCTGCCCGACGGCACCGCCGGGACGCACGTGGGCGTGGAGTGCACCAGCTGCCACGAGCCGCACAACAAGTTCGGACCGATCGGCGACTTCCTGGTGGTCGACAACTCCGTGCAGAGCGGCCTGTGCCGCTCCTGCCACAACAAGTAGCCGCGGCTGAGAAGCGAGAGGCGCGGGGCGCCGTCCGAGGCCCCGCGCCTTTCGTCGGCTCTCCTCCCGCCACAATCCGGCAGACAAAGGCGATGCGCCAGACGCTCCACATCCCAGCTTGCGCGGCGCCGCGGGTGAGCCGGCGATCGGCGCCGGCGACCGGCTCGGACCGGGAGGGATTTGCCGCGCGACTGGCCCAAGCCACCTCGTCCAGCGCGCCCTCGATCGACATAGCGATCGGCAGCCGCCTCGCCGATGTCTGGCCCGGCGGGAGCGTCCCCGCCGACGAGCCGCCCGTGCGGTCCGGCGGGTGGCAAAGAACCCCCGCCAAGAGTCCGTTGGCCGAGTCGAACGGCGCCGCCCATCTGGCCAATTCCCCCATCGGCGAGGTGTCGCGCCGAGGAGCCCGAATCCACCATTCCGAATCGCCGGGCTTTGGTTTCTCTGGCTGCTCTCCGCGCTGACGACTCGAGTTCACTTTCGGTACACGCCTCTGTCCACACTGGGCAGCGCGTAGCTCATCGGCCCGCCTCCCCACGCGCTCGGCAGCTGGAATCGTCGACGGTCCCGCCGGCAGCGTCGCCGAGAAAGGCCCCCAAGCGTCGCTCCTGTCGCAGCGATCGGCGTCGCATCTGCGTTGCTCCGGGCGGGGCTTGCGCCGCGCGCAGATATCGCGCGGAGATTCCATCGGCCGCCCCGTCGTCGCTGGGACTGGCGATGCCGGCTCAGGCGGACGACCGGGCCACCGCCGCTGCCCTGGGGCGCGACCTCTGAAAATGCCGAAAGCGCTTGCTGCCCAGCGGAGGCTCGCGTACTCAGACCCCGGGGAAGGGCCGCCCGATCCGCGCCCGGGAGAGTGCGATGAGCAAGAGCGAGAACGACTGGTATCTCGTCGGGGCCACCATCTCGACCGTCGAGGCGCACCGGAAGCAAAGGCGGTCGCACTACTGGAGCGTGTTGCTGTGGGTCATGTTGGCGGTCTTGTTCTTGTCTCTGTTCCAGCTGGTCCTTCACACAGGCCTTCCGAGCGCTCGTGATGACGCTGCCGAGGCCATTCCGCAGCCGGGAGGCAAGACCGCCGTCGGCTTCCCGGATACGCCGGCCGTTCTGCTCATCGCCTTTGGTGTCTCGTTTGCCCTGATTTTCGGCTCACGGTGGTGGGGACAGAGGAGATGGCGCCGCGCTTTCTTCGAAGCGCTCCAGCACCCTGGGCCAGAGAAGTTGATCGAGGTCAGCGAGCAGGCCACGAAGAAGGCCCGCTTGATGCCGGATGGCGATGCTCTCATCGCGCAATCAACGACCTTCGCCTACGCGCTCTACGGGCGGGAAGCAGAGGCAACCAGGGCGCTGGCCGAGGTCAATTGGAGCGCCAAGGCGCCGCTGTTTCGGGCGCTCGGCCTGGCGTGCGAGGGGATTGTCGAACTGCTGTGCCGGCGCGACGTCCCACGCTCCTCGGAACTGAGCCGCCGGGCTCGCGAGATGGGTGCGGTGACCTACGCCAAATGGCTCGCCGGCAAGACCAGGGTCGAGAGGCTAAACAGGATCTACGAAGCCGTCGGAGAAGCGCTCTCGAACACCGCGTCCCCCTTGACGCTGAAGCTGCTCGAGGAGAGCGCCGCTGACGACAGCACTCCGGCACTGAAGCTGTTCGGGACGTTCGGTCTTGCTGTCGCGATGGAGCATTCGGGCAATGCCGAGCGCGCCCGGCGGCTGCGCGAAAACCTCACCCAGCTCGCTCCGCACTGCGCCCCGCTTCATCTGAAAGCCGCTGACTTCCCCGCCAGCGGTCAGCCGGCGCCGTGGGCGGCTCCGGTCTCCTCTTCCCTTTCCTCGCCCACTGCTCTCGGCGCCGCCGGCGCCAGCGCCCGCGCCGCCAAGTGGAAGCTCTTCAAGGTGGTCGCCACCTGGGGTGGGCTCATCGCGCTGTTCTACGTGCTGCGCTTGCTGGCGGCGGCCACCGGCACGAAGTAGCCGCCTTTCCGACCGAAGCCGCGCGCGCCCCGCCCCCTGGAATCCCGCCCAGCGAGCGGGTAGGTTCTTGCCCCGTGCGCGCGACCCGGACATCCCTGCTGCTGGCCCTGAGCCTGCTCTGCGGCTGCGACCGGGCCGGCAGCGCCGACCTGAGCGGCAAGGTCGAGCCGGTGGTCGCCCCGCCGGACCTGGAGCGGGTCAAGATCGAGCCGCCGACCATCGCTCGCACCACCACCAGCCAGGTCGTGCTGCGCGATCCCTCCAGCCTGGCCGCCACCCAGGTCGACCTCTACAAGCAGGCCGACGGCGTGGTCGACATCCTCTGGATCGTCGACACCACCGGCTCGATGGACAACGAGCGGCGCTCGCTGGCCGACAACTTCGACCACTTCATCGCCACCCTCACCACCCTCAAGACCCGCTACCACATCGGCGTCACCTCCACCGACATGAGCCTCACCGGCGAGCGTGGGGCCCTGCGCGGCACGGTGAAGGTCATCGACAACGCCACCCCCGACCCCAAGGCGGTCTTCCTCGCCAACACCACCTTCCCTCCCTCGCGCAAGCGCTGGTCGCAGAGCCTGCGGGCGATGGTCGCCGCCCTCACCGATCCGGCGCTGAACGCCCCCGGCATGCCCAACAGCGGCTTCTTGCGTCCGGGCGCGGCGCTGGCGGTGATCGTCGTCAGCGACGGCGACGACGAGTCGATCGGCGAGGTCCCCTACTACTCCCGGCTGCTGCGCTCGGTGAAGGGCCCCGGCTACGAGAACCTGATCAGCTTCTCGGCCATCGCCGGCACCGTCCCCGACGGCTGCTGGCCTCCGGGCGAGGAGACCTTCTTCGGCTCCAAGGCCGCCCCCGCCGTCCGCCTCACCGACATGGTCCGCCGCACCGGCGGGGTCTTCGCCTCGATCTGCGACAAGACCTTCGAGAGCTCGCTGATCCGCATCGCCCAGGCCCTCAACACCCTCAAGCGCATCTTCCCGCTCTCGCTCAAGGCCGACCCCGGCACGCTGTCGGTGATGGTCAACGGCGTCCCCATCCCCAAGGACCCGGTCAACGGCTGGACCTGGCGGCCGGAGATCAACTCCATCGCCTTCGAGGGCGACTTCGTCCCGCCGCCGGGAGCCGAGGTGCGGCTCTTCTACGCCATCGACCAAGGCCCATGATCGCCCGCTCCGCCATCGCCCTGCTGGCCCTCGCCCTCGCCGGCTGCGCCCGCAGCTCGCTGACCCCGGAGTGCCCCGAGCACTACCTGCTCGACGGCGAGCTGTGTGTCTGCGCCGACCAGAGCGGCTGCCCGGCGGGGCACGTCTGCGAGCAGGGCGTCTGCCGCTGCAGCGACGACTCCTGCTGCCCGGCCGGCTACCGCTTCGATCACCAGCAGCTGGCCTGCGCCTGCGCCGACTCCAGCTGCTGCCCGGAGGGACACGAGCTCGACCAGGCCAGCGGCCGCTGCACCTGCGCTCAGCGCGACTGCTGCCCGGCGGGCTTCGACTTCGACCCCGACCAGCGCCGCTGCACCTGCCAGTCCGACGGCTGCTGCCCGCAGGGGCACGTCTACGACTCGACCGCCAAGGCCTGCCGCTGCAGCGCCGACTCCTGCTGCCCGGCCGGCTTCCACTGGGATCCGGCGCACAAGAGCTGCGTCTGCGCCCAGGACAGCTGCTGCCCCACCGACTACAAGTACAACGACGCCCTGCGGGCCTGCGTCTGCGCCGGGGCCAGCTGCTGCCCGCCGGGCTTCGGGCGCGACGAGGTCAAGGACCGCTGCGTCTGCCTGAGCGACGCCAGCTGCGGCGGGGCCAACCTCTACTGCGACCAGGTGAGCGGGCGCTGCTCGTGCCGCAACGACCAGGGCTGCGCCGCCGGCCAGTTCTGCAACACCAGCGGCTTCTGCCAGACCCTGTCCGGCTGCAGCTCCAACGCCGACTGCCCAGCGGGCCTGTTCTGCGACACGCTGACCGACGTCTGCCGGGCCGCCGGCAAGTGCACCATGGACGAGCACTGCCCGATCGGCCAGCTGTGCTCCAAGGCCAGCGGGAGCTGCGCCCCGGGGTGCCGCAAGGACGATGACTGCCCGCTCAAGGAGAGCTGCCGCTCCGGCCAGTGCAGCGGCCAGTGCCGCGACAACACCTACTGCCCGCTGGGCCAAATCTGCCAGACCGCCACCGGCAGCTGCCAGCAGCCGGCCGACCACCACTTCTGCGCCAGCTGCTCGGGCAACACCGGCTGCGGATCCAACGGGGTGTGCCTGCAGTTCATCAGCGAGGGGCAGACCGCCCAGTTCTGCGGGGTGCGTTGCATCAGCGACGCCGATTGCCCCAGCGGCTACGACTGCGGGTCGATCATCTACTCCTGCACCTCAGGCGCCAGCGGCTGCCCCTCGCCCACCTTCTGCAAGCAGTACACGGTCGAGAACGAGCCCAATCCGCTGTGGCTGTGCGCGGATCCGGTCACTGGCTGGCCCAAGGAGTTCGACAGCTACTGCGCCCCGCGCAGCGGGACTTGCCCGCCGCAGGATGGGTAGCCAATGAAACGGTGGCTGTTCGTTTTGGCGTGGGCGGTGGCGGCAGGTGTGCACGCTGTCGTCTACATCGTCGAGTACTCGAAAGAGGCCCGCGAATCAGGGATCGAGTTGTATGCCCAATCCTTCGAATTCCAGGGGTTGGCGTTCCTGGTCTTCAGGCTGCCATTTTGGATTGCTCTGCTGGTTGTCGCCCTCATTGCCTGGCCGAGTCAGGCGCGGCCAAGGCTTGACGGCCGCAGGCGCTGACAGGAGCGCGGCGCGTCCGCATGGCGCGTGCCCAGCGAAGTGACCGCTGGATTGGGCGGCCATCAACCGTCGACGCAGACGCCGCCTTGTCGAGGATCTCGCTGATTCGACTGAGGAACCTCAGGGCGCGATCCGCTCCCCGCCAAGCATCATCCCTGAGCTGCCCAGGGCCCAACGTCCGCCCCTTGCTGACGCGCGGGGCTCGCGACGCGACGGTTCGGCGACGACATCGAAGCCTGCAACCGATTACGGTTTGATCGCCTCCGCCGCCTTCTCCAGTCCCTCGGCCGCCGCCTTGCGCGACTTGTCGATGGCGCCCTTGGCCTTGTGCGAGACGCTGGAGGACTCCTCGGACGAGAAGGCCTTCTTGATCCCATGGCCGGCCACCGCCGCGGCGATGTCCGGGTGCTTGAGCATCTCCATCGCTCCCCAGTCGCGGGTGTCGTAGTAGACGTCCTCGAAGCCCATCTTCGACTTGCGCTCGAAGAACATCCCGTCGTTGCTGCGGATCAGCGTGTAGTTGGCGGCCACTCCCGCCACCGCGGTCAGTCCCACTCCCAGCACGAACACGCTCAAGATCTTCTTCATCGCTCTCTCCCTGGCCGGTCCTCGAGGACCGGCCGGCGCGGCAATCCTGCCACAGCCCCGAGCCGTGTCACGACCGCAGCTCCGATCTCGCACCCCAGGCCCACCGCCTCTCGCACCTGCTCCGCGCTGAGCTCGTCCAGCCTCAGATCCGACCGCAGGCACCCGGAGAGCTTCGCCAGCAACCCGGCGTCGAAGCCATCGCCGGCCCCGGTCAGGTCGACCGCCTCCACCTTCGGCGCCGCGACCTGGATCAGCTCGCCCGCCCGCGCGTAGAGCGCCCCGCGCTCGCCCAGGGTCACCACCGGCAGGCCAATCCCCGACTTCTCCAGCCGCCGCAGCGCCTGCTCCGGGTCGCGCTCGCCGGTGCAGAACTCGATCTCGTCCTCGGCCAGCTTGACCACGTCCATCTGCGGCAGCAGCTCGACCACCAGTTCCTTGAGCGGCGCCGGATCGGGCCAGAAGTGGAGCCGCAGATTCGGATCGCAGCTCAAGACGCAGCCAGCGGCCTTGGCCCGGCGCACCATCTCCCGCGCCCCCTTGGCCGCCTCGGGAAAGACCAGTGAATTCAAGCTGAAATGGACGGTGCGCACCTGCTCGAAGTCCACCCGCGCCACGTCGGCCGTCGAGAACAGCAGCTCCGCCGACGGCTTGCGGTAGTCGGTGAACGAGCGCTCGCCTTTCTCGTCGAGGCTGATGAAGACGATTCCGGTGCGCTCCTCGGCGCGGCGCATCAGCGCCACGTCGATCCCCTCGCCTTCCAGCGCCCGGGATAGGAAGCCGCCCAGCTCGTCGTCGCCGACCACGCCCAGGAACCGGACCCGCGCCCCCAGCCGCGCCAGCCCGGTGGCCACGTTGGCCGGCGAGCCTCCCGCGGCCCGCCGCCAGGTCTCGACGTCCCCCAGCCGCCCGCGCGTCTCGGGCAGGAAGTCGACCAGCGCCTCGCCGGCGCAGAGTACGTCGAACCGCCGCTCGCTCAGTGGCTTCACGACTCCACCCCCACCTCGCGCATGAAATCCAAGGTCTTGAGCCGCTTGCCCAGATGGTGGCTGACGAAGCGCGTCAGCAGCCCGCGGGCCTCGGCCCGCAGATGCGCCGGCAGCGCAGACCAGCCACCCTCCTGCTGCAAGGCGGCCAGCGCCCGCGCCGCGGCCGGCGACATCCGCGCCGACATCCCGGCGGCGCAGCCCGGGCACACCAACCCGCCGTGCTCGGGATCGAAGAGCGAATCGGTCCCCGGC
>JBBIQS010000160.1:0-8077 GCA_037442205.1 Myxococcales bacterium
CAAGCTCGCCGGCGTCGAGCCCAAGGAGTACCTCAGGGCTGCCGTGATCGCCGCCATTCGCGGACTGGCGGTGCCGCTGCCCCACGAGTACGCCGTCGCGATTTCAGCCTCCAAGTAGCTCGCGCTTACCCGACTGCGACTCTCCAACCTCTTGCAAGACGGGGCGGGGCGAGGAGTTACGGTCACAAGGTGCCGGGTACGGTGGGCCTCAATGCCGGAAAACAGCCGGAGCCGGGGCTCTACCTGGCCGATCAGCTTGTCTTCTACGGCTCGAACACCCTGCGCGATCGCAACGGGGGCCTGGCCCCGGTCGAAGGATTCCGGCTGCGCGCCTGGGTGAACGGTTTCGGCGTCGCGGCCACTCTCGCGCTGGGGGGGACCTACCTCAACTTTGCCGTCTCTGCGCCGCTGGTGGACGTGTCGCTCAACAGCACGGTGCCGCAGGCGAGCATCGACAAGTTCGGCCTGTCGGACGCGCGGGTCCAGCCCCTGGGGCTCGGCTGGCGCACCGCCCGCCTCGACCTCGGTGGCTCCTACGCCCTCTACATCCCCACCCGGCGCTACGAGCCCGGCGGGACCGGATCGGTGAGCCGCGGCGCCTTCTCGCACGAGTTCGCGCTCCGGGGCACGGTCTACGCCGACCGCGACCGGCAGTGGTACCTCACGGCGATGGCCAGCTACGAGCTGAACCAGCGCAAGATCGGCATCGACATCACGCGCGGCGACACGGTGCAGATCCAGGGCGGCATCGGCGGGCGGGTGCTGAAGGTGATCGACGTTGGCCTGGCCGGCTATGCGCTGTGGCAGGTGAAGGACGACAGCGGCAGCGACCTGCCCCCTGTGCTCGCCGGCAGCCGCGACCGCGTGTTCGGCCTGGGGCCGGAGGTCGGCGTGCTCATCCCGCCGATCCGCACCAAGCTCAGCCTGCGCTACGAGGCCGACTTCGGCGTGAACGCCCGTCCCCAGGCGCAGATTGCCTCGCTGACCGCGAACTTCCTGCTGTGGGACTTGGCGAAGAAAGCGAGCGGCGCGCCGGCGAAGTAGCTTCCGGTCCTTCTGCCAGCAGCGAGGGGTCACCGGAGGGGGCGGCCCTCGACTCCGCTCCGCTGCGCTCGGGCTGACCGGGTTGCGCTCTCGGATTCCAGCGACGAGCTAGAGCCTGAACCGGGTGACCACGGTCTGCAGCTCGACCGAGAGATTGGTCAGCTCCTGGGCAGAGCTGGTCATCTGGGCGACAGCGGCGGTCTGCTCCTGGATGACGGTGTGGACTTCCTCGGTGGACTGGGCGTTGTCGCGGGCCACTCCACTGATGTGCTCGATGGCCTTGACCATCTCCTCCGAGCCCTTGAGCTCCTCGCGGGCCAGCTCGGAGATGTTGTTGACGCGCTCGGCGGCCTTGCGGGCGGTGTCGGTGATCGCCTCGAGGGCGCGGATGATGTTGTTCAGGTCCTCGCGCCCGTCACCCAGCTCGTCGATGCCTTCCTTCATGGCCCCGACGACGTTGTTCGACTGGCCGGCGATCTCGCGGCTGATGCGGCTGATCTGCTCGGCGCTGCGCCCGGCGGTCTCAGCCAGCTTGCGCACTTCCTCGGCCACCACCGCGAAGCCGCGGCCGTACTCGCCGGCGCGGGCGGCCTCGATGGTGGCGTTGAGCGCCAAGAGGTTGGTCTGCTGAGCCACGTTGGTGATGGCGTCGACGATCTTGGAGATCTCCTGGGTCTTCTCGCCGAAGGCGAAGACTTCCTTGGAGGCGGTCTCGATGCGGCTGAAGACCTTCTTCACCTTCTCGCCGGCCAGGCGCGCGGCGTTGCCCGAGAACTCGGCGGCGCCGGAGGTGTCGGCGGCGGAGCGCGCCGCGTCCTCGGCGCTCTTGTTGGCCCGCTCGATGGAGGTGGCCATCTCGGTGATGACCTTGCTCGCCCGCTCCACCAGCCCGGTCTGCTCGTCGGCGCCCTTGTTGATCTTCTCCATCGACGAGGCGACTTCCTCGGTGGAGGCGTTGACGTTCTCGGCCGAGTGCTGCAGGTCGTTGGCGCTGTCGGCGACGCTCTTGGCGGTGCGCTGGACGTGGCTGACCAGCTCGCGCAGGTTCTCCTGCATGTGGGCGATGGCCAGCGACAGCTCGTCGATCTCGTCGCGGCCCAGGCCGCCCTCCTCGATCTGCACCGGCTTGGACAGGTCGCCGCGGCTGATCTCAAGGGCGCTGCGGTTGAGCAGCTGCACGCGCTTGACCCGCGCCAGGCTGGAGGGGAGCAGGATTGCGAAGGCGACGGTGACCACCAACGCGATGGCGCCTTCCAGCAGGATGCTGCCCAGGTTGAGATGCTGGAGCAGCGTCATGGTGGCGAAGAGGATCGCTCCCAGCACCAGGTAGCCGAGGAAGATCTTGGCGTGCAGGGAGAGGGTCGGGCCGCCCTCGCGCACCGCGCGGCGCGGCGGCTCGGGAGCCCGGGCCGGCGAGGTCAGAGGCAGGATCTCCGGCCGGCTGCGCGGAGCGCTCGCGGTGAAGCCATCTCGCAGAGGTCGTGGCACTGGCAAATCGTATTACCTTGAAATCCGAAGTCAATTTGCCGGCCGGCGCCCGGCGGCGGCGAAGTGGTCGTGCCCCCAGTGGCGCAGGTGCGGGGCGTGGTCCACGGTGAGCTTGCGGCCGCTCACCGCCTTGCCAACGAGGGTGACCTTCAAGCGAGCTTTGGCGCAGGCCTGCTCGAAGGCCTGGGACTTGGAGGGCGGCACGCAGAGCAGCAGCTCGTAGTCCTCGCCGCCGCTGAGGGCCAGGTCGAGGTTGGCGGCCAGGTCCTTGAACGAGCGGCTGACGGGGACCAGCCGGGCGTCGAGCCGGGCGCCGACTCCGCTCGCCTCCATGACGTGCGAGAGATCCTGCAGCAGTCCGTCGGAGAGGTCGATGGCGGCGCGGGCGTATTGGAGGGCGAGCTGGCCGGCTTCGAGGCGGGGTTCGGGGCGCAGCTGGCGGGACAGCAGCTGGCCGGGCTTGCGGCCGATGCTGCTCAGGGCGAGCGCCAAGGAGGCGTCGCCGAGGGTGCCGGTGACGTAGAGGAGATCGCCGGGGCGGGCGCCGGAGCGGGTGAGCGCCCTGCCGCGTGGCACTTCGCCGCCGGCGGTGATGTGGATCGAGAGCGCCTCGGCGCGGGTGAAGTTGCCCCCGGCGAGGACGATGCCGGTGCGCGCGGCGAGGCTGGCCATGCCGCGGGCGATGCCGGCCAGCCGGGCGATGTCGTCGGGGCGGCAAGCGATCGAGCAGACGAACCACCGGGGCGCCGCCCCCATGGCCGCCAGGTCGGAGAGGTTGACCGCCAGCGCCTTGTGGCCGATGTCGGCGCTGGAAAAGACCTTCGGGTCGAAGTGCACGCCCTCGACCAGGGCGTCGGTGGTCACGCACAGGTCCGTGCCCGGGCTGCCGCGCAGCACGGCGCAGTCGTCGCCGGGGCCGAGGACCACCCCCTGGCCGCGGCTGCGGAAGGGCTTGAGGAAGCGCTCGATGAGCTGGAATTCCGAAGGCATGGCCGGCCGATTGTAGTCGAAGACAGTGTTCGGTAGGCGATTTGAGTGGTCGGCAGGCAGCCGCGTAAGATCCTGCCTTCGGCTCGCGAAGCGGGCGGGCTCTCGGAGGTTCCAGGTGACTCGGATCTGGCCGTTGCTGCTCGCCCTCGCGCTCTTCCCCGGCTGCAAGAAGCCGGCGCCCCCGGAGCCCGCCGAGAAGCGGGAGCGCCCGCTCGCCGACGACGGCACCACCGCCCGACACATCACCATGCTCCCGGACAAGGTGAAGGTTCAGTCCGACCTAGCCTTCGTCCGCGGCGCCATCCGCATCTACAAGGGAGAGAAGGACGCCTGGCCGGCCTCGCTGGAGGAGCTGTCGCTGAGCGGGATCAACTACCCGCAGGATCTCACCTACGCCCCGGCCAGCGGCGAGGTGAAGAGCCTGACGTATCCGGGCTACTGAGCGGCCGCGCCGCAGCGGCTTCGTCAGTCGTAGCTCTCGCCCCCATACATCTCATCGATCAGCGCCTTGTGGCGCTCGAGCACGACCTTGCGCTTGACGGAGAGCTTGGGCGTGAGCTCGCCGGTGAGCTGGCTGAAATCGGCGTCGAGCAGCGAGAACCGCTTGATGGTGGCGTAGGAGGGGAGCTGGGCGTTAAGCGCATCCACCGCCTTCTGGATCCGGGCGTGGATCTCCGGCCGCTTCACCAGCTGCGGGTAGCTGAGTGCGCCCAGGCCATTCTCCTTGGCCCAGGCCATTCCCGCCTCCTCCGACAAAGTGAACAGCGCGGTCACGTACTTGCGCCGGTCGCCGATGATCACGACGTGGCCGATCAGCGGCTCGGTCTTCAGCCCGTTCTCCAGTTCCTGCGGCGCCACGAACTTGCCGCCGCTGGTCTTGATCAGGTCCTTCTTGCGATCGGTGATGCGCAGGAAGCCCTCGACGTCCACCTCGCCGATGTCGCCGGTGTGGAACCAGCCGTCCTCGAGCACCTCGGCGGTGTCGGCGTCGCGGTGGTAGTAGCCGACCATCACCTGCGGACCCTTCACCAGGATCTCGCCGTCCTCGGCGATCTTCACCGACACCCGCGGAAAGGCCGGTCCCACCGTCCCCAGCTTTCGCTGCGTGGGGCGGTTGACGTGGGTCGGCGCGCTGGTCTCGGTCAGCCCGTAGCCCTCGAGGATCACCAGCCCGCACATCTCGAAGAACCAGGCGACCTTGCTCGACAGCGGCGCCCCGCCCGAGATGAAGGCCCGCACCCGCCCGCCGAAGCGGCTCTTGAGCCGGGCCTCGACCTTGGTGAAGACCAGCCGCCGCGCCAGCGACCAGCTCAGGCTGTAGTGCTCGCGCCCCACCGCCTTGGCGACGGCGAACTGCTCGAACTGCTTGAGCGCCCAGGCGAACAGCTTTCCCTCCAGCCCCGGCCGCGCCAGGCCGTCGCCCACCACCCGAGCGAAGGCCTTCTCGAACACTCGCGGCACCGCCGGGATGACCGTCGCCTTGACCTCGCAGGCGTTGTCCACCGCCCGCTCCACCGACTCGGCGAAGGCCAGAGTGAAGCCCTGCCCGAGCCACGCCGCCTGGACCACCTTGGCGAACGAGTGCGCCAGCGGCAGGAAGAGCAGCACCACGTCGCCCTCGGCCATCAGGCCTATCTCGGGCAGCGCCCGCGCCTGGTAGACCCAGTTGCCCTGTGTGAGCATCACGCCCTTGGGGCTGCCGGTGGTCCCCGAGGTGTAGATGATGCAGGCCAGCGCCGCCTCCTCGAGCTCGGCGATGCGCCGCTCCAGCGCCCCGGGGCGGTTGGCGAGCGCCTCCTGCCCGCGCCTCTCGAGGTCGGCCAGGGAGACCAGCTTCTCCTCCGACCGGCTGGGAAGGTCCATCGCCACCACGTGCTCGACGCCTGGCGCCTGGGCGAGAGCCGCGCGCACGCGCGAGTAGCGCCCCGGGTGCCCGGGCTCGGCGTGCTCGCCGTCGACGACGAAGACCCGCGCGCCGCTGTCCTGCACCAGGTAGGCGATCTCCTGGACGGTGTTCGAGGGATAGGCCGGCACGGTGATGGCGCCGGCGCCCATGATCGCCAGGTCGACGATGCACCAGTCGAGCCGGGTGGCGGCCATCAGGCAGACGCGGTCGCCGGGGCGCACGCCCAGCTCCACCAGCCCCTCGGAGACCGCGCGGATCCGGCGCACGATCTCGCCCCATGAGGTCGGGCGCCACTCCCCGCCCACCTTCTCCAACGCTCCGACCGCCCCGGGCGTCGTCTCCCAGGCCAGCGCCAGCTCGACCAGGTTCTTCGCTTTGGCGACCAGGGCCTGCGGCGAAATGTCACCGGCGATCATCGGCTCCCCCGTCTCTCTTTGGCGGCGCTCCGACAGCGTCCCTGGAAATCCTATTCGCTCATCAAGAAGATGAGCGGCCTGACGTCTTCCTCGGGAGTCTGCTCCCAGTAGCGGACCAGGATCTCGTAGACGAGGATCCCCACCTCGCCCTCTCCGAAGATCAGGTACTTCATCGCCTGGCTCATCTTGTTCTCGAGGGTCAGTCCGAGGAACAGGGCGATGGGGTCCAGCTGCTCGCTGAGGTAGGCGATGGTGTTGGCGACCGCCACCGCGCCGGTCACGGTGATCAGGTAGTTGCCGCCCAGCTCCTTGTCCTCGCGCTCGACCTTCACCTTGAGCGCGGTGGCGAACTCGCTGCGGTCGTCGTGCAGCTCGATGCACAGGAAGGCGAGCGGTCCGTGGGCGTTGTAGTAGGTGCGGATCTCCTTGGTCTTGGCCAGCCGCGCGTCCGCTCCCGGGGTGCGCAGCGGCACCAGGTTCACCTTCTTGTCCTTCATCGACTCGAAGTGCCGCTGGGACTCCGGGTCTGCGAACTCCAGCTTCTCGACCCGCAGCTCGGTGGCCCGCCAGAAGCGGCTCAGCCCGCTGGTGGTCAGCACCAGGCCGCAGAAGATGGCCGAGATGATCACTCCGTCGGGCCGCTCGACGACGTTGTCCGCCAGCGTGTAGCCGAAGACCAGGGTCACCGCCCAGAAGTAGAGGCTGGCCCAAGGCCGCCGCTGCCCGGCGCGCGCCTCGCGCCAACTGGCCAGCGCCACTGCCAGCGCCGCCGACAGGATCAGCACCAGCACCCCGGTGGCATAGGCGCCGCCCTGGGCGTCGACGTCGGCCTTGAAGACCAGGGTCACCACCACATCGACCGCGAAGAGGATCAGGATCAGCGGCCGGCTGTGGGCGACCCACGCCGGTGCCATTCCAAAGCGCGGCAGATAGCGCGGGATGAGGCTCATCAGCCCGGCCATCGCCGAGGCGCCGGCGAACCAGAGGATGAGAATGGTGGCGAAGTCGTAGACGGTGCCGAAGCCGGAGCCCAGCAGCCCGTGGGCGAGGTAGGCCAGCGCGCGGCCATTGGCCTTGCCGCCGGCGGCGAACTCCGAGGCCGGGATCAGCGCAGTGGTGGTCACCGAGGAGCCGAGCAGCAACAGGCTCATCGCCACCGCCGCGGTGGCGAGCAGCAGGCGGGTGGCCCGCACCCGGCCGCGCACCCGCGCCTCCTCGGGGGCGTCGGGGCCGGCCTCGTGATCGATCAGCGGCATGACCGAGACCCCGGTCTCGAAGCCGGACATCCCCAGCGCCAGCTTGGGGAAGATCAGCCCGGCGCCGATCAGCAGCGTCGGCCAGCTGCCTTGCGCCGCCAGCGACAGGCTCAGTTGCTGGAGTTGCTCCGGGCGGACGATGAGCTCCCAGCCGCCGCGCAGCAGCACCACCAGGTTGAGCAGGATGTAGGGAATCCCAGCCAGCACCGCCATCCCGATGGCCTCGCGGAAGCCGCGCAAGAAGACTCCCGCCAGCAGCGCCAGCAGCCCGAGAGTCACCGCCATCTTGTGCCCGTCCAGCAGCGGATGGAGCAGTGGGTTCTCCACCGCGTGCTGGGCGGCGTCGGCGGCGGAGAGGGTCATGGTGATCACGAAGTCGGTGCTGGCGAACCCCAGCAGCACCAGCACCAACACCTTGGCCTTCCAGCCGGAGAGCAGGTGCTCGAGCATCGCCAGCGAGCCCTGGCCGATGTGGCTGCGCTTGGCGACCTCCATGTAGGTCGGCAGCGCTCCGGCCAGGGTCACGACCACCAGAAAGGCCGAGGCGATGGGGGAGAGGATGCCGGCGGCGAGGAAGGCGATCCCGGGCTGGTAGCCCAGGGTGGAGAAGTAATCGACGCCGGTGAGCCAAAGCACCCGCCACCAGGGATAGGTCTGCTCGTGGCCTTGGTGGTGCTCCTCGGCTCCTTGGAGCAGGCGGCCGAGCGGGCTAACTGGCGAAGGCTCGCGGGCGAACGAGCGGCGAGGCCTGGGCTGCGCGGCAGGCTTGGGGGCGAGCTGGGGCAAGGCGGCCTCCGGGAGGAACCTCTTCATAGCAGAGGAAGGGGCCCCGCGACGGCTCGCGCGTGGTTGCTGCTCTGACAAAGCCGGGTTTTGGCTAAGATGCGCCCATGATCGACATCCTGCTCTTGACTCTCGCGCTCTCGGCGGCTCCCGCCGCACCCGCCGCCGCTCCGGCCCCGGCCGCCACCCCGGCC
>JBBIQS010000161.1:0-8049 GCA_037442205.1 Myxococcales bacterium
CGCGGCAGTCTCAGGCGCGGGCGAGGCAGTCTCAGGCGCGGGCGAGGCAGTCTCAGGCGCGGGCGCGGCGGCCTCGGGCGCAGACGCTGAAGTCTCGGGCGCGGGCGCGGCAACCTCAGGCGCGGGCGCGTCCGCCACTGCTGGCTGGGAAACCGAGGCGGCTGGCGCGGTCTCGAGCGCCGCCATCTCGACGATGGTGGGCCGAGACGGTCCGCGGTTGAAGTCGAGCTGGGCCTGGGCCGCCGGGGTCGCGACGGGAGCTCCGGCATCGGACTGCGATTCGGGAGCCAGGGCGACCAGCGGAATCGGGGCCGGCGGGGCCAGAAATGCGGCCGCCGGATCGGTCAGGGGAATCGGCGGCGCGCCGGGGCTGGTGGTCTCGCCCCAGACCACCCGCGGGCGGGAGTGCTCGGCGTCGGCGCGCTGGGCGGGATCGGTCGTGACTTCGCCGGCCTTGGGCGCGGCCTGCGGCACGAAGAGCCCCGGGCCCGCTCCGTGCAACTGCGTCGGACCCTCGGGGCGCGGGGCCGCCGGCGCGAAAGCCGCCATGCTGGTCGGCGCGTCGGCAGAGGCCGCGGTCGGCTCGCGCAGCGGCAGCTTGGCCCGCTCGCCCAGCAGCGAGCCGTAGAGCTGCAGCAGCGCCGCTCGGGCGTGGTCCGCCGACAGCTTCGACTCGGCCAGCACCCTCGCCTTCCGGCTCATCTCCACCCGCTTGGCCGGGTTCTTGGCGAGCTCGACCAGCTTGCGGGCCAGATCGCCCTCGTGGCCGGGCTTGTGGAAGATCGCGCAGCCCTCGTCGGCAAGCTCGCGCGACAGCGGCAGGTCCGACACGAGCACCGGCCGGCCGGCCGCCAGATAGTTGGCCACCTTGTGCAGCGGGGCGCCCTGGACGGTGTTGCGCTCGCTCTTCTCCAGCGGCGCCACCCCGATGTCGGCCGCCCCCAGCAGCGACACCAGGTCGGCCCCCAGCGCCGGCTCGTGGAACTCCACCACTCCGCCGAGCTTGCGATAGCGGATCATCTCCTCGAGCTGCGCCCGCCAGTTCGGATCCTGCGGACCGACGATCGCCAGCCGCAGCTCGCAGGACTTGATCGCCAGCGACACCGCGAACAGCAGCGTGGACAGCCCCTGCCAGCTGTGCTGGTTGCCCAGGTACAAGACCCGCAGCGGGCTGTGGTCGGGCGGCGGCGGGTCGGACGGGTACTGCCCCAGGTCGGCGAAGGCCGGGATGACGGTGGTCTTCTCCTGGGTCACCCCCAGGGTGCGCAGGTAGCTGGCGGTCAGCTGCGAGCCGGCCAGCACCGCGTCCGAGGACATCAGGCAGAACAGCTCCTGGCGCCGCAGCCGGGCCATGAACTTGCGGTCCCCCTCGAGGTGCGGATGGGTGTAGCGCACCTCCACCGAGGGCAGGCCGTCCACTTGGTAGAGCAGCTTGAAGCCGTACTGGGCCTTGAGCTCGCACAGCGGCACGCCGGCGAAGGGGTCGGTGAAGTGGACCAGCGCGTACTCGTCGCTGTCCAGCTGGCGGCGGACCGCCCGCTCGAACGCCTGAGCCCGGGTCGGCAGGTCGCCGGCCCCCACCGGGACCCGCATCATCCGCGCCCCGTAGTAGCGCTCGATGTGCCCGAGATCCGGGGACTTGCAGGTCAGCCCGTCCACGTCGAAGACCGGGGTCAGCCCCCGCAGCAGCTCGGTGGCCCGGAAGCTGAAACCGGTCGGCTCGGGGATGACCCCGAAGCTGCAATAGAGGACCTTGAGGAGCTCGCTGCTCACGCTATCTCCGCCGTCTGCCGTCGCCAGAGAGGGTACCGCCCGCGCCGCCGGCCGGAGCATCGGTCAATTGGTCGCCAGACAAATTCCTACCTCGCCCGCGCCGCCAGAGGAAGCGCCATTCGCGCCAAACCGCCGGAGAAGGGCGCCCGCGCGGCGAGACACTATACAGTGCCCAACCCCTCGGCCGGACAAGCGGAAGTCCCCTTGACCGCCTCTAGGCCATGCACTAGAAGGCCGCAGCGTTGCCAAAGCCGGGGAGCACTTCGGTGCGCGGGAACCCAACATTGCGGAGGGCAGTCCACGTGGCGAAGAAAGGCGCGGCACGGGCCACCGGCGCAGCCAAGGGGGCGGTCAAGGCCCTCAAGGCGGGGCTCGGAGCCAGGGAAAAATCGCGGAAGCTCATCGCCGGTTCGGGGAAGCGCATGGCGGAAATGAAGAAGCTCACCGTGCAGGCTCTGCGCGAGCTGGCGCGCAAGCACGTCGGCCCCGGCTACAGCACGCTCAAGACCCGCCAACAGCTCGTCTCGGCGCTGCGCAAGGTCCTGCCCAAGGGGCTGCTCGAGTCGCTGGACCTGGAGGGCGAGCCCGCCGCCGAGGCTCCCGCGCCCGCCGCCGAGGCTGCCGCTGCGGCTGATGCCCCCAAGAGCACCCCCAAGCCAGCCAAGCCCGCCAAGATCGCCCCGGCCGAGCCTGCTGCCGCGCCGGAAATCCCCCCGCGGCCCGGCGCCGCACCGTCGGCGGAGGAGTTCGCCACCGCCGACGAGCCGGCGGGCGCCGAGCCCGATCCCGAGGGCTTCCTGGTCTCCCGGGTGGCCGGCGAGGCGGCGGCCCACACCGCCCACATCCCGATGGTCGAGCAGAAGGTGCCGCCCCACCCCGGCGCGCCCCCGCCGCCGGCCTTCGACGAGCAGCTGGGCGAGCTGCCCGACAGCTACGGCGACGACACCGTGGTCCTGCTGCCCAAGGACCCGTGGACCCTCTTCCTCTATTGGGACCTGTCACACCAGACCGTCTCCCGCGCCTTCGACTGGGCCCCGGGGGTGCGCACCCGGCTGCGGCTGTTCGCCGACGAGCAGCTGGTGCGCGAGGTCGACTTCGCCCTCGAGTCGCGCAGCTGGTACTTCTACGAGCTGCTGCCGGGCCGCACCTACCGCGCCGAGCTGACCGGGGTCAGCGCCGACGGCCAGCTGCGCCGCATCGGCCCGGCCTCCAACGGCCTCAACCTGCCGCCGGAGGGCCCCTCGGCGATCATCGACGACCGCTTCGTGAAGCTGACCGGCGGGCCGCGCCCGCGCATCGAGGAGGCCCCCGCCCCGGCCGAGGGCCGCCCGCTGCCGCCCTTCGAGGAGAAGGCCCGCGAGGAGCTCTATCAGGCTTCGGGCGGCACCGCCCGCGCCCTGGGATCCTCGGAGCAGGCGGCCGAGGCCGCCGCGCGCGCCGAGGCCGCCGCCCGCGGCGAAACCCTCCCGGGGCGAAGCGTCCCGGGCGTGCGCTCGAGCGGCCCGTGGCCCTGGAGCGGCACCCTCACCCGCAAGAGCTGATCTGACTGGACCGCTGGGCCTCCCGCCCCGCCATTGCGGGCAGGCAGGCAAAGGGAAGACATGCAAGGCTATCTCTCGCTGGTCCTGCACGCGCACCTGCCCTTCGTGCGCCACCCCGAGCACGACGACTTCCTCGAGGAGGATTGGCTCTACGAGGCGATCACCGAGACCTACCTGCCGCTGTTGGACGTGCTCGACCGGCTCACCGCCGAGCAGGTGCCGTACCGGCTGACGATGAGCCTGACGCCGCCGCTGGTGTCGATGCTGCGCGACGAGCTGCTCATCAGCCGCTACAGCAAGCGGCTGGACAAGCTGGTGGAGCTGGCCGAGAAGGAGGTCCACCGCACCACCAAGGACGCCTCGTTCCACCCGCTGGCCACCTTCTACCGCGACCGCTTCGCCGCGGCGCGCACCTCCTTCCACGACCGCTACCGCCGCGACCTGGTGGGCGCCTTCCGCAGGCTGCAGGACTCGGGCGGGCTGGAGATCATCACCAGCGGCGCCACCCACGGCTTCCTGCCGCTGATGCAGACCAACCCCGAGGCGGTGCGGGCGCAGATCTCGCTGGCGGCGGCCCACTACCGGCAGAGCTTCGGGCGCGACCCGCCCGGAATCTGGCTGCCGGAGTGCGGCTACTTCCCCGGGCTGGAGCGCTACCTGGCCGCCGAGGGGATCCGCTACTTCTTCGTGGACAGCCACGGCATCCTCGACGCCACGCCCCGCCCGCGCTACGGGGTCTACGCCCCGCTCTACACCCCCACCGGCACCGCCGCCTTCGGCCGCGATCCGGAGTCGAGCCAGCAGGTGTGGAGCAGCGAGTCCGGCTATCCCGGCGACTACGTGTACCGGGAGTTCTACCGGGACATCGGCTACGACCTCGAGTTCGAGTACGTGCGCCCGTACATCCAGCCCACCGGGGCGCGCAAGAACACCGGCATCAAGTACTACCGGATCACCGGCAAGACCCCGCACAAGGATCCGTACGACCGGCGGGCGGCCATCGAGCGGGCGGCGACCCACGCCGGCAACTTCATGTTCAACCGCGAGCGCCAGATCGAGCACCTGGCCTCGGTGATGCCCGGGCGCAAGCCGATGGTGGTGGCCCCCTACGACGCCGAGCTGTTCGGCCACTGGTGGTTCGAGGGTCCGGAGTTCCTCGACTACCTGATGCGCAAGGTGGCCTTCGACCAGAAGGTGTTCAAGCTGGCGACCCCCAGCGATTTCCTCAGGGAGAACCCGGAGAACCAGCTGGCGACCCCGCCGATGTGCTCGTGGGGCGCCGGCGGCTACAGCGGGGTTTGGCTCGACGGCTCCAACGACTGGATCTACCGGCACCTGCACAAGGCGGCCGAGCGGATGGTCAACCTGGCGCGCGACTTCCCCGACGACGACTCGCTGCGCCGGCGCGGGCTGAACCAGGCCGCCCGCGAGCTGCTCTTGGCGCAGGCCTCGGACTGGGCCTTCATCATGAAGACCGGGACCATGGTCGAGTACGCCATCCGGCGGACCAAGGAGCACCTGCTGCGCTTCAACAAGCTCCACGACCAGATCCGCACCGGCAACATCGACGAACGCTGGCTCTCCTACCTCGAGGGGCGCGACAACCTCTTCCCTGAGCTCGACTACCGGGTCTACCGGCCCTGAGCCCTGCCGGTCCCGCCGCGCTCACCAGAAGGCAAGCCCCAGGCTGGCGGTGACCGCGTCGTGCTTCGTCGCGGCGGGGAACCGGTCGTAGCGCAGCGAGAACAGGCCGTATCCGGGCGCCGCAGCATCGCCCGTAGTGGATGAGCAGCTCGGGGCTGACCGAGGCGTGAGCTCCAGCTCCGTTCGCCCACTCCCAGGTCGACCCGAGGCCGAGCCCGATCCCCAACCTGGCGCCCACCCGATGCCAGAGAAAGCGGTACCCCGGGCGCAAGAAGAAGATCGGCGGACTTCCCAGGGCCATCCCGGGCTCGAGCACCAACCGGTGTCCCCGGAAGATTTCGGAGCGACACGGGCGATCGACGCTGGCGGTCACCGGCCCCACCGGGACCGAGGCTGGCCAGGAAAGTGCCAGGCGCAGAGGTTGGCGCCCGTCGGGCCGCCACTGGACGGCCGCATGCGGCACCAGCATCGCCGGCGCGAGCACGGCCCGCTGGAAGGCGGCTTCGCCCAGTTCGCCGGCGACCTGGGCCATCGTGCCGCACTCGGCAGGCCACGCCGGCAGCTGCTGGCAGCGCACGGACGGGCCCACAGGCCGATCGCTCCGGCGAGGGCGGCCAATCCCGCTCGCAACGATCTGTGACCGCGATTGGCTCGCATCGTCGGCGTTGGTCGCCCGGGCGGAGCTTCGCGGGAACGCCGGCAGCCCTGCGCACGCAAGCGCCTGAATCTACTGCGATTCGCGCGCCTGCCTGGCCCGCTTGCCGGGGCGCCCGCAACCTCGGCGTCTGGGCGTCTCGGCGGACCTCCGCGCCGCCCGGCGCAGGCCGCAAGCGAGCGCGCTGCGCCGTCGCCCGGATTATCCGGCGATTTCTCGAGCGTCCCGTTCGTGCGAAGAGTGACCGGCGCAGTTCCGGAGCGCCTGCGCGGCCCCTCTGGAACCCCGCGGAAGAGCTCGGCTCGGCTCGGCGGCGGCGGGGCCGAGCGCGGCCTTGCACGGCCGTCTCGAGCCATGCCATCGTGACTGCGCCTTGAACGATGTCCGCGCACCCCAGTCCCGCCGACGCGTGCCGTTTGCCTGCGCGCTCATCTTCCTTGCGGCGCCGCTGTCTTCCGCCTCGGCGCAGCCCCGCATGGCCGCCCGGCTCGAGTACCGGGATCGCTCATCGCCCAGCTGCTTGAGCGAGCTCGAGCTGCGGCGCCTGGTGGCGGCGCGGCTGGGATACGACGGGCTGACCCAGGACGCCAAGAGCACCATCCGCGTCACGGTGAACGAGCCGGCCACCCAGGCAATCGTGGAGATGCTCTCGGGAGAATCGGTCGTCGGCCGCCGCGTGCTGGGCGCGCCGGACGGCTGCCGCTCGCTCGTCGACGCGCTCCCGTTCGCCATCAGCCTCGCGCTCGATCCGCTGCTCTCGCCGGCGGCCGCCGCCCCGGCCGATCCGCCCGCGCATCCCTCCCCTCCGGAGCCCGGCCCCGCGCCGGCGGCCGTTCCCGCCAGCCCAGTTCCCGCGGTGGAGACGAAGGAGCAGACGGTCGGGATCTCGTTCTCCCTGGGCGCCCTCGGCGTGCTCGGGCTCGAGCCGGCACCGACCGTCGGGACCAGCGCCCAGCTCGCGGTCCGCCGCGGCCCTTGGAGCGCGGCGTTCGAGGGGCGCCTGGACGCGCCGGCTCATCGCGGCGTGCCCGGCGGACAGGTCAGCGTCTCGGCGGTGATCGGCGAGCTTCTCGCCTGCCGGGAGCTCGATGCCTTCGGAGCCTGCCTGCTGGCAGGCCTCGCCCGGATGAGCCTGTCGTCGAACCGGCTGGTCGACGTCCGCGACGCGGCGCGCACTCCGGGAATCGCCGGGGCCCGCATCCAGTGGCGCGCGCCGCTCTCCGCGACCCTGGCGGCGGCGGTCTCGTTCGACCTCCAGGTTCCCCTCGGGACCGTCTCCCTGCGCGACGCCGACGACGGAGCGACGCTGTGGTCCTCTCCGCCGGTCGCCGCCGCCCTGGGGCTGCGGCTCGAGGCCGGGCTCCCTTGAACCGCGAACGGCAGCGTGATGGAAACGCGGCGAACCGACATGAGCATGGGCGGGAGAGATGACAGGAAGGAACAGGCGTTGACCTTCCGGGTCCTCTACGATGCTTCGTTCGATCGAGTCTGGCGGCTGCTGCTCCGGCTGGGAGTGCGTGAAGCCGACCGCGAAGACCTGACGCAGGATGTGTTCGTGATCGCCGCCACTCGCTGGTCCGAGTTCGACGGCGGCTCAGAGTGGGCGTGGCTGTCGGCCATCGCCGTGCGAGTGGCCGCCAATTACCGCCGACGGCCGAGACAACAGAAGGAGTCGGTAGAGGAAGTGGTCGGGGCGGACGTGATCGACCACCGCCCTGGGGTCCACGAGGCGCTCGCCGCCCGAGAGGCGCGCGCCACCCTGATGCGAGCGCTGTCCACGCTGAGCGACGAGCAGCGGGAGACGGTTGTCCTCCACGACCTCGAGGGTCACGCTGCTCCAGAGATCTCCAAGATGCTGGCCGTGCCGCTCAACACCGTGTACTCCCGGCTTCGTCTCGGCCGCCAGGCCCTGGCCCGGTTCGTCGAGGGCGAGGACCGGAAGCGGGGCACGCCATGAGCGAGAGGGACCTGGGACCGATGCCGCCCGCTCTCGAAGAGCTCCTTTCGGCCGAGCGCGACGCCGACCGCGGGGTCGAGGGCCCGCCGCCGGGCGCCCGCGAGCGGGTGTTCGCCCACGTGGAGAACATCCTCGGGGCCAAGGGCGACCTGCCGGCGCTCACGCCAACCGCGCAGCCCTCGCACGCGCCGGCTGCAAGAACGGCGGCGGGCAGGACCTTCTCCGCCAAGATGCTCGCCGCCGCCTTCGCTGCGGGCGCGGCGGCCGGGGCCACGGCCACCTTCTACGCCACCCGGGCGACGCCGCCCGCTCCCGCCCTCACCGCTCCGGCGGCCGTTCCGTCTCCGGCGCCATTGCCGGTCCAAGCACCGCCGGCCGAATTCCCGCCGCCCGCCGCCCCACCCGCTCCCGCCCGGCCGGCGCCGAGCGGCAGGAGCGCGAGGGGAAGCCAGCCGCTTGCCGTCGGCGGAGAAGACCGC
>JBBIQS010000162.1:0-7438 GCA_037442205.1 Myxococcales bacterium
CCCAATTAGCGGGTGTGCCGCCGGCTCCGGCCGGCGGCGCCGCGCAGGGACAGAGGGCCGATGGCGCAAGACCTGATCCTGGCCGGCGTGGTCCACCGCGACCCGGCTGGCCTGCCGAGGCTAGCGGCGCTGCTCGAGGAGCTGAGCCCGAAGGCAGTGGCCCTGGAGCTGGCCGAGCCGTCGGTCGCCCTGCGGCGAGAGCGGGGCGCGGCGCTGCGCCAGAAGATGGCGGCGGCGCTGGCCGAGGTCGGGCAGGGCGCGCTGGCGGAGGCGCTGGAGCGCGGCGAGAGGCTCGGAGGCGGGGTGGGGGAGCTGGCGGCGGCCCTTGAGCTGCCCTACGAGTTTGCCGGCGCCGAGGCCTATTGCCGGCACACCGGGGCACCGCTCGAGCTGCTTGGCGACCCCGAGGCTGCCCGCCTGGCGGTGGCGCGCCTGGAAGATGAGCTGCTGACAGCAGAGCACCTGCGAGCGCTGCTGGAGTCCGAGGCGCGCGCCGGGATCGAGGGCAGCTCCGCCGGGGAGCAGTACGCCCTGGCCCGCAGCTACCTGGGCAAGGCGCAGCTGTTCCGCTACCACTTCTCGGCGGCCGAGGCCGCGGCGCTGGAGGCGCAGGCGGGAGCAGCCGCGCCCAGGCTGGAGGCGCTGCTGACCCGAGGCGGGCCGGTGCTCTACCTCGCCGGCTGGGAGCAGCTGATCGACGGAGGGCTGCGCACCGTCTACCCGCGCTTCAAGGAGCGGGCGCGCCGGGTCCTGCTGTGCGACGCCAAGCTCTCGGCAGGCCCGGCCCACTGAGGGCGCGTGAGAATCGCGAGGAGGCGCTGATGGAGCAGCCGGCGAACGAGTTCCTGGTGGTGCTGGTGACCGCGCCTTCTGCGGACAAGGCGGCGGGCATCGCCCGCGCGCTGGTCGAAGAGCGGCTGGCGGCCTGCGCCAACATCGTTCCGGGGATGCGGTCGATCTATCGCTGGGAGGGAAAGGTGTGCGACGAGGCCGAGGCGCTGATGGTGATCAAGACCCGCGCCGAGGCCCTGGAGCCGCTCAAGCAGAGGGTGCTGGCGCTGCACCCGTACAGCTGCCCGGAGGTGATCGCCCTGCCGGTCGCCGGCGGTCACCGCGCCTACCTGGACTGGCTGGCCGGCCAGGTGGGCCCGGTCACTTCTTCTTGAACAGGGCCTCGAAGGCCGCCTTGGCGGCGTTCATGTCCGCCCCGCTCTTGCCGCGCGGCATCCCGACCTCGAAGAACTCGCAGAAGTTGGAGCGGTCCTTCTCCCGGGGCACATCCGCCTGCGGCTCGCGGCATTCCTTGGCCGCCGACGGATCGTGGAAGCGGCACTGGTAGCAGCAGTGGAGGTCGGCGCCGCAGTGCTCGCACTCGCTGGCTCGCCCGACGATGCCCTGCAGCTCGTTGGTCTTTCCGCAGCCGTGGCAGGTGAGGTTCATGGGCCATCCCTGTAACAGACGGCGCCGGGGCGCTCAAGGGCGGGGCCTTCGCCGCCGGGCCCCGTCTTTGCTCCCGAGCGAGCCGCAGCAGACCCGCTTGTCGTGCTGGCGACCGCTTCGCTAGACTCCCCCCGACTTCAAGGAGCCTCACACCATGAACCTTCGCACCTTCGCGCTCGCCCTCCCGCTCGTTATCGCCTACTCCGGCCAGGCCTTGGCCGCCGACCTGCCGATGACCGCCGAGGAGTTCCGCCTGTGGCGCGACTACCAGGCCGCCGCCGAGGACCCCAAGGTCCAGAAGATGCCCGAGAAGGAGCGCCTGCCGGCCATCGCCCGCAACTTCTCCTCGGTCTACAAGCAGAAGATCACCGTCAAGGACCTGAGCGCGGCCATCGCCAAGGGCGACCAGTTCGGCGCCGGGATCGGCAAGCAGGCCGAGGACAGCATCCGCGCCGCCCTCGCCGACACCGAGTTCGCCGCCCGCATCAAGGAGGTCAAGGTCGATACCAGCGCCTCCCACGTGGTGACCTACGTCGCCTTCACCACCGACAAGCCGGAGACCCTCGACCGCGAGGCCTGCCTGGCAGTCGTGCGTGCGCGCAAGGGTGCGGCCCTGGCCTCGACCATCAAGGTGGCGATCGCCGACCCCGCCGACGCCGGCAAGGTGCTGTTCGAAGGGCTGATCAGCGCCGAGTCGGCCGACCGGATCAACGAGGGCCGCATCGTCGACTTCGCCTCGACCCGCTATCTCAAGCTCTTCGAGAAGGTGAAGCGCGCCGAGTAGCCGCCCCAGGCCGCCCAGCCGACGGCCGGGCACGCGCCTGCCAGCTCGTAGTGCCGGAAGCGAACCCATTCCCGGGCCGCGCGAGGCGCCGCCGGTGCGGCCGCGCCGACCCGGGGAAAACGCCCGATTGACCGGTCGATGATCGGCCTCTAAAATCGCCAATTTAGCAGTGCCGGTGCCGCCGCGCGGTCCAGGTTGACTCGGGCTGACGCGCCGCACCCAGAACCCGAGCGGGCGCGACAGGCGCCGCCGGTCGGAAAGCCAGACGAGGCCGCATGAAGAAGCCCATTCCCTTCGGCAAGTACCTCCTGCTCGAGCGCGTCAACGTCGGCGGGATGGCGGAGGTTTTCCTGGGCAAGGCCTTCGGGGTCGAAGGCTTCGAACGGCTGATGGCCATCAAGCGCATCCTGCCGACCATGGTGGAGGACTCCGAGTTCATCACCATGTTCCTGGACGAGGCGCGCATCAGCGTCCAGCTCAACCACGCCAACATCGTCCAGATCTACGAGCTCGGGAAGCACGACGAGAGCTACTACATCGCGATGGAGTACGTCTCCGGCAAGGACCTGCGCCACCTGCTGGAGCGCTACCGCAAGCGCAAGGAGACCATGCCCACCGCCCAGGCGGTGCTGATCGCCTCCAAGATCTGCGAGGGGCTCGACTACGCCCACCGCAAGAAGGACGCGCGGGGCATGGACCTGAACATCGTCCACCGCGACGTCTCGCCGCAGAACATCCTGCTTTCGTTCGACGGCGAGGTGAAGATCATCGACTTCGGCATCGCCAAGGCCGCCAACCGCGCCCAGAAGACCCAGGCCGGCATCCTCAAGGGCAAGTTCGGCTACATGAGCCCGGAGCAGGTCCGCGGGCTGCCGATCGACCACCGCAGCGACCTGTTCGCGGTGGGCGTGATCCTCTACGAGATGCTCACCGGCGAGCGGCTGTTCGTCGGCGAGAGCGACTTCTCCACCCTGGAGAAGGTGCGCAACGCCGAGGTACTGCCGCCGCGGCAGTACAACGCTCAGATCCCCGAGGGGCTGGAGAAGATCATCCTCAAGGCGCTGGCCAAGGAGGTCGAGGACCGCTACCAGTGGTGCTCCGACTTCCAGGAAGATCTGATGCGCTTCCTGATGTCCGGCGACCAGATCTACACCGGCAAGCAGCTGGGCACCTTCATGAAGGAGGCCTTCGTCGAAGACCTCAAGAAGGAGCAGGAGCGCCTGGAGCGGATCGCCTCAGTCTCCAAGCCGGAGCAGGTCGAGACCACCGGCCTGACCGCCAGTCGCCGGATGCCGGTGGCCCCGCCGGTGGGAGCGCGCAAGACCGGCCCGGCCATGCCGGCAGCCGCTGCCCCGCCGGCCGACGATCCCTTCCAGGCCGCCGACCCCGGCGACGGGGAGCAGCCCTCCGCCGACCGCACCGAGGTCTTCCGCTCTCCGTTCGCCGACAGCGCCAAGGCCGCCCGAGGGCAGCGCCGGCTGGGCGACGACGACGAGGACACCGCCACCCCGGCCAGCGAGCCGCCGACCCTGCACGGCGCGGAGGCTCCGACCCAGTTCGACGGCGGGGACGACAACCTCGAGGTCGCCAAGACAATGATCGGGCTGACCAGCCCGCTGGCGGCCCCGCCCACCAAGTCCAGCACCAAGGTGCGCAAGGCCCCGGTCGACGAGCCAGAGCCGGGCGCGGCCCAGTCCTACGGGGGCGAGACGGTGATGGGCGTGCGCCCGCCGGCGCCGCCGCGAAAGACCAAGGGCGCGGTGGCGGTGGCCGCGCCGGCGCCAGAGCTGGAGCCCGAGCAGACCGAGGATCTGCCTCCCGACGAGACCGGCCCGGCGACGCTGGTGCCCCAGAAGAAGGCCGGCAGCAAGCTGCCGCTGATCGTCGGCGGGGCGGTGCTGGCGGTGGTCGTCGCCGTCGGCGCGATGCTGGCGCTCAAGCCCAAGAACGGGACCCTGACCTTGAAGGTTCAGCCGGCCTCGGCGCAGGTGAGCGTGAGCGGCAAGGCCGCCAAGAACGGCAGCCAGCTCGAGCTGCCGGCCGGCGAGTACGAGGTGCAGGCCCGCGCGGCCGGCTATCTCGCTCGCAAGCAGAAGGTGACGCTGGCCGCCGGCGCCGCGGCGCAGGTGGACTTCGCGCTGGAGCAGGAGCCGCCTCCTGAGCCGGAGAAGCCGCCGGAGCCCAAGCCTGAGCCCGGCGCGCAGGCCTCCGCCGGCGATCCCAAGCCACCAGAGCCGGCCGGCAACCGCGAGCCGCCCAAGGCCGAGCCCACGCCCGAGGCGAAGGTCGAGAAGGCGGCGGCCCCCGATCTCAAGGTGGAGAGCGAGCCGGCGGGAGCCGACATCGAGATCAACGGAAAGAAGCAGGGCAAGACGCCCAAGACCCTGAAGGGGCTGGACCCGGCCAAGGTGACCTCGGTCAAGCTGACCATGCGCGGGTACAAACCGTCGATCCAGCCGGTGGAGTGGCGCAAGGACGCCGCCGAAGTGGCGGTAGTGGCCATCCTCGACAAGGAGGAGGCCAAGGCTGCGCTGCCCAAGCCCCCGCGCGAGGTCCAGGGGGTCGAGAAGCCGGTCCAGGCCGTGGAGAAGACTCCCAAGGCTCCGCCGGCGCCCAAGGGCTTCGGCAAGCTGATCTCCAGCTCGACGCCGGTGGCCAAGGTGCTGATCGACGGCAAGGATTCGGGCCGCTACACGCCGATCGCCCCGGTCCAGCCGCTGGAGATCGCCGCCGGCGAGCACACCATCACCTACGTCGCCGATGACGGCCGCAAGGCCACCCGCTCGGTCACCGTCGGGGTGGGAGAGCAGGTGCGCGTCACCGGCGTCAACGACTTCCAGTAGCCGGGCTCCAAGCGAACCGAGGCCGCCTCATCGCCCGCCCGGTTCGCTTGGCGCGGCGTGGGCGAGGCGGCTGGCGCGGCACTGGCCGCCGCCGCGCGAGGAGGCGGTCGCGACCGAGATCGGCGGCTCGAGGCGCCAGGCGCACGCGCCGACGGGCTGCGGCCGCAGGAGGCTGCGAGCGAACCGGGGCTGTGACAGCTCTTCGGGAGTCAATGGGCGCTCGGCGGACCGGGCGCCATTCGACCGGCGAGCCCCACTCGCTGGCCGAGACTCAGGGAGCCGCCGGGTTGCCGAGGCAGGGAAGCGGCGAGGAAGCTACGGCGTAGAGGTCCGAGCGCCGGGGGCCGTCTTCCCGCCCTTGACCAACTCCTGGTAGAGGGCCTCCGGTGCGATCCCGCGGGCCAGCGCCTGGTTGGCCTTCTCCAGCTCCTCGTCGATCACCTTCTTGAATTCCTCGAACGGCAGGGCCCCGACCACCAGCCGCCCGTTGATGAAGAACGAGGGCGTCCCGCCGGCGCCCAGGGAGGTGACCAGCGCCTGGTCGGCGGCGATGCGGTCCTTGACGTCCTGCCGCTCGAGCGCGGCGCGGAACCGCTCCATGTCCAGCCCCAGCTCCTGGGCGTACTTCTCCAGGCTCTCCCGGCCCAGGCTCTGCTGGTTGTCGAAGAGCTTGTCGTGCATCTCGAAGTACTTGCCCTGCTCGTGCGCCGCCAGCGCCGCCTGGGCGGCCAGCGGGGCGAACTTGTGGAAGCTGAGCGGGTTCATCTTCACCGCCAGCCGCACGTCGCCGCCGTAGGCCCGCTGCAACTGGTGGATGGTGGTGTTGGCCTTGCTGCAATAGGGGCACTGGAAGTCGGTCGCCTCGATGATGGTGACCTTGGCGGTCGGCGAGCCGCTCACCGGGCTGGCGCCGACTGGCACGCTGTAGATCGTCTGGTCGCCGATGGCCGAGTTGGCGCCGCCGGCGGGGCCTCGCGAGACCGGGCCGCGGGCGGCCTGCCACACCACCGAGGCCAGGATTGCTCCGACGATCACCGCGACGAGGGAAGAGCCTTTCACCGGGGACGACTCCTTTTCTTGGGCTTGGACCGCCGAGGCGGACTGCCCCGGGAGAAGGGGCTGGGACCGGGCCTCGGCGGGCACTTTTCTAGCAGAGCGCGGCTGGGGCATCAAGGCGCAATTGCCTTTGTTTATCAGGGGTTGACAGGGCTCGGCGCCCCGGGCGGGCGTGCGCTGGCCTCCGCGGGCGCCGTCCGACCTCGGCATTGCGCCCGTCGGCGCAGATGGCTATGTGACTGCCTGCTTCCCGGGCGTGCTGTGAGAGCTTTGGGCCTCTGGCACATCCAAAGAGCGCCGGTCGGCTTGTTGCCGGCCGCTGCCTGAGCGGGCAAGGGCTTCCCCAGAGAGCAAGTGCCGCGATTATCTGTAGCTGCAAGAGGATTCAAGATGGGCGACGGACCGGGGGCGAGCGCGTCCGCCTACGAGCCGTCGGGGCGCCCGGCCCGCTCCGTTGGAGGGGGAGCCGCGGGAGCGGATGGTCCCCGCGGACAGTGCCCAGGTCGGGCGAGGTTCACAGATTCGCGCAAAGAAGCCTTGAAGTCGGGGGGCCGAGTGGCGCAATATCGGGAGAGGTTGGGCTTGTGGCTGCGGGGTTCAGGGTTGGTCTCCCGCGCCGGCGGCACCGAGGCAGCAGCGGATCGGGTGCCCGCGGATGTCCCCAGGCCCGCCTTCGCGCTCGGTCTCTCGATGCGGCGGCCCGGAACGCAGCAGGCAGTTGGGGTCCAGCCGGCGGGTCGTTGGTCGGTCGAGCCGGCTGGCGCGAGAGCAGCCTGACGGCAGAGCGCGCTCGGTGAGAGCGCGCGGCGGTGGACGAGGGCAAGGGACCACCGGACAGCACCACCCACCGCTGCCGCGAGCGACAGATTGACTTTTCCGGCCCTGGGCGGCCGCAGCCTCTGAATAGTGGCCGCCCGGCGGAAGCAGCAAAGGACGTTGAACAGCGCCCGCAGAGAACGCGGGCACCAGGTCTTCACAGGAGCGCGCGGCCCGCCGCGCCCCGCCGCCCGAGATCGGGCGGCGCCTCACTCAGTTTCGCGGGCAG
This sequence comes from Myxococcales bacterium, assembly GCA_037442205.1. Classification (GTDB taxonomy): domain Bacteria; phylum Myxococcota; class Myxococcia; order Myxococcales; family UBA5297; genus JBBIQS01. The sequence goes on from JBBIQS010000162.1 coordinate 7,169, forward strand.
GACGGAACATGACGAACGGATCCGACGAAGGGATGAGCTCCCCCCAGACCCCCCCAGCCCCACCCGCCGAGGCCGCCAGCCCGGCGCGGGAACCCGCGAGCCAGCCGGCTGCCGAAATGCAGCTGCGCAGCCCCGCTCCCGAGGCTCCGCAGGCTCCGGTGGCCGCTCCGGCCGCCAACGGCCAGAGCGCTCCGGCGCCGGGCTTCGGCGGCGGGCAGCCTCACGGCCACCCCCACCACGGCCAGGGCCAGCAGGGACAGCCGGGGCAGC
>JBBIQS010000163.1:0-6966 GCA_037442205.1 Myxococcales bacterium
GGCCCCGGCCGCTCCCGCCCAGCCGGCGGCGGCCGCCCCCGCCGCCAACGGTGCCCCGGCGGTGGTCGAGGCCCCCAAGGACGCTCCCGCCGACGCGGCCAAGCCGTAGCCGGCGCCTTCGACAGCCCCCGTCGCCCCAGGGCGAGGGGGGAAGCGCTTGAGCTTTCGAGCGCGATGGTTCTATAGTCTCGCCTTTCCGGGCGGTCCCTGTTCAGGCGGCCCGCCGGCTCCGGCAGCGCCGGGGCGTGCAGGTGGAGGTATCGATGAAGCGCACGTTGGCGGTGCTCCTGGCGGCGTCTTCGCTCTCAGTCGCTTCGGCGGCCGGGGCGCAGAAGGTGATCCAGGAGGCCGACAAGACCGTGTTCAAGAAGAAGACGGTCATCGACTTCAACGACGTCACCCTCGAAGGCGAGCTGACCAAGCCCGAGGGCAGCTACCTGCTGCAGAAGAAGCGCACCAAGTTCGGCAACCTGATCAAGCTGCGCAGCGACTTCCTGCCCGAGCTGCAGAAGTCGGTCGACAACCTCTAAGAACAGGGAACCGCGCCCCGGCGGCGGGTGTCACACCCCAAGGAGCCGGCCGACCAAGGCCGCGCTCGCCCGCAAGCCAGCAGGGCACGAAAGGCTAGAGAGACCATGGCCAAGAAGCTCGTCCTCAAGATTGCCTCCCCCGGCGGCGACCGCCGCGAGGTTTCCCAGGAGCAGCCGGAGAGCCTGATCATCGGCTCCGGCCCGGCGGCGGCGGTGCGGGTCGAGGACCCGAAGGTCGCCGCGCTGCACTGCATGCTCAAGTTCGACGCCAACCAGGTCACGGTGATCGATCTGGGCACCGAGGGCGGCACCAAGATCTCGGGCAGCGCGGTCAAGGGCCCCACCGTCCTCAAGGCCGGGGACCTGGTCGAGCTGGGCGGCACCAAGGTCGAGGTGTTGCTCGAGGGCGCCAAGGCCGCGGTCAAGGCCGAGAAGAAGGCCGAGTCCAAGCCCCGTCCGCCGCCGATGCCGGTGGGCGCCACCGTGGGGCGGGCGGCGCGGCTGTTCAACGAGGAGCTTCCCCCGGAGGAGACCCCGGCTCCCGATGACAAGCAGCTCGAGGTCGCGCTGCTGTGGGGCGACACCATCATCAACGTCGCCCACTTCGACGAGGAGGGGAAGCAGGTCCTGGTCGGCTCCGGCCACAGCAACCACTTCCAGGTCTACAGCGCCTCGGTGGGCGAGTCCTTCCCGCTGGCCGCCACCAACGGCAACACCTGCACCCTTACCATCCCTGGCGAAGCCGAGGTGGTGCTGCGCCGCGGCGACAGCGAGATGGGCCGCGAGCAGCTGCTCGCGGAGGGCTCGCTCAAGGCCGCCAGCTCGGCGGTCCCCTCGCACACCCTGTCGATGCACCTGCACGACCGGGTGCAGGTGAGCGTGGAGAACACCTCGTTCCTCATCCGCTGGGTGCGCCCGCACCGGCTGGGCACCGCCGCCGAGGGCTTCGACTTCTACTTCACCCGCGCAGTGACCACCGCCTTCATGGCGGCGGCGGTGCTGCTGGCCGCCATCTTCATGACCGACGTCAACGCCGAGTCGCTCTCCGACGACCTCTTCAAGAATCCCCAGCGCTACGCCAAGCTGGTGATCAAGCCTCCGGAGAAGGAGAAGAAGAAGAAGGAGGTCAAGGAGGTCAAGGAGCAGCCCAAGGTCAAGATCGAGGAGAAGTACGGCGACAAGAAGGACAACAAGAAGTCGAGCGAGTTCGCCACCAAGCGCGAGGATGACAAGAAGAAGGTGATGAACTCCGGCCTGCTGGCGCTGTTGGGCGGCGCCGACGGATCGACCAACAACGTCTTCTCCGGCGGCGGTCTGGGCACCGGCCTGAACCAGGCGCTGGGCAGCCTCAAGGACAGCGGCGTGGCCGACACCCACGGCGTCGGCGGCCTCGGTTCGCGCGGCACCGGCCCCGGCGGCGGCGGCACCGGCCTGGGCCTGGGCGGCCTGGGGACCAAGGGCGGCGGCCGCGGAAGCGGCGGCGGCTTCTCGCTGGGCGGCGGCAAGGGCAAGGGCGAGACCCGGGTGGTGCCCGGCAAGACCACCGTCACCGGCAGCTGCGAGCGCACCTCGATCAGCAAGGTGATCAGCCGCCACGCCAACGAGATCCGCTACTGCTACGAGACCGAGCTCTCCAAGGACCCCAACCTGTCCGGCAAGGTGCAGGTCAGCTTCACCATCGAGGCCACCGGCGGCGTCGGCGACGCCAGCATCGGCCAGACCACCCTCAACAACGCCAACGCCGAGGGCTGCATCCTCACCCGCGTGCGGCGCTGGAAGTTCCCCGAGCCCAAGGGCGGCGGGGTGTGCGTCATCAACTACCCCTGGGTGTTCAAGGCCGCCGGCGCCGGCGGCGACGACGAAGCCGGCGAGTAGCCCAACCTTTCTCTCCCCACACGAGAAGAAGAGCGACATGAAGAGCATTGCCACCTTCGCCGCGTTGGCGGCGACCCTGCTGGCGGCCAGCCCCGCCGGCGCCGCCACCCCCGCCGCCGGCGTGGAGCAGAAGCTTGCCTCCGGCTTCTTCGCCGACGTCAACATCGGCGGCTTCTCGACCATGATGGGCAAGGGCAGCGACGGCGCCAGCCAGCCCTTCTCCAACATGCAGTTCTACCTGCAGCTGGGAGTCGGCTACGACATCAGCCAGCTGATGTCGCTGGGTCTGGTGTTCGGCCTGGGAGCCTCGGGGGCCAGCTGCTTCTCGCAGGTGGACAAGAAGGGCAACTGCGTGGTCGACCCGGTCGCCGACAAGACCCCGATCGCCGACAACTTTACCGCCACCACCATCGCCGCCGAGCTGACCTTCAAGATCCCGCTCTCGGAGCGGCTGAAGGTGATGCCCCGGCTGCGGGTGGGCTACGCCATGCTCGACCCCGAGCCGCGGCAGGGCGTGACCTGGGCCGTCCCGGTGGGCCTGGCGGTGGGCGTGGAGTACGCGACCCACATGGACCACTTCAGCATCGGCGCCGACGTCCACGGCGGCCTGTTCGCCATGCCCAACATCGGCTACATCGCGCTCTACCCGAAGATCAAGTACACCTTCTAGAGCCGCTGGCCTCTCGCGAATCCTCGACGCGGCGCTCCGCAAGCAGCGGGCGCCGCGTCGTCGTATCGGGAGGGGGAAGTCGGCAAAGCTCCCCGAAAACAGGGCGGATTCAGGGCTCGCTCGGCCGGCTGCATGTTTGACGGGGCAGGAGGGCGCCCCTAGGATCTGCCGGGCGCCACCGCCCCGTCCACCAAGCCATGGAAAAGTTCGGCCGCTACGAGTTGCTGGAAAAGATCGCGACCGGCGGCATGGCCGAGATCTGGCTGGCGCGCCAGGCCGGGCTGGAGGGATTCGAAAAGCTCATCGTCATCAAGCGGATCCTGCCGCACCTGGCGGAGAGCGAAGAGTTCATCCAGATGTTCCTGCACGAGGCGCGGGTGGCGGTGCGCCTCAACCATCCCAACGTCGTGCAGATCTTCGACCTGGGCTCGCAGGACCGCAGCTACTTCATCGCCATGGAGTACATCCACGGCGAGGACGCCAGGAAGGTGTGGCGCCACTCGGTGGAGGTGGGGAAGGCGCTGCCGGTGCCGCTGGTGTGCCGGATCATCGCCGATGCTGCCGCCGGCCTCGACTACGCCCACAAGCGCACCGACCAGGCCGGCCAGCCGCTGAACATCATCCACCGCGACATCTCGCCGCAGAACATCCTGGTCAGCTTCGAGGGAGCGGTGAAGGTGGTGGACTTCGGCATCGCCAAGGCCGCCGACCAGGCCAGCCACACCCGCACCGGCGTGCTCAAGGGCAAGTACTCGTACATGAGCCCGGAGCAGGCCGCGGGCAAGGACATCGACCAGCGCACCGACCAGTTCGCCCTGGCCACCGTCCTCTGGGAGCTGCTGACCCTGCAGCGGCTGTTCAAGCGCGACAACGAGATCCGCACCCTGCAGGCGGTGGCCGCCTGCGAAGTGCCGACGCCGTCGCAGGTGGCGCCTCGCGTCCCCAAGGACCTGGACGCCATCGTCCTCAAGGCGCTGGCCAAGGACGCCGAGCGGCGCTACCGCGACCTGCGCGAGCTGCAGGTCGCCCTCGAGGAGTGGCTGCTGGCCAACCGCCAGCCGGCGTCCGCGACCCATCTCTCCGAGTTCATGAAGGGCATCTACTCCGAGCGGCTCGCCAGGGAGCGGGCGAGCGGGCGCCCTCTGAGCGCAGACGTGGCTGCCGCGCCGGCCCCGGAGCCCAAGCCGGCGGCCACTCGCCTGGCACCGCGGGCGACCCCTCCCAGCGGACAGCGCCTGCGGCCCGGGCCGCCGATCGCCGATCCCGACGCCGAGCCGCTGGCCGGCGCCAGGGATCGAACCCCGATCGATTCTCCCAGCGAGCGGACCAGCACCACGCTCTCGAAGCGAATGCGCCGGGCGGTGGCGCGCCGCAAGCTGGCCGTGGGACTGGCGGCCGCCGCCGGGCTGGCCGCGGGAATCGCACTGCTGTTCTTGCTGCCTCACGGGCACACCGGCGCAGCGATCTCGTCCGCCCAGCCTAAGTCGCCGGGCCAGCAGACCGCGTCTCTCAAAGTCACCACCCGCCCCGAGGGGGCACAGCTGACCATCGACGGGCGGCCTCATTCCGAGCGGGCCCCCGCGACGGTGCGCGGGCTGGCTCCCGGCGAGCACGAGGTGTTGGCGCAGCTGCCCGGCCGCCTTGACGCCAGGCAACGGATCGAACTGGCGGCGGGCAAGGCCGCCTCGGTCGAGCTCGAGCTGGACGAGGCCACGCAGGAGGAGCGGGTTTCAGTCTCGGTGGTCACCCTGCCCAAGGGCGCCGAGATCTTCGTGGGCGGGGTCAAGGTGGGGGCAGCCCCGACCACCCTCAAGCTGTCGCCCAATGCCAAGGTCGAGGTGGTGGCCGAGCTCGACGGCTACCTGCCCAGCCGCCGCAGCTTCACCGTGGGGACCGCGCCCGGCCAGGAGTTGGTGCTGGAGCTGGATCGCCGCGCCTCGGACCTGGGGGCGCGCCCGCAGCGCCCCGACTCCCGCCCCCGGGAGACCTCCCACCGCGAGCCGACCAGGCCGATCCCGACCCGCCCCGAGGCCTCGCGCCCGGAGCCGAGCCGGCCCGAGCCGGCGCGGGCCGATCCTTCGGGGCAGGGGACGCTGACCGTGGCCTGCGATCCGCCGGCCGAGGTCTACGAGGGAGCGGTCAACCTCGGGCGCACGCCGCTGGAGGCAAGGTTTTCACAAGGCAACCACACCCTGACATTGGTCAACTTCGAACTGGGCCTGAGCAGGCCTTTTGGGGTAGCCATCAGGCCTGGAGTGACCGTCGAGAAGAGCTTCAAGTTCAATAGGGGAGAGGTACAGTTCATCATCACTCCGGGCGCCGACGTCTACTTGTTCAAGCACAAGGTGGCGCAGATCCCGGGGCCGAAGTTCGCGGTGGTGGAAGGGGAGCAGATCTTCGAGCTGGTGAACGAGGAGCTGAAGAAGACTCGCCAGGTGACGGTGCTCGTCAAACCTGGCCAGGTGACCCGGGTCCCGGTCAACTTGCTAGACGACTGAGGGGGACCGACGAGCGCAACGGAAAGTGTTTTTCAGGGGAGGCTCCATTGCACCTGGAGCCGGGACAGCGGCTGGGGAAATACGAAGTCGTCGGTCGCCTTGCGGCAGGCGGGATGGCCGAGGTGTACCTGGCGCGCAGCATCGGCCACGGCGGCTTCGCCAAGACGGTGGCCCTCAAGCGCATGCTGCCGGAGCTGTCGGCCGAGCCGGGCTTCCGCGAGATGTTCATGCACGAGGCCTCGGTGGCGGCGAGGCTCAACCATCCGCATATCGTGCAGATCTTCGACTTCGCCGAAGAGCGCGGCGAGCTCTACCTGGCGATGGAGTTCGTCCACGGGGTGACGCTGCGCAAGCTGATCGCCGACGCCCTCAAGACTCCTTCCTCCACCGGGGTGCGAATCGCCCCGGCGCTGGCGGCGCATGTCGGGCGCTGCATCGCCCGCGCGCTCACTCATGCCTGGCAGGTGGCGGACGAGCAGGGCCGACCTTCGCACCTGATCCACCGCGACGTCACCCCGCACAACGTGCTGCTCTCCTACGCCGGCGACGTGAAGCTGGCCGACTTCGGCATCGCCCGCCCGGCCGAGCTGCGCACCAGCGTCGGCATCCTCAAGGGCAAGCTGCGCTACATGGCGCCGGAGCAGGTGGTGGGCGGCGACCTCGACGCGCGCACCGACATCTTTGCGCTGGGGGCGGTGATGTACGAATCCGCCCTCAACCTGCGCAGCCCGCTGTTCGACTCCACGGACGAGCGGGCAATCAAGGCCGCGGTGCAGTCGCGGCTGATACCGCCTCCCGACCGGATGGACCCGAGCTTCCCGCACGGGCTGTCGGCGGTGATCATGAAGGCGCTGCAGCGCGAGCCGGCGCAGCGTTTCCAGTCAGCGGCCGAGCTGGCCGACGCGCTGGGCGAGGTGATCCACCGCGAGGCGCACACTCCCCAGGAGTATGACGTCGCGGTGTTCATGCGTCGCCTCTACGGCGAGCCGCCGCCCATCCCCGGCCCGCGCACCGGCGAGCATGCTCTGGCGATCGCTCCTGCGCCGCAGGCCAGGGTTGACGGGGCCGCTCTCCAGCCGCCCTTGGTGCGCGGCGACGACCCCGATGCGGCCACGGTCGCCAAGGACGCCGTCGCGACCCCGAAGGCGCCGACGCTGGCCGAGCCCGTGGCGAGTGCCGCCAAGGGATCGGTGGCGCGCCCCAAGCTCCTGGTGTGGGGCGCCGCCGGCGTTGCTGCGGTGCTGGTCGCGGGAGTCGCCGGGCGCCTCTCCTCGAACGGCGCCGGGCGGGGGCCCTCCGCTGAGCAGGTTCAGCCAGCCGAGAGAGCGGCGACGCCCGCGCCGTCCCCTGCTACCCCGGCGGCAGCTGCGTCCGTGCAGGCTCCCGCGCCCGC
>JBBIQS010000164.1:0-6865 GCA_037442205.1 Myxococcales bacterium
GCTGCCGGCGCCGGCGCCGGCGGCGGGGGCGCGAGGGCGACTCGGCGCGGCGCGGCTGGCAGCTCGCCGTCGTCCACCGCTGCCAGCATCTGGTCGCGCCGCCCGACCTGGATGCTCAGGCGCTGCTTCCAGTCCTCGACCGAGGGATCGGCCACCGCCTGGATGCTGACCGCCGCCAGCAGCCCCTGCTGCGAGACGAGGGTCACCTTGCGCGCCAAGCGGAACTTGTAGCCCGACATGTAGCTGAACAGCCCGGAGTCGCCGAGGTAGTCGAGGGTGATCTCGAGCTCGTGCTTGCCGGGGGCTACCATGCCGTCGAAGAGGCGGGCGCCGGTCCGGAGCGATTCGACCGAGGGAATTGCCAGCGGCCTTCCGTCGAGCAGGAGCTTCGCCTGTGTGAGCTGATAGCCGGCGGCGGAGACCGGCAGCAGTTCCAGCTGGAGCCGCGGGGGCTCGGCCTTGGTCAGCTGCTTGAGCTGCTGCTCGATCTCGGCGCGCGCCCGGGCCGCCGAGTTGCTCTCGGCGGCCGCCAGCAGCGCTGCGATGGCCAGCCATGACAGCGCCATGATGCCCTCCCCGCGAGGAGCAAAGGATCCGCTCAGAGCTTCGCCACCCCAGCGGCCTGGGGAGCAACCTTTGGCGACATGATATCTGTGGTCGAGAACCCGACAACTTTCGGACGGAGAGCAACTTGAGCCCAGGTCCCGGTCGCGTGCGCGCCTTCGACTGGCTGCGCGGTCTGGCAGTGGTGGTGATGGTCCAGACACATGCCTTGGCGCTGCTGCACAAGGACCTGCGCCTGGGCGCCTTTTTTCAGAAGCTGCAGTGGGTGGACGGCCTGGTGGCGCCGTCGTTCATCATGGCGGCCGGGTTCTCGCTGGCGTTGGTGCAGGTGCGCGGCGCGGCCTCCGGGGCCCGGCGCAAGCGGGCGCTCAAGAGCCTGCGCCGGGTGGGCGAGGTCATCTTCGTCGCCGTGTTCATGACCTGGATCTGGTTCCCGATCTTCCAGCAGCCGCACTGGCTGCTGCGCATCGACATCCTGAGCTGCATCGCGCTGTCGCTGCTGATCGCGCTGCCGATCTTCGCCGCGCTGGCTCATCGACCGCGGCTGCTGGCTGGGCTCAACCTCGCCATTGCCGTGGCCATCCTCTTCGCCACTCCGCCAGGCGAGGCCATCACCGGGCCTCTGGCGCATTTCGTCACCAACAAAGAGCTGCTGGGGCCCAATACCGGGTCGGTCTTCCCGCTCTTCCCCTGGACCGCGCACGTCTTCCTCGGCGGCTCGCTGGGAGCGGTGGCGGCGAGCGTTTCGACCCGCAAGCTCGTCGGCTACCTGATCTTCCTGCTCGGGCTCGGCTACGCGGTGTGGCACGTCGGCGCCCGGGTGATGGCCGTCGACCCGACGCGCCAATGGTGGATGACGCCCAACCACGCCGAGCGCTGGATGATGGTCTGCGCCATCAGCCTGGCTCTACTCGGGGTCGAGCATCTGCTCAAGGGCGGCTGGCAGCAGGGGGCGGTGGTGCGCTTCGTCGAGGTCTTCGGCACCTCATCGCTGGCGGCCTACTTCACCCACGAGATGCTGCTCTACACCCACTTCTTCGCCTTCTGCTTCCGCGATACCTGGGGCGAGGAGAACGGCTGGGGCGTCTATTGGGCGTTGACCGCCCTGCTCATCACCTTCACCTACGCCATTACCCGGGTGATCGCCGCGCTCTACGACTGGCAGGAGGCCCGGCGCAGCCAGTGGCTGGCGCGGCTGATGGGCAGCCGGCAGGCGGAAGTACAGCCGCTGTCCGATCAGAAGTAGGTGCGGCGGAGGCGAGGGCCTGGCGCGGTTCTGATCGATCAGAAGTGAGACAGGGGGCGGGGTAGCGCGAGTTCTGATCGATCAGAACTGAGACCGGGGGGAGGGGCAGTGCGAGTTCTGATCGATCAGAAGTGAGACCGGGAGAGGGGTAGTGCGAGTTCTGATCGATCAGAAGTGAAACCGGCGCCGGCGGCGAACTGGCGCAGCTGTCTCCCTGAAGCGCCGCGGCGCGCTTCCCGAGGGAGGCGCGCCGCGAGCGAACATCGGAATCGCCAGCCGTCAGCCGTGCTTCGGCTCGTGTGACTCGTGGCCCTCGCCGACACGGGTGTGGGCCTCTTTGTGGACCACCGGGGCGGCGCTGCTGGCCCGCTTGTTCCAGGGATCCGAGGGGTGCGACACCGCCGGGCCCTTGAGCAGCTTGGGCGCGTCCCAGACGAACGAGGAGCGGGCGTAGCCGGACGGCGTGTGCAGCCCGGTGTCCATGCGGATGGCGTCCTTGGGGCAGGCCTCGACGCAGAAGCCGCAGACGATGCAGCGCAGCTCGTCGATCACGAACTTGGTCGGGTACTTCTCGATGACCGCGCTCTCCCGCTCGCTGTCCACCGGGTACTCGCCGGCCTCGATGGTGATGCACTGGGCCGGGCAGACCGTGGCGCACATGTAGCAGGCCACGCAGCGGGGCCGGCCGTCGTCCCTGGGCACCAGCCGGTGCAGGCCGCGGTAGCCGACCGGGTAGGGGATCTTCTCCTCCGGGTACTGCACCGTGGAGACCCGCGACAGCCCCTTGCGCTCGAGGACGTTGGGGTTGGGATCGCGACGGCCGAAGATGTTGTCGAAGAAGTGCTTGGCGGTGATCGCCACCCCGCGCACCGCCTCGGGGAAGTAGGCCTTCTCGCGCACCGTCATCCGGGGAGCTTCGGGAACCTTGTAGGCCACTGCCGTCACCTCGTCTTGACTGCGATGCTTCCCAAACTTCCTGCCACCGGTTCGCTGCCTTCGACAGGCTCAGGGCGAACGGAGTCGGGGCTAGTGCGCCGGGGCGTGACCGTGGTCGTGCCCGTGGGCCGGGGCGGGCGCCGGCTGCGCGCCCTCGCTCGGCTTGGCGACCATCGCCAGCATGATGATGATCTCGGCGAATCCGACCAGCGCCAGCAGCTTCAGGCTCGGGTCGAGGAGCAGCAGCGCGCCGGTCAGGAACACGTTGACCAGGCCCGCCGGCAGCAGGATCCGCCAGCCCAGCTTCATCACCTGGTCGTAGCGGAAGCGCGGGAAGGTCCAGCGCACCACCAGCTGCAGCCAGGAGAGGAAGAGCACCTTCAGCCAGAAGGTCATCCCCTGCACCACCGCCAGCCAGAAGGAACCGATGTAGCCGCCCAAGAAGCGCTCGCCGAACGGCAGGTGGTAGCCGCCCAGGAACACCGCCGCCAGCACCCCGGAGAGCACCACCACTTCGATGTACTCCGAGATCATGAACAGGCCGAAGCGCATCCCGGAGTACTCGACGAAGTAGCCGACGATCTCGCTCTCGCCCTCGGGCATGTCGAACGGCGGCCGCTTGCTCTCGGCGAAAGCGGCGGCGAAGAAGAGCAGGAAGCCGAACGGCTGCAGGAAGATGCCCCAGGCCGGGATGCCGATGTCGAAGGCCCCGTTGCCGCCCCACAGCCAGGTCGCCTGGGCGTTGGTCATGGTGTCGAGCTTGACGGTCGAGTAGGCCATCATCGTGCCGATGACCGACAGCCCGAGCGCGACTTCGTAGCTGATCATCTGGCTCGAGGCGCGCACGCCGCCGAGGATGGCCAGCTTGTTGTTCGACGACCAGCCGGCCAGCGTGGTGCCGTACACCGCCAGCGAGGCAAGGGCGAAGATGTAGAGCATCCCGAAGTCGGGGCTGGCCACCTGCAGCGCCACCTTCTCGCCGAGGAGCGTGATCTGCGGCGCCACCGGCACCACCGCGAACAGCGCCACCACCGGGATGAACACCGCCGCCGGCGCCAGCCCGAAGATGAAGCGGTTGGCGCGCTCGGGGAGGAAGTCCTCCTTGGTGAGCATCTTCAGCGCGTCGGCCAGGAAGTGCGGGATGCCGGCCAGGGTGATCGGCCCGAGGTTGGCGCGGTTGGGCCCGATCCGGTCCTGGATCGCCGAGCCCCACTTGCGGTCGCCGATAGTCAGCAGGCCGCCGAAGGTCAGCACGATCACCACCATCAGCGTGACGCTGTTGATGATCGCTCCGCCGCCGCTGATCCCCGCCAGGCTGTGGAGCGCGCTCTCGCAGCCGGCCGCCGCCAGGTAGCAGAGCAGCGTCAGCGCGAAGAACAGGGCCGGGAAGCCGAGGAGGGTGAAGAGAATGACGCCCCAGCGAAGTCTCACGGCAGGCTCCTCTCGCGGTAGCCGGAGGGACGGCCGTCAGCGGCCGCCGGCATGGCCCAGATCCCGCGCGCATGCTTCAGGTAGCGCGGCACGGCATCCCAGTTGAATTCCTTGAGCTCGCTCACCGATCCCGACAGCTGCAGGAAGACCTCGCGGGCGCTCTTGAAGCCCACCGGCGCTCCCAGCTGCCCGAGCATCGCCGCCGCCCACTGCCAGTGCGGCTGGCTCTCGGCGCGCGGCGCATAGGCCGACACGGTGCGCTGGATGTGCCCCTGGAAGTTGACGAAGGTCCCGTGCTCCTCGGCGTAGACGCTGGCCGGCAAGAGCACATGGGCCATCCCCGCCACTGGCCCGAGGTTGGTGGCCTGGACCACCACCGTCTCCAGATTGAGCAGCTGGGCGGCGAACACCTTCTCGTCGCTGGGGACCTCGTTGCCCACCATCCACACGGCCTTGATCTTCTCGCCATCGATCCCGGCGGTGAGCGCCTCGAACGGCTCCAGCGACAGCCCCAGCCCCTTGGCCACCCACTCCAGCCCCTTGCGGTTGGGGTTGCGATCGGCGGTCAGCAGCAGGTGGTCGGCCTTGTCCGCCGGCCGGCCCGAGACGAAGACCTTCTTGAGCTGCAGCCCGTCGCGGGCGAAGGTCAGCGAGGCCAGCATGTCCTCGACCGAAGCCACCGGGCTGACCACGAAGGCCAGGCTGTCCTTGCCCAGGTGCGGGCGCACGCGCTCGGCGGCGACCCGCGCCGCCTCCTCGCGGGTGGCGGTGCGCCCCTCGTTGGTGCGGCCGATCTTCGGCTCCAGCGCGCGGTCCTGCTCCAGCGCCCGGTAGCTGAGCCGGCCGTGGTCGCACATCCAGACGTCGTTGACCTGGGCGTTCTCGCGCGGCCGCAGCCGGTAGCTGTGGTCGTTGAAGAAGTCGAGGAAGGTGGAGCAATTGCGCGAGCAGCCGGTGCACACCGACGGCGTGGTGGACAAGAAGTAGCTGCGGACCTTGAAGCGGTTGTCGCGGCTCAACAGCGCGCCGACCGGGCAGATGTCGACCACGTTGCCCGAGTAGTTCGAGTCCAGCGGCTGGTTGGGGAAGATGTCGATCGCCTCGTGGCTGCCGCGGCCGAAGACGCCCAGCTGCGGCTGCTTGGCGATCTCGCGCATGAAGCGCACGCAGCGGGTGCACAGGATGCAGCGCTCCTGGTCGAGGACCACCATCGGCCCCAGCACCTTGCGCTTGTTCTTCATCACCTTCCCGCCGGCCAGGCGCGAGGGCTTGAAGTCGTACTTCATGTAGTAATCCTGCAGCTTGCACTCACCGGCCTGGTCGCAGATCGGGCAGTCGACCGGGTGGTTCAAGAGCAGGAACTCGAGCACCGCGCGCTGCTCGTCCTTGACGCGCGGGGTGGTGGTCTTGACCTGGATCCCCTCGGCCACCGGGGTCTGGCAGCCGGGGACCAGCTTGGGAGCGTTGGAGGCCTCGACCAGGCACACCCGGCAGTTGGCGGCGATCGGGAGCTTGGGGTGGTAGCAGTAGTAGGGGATCTCGACGCCGACCTTGCGCGCGGCCTCGATCAGGTTGGTTCCCGGGGCCACCTCGACCTCGCGCCCGTCGATCGTCAGCTTGACCGTCTTGGGCTTCTCCGCCGCGGGAGGCGTCGGCGGCGCGGCCTTGGCGTCCGGGGCGGGCGCGGGCTTGATGTCGTCGGGCATCTCATATCCCCTTGGAATTTGGCGCCGTTGCGATAGCAGAAGTCAGGGCGTGCCGGCAAGCACTTTGACCGGTATCGCACTCTGGCGCGAGAGGGACGGATGGGTGGACCGGGAGGCGTGGTGCAGCGCGGTATCGGGCGGCGCTTTCTCGATGATGCTGAGGCGCCAAAGAGCCGAGGAAAGCGCGCCGACGCGGCGCGGCGTGCCGGCCGCGAGCGCTTCGGCTGCCCGGGGGCAAGGAGCTTGGGCAGGCGGCCGTGCGACGTCGATTCCTCCCGGGGTATGCTCTGACCCTCGGCCGGACTGGCCGGGGCAGCCGGGGGAGGAGAACCGATGACAGGTCGATTGGTGTTGCCAGTGGTGGCGATGCTGGCCCTGGCCCTGCCGTCGGCCGAGGCGGCGGCGCGCGGCCGTGCGCGCAAGGCGGCGGCGCCCAAGGTCGATTGCGAGAAGCTGCTGCCCAAGGAAGTGCGCGATCAGCACTTGCCGGGGATGTCGCTGGAGACCGCGCCGTGTGAGTCGTGCCTGGCCACCTGCCGGCTGACCCGCGGCGACGACCGGGTCACCCTGGCCTACGACTGCAACAGCCCCTACGGCGCCAAGGTGAAGCGGGAGCTGGTCGGCAGCGGGATGAAGGAAGGGAGCGGAGTGGGCAAGGCCAGCTTCACCGACCTGGGCCGGCTGATCTTCTGGGACAAGGAGACCGGCTGCCAGGTGACCGTCACCTGGCTGGGCGGAAAGTCCGAGCAACTGGTGCAGCTGGCCAAGGCCGCCGAGGCTCAGCTCACCAAATCGGCCATCGGGCGCTGAGTCGGGTTCATCCTCGCTGAGGACGAGTAGGCCGCGGTCTCCCTTGCGGAGCCGCGGCCTTCGACTTTCGGAATCAGCTTTGACGGCTAGGGCTTGGGACCGCTGCCACCGGGCTTGCCGCCGCCGCCCGGCCTGCCGCCGCCACCCGGCCTGCCGCCGCCACCCGGCCTGC
>JBBIQS010000165.1:0-6584 GCA_037442205.1 Myxococcales bacterium
CCCGTCCAAGGCGCCGGCCGCGCCGGCGGGCGCTCCCAAGGAGCCGGCCGAGCTCGCCAAGGCCGCCGCCGCCGAGAGCGCGGTGCAGGAGTACAGCTACAGCCCGGTGGGCAAGCGTGACCCCTTCCGCTCGGTGATCGAGGAAGTTCCTGGCGGCGACAAGGGGTCTACTGACCCGCAGTCCATCGGCTGCGGCCCGCTGTGCAAGTGGGAACTCGAGCAGTTCAAGCTGGTGGCGGTGATCAGCGGCGTCTCCAATCCGCTGGGGATGGTCGAGGACCCCAAGGGGCGCGGCTACGTGGTCCGCCGCGGCTCGTTCATGGGCAAGCGCAACGGCAAGATCACCCAGATCCGCTCCGGCGAGATCGTGGTCACCGAGATCTTCAAGGACCAGCGCGGCACCCCGCACCTGGTGCAGAAGTCGATCGTGCTGCCAGCCGACAAGGAGCAGAAGCTCGGCGACGAGGATCAGAACCTGTTGGGGCCCGAGGTGGCGCAATGAAAACCGACCGCGACATCCGGCAGCCTCGAGACTTGAGAAGCGTCAGGGCAGAAGCAGAAGGAGAACCCGCAATGAGGAACCGCTCCCTTTTCACCGCGCTGCTCGCCTGCGCGCTCTTGCTGCCGGCGGCGGCGATGGCGGGCGCGGAGCTCAACGTGGTCAAGGCGCTGCAGCTGAGCGGCTCGGAGAAGGCGGCCCAGCTGACCATCGCCGGCACCCGGGCCCCCACCTTCACCGTCTTCAAGATGCAGAGCCCGGCGCGGGTGGTGGTGGACCTGGCCGGCGCCGACGTCTCGGCGGTCCGCGGCGAGAAGGCCGGACGCGGCCCGATCGGCCCGGTGAACGTCTCCCAGCACTCCGACGAGCGGGCCACCGTCGGCCGGGTGGTGGTGGCCATCGCCGAGGACGCCCGCTATGAGGTCAAGGCGGTCGGCGACGACGTGGTGATCTCGGTCGGGGCGGAAGAGAAGGGCGCCAGCGCCGCTGCCGCCCCCGAGGCCGAGCGCCTGGCCGCCGCTGAGCCCGCCGCGGCCGCTACTCCCGCGCCCCAGGCGCCGGCTGCCGCCGCGCCGACCGAGGACATCGTCTCCACCCGCCGCGACGAGCGCGCCCTGGCCCATCCGGCCAAGCGCCTCAACGCGGTCAAGTTCGCCTCCAAGGCTGGCGCGCTCGAGGTCCAACTGCTCGCCGACGCCGAGGTCGGCACCTTCGAGGTGGTCGAGCTGGCCCATCCGCCGCGGCTGGCGCTGGACCTGCTCGGCTTCGAGAAGGCGCTCAAGACCAGTCGCCCGGCCCCCGGGACGGCGCTCAAGGAGGTTCGCTTCGGCAAGCATGAGGACAAGGTGCGGGCGGTGCTCGACCTGTCCGGCGCCGAGGCCATGCCCGAGTACCGCGTCGAGCGCATGAGCGCCGGCCTCCGGGTTTCGCTGGCCACCGGCCCGGCGGCGGTGGCCAAGGCCGAGGCCAAGCCGGCGGCCGAGGTCAAGAAGGCTGAGCCCCCTGCGGCCAAGGTGGCCACGGAGGTGGCGGCGGTCGCCGTCCAGCCGGAGCCCAAGGCCGAGCCGGCCAAGGCCGAGGCCAAGAAGCCGGCCCACCTGGCCTCGGTGCGCGACGTGACCTTCCGCGGCGACCAGTCCCGCGGGCGGGTGGTGATCGCGGTGACCAAGGGGGTCGAGTACCAGGTCAGCCGCCCCGACCCGCGCACCGCAGTGCTCACCCTGCGCGGGGCCAACCTGCCCAAGCGTCTGGAGCGCAGCCTGGACACCTCGGCCTTCGGTGGGCCGGTGAAGATGGTCAGCTCGTTCAGCGCCCCCGGCCAGCTCGACCAGGTGCAGGTGGTGGCCACCCTCGATGGCAGCGCCCAGGACCGCATCGCCTTCGAGGGCAACGGCCAGCTGGCCTGGGAGTTCGTCTCCGAGGCGCCGGCCCGGGCCGAGGCCGCCGAGATGCTGCTCGACGGCCGCCGGGTGGAGCTGCAGGAGGAGGCCTCCTCGGCGCCCAAGACCGGCGCCTTCGCCGCCGAGTCCAACGCCTACGCCAGCTCGGCCGCCGGCCGCCGCGCCCGCTACGTCGGCCGGCGGGTGAGCTTCGAGTTCAAGGACATCGACATCCACAACCTGCTGCGGATCATCGCCGAGGTCTCCAAGAAGAACATCGTGGTTGCCGACAACGTCAGCGGCAAGGTGACCATCAAGCTGCGCAACGTCCCCTGGGACCAGGCGCTGGACCTGATCCTCAAGTCCAAGGGCCTGGACAAGGATGAGAGCGGCAACATCATCCGCGTGGCGCCGCTCAAGGAGCTGGAGGAGGAGCGCAAGATCGTCGCCCAGGCCGAGCAGGACGCAATGGAGCGCGCTCCGCTCAAGGTGCGGCTGATTCCGGTCAACTACGCCGTCGCCGGCACCATCGCCGAGAAGGTCAAGGACCTGCTGACCAAGCGCGGCACCATGAACGTGGACCAGCGCACCAACGTGATCATCGTCAAGGACACCGTGGAGGCGCTGGCCCGCGCCGAGGGCTTGGTGCGCCGGCTCGACACCCAGACCCCGCAGGTGCTGATCGAGGGCCGTATCGTCGAGGCCAACTCCAACTTCGACCGGGCCTTCGGCATCCAGTGGGGCGGCAACATCAGCATGAGCCCGGCCACCGGCAACCCGACCGGCCTGCTGTTCCCCAGCATCGTGCGCATGGCCGGCGCCAGCTCGCCGGAAGGCACCCAGGGCACCGCCGACACACCAAACTATGCGGTCAACCTGCCGGCGCCTATCGGTGCCGGAGTCGGCGGCGGCGTTGGCTTCATCTTCGGCTCGGCCGGCGGCGCGGTGGCCCTCAACCTGAGGCTGACCGCCATGGAGAACAACGGACAGATCAAGACCGTCAGCGCGCCCAAGATCACCACCCTCGACAACACCTCGGCCACTATCAGCCAGGGCGTGTCGATCCCGTTCAGCCAGACCTCGGCGTCGGGAGTGAACACCTCCTTCATTGAGGCCAAGCTGCAGCTGACCGTGACCCCTCACGTCACCGCCGACGGCAGCGTGCTGCTGCAGATCGCTGCCACCAACAACCAGCCGAACCCGGGCATCACCGGTTCCAACGGCCAGCCGTCGATCACCAAGAAGGAAGCCAACACCCAGGTCCTGGTCAAGGACGGCGACACGACCGTCATCGGCGGCATCTACACCCGCTCCCAGGCGCTGAGCGAGGCGGCGGTGCCGGTGCTCTCCAAGATCCCGGTGCTGGGCTGGCTCTTCAAGAAGCGCAGCGAGACCGACAGCCGTACCGAGCTGCTGGTCTTCATCACGCCGCGCATCGTCAACCGCAGCCAGACCGTGGCGGCAGGCGACGCCAACAACCAGTAATGGCACCAGCGAGGAAAGCCATGAACCCGAAAAACGCCCTTGTGGCCGCCGTCGCCGCGATGCTCAGCGGGCTGTCCTGTGTCGCCGACCGGGAGAGCATCCAGATCGAATACGCGATGGCCGGGGCCATCGACGAAGCCTGCATGGTCAGCGCCAAAGACGTGCAGTTGGCCCGCGGCCGGATCGATATCGGCTGGACCTCGAACTACTTCCTGGCCCTGAGGATCAAGAGCAACCTCGACAACTCCAACGTGACCGCCAACGGGCAGCCGGTGGCCCCCGGCTCGCGCAACGACTTCAACATCAGCCAGGTCTCGCTCCAGTACTCCGGCAAAGACATCCCCAACATCCCGGCGCAGCTGGTGAGCCGGTCGGGGACGGTCAGCGCCGGCGGCGAGCTGTACATGGGGCTTGACCTGCTCACCGCCGATGCTGCCGACCGGCTGGCCGCCGCCACGATTCCGGCGGGCGGGCTGCAGGTCAACGTCCAGGTCATCCTGCGAGGCTCCTTCGCCCACGGGGCCAGCTACGAAACGGCCCCCTACAACTTCCCGCTGGTACTCAGGAACTCCACCATGCCCACGTGCGGCCTGGCCCAGGTCGGGCTGCCGAGCGACGGCGCGACCATCGCCCCGTGCCACAACTGGGGCCAGGATGGAATCTACGCGATTTGCGGCTGCCCGTCCGCCACCGCCGGCGGCACTTCAACCGACCCCTGCCGCGGGCTGTGCCCGGCTGGCAAGTGCAACGCCGACTGCTCCTGCGCTCCCTAGCGAGCAGGGCCTCAAACCCGGGCAGACGCCTTGACTTGCCCGCGCTCATTGGCTAGGTAGGGCCAGCGCCGGGGCCCGAGGGCGACGTCAGAACCCCTCGGGCCTGCTTGCTTTTTGGGCCCCTCGAGGGTCCTGCGGGCGAACGGGAGCTCATCGAGGCCAAAGCATGTCCTTCCGCGAGCATCTCGAGCAGATCGTCAAGTCGGTCGACGGAGCGGTTGCCTCCTCGGTGATGGGCTTCGACGGGATCGCCATCGACACCTACCAGGTGGAGCCGACCGACCTCGACCTGGCGGCGATGCTGGTCGAGTACGGGACCGTGCTCGGCAAGCTCAAGGAAGCGGCCCTGGCGCTGCAGGCCGGGTCGGTGGGCGAGGTGACGATCACCACCGAGAAGCTGTCCACCATCGCCCGGATGCTGACCCCGGAGTACTACCTGGTGCTGGCGATGCGCCCGGAAGGCAATCAAGGCAAGGGGCGCTACGCGCTGCGCATCGCCGCCCCCAAGGTGAAGGCCGAGCTCGGCTAGCGCGAGCAGAGGGGCTCGGCTCGCGCCCGGCTGCCCCGTCGACAGAGAACACGAACCACCCGCGGTCCCCTGGCAAAGGGGGGCCGCGAGAACTACCCAAGGAAGTGTCATGGCAGACGTCGTCGATACCAGTGAATTCCGCAACGGCCTCAAGATCGAGATCGACGGGGAGCCGTTCGAGATCGTCATGTTCCAGCACGTCAAGCCGGGCAAGGGCTCGGCCTTCGTGCGCACCAAGATCCGCAGCCTGATCAGCGGGCGGCTGCTCGAGCCGACCTTCCGCTCCGGCGACAAGGTCGGCCGCGCCGACGTGGAGGAGAAGGAGATGCAGTACCTCTACGAGCAGGGCGGCGAGTTCCACTTCATGGACTCGAAGACCTACGACCAGACCTTCCTCTCCAAGGAGCAGCTGGGCGAGGCGCGCAACTTCATCAAGGAAAACATCACCGCCTTCATCCTGTTCTACAAGGGCAAGCCGATCGGCGTGACCCTGCCCAACGCCATCGACCTCAAGGTCACCAAGTGCGATCCGGGCGTGCGCGGCGACACCGTCAGCGGCGCCCAGAAGCCAGCCACCCTCGAGACCGGCTACACCGTCTCGGTGCCGCTGTTCATCAACGAGGGCGACTTGGTGCGCATCGACACCCGCTCCGGGGAGTACCTGACCCGCGTGGCCGGCTAGCCGGTCGGCCCCCCGTCAGCACGCCAGTCTCCGCCGCCCCCGAAGGAGGGGCGGCGGTCGGCTAAGTGCGCATCGCTGCTCCGTTTTCCGCGGGGCGAAATGTTGACGCCGGCGCGGGCTTTCCGATAACCTGAAACCCCTGCGTGAGGTCTGTCGCCGCGCTCCCCGGACCGGGACGGCGGTGCCTCGGTCCGCCGGCCCTGTGGCCTGCGAACTCAAGCCTGGGGGCGAGCGAGCGGCCGACAATCGTGGCGATCGACAAGAACAAGATCATCGAAGCCGCCACGAAGTACGTCCAGAAGGGACAGTACGACAAGGCCATCAAGGAGTATCAGAAGCTCCTCGAGGCCGACCCCAAGGACGCGCGCATCCAGCAGAAGCTGGGCGAGCTCTTCCAGAAGAAGGGCGACAACGCCGCCGCCGCCGACTGCTTCCTCAAGGTCGCCGAGAGCTACAGCGCCGACGGCTTCTTCCTCAAGGCGGTCGCCGTCTACAAGCAGGTCCTCAAGCTCAACCCCGCTCTGATCGACGTCAACCTCAAGCTGGCCGAGCTGCACCAGCAGCTGGGCCTGATGAGCGACGCGATGGCGCAGTTCCAGCTGGTGGCCAACCACTTCGACAAAGTGGGCAACACCAAGGCCAGCCTGGACACGCTGCGCAAGATGGTGGACCTCGACCCGGACAACATCGCCAGCCGCATCAAGCTGGCCGAGCTCTACGCCCGCGAGTCGATGAACGCCGAGGCAATCGAGGAGTTCCAGCGGGCGGCCGAGTACCTCAAACGCAACAACCGCGCCGACGACTACGTCAAGGTCGGCGAGCGGCTGGTGTTCCTCGACCCGGGCAACCTGGAGCTGACCCGCGAGCTGGCCTCGATCTACCTGGCCAAGCAGGACACCAAGCGGGCACTCGCCAAGTTGCAGTTGTGCTTCAAGGCCGATCCCAAGGACATCGAGACGCTGTCGATGCTGGCCCAGGCCTTCAAGGACCTAGGACAGACCTCCAAGACCATCTCGGTCTACAAGGAGCTGGCCAAGATCTACAGCGACCAGGACAAGGTGGACGAGGAGCGGGCCGTCTACCAGAAGGTGCTGGCGCTGGCTCCCGACGACCCCGATGCCCGGGCCCACCTGGGAGTGGCCAACCCCCAGCCGTCGGCTCCGGCTCCCGCGGCCCACTCCCCGGCGCCGGCCAGCGCTCCGGCGGCCCAGCCGGCCCCGGCCGCCCGCCCGGCCGC
>JBBIQS010000166.1:0-5837 GCA_037442205.1 Myxococcales bacterium
GCCGGGATTTGGACGGGCCGCTCCCCGGCGTGGATGATGGCGGGCGATGCCCGGCAAGAACGCCATCCGCGCCCAGCTCGCCCTGGTGCTGACCCTCAGCCTGCTGGCGACGGTGGCCATCAACTCGGTGGTGGGAGCCTCCCTGCTCCAGCGGGCGCAGCGCCGGGAGAGCGAGGAGACGCTGCGAGCCGCCTCGGCCCTGCTGGAAGCCCGAACCGAGGCCTGCGGTCCTGCCTGTCAGGGCCAGCCGCTCGAGAGCAGCGACGCCTTGACGGTGACTTCCTCCCTGGACTCCAGCGCGCCGCAGCTGTCGCCGGGGCCATCGGCGCTGCGGCGGCGCTCCGGCGCGGTCTCGCTGCTGGTCTCCTACTCCCTCCTCAGCGCGCTGCTGGGACTGGTCCTCGGCTACCTGCTCGTCAACCGCCTGATTGCCCGCCCCCTCGATCGCCTCGCCGCCGCCGCCGAGCGAATCGGCCGCTTGGAGCTGGACGATCCCCTCTCCGGCGGAGCGGAGACGCTAGGCCGGCTCGGCATCTCCTTCGAGCGCATGGCCAGCTCGCTCAAGGAGGAGCGCGCCCGGCTGGCCGGCAAGATCTCCGAGCTGGAGCAGGTCAATCGCCAGCTGGCCGAGGCCCGCGACTCGCTGGTGCGCTCGGAGAAGCTGGCCACCGTCGGCCGGCTGGCCGCCGGGGTGGCCCACGAGGTGGGCAATCCGCTCGGCGCCATCGTCGGCTACCTCGAGCTGGCCAAGTCCCGGGCCCAGGGCGAGGAGCTCACCGACTACCTGGCGCGCATCGACCGCGAGATTGGCCGCATCGACCGCACCATCCGCGAGCTGCTCGACTTCTCCCGCCCGGCCGACTCCCAGGCTCCAGAGCCGGTGTCGCTGGCCGAGGCGGTGGATTCTGCCGTGCGCCTGGCCAAGGTGCAGAAGCGCCTCAAGCACGTCGCCTTCGACATCGAGCTTCCGCAGGGGGCGCGGGTGATGGCCGAGTCCCACCGCCTCTCCCAGGTGCTGGTCAACGTGCTGCTCAACGCCGGCGACGCCATGAAGGGCGAGGGGACCATCGTCATCCGGGCCCGACAGGCCGGGGCGCCCGGCGACCGGCTGGGGCCGGGGGTCGAGCTGTCGCTGGCCGACACCGGCCCGGGCATCGCCCCCGAGAACCTGCCGCGCATCTTCGATCCCTTCTTCACCACCAAGGACCCGGGGGAGGGGACCGGGCTGGGCCTGTCGATCTGCCACCGGCTGATGGAGCTGTTCGGCGGCGAGATCCGCGCCGCCAACCGGCCCGAAGGCGGCGCCGAGTTCACGCTGGTCTTTCGCGCCGCGCTCCCTCCTCCTCCCACTTCAAGCTAGGCTTCTGAGCCCCAAGGCGGTCTGATGCATTTCCAGAACATCCTCATCGTCGACGACGACGACAGCATGCGCCACGTGCTGTCGGTCATCCTCCGCGACCGCGGCTACGAGGCCCGCGCGGTCAGCAACGGCGAGGAGGCCCTCAAGGAGCTCGTGGCGCGCGAGTACGACCTGGTCCTGTCCGACGTGCGCATGCCCAAGATGGACGGGCTGAGCCTGCTGCAGCAGATCCGCGAGAGGTTCCCCGGCCTGACCGTGGTGGTGATGAGCGCCTACGGCAACCACGACAGCGCCCTGGAGGCGATGAAGGCCGGCGCCTACGACTACCTGAGCAAGCCCTTCAAGCCGGACGAGGTGGTGCTGGTCCTGCAGAAGGCCGAGGAGCGCGAGCGCCTGCAGCGCGAGAACGAGCGGCTCAAGCGCCAGCTGGGCCAGGCCCCGGGGCCGGAAGCCTTGGTCGGCAGCAGTGAGCCGATGCAGGAGCTGGTCCGCCAGATCAAGAAGGTGGCTCCGGTGAAGGCCACCGTGCTGATCATGGGCGAGAGCGGCACCGGCAAGGAGCTGGTGGCCCGGGCGCTGCACCAGCTGTCGCCGCGGGCGCGCATGCCCTTCGTCGCCGTCAACTGTGGGGCGATCCCCGAGAACCTGATCGAGAGCGAGCTGTTCGGCCACGTCAAGGGCGCCTTCACCGACGCGATTCGGGCCAAGAAGGGGCTGTTCAGCGAGGCCGAGGGCGGCACCCTGTTCCTGGACGAGGTCGGCGAGCTGCCGCTGTCGCTGCAGGTCAAGCTGTTGCGGGTGCTGCAGGAGCGCGAGATCCGCAAGGTCGGCGACAGCAAGAGCGAGAAGGTGGACGTGCGGGTGGTGGCGGCCACGGTGCGCGAGCTGCCGAAGCTGGTGGCGGCCGGGCGCTTCCGCGAGGACCTCTTCTACCGGCTCAACGTGGTGCAGCTGACGCTGCCGCCGCTGCGCGAGCGGCCGGGCGACGTCGAGCTGCTGGCCCGGCACTTCCTCGACAAGTACAACGAGCGGCTGGGGCGCCAGCCGCCGGTGGCGGGAATCGCCCCCGAGGCCGTGCGCCGGCTGCTGGCCTACCGCTGGCCGGGCAACGTCCGCGAGCTGGAGAACGCGGTGGAGCGGGCGATGGTGCTGTGCGAGGGGGAGTGGCTGGGGCCGGAGGGCTTCCCCGAGCCGGCGGCCGAAGCCTCCGCCCCGGCCGCGCCCTCGGCCGAGCCCGGCAACGAGCTGTCGATCAAGCGGGCCACCCTGGCGCTGGAGGAGGACTTCATCCGCCGGGCGCTGCAGCGCACCCGCGGCAACCGCACCCGCGCCGCCGAGCTGCTGGAGATCAGCCACCGGGCCCTGCTCTACAAGCTCAAGGAGTACGGGATCGACGCCGATGCCGAGGGCGAGAAGGGCGCCGCCGACGGCGCCCCCAGGGCTGGTGGCGGCTCCGGCTCTGCCCCCTAGCGGTGGTATAACTTCCTATCAATTACCTCTCACAGACGCATAACTAGGGTTCGCTTCGCTGGTCGCTTCCTTGACCGGCGAGCGAGCCGGGGGCTATGGTCGGGGCGATCGGCGCGCGGGGGAACTCGGCGCCGGCCCCTCGCAGGGACCGCGGCCGGGTCGGCCGCACCCTCTCCCCTGAGACGACGACATGTCCGAGCGAACCAAGCCAGGCAACAACGTGCAAAAGCTGAGAGAAGACCAGCTGTTGTCCAAGGCCGAGCTGGCGCGGCGGGCGGGGGTGTCGCCGCTGACCGTGGACCGCATCGAGCGCGGCGAGGCCTGCCGGCTCGACACCAAGCGCAAGATCATCCTGGCGCTGGGGATGAAGGTCTCGGACAAGGAGCTGGTCTTCGGGCGCGCCAGAGGGGGGCGGGGCGGAAACGGCTGAATTTTTTGAGGGGGCCGGGGTGCGTGCTAGCCTCGGACCGACTTCACCAGCATCGGCGCAAACGTCGCGCCAGAGGGCAGGAAAAGATGGCCAAGGGAAAGCTAGCTCTGGGCCTGGACATCGGGTCGAGCTCGGTCAAGCTGGTGCTGCTCAAGGAGGTGCGCCGCCGCGGCGCCACCGTCTACCAGCTGCAGTCGTTCGGCACCAAGAGCCTGCCGCCGGAGGCCATCGTCGACGGCGCGCTGATGAACTCCACCGCCATCGTCCAGGCCATCCAGGAGCTGGTCTCGGAGATGAAGGTCAAGCACCGGGAGGCGGCGATCGGGGTCAGCGGCCACTCGGTGATCATCAAGAAGATCAGCCTGCCCAAGATGAGCCAGGAGGAGCTGGACGAGTCGATCCAGTGGGAGGCCGAGCAGTACATCCCCTTCGACGTCAAGGACGTCAACATCGACACCTTCCCGCTGCCCACCGGCAACGACCAGACCGGGCAGATGGACGTGCTGCTGGTGGCCGCCAAGAAGGACATGATCAACGACTACACCTCGGTGGTCACCGAGGCCGGGCTGCTGCCGGCGGTGGTCGACGTCGACGCCTTCGCGGTGCAGAACTGCTACGAAACCAACTACGACATGCCCGGCGGCGAGACGATCGTGCTGATCAACGCCGGAGCCTCGGTGGTCAACATCAACATCATCGCCAACGGGGTGACCACCTTCACCCGCGACGTGACCATCGGCGGCAACCAGTTCACCGAAGAGATCCAGAAGCAGCTCAACGTCAGCTACGATGAGGCCGAGGCCCTCAAGATCGGCGGCAACCGCGCCGACGCCGACAGCGTGGTCCCGCAGGAGGTGGAGCGGGTGCTGACCAGCGTGGCCGAGCAGATGGCCGGCGAGATCCAGCGCTCGCTCGACTTCTACGCTTCCACCGCCGCCGACAGCCACATCGCCAAGGTGCTGCTGTCGGGAGGCACCGCCAAGATCCCGGCGCTGTTCAAGACCATCGAGCAGCGGGTCGGGGTGCCGGTGGAGATCCTGAACCCCTTCAAGAACATCGAGATCGACAACCGCCGCTTCGACCCCGCCTACATCATGGACATGGCTCCGATGGCGGCGGTGGCGGTGGGCCTGGCGCTGCGGCGGCCGGGGGACAAGTAGGCTTGGGTTTGGTCTTTTTTGGAATCGCCTAGGACGCTAGGGGCGTGACGCGATGATTCGGATAAACCTGCTGCCGGTCAAGGCGGTCAAGAAGCAGCAGCTGGGCAAGAACCAGCTCATCCTCTTTGCCTTGCTGGTGATCGGGGCCGGGGTCGGCAACTTCTTCTGGTACTCCGACCGCGACCGGGCGGCGACGCAGCTGCGGGCCAGCGTCGACGCCATCAAGAAGGACATCACCGAGCTCGACAAGATCATCGGCGAGGTCAAGAACATCGCCGCCGAGAAGGCCAAGCTTCAGGACAAGCTCAAGGTCCTCGATACCCTGAAGAAGGGGCGCACCGGCCCGGTGAAGATGCTCGACGCCATGGCCACCTGCATCCCCAAGAACGTCTGGCTGAAGTCGATGGGCGACGGGACCAGCGGCGAAATGAGCATCGAGGGCAGCGCGGTCTCCAACGACGACTTGGCCGAGTACATGAAGGCCCTGGCCAACGTGGTCTGGACCCCGGACGGCATGGGGCGGCTGGTCGAGGCGACCCGCCCCGGGGCCACCACCAGCCGAGTGGAGCTGACCCCCTCCGGCCAGATCCGGGACGTGCCGGTCGACCAGGTGGGCGTTTTCTTCAAGGACATCAACCTGAAGACCTCGACGCTGCGCACCGCCGGCCCCGAGCTCAAGGTGGTCGATTTCTCCCTCACGCTCAAGGCCAACTACGCGATCTGACCGGAGCGCTCCATGAACAAGATCCTCGACCAAATCATCAAGGTTCCGGTCACCACCAAGATCGCGGTGGCAGTGGCGGTCATCGCCGCGCTCACCGCCGCCAACTACTTCCTGGTGATCAGCGACATCGAAGACCAGATCGTGCGGCAGATCTCGGAGAAGGCCAAGCTGGAGAAGGACCTGATCGACAAGCGGGTCATCGCCGACAACCTCAACCAGTACAAGCGCGACAAGGAAGTGCTCGAGCGTCGCCTGGCCGAGGCCCTCACCGAGCTGCCGGCCAACAAGGACATCGACGAGCTGCTGCGCCAGCTCAACGACGTGGGCAAGAAGAGCGGCCTGGAGATCATCAGCCTGACACCGCAGAATGAGGTGCCGGCGACCTTCTACGCCTCGATCCCGGTCAAGATGCAGGTCTCGGGCAGCTACCACGAGATCGCGGTCTTCTTCGAGTCCATCTCCAAGCTTCGCCGAATCATCAACGTCAGCGGCATCAAGTTCTCGGCGCCCACCCGCAAGGCCGAGAAGGTAGTGCTGAATGCCGACTACCTGGCGACCACGTTCCGCTTCCTGGATCAGGCGCCCAAGGGGGCGACGAAGTGAGGCGCCACATGCACGAGACAAACGCCATGGTCCGCTGCGCGCTGCTGTCCGGCTGCCTGCTGGCGGCCGCCTGCGACAGCGCCCCGCCGC
>JBBIQS010000167.1:0-5835 GCA_037442205.1 Myxococcales bacterium
ACACCCTGGGCGCTCCGCGGTCGCTCTCCTCGGGGCTGGACCTCTCGCTGGGACTTCGGGCTCGCCACGGCTTCGGACCTCTGCACGTCGGCGTCGTCGCCGCGCTGCTCTGGTCTTCGGCGATCGACCAGGCTAAGGGAGGCTCGGGCCTGGGCGGCGGAGCCTGGGCGCTGGCCTCGGCCGATCTGCGATCCGCGGGCGCTCCGATCCTGCTGCACGCCAACCTCGGCTACCGGCGCGACGCCGGCTCGGACCTGCTGCCTCAGCGCGTGGGCGCGCTGCCGACCTTCGCCTTTAGCCTCTGGCAGTATCCCGTCTTCTGCCTCGCCGCCGCGGCGGAGGTCCCGCTGGGACGGATCACCCCGTTCGTCGAGTACAGCCTCGAGGCGCCGATCGATTCCGGGGCTCCGGCAGCGGCGACCCCGGCGCGCATCTCCCCCGGCCTGCGGATCGCTCTTCTCGACGGACTGTCGGCGCTGGCCGCGGTCGAGGTCGGACTGACCCGCCAGCTCTGGGAAGGCGTGCCCGCGACGCCGCCGTTCCTGGCGCGGCTGGCGCTGACCTACACCGGCCTGGACCAGACTCCCTGGACGGTGGCTCGCCGCGAGCCCTCAGAGACCTCTCAGAAGGCGGCCCGCGAGCCGGCGCTGCTGGTGGTTCCGCCGCCGCCGGCCGCGCCCGCTGCCGAGGCCAGGCAGCACCGCTCGACCGGCGGATCGCTGCGCGGCAAGGTCACCGACCTCAGCGGCGCTCCGCTGCAAGCGGTGCTTCGATTGCCCAGCTCCGAGGAGCACCGGAACAAGGGCTACGACGCCTCGCCCGAGTTTGAGATCTCGCTCGAACCGGGCAGCTACCACGTCGAGGTCGAGGCCGAAGGCTACCTGGTGCAGGGCAAGCGGGTGGAGATCAAGGAGGGTCAGACGCAGACGCTCAACTTCTCGCTGCGGCCCGTTCCCCAGGTCAAGGCGGCTCAGCTCACCCAGGAGCAGGTGGAGATTCGGCAGTCCATCCAGTTCGCCTTCAACGAGGCGAAGATCCTGCCCGAGTCCTACTTCATCCTCGACGAGGTCGCCGACATCCTGCTGCGCAACCCGATGCTCAAGGTCAGCGTCGAGGGGCACACCGATGACGTGGGCAGCGAGCCGTTCAACCAGGGCCTCTCCGAGGAGCGGTCCTTCATGGTGCTGGCCTACCTGATCGAGAAGGGGATCGACGCGCCGCGGCTGACCAGCAAGGGCTTCGGGATGTCCAAACCCCTGGTCCCCAACGTCAACGACGCCGCGCGCGCCCAGAACCGGCGGGTGGAATTCCGCATCATCGGGAAGTAGGTCGAGCGCTGCTGCCGGACGCCATGGCCTACAGGGCGGGAATCGCGGACACGATTTCCCCTCGTGCCGCGGTATCTCGCGCTCCAAGCCCGAAAGGCTGTCTCCCTGCCCGAGGGGTAGCGGGGCGCTCGTACGCCAGCATCTGGTCGCTCCGCTGCTGGCGTCTGCGCCGATAGCTGGTATGACGGCACGGAGTCCGGCGCTGTACTGCCGTCCGACTGGAGCCCTCCGTGAAGCGACTGGCCGCCTATGCCTGGGGAGTCATGGCCTACAACCTCGCCGTCGTCAGCTGGGGCGCCTACGTCCGGGCGACCGGCGCCGGCGCCGGCTGCGGCAGCCACTGGCCCACGTGCCAGGGAGCGGTCATCCCGCGCGCCCCGGCGCTGGAGACCATCATCGAGTACACCCACCGCCTGACCAGCGGACTGGCGCTGATCACCACCGTGATCCTGGTGATCTGGGCCTTCAAGGCCGCGCCCAAGGGCCATCCGGCGCGCCGCGGCGCGGCCTTTTCGCTGGGGTTCATGCTGAGCGAGGCGGCGGTCGGGGCGGGGCTGGTGCTCTTCGGGCTGGTGGCCAAGGACACCTCGCTGGCCCGCGGGTGGGTGATGTCGGTGCACCTGATCAACACGATGATGCTGCTGGCCAGCCTGGCGCTGACCGCCTGGTGGGCCTCGGGCAATGCCGACCTCGAGCTGGCCGGGCAGGGCGGGCTGCGGACGCTGCTCTTGGCGGCCGTCGCCGGCTTCCTGGCGCTGGGGGTCAGCGGGGCCATCACCGCGCTGGGCGACACCCTCTTTCCCGCCACCAGCCTCGAGGACGGACTGCGCCAGGACCTCTCCGCCTCGGCCCACCTCTTCCTGCGGCTGCGGATGCTCCATCCGTTCCTGGCGGTGGCGGCCGGGCTGCTGGTGGCGGCGGCGGCGGTGGGCGCGGCGGTGAAGCGGCCCTCGCCGGCGACCCGCAAGCTCTCGAATTCGCTGGTGATCCTGTTCGTGTTCCAGCTGTGCGCCGGGATGGTCAACCTGATGCTGCTGGCGCCGGTGTGGCTGCAGCTCGTCCACCTGCTGCTGGCCGATCTGGTGTGGCTGGCGCTGGTGCTGCTCGCGGCCGCGGCCCTCTCGCTCAAGCCGGCTCCCGCGGCAGCTCCCCAGCTCAATCCCAGCTGATCTCAAGGCAGGCGGGTAGACGGGCGCTCGGGGCGTTATGCTCTGCGCATCCGGAGGTCGCCCATGTCCACCGCCATCGCTGCCGTCGCCCTGCTGCTCGCCACCTCGCCCGGCAGGTCAGGGGAGGCAAATGGGAAGATCGCCAGCGAGCCGATTGGAGCGGCGGCCGACTTCCTGGCTCGGGCGCAGGCAGACTTCCGGCAGGCCGATGGGAGCATCCGCTGGCGCTCGACCTGGGCCTTTGACACCGCTTCGACCCAGCCCGCCCTCAACGCCGCCGGAGTGGTGGCCCGGGCGTTGGTCGCCGCAGGGGGCCGGGGAGACGCGCGGGCCCTGGCCGCGGCGCAGTCCTGGGGAAGGGCGCTCCTGGCGGAGCTGGCGGCCGGCGGGACGGCATTCGATCCGGACATCGAGGCCCTGGCTGAGCTCGGGCGCCTTGCGGGCGATCCGGCGATGACGCAGGGGGCGCAGGCGTCCTTCCAGCAGCGCTACGGGATGGCCAACGGCCGCGAGATCGTCGAGCGCTTGTTCTGGATTCGCAAGGGAGTGCCGGCGCTGGTCGGCTACGACGCCTCCTGGGCCCTGAGGGCGGCCGTGGCGGTCGGGGAGCGCGCCAAGGCTCAAGAGATCGTCGAGGCCCTGGCGCTGACGCGCTCCCGCTGGGAAAGCCCCTGCGAGCAGGGCTTCCACCTCACCAGCCGCGGGGCGCTGCTGGCGGCGATCCCCGCCGGGCTGTCGGCGCAGTCCGACGCCCTCCGGGACGCGCTCAAGCGCTCAATCCTTGATTCGCAGGACAAGGACGGCGCCTGGGGCGCGCACAACACCCAAGCGACCGCATATGCCGTGCTGGCGCTGCGCGGCCTGCCCGATGCCGAGGCGAGAAGGTCCGCCGCGCGGGGCGCTAGGTTCCTGCGGGCGACCCAGCTCAGGAGCGGCGGCTGGGCCACCTTCAACGACTTCGTCCCCGAGCCCTTCGTCGGCGAGACCGTCTACGAGGTCACCGCGGAGGCGATGCTCGCGCTGTTCTAGGAGTCAGGAGTACCTCAGATGTCCGATCCCGACCTCTGCCTGTTCTGCCAGCGCTCCAGCCAGGCGCCGGTGGACGTCTTGCCGAGCAACGCCAAGGCCTGCCACGCGTGCGTGTCGCGGCTGGGGACGCTGCTGCTCGAGCAGGACCTGGCGGTGGCGGCCATCTGGCCGGCGCTGCGCCACCAGGTCGAGGAGGAGGGCGACGAGCCGATCGTGCGCCTGCCCGATGGCCGGGTCGTGGAGCTGCGCGAGCGGACCGCAGAGCTCAAGGAGCAGCTGAGCCTGGAGAAGCGGGCGGCGCTGGCCAGGACCTACGTCGAGATCGGCATGTACCGGGAGGCGGTGATGGAGGCGGCGCTGGTGCTCTCGCAGTCGGAGAACAGCCAGGCGCTCGCCGCCGCGCTCGAGGTGCTGTTGACGCCGCCGCTCGGGCGCCCGCGGGCCGCCGAGAGCGTGCGGGTGCTGCTGCGTCCGAACTGAGCTCGCGAGCCCCTGAGGTCGCGCCGCTCAGTTGCGGGCGGGGCGCGACAGCGGCAGCCGCACCGTGAAGGTCGAGCCCTTGCCCAGCTCGCTCTCGAGCTGGATCTCGCCGCCCAGCGCCGCGACGATCTGGCGCACGATGTAGAGCCCCAGCCCCAGGCCGCCGTAGTGGCGCGCCGACACCGCCCGCTCGAAGCGCTCGAAGATCTGCGTCCGCCGTTCGGGCGGCACGCCGATGCCCCGGTCGCGCACCACGACGACCGCCTGGTCGCCTTCGCGCTGAGCGATGAGATCGATCGGGTTGCCCTGCCCGTACTTCACCGCGTTGGAGACCAGGTTGGTCAGCACCTGCGAGACCCGCGAGCGGTCCCACTCGCCGACCAGCGAGTCGGCCAGCTCGAGCTGCAGCGTGCTGCCGCTGGCGGCCAGCTCGGCCTGGAAGGCGTTGGCCACCTCGCGGCACTGGATGCACAGGTCGACCGGCTCCAGCTCGAGCTGCATCTTGCCGGCGCTGATGCGCGAGACGTCCATCAGCTTGTCCACCAGGGCGCCCAGCCGCTTGCTCTGGCGCTCGGCGGTCTCGAGGACGCTCTGAACCAGCTGGGCCGGGGCGCGGTCGAGCGCGCCCTGCTGGGCGAAGCGGAGCATGCTCTGCACGCCCAGCTGCAGCGAGGTGGTGGGGGTGCGCAGTTCGTGGCTGGCGATCGAGAGGAATTCGTCGCGGGCGCGGATCGCCTCCTGCGCCTCGCGGTAGAGCCGGGCGTTGTCCACCGCCAGCGCCGCCCGCCCGGCCAGATCCTCGATCAGCGCCTTGTCCGAGGGCTTGTAGCGGCGATCCGAGGCCCCGTAGAGCAGGGTGATGATTCCCAGCTGGCGTCCGCGGGCGATCAAGGGTGCGGCCACCGCCGAGCGGCTGCCCAGCTCGCGCAGCAGCCGCAGGTGCTCCGCGTCCCGGGCGATGGTCTGCAAGTGCTGGTCGGAGATCTCCGGCATCACCGCCGCGTTCCCCGAGCGCAGGACCTTGGCGATCCCCTCTGGCCAGCCGGCGTCGAGCGGGTAGCGGTCCCTGAGCTCGCGGGCCAGCGGCGCCAGGGCCGGGTCGGCGTGGGCCACCGCCACCCGCTGCAGCGCGCCCAGCTCGTTGATCAGGTCGACGATGCTGTAGTCGGCCAGCGCCGGCAGCGCCAGCTGCGCCACTCGCTCCAGCGTGGCCTCGTAGTCGAGCGAGCCGGCCAGCACCCGGCTGGCCTCGGCGAGGAGGTTGGTGCGCCGCTCGGCCTCCTCGGCGGCGGCGCGCGCCTGGCGCTCGGCGACCAGCAGCCGGTCCCGCTCCGACTCCAGCAGCTTCGAGGCGGTGATGTCGATGATCAGGCCATGCAGCGAGGCGGCGCCCGCCTGATCGAGGCTGACCGTGATGAAGTTGCGCAGCCAGACCTCACGGCCGTCGGCGGCGATCATCCGGAATTCGAGCTGGAATGGCTTGCCGGCCTTCGCTTGCTCGACGCCGTGGCGCAGGACCCAGTCCCTGTCAGCCGGGTGGAGCCGGTGCGCGAAGAACCGGGGCTCGTCCAGCCACCGATTGGGCGGATAGCCGAGCATCCGCTCCGCCTGTCGGCTGACGAAGGAGAGTCTGCCGCCCAGCCGCGCCTCCCAGACGATGCCGTCGACCGAGTCCACCAACTCCTCGAAGCGCCCCCGCAGATCGCCGGCGGCGCGCCGCGTCTCGCTCAGGTCGAGCATCAGCCCCAGCAGCTGCCCGCCGAAGATGCGCAGCTCGGTGCGGAAGAGGTGCTCGGCGCCGGCGGCGTCGATGGCCCGGTGCTGCAGCT
>JBBIQS010000168.1:0-5733 GCA_037442205.1 Myxococcales bacterium
CGCGTCGCCGACCGGGTAGCAGTCCATCGGCAGCGCCAGCGCCCCGTTCTGCCTGATCAGACTGGGGATCTTGGCGTTGATCGCGCCGTCGTGGACCACGTGCAGGCTGCCGCAGACCACCACCACCGGCACGCTCTGCGCTCGCGCGTAGTCGAGCGTCCGCCGGCCGATCTCCGCCAGCTTCTCCTCGTATTCGCGCTGCGCCTCGAAGGCCTTGCGCGCCGCCCGTTCCACCTTCGCCAGCACCGACCTCGCCGGGACACCGGCATCGATCAGCGCCGAGGCCACCGCCTGCGCCCGCCCCAGCGCCGCCTTGCGCGAGCGATCGGCGAACGAGAGCACCGGGCTCACCACGCGGATCTTCCGCTGCAGCGAACCCAGCGACAGCCCCACCACCTCCGGCATCACCTGCTCGTTGACGCAGCTCTTTCCGCCCGGCCCGCCGCAGCCGTCGACCTCGAGGATCTTGGGCATCAACAGCAGGTCCGCGGAGACGTCCCCGAGGGCGTGGGCGATCTTCACCGGCCCGCACGAGTCGAAGCTGCGGCACATCTTCTCGCCGGCGGCCAGGGTTCCCGAGTCGGAGCGCACCACCTTGACCGGCAGCCCCAGCTCGCGGGCGAAGGTCGCCAGCCACGGCAGGTGGTGGCAGGTCGCGCCGGCGTAGGGGATGGCCACGCTCGGACCCGAGCCGTCGGCGGAGTCGTAGCTGGCGACCAGGGCGTCGAAGTCGGCGAAGGCGTCGGGGGCGTCCTTGGCGAGCTTGGGCAACGCGCTTCCGGCCGACTCGTACTTGGGACAGGCGCCGCCGGAGTAGGCGGTGCGGCTCTCGGCGCCGACCGCGAACACGGTGCGGTCGATGGGGCACATGGTGGCGCAGCTCTTGTCCTTGCAGGAGAACTGCGACCGCTCGCGGATCGCCGCCCCCAGCACCCGCTCCATCTCGAGACTGGAGCCCGCGAGCAGCGCCTCGCGCCCGACCTCGTCGATGGCGCACAGGCCGATGCCCCAGGCGCCCATTGAGCCGGGATCGGGCGGGACGACGATCTGCCGGCCGGTGATCGCCGCCAGGGTCCAGGCCAGCGTCGGATTGGTGGCGGGCTTGCCCTGGAAGAAGATCTTCGAGGCCAGCGTCCGCTGCCCCATCACCCGGTGCAGGTAGTTGTGCAGGATGGAGTACTGGAACCCGGCGAAGATGTCCTCGACCTCGAAGCCGTCCTTGAGCGCCTCGGAGGCGGCGTCGGCGACGTAGACCGTGCACATCTGGCCCAGGTCCGCCGGGCGCTCCGATTGGCCGGCCAGTTTCACGAATTCGCCAATGTCTTCGACCCCATAGAAGCGGGCCTGCTCCTCCAGGAACGAGCCGGTGCCGGCGCTGCAGGCCTTGTTCAGGTCGCTCTCGACGATGCGCCCGCCGCTCAGCCGGATGTACTTGGCGTCCTGCCCGCCGATCTCGACGATGGAGAGGTCGGCGCCCTTGTCGGGATCGACCCGTGCGGCGGCGGTGGCGTGGGCGACGATCTCGTTGAGCACCACCAGCGGCGCGCTCCCCGGGAAGACCGCGCGCAGCAGCGTGGCCACCGCCTCCCGCCCCGAGCCGGTCACGCCGATCGCCCGCACGTCGGGCCGCGCCTTTTCCAGGATCGCGGAAACCAGCCGGCGCGCCGCGTCCACCGGATTGCCGCGGGTGCGGTCGTAGACCTCGATCAACTGCTGTCCGCTGGCGAGGTCGGTGAGCACCGCCTTGGCGCCGGTCGAGCCCAGGTCGAGGCCGAGCACCACCGGCCGCGAAGCCCAGTCCGCCGGAACCGGAGCGGCCTCGAGCCGGGTCACCTTGTCCGACCACTCGCGCGCCGGCTGGTGCGCTCCGAAGCGCGCCGCCCTGCCGCGCACCAGCGCGTCGGGATCCTCGGGAAGTGCGGCACTTTGGGCAGTGGAGGAGGCCAGCGCCGCGGCGCCGATCGCCTCCAGCAGCATCGGCTCGGCGACCAGGCGGACCTCGTGCCCGAGCGCCTTCTCGATCGAGCCAACCAGCGAGCGGATGCGGGTGCAGCCTCCGGCCAGGTAGACCGGGCCCTCGACGCGGTTGCGGGCCAGCAGGGCGCAGGCGTTGCGGGCGATGGAGTCGAAGAAGCCCTTGAACAGCTCGCCGGCCGGCTTGCCCTCGTTGGCGAAGTGGGTCATCTCGCTCTTGGCGAAGACCGAGCAGCGGGCGGTCACCGGCACCGCGGCCTTGGACTCGAGGGCCATCGCGTCGGCCCGCTCGATGGGGATGCCGAACCGGCCGGCGATGCGGGCGACGTTCTCCCCGGCCCCCGACGAGCACTTGTCGCTGTCGAGGAAGCGGTAGCGGTATCCGCCGGCCACCGGCGTGCGCGACAGCGCGCTGTAGCCGCGCGAGCCGAGGCTCAGGAGATTGAGCGATCCCGGCAGCGAGCGGTCGAGCTCGAGCGCCGCCTCGCGGCAGGCGTCCTCGGGGAAGCGGGCGGCCGGCGACTCGAGCTGCCCGGCGTAGATCCCGGTCGCCCCCAGCGCCGCGCAGCCGGCGACTCCCCGCTCCCGATACCAGTGCCGGAAGGCCTCGAACGGCTTCCCCTCGTGCTCCACCCGGTCGCTCTGCTCGACCACCAACTGGCCGTCAGGATGGAGGATTCCGACGACGAAGCTCGCCGACGACTTCCCCAGGTCGCACGCCGCCACGCGCTTGCTCATCGGCTTCCCCCTCGGCCTTCGACGGCCGAGCAAATGGTCATACCTATTGGTCCTACCAAGTGGTATTACCACTTTGCCCACTCGAGTTCAACTTGCCAAGCGATGGCCTTCGCCCAGCGCTTCTCGTCCAGGCCGGTGCCCAGGCTGACCGTGCCCGGGCAAATCGAGAGGGCGCTCGAGGAACCGGGCTCGGCGCCCGGGAGACGAGGGCCGCCGCGCGCCTGTTCCGCACGCCTGCCGACCCGCTGCTCGCTTTTCTTTTGTGGTCCGAATTTCCTGGTCGTTTCGGCCTGCGATCCTCGACGCGCCGCAACAGACCATGGCCGGCCGCGTCTTGACCGCGAAGAATCGGCTTCTATAAGACGAGCCTTGTTGATCGCAGGGCGAGGCATTGGCGCAGCACGCGAGCGTCCAGAGGCTTCGGGACTTCAACCACCCTTCGCGCAGGCACCGGGATTCTCATCGAAGAGCGCCGCCGGCATCGTTGGTGCGCGGCCAAATCGCAACGCCCTCCGCAGTCATCGCCTGATCACCTGTCGCAAGAACCGGAACCCTGCGCGTCCGGCTGCGACGTCTCCTCCCTGAGCCGTTTGAGCTCGCCTCGGCATCCATCATTGGTTGGCCACCGAATTGCCCCAGGTCACAGAGGTATCCATGCGTCCGAAGCTCCTAGCGTTGATGCTCATCTCCATAGTGTCCGCCGCCTGCGGGAACGAGAGGATCGTCGCCAGCGACCGCTGCGATACCGGCGGTAGCTGCAAGGTCGGCTTCCAGTGCTACCAGGGGATGTGCCGTCCCAGCCGAGGCACCGCCTGCGACGATCAGAGTGCGGTCTGCGTCCCTGGGTACGTCTGCGAGGGCGCGGTGTGCGTCGGCGGCGGCGGCGCCGAGTGCGACGACACCAAGCCCTGCGGTCACGCCTTCACCTGCGTCAACGGCCGCTGCGCCGCGGGGCCGGCCGGCGAGTGCGGCGGCTCCACCGACATCCCGTGCCAGGCCGGTCTGGTCTGCGAGGGCTCGACCTGCCGGGTCGCGGTCGGCGGTAACTGCGGCACGCCCGAGACCACCTGCGCCAGCGGCCTGCTGTGCGAGAACGGGACCTGCCACGCCCCGCTGGTCGCTCCGACCAACCTCACCTACTCGCCGGACGCGCTGGTCTGCACCAAGAACCAGGCCTGCTCGCTCGGCCCGCCGACTGCCAAGGGCGGAGCCATCGACTCGTTTTCCATCTCCCCGGCCCTGCCGACCGGCCTGAGCCTCGACCAGACCACCGGCGTCATCTCCGGCACCCCGACCCAGGTCTCGGCACTCGCCACCTTCACCGTCACCGCCCACAACGCGGTCGGCACCGCGACGGCGGCGATCACCGTGACGGTCAAGGATCTGCCGCCCTCCGGCCTGTCCTACGCGACCAACCCCGCCAGCTATCCGGTCGCGGTGCAGATCACCCCGAACGTGCCCACGCTCGTCGGCGCCTCGTCCGCGACCTATACGGTGAGCCCGGCGCTTCCCGACGGCCTGACCCTCGATCCCGCGACCGGCATCATCTCCGGAACCCCCACCACTCCGGCCGGCGCGGCGGGCTTCACCGTGACCGCCACCAACTCCGGCGGCAGCGTGAAGACCACGCTGATCATCAGCATCAGCTGCACCCCGACCAAGACCGTCTTCAGCTCCACCGGCGCCGACCAGACCTTCGTCGTTCCCGGCGGCATCCGCTCGGTGAGCGTGAAGGCCTGGGGTGCGGGCGGCGGAGGCTCGGGCGGCGGCGGCGGCTTCGCCTCGGCGGCCTTGGGCACGATCCCCGGGGAGACCCTCACCGTCGTCGTCGGTCAGGGCGGGGTCAGCAACGGTGGCGCCAGCACCTACGGCGGCGGCGGCGGATCCACCCCCAACCCCAGCGGCTGCGGAACCACCAACGGCTCGGGCGGAGGGCGTTCGGCGCTGCGGCGCGGGCAGGTCGATCTGCTCACCGCCGGCGGCGGCGGCGGCGGCTCGGGCGGTGGCGGACAACGGACGGGCGGCCCGGGCGGCGGCTTTGGAGGCATGGGCGGTCCGGCAGCCGGCGAGGCCGGCACGATGCACGGCGGCGGCGCTGGCGGCCACGCGATCCAGACCGGCACCGCCGGCACCGCCTACCAGGGAGGCAAGGGAGCCTACGACGCCGGCAAGTGCTCCGGCGGCGGCGGGGGCGGCGGCTACTTCGGAGGAGGCGGCGGAGCGGAGTACAGCAGCGGTCCGGCGGGAGGCGGCGGCGGAGCCAACTTCGCCCCCGGAGGCACCTCGATTCCCGCGTCCGCGGGCACGCCCGCCAACCAGTCCGACCCCGACTACCCGACCAAGGCCGGGATGCAGGAGCAGGGGGGCGCGGTGGTCATCGAAACGGTGTGCATTCCTTCGCCCCTGACCATCGTCGCCTGGCCCTCGGTGGTGA
Organism: Myxococcales bacterium; assembly: GCA_037442205.1. GTDB lineage: Bacteria > Myxococcota > Myxococcia > Myxococcales > UBA5297 > JBBIQS01. The sequence continues at coordinate 5,147 of JBBIQS010000168.1, forward strand.
CGGTGGGAGGCACGGCGAACGTCTACAGCAACGGCGCGCCGCCGCTCTCGTTCACCATCGCGTCCGGCGGTGGCTCCATCGTCGAGACCAACGGCTACTTCCTCGCGCCGGCCGCGGCGGGGACGACCACGGTGCAGGTCACCGACGCGCTCGGACGCACGGCGCAGACCAAGATCGACACCTACAGCGGACGGCAGGTGTTCAGCTACACCGGCGCCAACCAGGCCTTCACCGTACCGACGGGCGCGACCAGCCTGCTGGTGAGGGCGTGGGGCGCCGCCGCCGGGGCCTACCCCGGGACCTACGGCGGTGGCGGCGGGTTCGCGTCGGCCACGGTGTCGGTCACGCCCGGAGAATCGCTGTCGGTCATCGTCGGGCAGGCCGGGGTGGAAAACAGCACGAACCCCACCTTCGGCGGAGGCGGCGGCACCGGATACCTGGCGGCCTCGGTCCTCGGCGGTTCGGGCGGCGGGCGTTCGGCGGTGCGCCGTGGCAGCGCGGACCTGGTGACGGCGGGCGGCGGTGGCGGCGGCGCGTTCTACGGAGGTGGCGGAGGCGGAGGCGGCACGGCCGGGGTGATCTGCGCC
>JBBIQS010000169.1:0-5424 GCA_037442205.1 Myxococcales bacterium
GCCGCAGGTGTCGGGCGAGGAGCACCAGCCGCAGCTGCCGACGCTCTTGGGGTTGCCGCACAGGTCGGTCCCGGAGAGGGAGCCGCAGGTCGCTGCCAGCCGCTGGCAGAAGGAGGTGTTGCTCTCGGCCGGGCAGGAGCAGACCCCGAGGCTGCAGGTGTTGTTGCCGGAGCAGCTGCCGCAGCTGGCGATGAAGCGGGATTTCCCGCACTTGTCGGCGACGGTCAGGCTGCCGCAGGCCCTGCCCTTGCTGGCGCACAGCTCGGCGTCGGTCTCGGGGACGCACTGGCACTGGCCGGCGGCGCTGCAGGTGTTGGGCGAGGCGCAGCTGCCGCAGGTGGCGATGGAGCGGGAGTTGCCGCAGCGGTCGGTGGCGGTGAGGCCGCCGCAGGAGTGGTGATTGGCGGTGCAGAGCTGGGCGTTGGTCTCCGGCACGCAGGAGCACTGCCCCTTGCCGTCGCAGACCGAGGGGCTGGAGCAGCCGCCGCAGGAGCTGATCACCCGCCGGGTGCCGCAGCGATCGGCGACCGTCAGGCTGCCGCAGGAGTGGTGATTGGCGGCGCACAGCTCGGCGTCGGTCTCGGGAGTGCAGACGTTGGCCGCGGCGCAGGTCCTGGTGTCGGCCTGGCAGCTCTCGCCGGTCGCGCAGGCGGCGCAGGTCTGGCCGCCGGAGCCGCAGGCGGCGGGGTCGAAGCCGGCCAGGCACTGTCCCGACTCGTCGCAGCAGCCGTCACAGGTCGAGGGATCGCACTGGGCGGCGCCGGTCTGGCCGCAGCCGGCGAGCAGGCCGGCGAGAAGGCCGAGGGTCAGCAGGTGGAGGAAAGTGGATTGCATGGTTTGGCTCCGGTCGCGGCGGGCGCGCACTGTAGCGGGAGGACGGAGCCGGAGGCGAGCGGTTGCACCGGATTCCCCGAGCGTCCCGCAACCCCACGGAACGACTGGCTTGTTCTGGTCGCTTCCCTCCCCTTTCCTGCTGACCGCGGGCGGCACCAATGCCTGGGCTGAGGCGCCTTCAGCGCGCCAGCCGGCGATCGAGCTCTGGCGGCGCCGTCGCCTGATTGGCGGAGCCCTTCACAGCCGGCCCCGCTCGTGGGTTAAGGTGACCGACCCCATTCAGCTGGAGGAACGGAATGCTTCACTGTGCTCAGATCCTCGCCGTGGCGCTGGTCTTCTCCGGTACCGCGGCCCTGGCCGCCGACCGCAAGCTCGACAAGACCGCCAAGATCGATGGCGTCGCCGCCGAAATCGCCGGCGAAGTCGGTGGTCTCAAGGTCCTCAAGGTCGAGGTGAAGAACCTCCCCGACGCCGCCGAGCTGGCGCTGGTGCAGGCCAAGGAGCCCAACAAGACCTGCCGCGCGCGCGTCTCGGTGGACTTCGAGAACCCCAGCAACGTCAAGCTCGACGCCAAGTTCGCCTGGGAGCTTCTCGACGAGAAGGGCGGCAAGCTGACCAGCTGCAAGAAGGAGGCGACCGTCGACCCGCGCAGCAAGCCCGACTACAAGATCTGCCTGGCCGACGACATCAAGTGTCTCGACGCCCCCAAGATTCACAGCGTCCACCTGGTCGCCACCACCGAGGACGCCGAGCTGACGCTGGACCGGGACTTCCCGTTCCAGGGCGCCATCGCCGAGGTCAACCAGAAGCTGGGAGACATCTCCGTCGACAAGGTCTTCGCCGACCGCGCCCCCAACGCCAAGGACCTGGAGAAGGCCAAGAACCACCCCGCCGACACCAGCCACCCCTACGTCAACCTGCTGCTGAGCAATCCCTCTGACTCCAAGGTCATCGTCAACATGCGGGTGGTCCTGCTCGACAAAGAGGGCGGCGCCATCGCCACCTGCGAGAAGGGCGCGACGGTGAAGGCCCACGTCCGGAGCAATGACTACACGGTCTGCCAGCCCACCGTGCCCACCGCCGACTGGCCGAAGATCACCACCGCGCGCGTGACGGTGGCGATCAAGAAGGGCTGGTTCTAGCCCTCCGCGAGCACTTGGCCGGGGTGGCAGCGCACCGCCCCGGCCACTCCCGAGCTTCCTGGTCGCGCCGCTCATCGTCGCCCAGACCGACCTGGTGGCGGTGGTCCCTCGCCGGAATGCGGAGCTCGCCCAAGCCGGCCAGCGAGTGCGGATGCTCCCGCTGCCGCTGGAGGTTCCATCGCTGAGGATCTCGATGGCTTGGCACGAGCGCTCGCGTCGGGATCCGGGTCACGCCTGGCTGCGCCGGCGATTGGCCGAGCGCCACTCGGGCACGCAGGGAAAGCCCACCGCGCTTCCCCGATGAGTCCGGCCGGCGCCGGGATCGAGGGCGTCAGCGCCGGGCCTGCTGACGCCGGTCCGGTTCGCGACGCCGTCCGGCAGCCGGCACTCGCTCAAATCGTTCAATCGCGGGCGGGTTCCACTGTCGGAAGGCGGACACCGGTCCGAGGGGCGGTGGGATCAGCTATATAATGATGCGGGCCCGGCGGTCCGGCCGGCGGCGGAGGCTGGGGCTCCGTGTCGCCGGAGCCCTGGGAACCGAGGTCCGACTCGCCGCGGGCTGCGTCGCGGGCGGGTCCCCGTGCCCCCGGGCCAGTCAGATCCGAGAAAGCCCAATCAATTCGACAGCGAACAGCAGCAGCTGCGGCGGGCTGTTGCCGCTGGCGGTGCTGGCTCGCGCTGGGCACGATGTCGGCCCGCCATCGGCGGGTAGGGAGCTGCAATCAGAGGTGGGAGGCCGGTGTCGAACCGCGCGTACTACCCCACCGAATTCCCACGACGATCGGAGACCGATATGGGCGACATCTTCCGGCTGCAATCCCATGGAGAGAACCAGCGGCTCGCGGTCCTGATGCCTGGGCAGGGCGCGGTGGCGACCACCGCCATCGCCGGGGTCGAGGCCATCAAGCGCAAGCTGGCCCCGCCCATCGGCTCGCTGACCCAGCTCGGGCACCTGTTGGACGAGGCCGGCCGGCCGATCGCCCCGCTGCGGGAGAGCGTCCCGCTGTCGCCGCTGAGCGGGCTGTGCTTCGGCACCTGGGACCCGATCCCCGACAACGCCTACCAGGCGGCGCTCAAGGCCAAGGTGCTGGAGGCCGACCAGGTCGAGGAGCTCAAGGAGGAGCTGTCGGCGATCCGCCCGATGCCGGCGGCGTTCGATCAGCAGTGGGTGAAGCGGCTGAACGGGCCGAACGTGAAGAAGGGGAGCAAGCGGGCCATCGCCGAGGAGCTGTGCGCCGACATCCGCGGGTTCATGGAAAAGAACCGCTGCCAGCGCGGGGTGATGGTCTGGACCGGGAGCACCGAGGCCTATTGCGAGCTGTCGCCGGCGCACAAGAGCCTGCGGGCCTTCGAGACCGGGCTGGACCGCAGCGACCCGGACATCGCGCCGAGCATGATCTACGCCTGGGCGGCGATGCAGTGCGGGCTGCCCTACGCCAACGGGGCGCCGAACCTGACCACCGAGATACCGGCGCTGCGCGAGCTGGCCGAGCGCAAGGGGCTGCCGACCTGCGGCAAGGACTTCAAGACCGGGCAGACGCTGATGAAGACCACCCTGGCCCCGATGCTGGCGGCGCGGCTGCTGGGAGTGGACGGCTGGTTCTCGACCAACATCCTGGGCAACCGCGACGGCGAGGTGCTGGACGACCAGGCCAGCTACAAGACCAAGGAGACCTCGAAGCTGAGCGTGTTGTCGTCGATCTTCGACGCCGGGCGGTATCCGGAGCTGTACTCGGCGACCGAGCACAAGGTGTCGATCCACTACTACAAGCTGCGCGGGGACAATAAGGAGGCCTGGGACGCGATCGACCTGACCGGCTGGCTGGGCTACCCGATGCAGATCAAGATCAACTTCCAGTGCCGGGACTCGATCCTGGCGGCGCCGCTGGTGCTGGACATGGCGCTGTTGCTGGACCTGGCGCACACCGAGGGCGCGGTCGGGCCGCAGGAGTGGATGTCGTTCTTCTTCAAGAGCCCGCTGACGATTAAGGACGGGACCGCGGTCCACGACCTGTTCAAGCAGCAGACCGAGCTCTACGCGCGGCTGCGGCAGTACGCCAAGTCGGCGGCGGCCAAGGGGCTGGTGGCGGGCGCCAAGAGCTGAGCTGGGCTGAAATTCGTTCGTGGTATCGGGCCCTTCGCCTCGGCGCTGATTGCGCTGGCGAGGGGCTCGGTGCTTCAGGTGGGACCAGCGGCCTTCATCCAGCCGCGGCGGACGGGCGGCGTATAGTTGCTTCATGAGGATCGATCGAGGGGGAGCGGCGGCGCTGGTGCTGGGCCTGGTGCTGCTGCCGGGTTCAGCCTGGGCATGCGGGGTCTGCACCGAGCTGCTTGTTCGTTCGATCGCTTGGTGGGCCGTGGTCCCGCTCGGCGCTTGTCTCGGTCTGATGGTCGATGCCCTGCTCTACCGGGTCGCCTGCGCAGTCCTGAGGATTGAGCTGCCGCCCGTTCGGTTCCTGCGCACATTGATTGTCTCTGCCGGTCTGGTGTTTCTCGTCGCCGCGGGCACGGGCGTCACGATCCCGGCAGTCGTTCTCGCGGCCGTGCTCGCCGTGCGGTTTGTCCGCTCGCTTCGGTTTCCTCGCGAGCGCTTCAGCGCAGCGCAGGTGCGCTGCATTCGCTGGGGGCGGGGCGCTCTCGTCGGCGCCTTTGTGGTGGGACACCTCTGGGTCGCCAGGCCATCTGCCATCCCCACAGAATCACTCCTGGAATCCATCGCGACCCTTCCCGTCGTGAGGAGCGGGGATTGGATGGAGCGTGAGCTCGCTGAACGGCCGGATGCTATTGCGGCTGTGGAAGCGCGCATCGAGCAGCTCAGGCGCGAGCACCAGGGAATCGAGAGCTGGCGCGAGACCAGATTCCGGAAGCTTCACGAGAGGCTGGGCGGTCCGGCCGAGTTCCGAGCGCGGTTCGCGAAGCAGTAGGTCGCACGCCTCGGCTGGCAGGCACGGGACGAGCTTCACGTTGAGGTGTCGAGGGGATCGCGCTCCGCGCGAGCCCGGCTGAAAGCCGGCGCCCCTGATATTCTCCCGCCAGTGCTGAACCTCCGCGACACCATCGCCGCCGTCGCCACCGGGTCCGCGCCCGCCGGCATCGCCATCGTCCGCCTCAGCGGACCCAACGCCCTGGCCTTCGCCCGCAAGCTTGCGCCGTCCTTGAGGAATCCGCTGCCGGCGCGCCGGATGGAGCTCAGCCAGATCCAGCATCCCGCCACCGGCGAAGCGCTCGACCAGGGCCTCGTCGTCCACTTCCCCGCGCCGCACTCGTTCACCGGCGAGGACGTGGTCGAGATCCACGGCCACGGCGGGACGCGGCAGGCGGCGCAGCTGTTGTCGGCGGCGCTGGCCGCCGGAGCCCGAGCCGCCGAGCCCGGCGAGTTCACCCGCCGCGCCGTGCTCAACGGCAGGCTCTCTCTCGAGCGCGCCGAAGCCCTCGCCGATCTGGTCAG
>JBBIQS010000170.1:0-5156 GCA_037442205.1 Myxococcales bacterium
GCCGCAGCCAGGGGAGGAAGCTGCCCGGGTCGCGGAGCTGCCCCAGCCCGCTCCAGACCTGCAGGTAGACGTCCTGGGCGGCGTCGCGGGCCAGCTCGACGTCGCGGGTCTCGGCCAGGGTGATGGCGGTGACCAGCGCGCTGGTGGCGGTGACCAGGCGGGCGAAGGCGCCGCGGTCGCCGCGGGCGGCGGCGAGGACCTCGGCTTCTAGGGCGGCGTCGGCGAGCAGGGACATGTGGGTGGCTCCGGCGGCGGCGCGTCGGGGGCCGCCTGCCACGAGGAGCAGGCAGGCCGGAGGACCTGACCGCTCAGCCGCCGTCGCCCTCGCCGCCCTCGTCGCCGCCGCCCCGCCGCCCCCGCGCCAGGCCGTGCTGCTTGATCTTCTTGTGCAGGTTGGTGCGCTCGATGCCGAGGGCCTGGGCCGCCTGGGTGACGTTCCAGTCGTGCTCCTCGAGCTTCTTGAGGATGTAGTCGCGCTCCACCAGGTCGCGCAGGTCCTTCAAGGCCACCTCGCCGTAGGCCGCCGCCCCGCCGGTGCCACCGCCGGCGGCCTGGCCGTTGGGGCGCGGGCCCAGGTCGGCGGGGATGTCCGAGGCCCGGATCCGGTCGCCGCTCATGATGAGCAGCCGCTCGCAGACGTTGCGCAGCTCGCGCACGTTGCCGGGCCAGCGGTAGGCGGCCAGCCGCTCCAGCACCGCCGGCTCGACCACCTTGGAGCGCATGTCGTTGCGGCGCGCCGCCAGGGTGACGAAGCGATCCACCAGCGCCGGCAGGTCGGAGAGCCGCTCGCGCAGCGGCGGGGCGTGGAGCGGCACCACCTTGAGCCGGTGGAGCAGGTCCTCGCGGAAGGTGCCGGCCGCCACCATGCCCTCCAGGTCCTGGTTGGTGGCGGCGATGATGCGCACGTCCACGGTGAAGGCCTTCTCGCCGCCCACCCGGGTGATCTCGGCGTTCTCCAGCGCCCGCAGCACCTTGGCCTGGGCCGCCAGGCTCATGTCGCCGATCTCGTCGAGGAACAGGGTGCCGCCGTCGGCCAGCTCGAAGCGGCCCACCCGGCGGGCCCCGGCGCCGGAGAAGCTCCCCTTCTCGTGGCCGAACAGCTCCGACTCGATCAGCTCGCCGGGGATGGCGGCGCAGTTGACCTTCTCGAAGCGGGCCGCCGACCGCTTCGACCGGCGGTGGAGCTCCTCGGCGATCAGCTCCTTGCCGGTGCCGGACTCGCCGAGGATGAGCACCGGTGCCCGCGTCGGGGCCACCTTGGCGATCTCCTCGCGCAGCCGGAGCATGGCCGGGCTCTCCCCCACCATGTCGTCGAAGCGCGGCTCGCGCGCCGCCCGGGTGCGCTCGCCCTCCTTGAGGTGGCGCCACTCCAGCGCCGAGCGCACCGTGACGATGACCCGCTCGCGCTCCAGCGGCTTCTGCAGGAAGCCGTAGGCGCCGCGCTTCATGGCGTCGCCGATCTCCGGCGCGTCGGCGTGGCCGGAGATGACGATCACCGGCAGGTCCCGCCAGAGCTCGCGGGCCCGGGAGAGCAGGGTGAGGCCGTCGGTGCCGGGCAGCTTGATGTCGAAGATTGCCACGCCCACCGGCTCGGCCTGCAGCAGCGCCTCGGCCTCCTCGGCGGTCCCGGCGTCGAGCACCGCCCAGCCCTCCGACTCGAGGACCATGCGGAGGGTCTTGCGGATGTTGGGCTCGTCGTCGACGACGAGCACGGTGGCGGGGCCGGTGGACATGGGCGCGATGATACACCGCGGGTGGCGCGGCTCCGCCGTGCTCCCGCTCCGCCCGTCACCGACCGGAGGCCATCGCGCTGGCGAGGCGGGTCACCTTCCGGGCGGCGAATTCGCAAAGAGCCTGGTGGATCATTTCACGAAAGGGCAAGTAAGCTGGGCGTCCGGGTGAGCTGACGGCTCGGGAGGGAACTTGCCTGCGCGGGCCTGCGGCACCGCGGTGTCATCAATCGTAACGGAGCACTCTGTGCCTCGACGCCTCGATCGCTCATTCCAGCCCGCGCGACATCAAGTGGCTGCGCTGCGGCTCGTCTCCACCCTCGCGCTGATCGCCGTGGCCGGTTCCGCCGCCGCGAATGGAGGCCCGGTGGAGATCGTGCCGAGGCTGGCAGGGCGGGGCACGATCCAGCCGCTGGAGGAGAGCCAGGTGCAACTCGTCTCCGAGCGCTTGAGCCTTTCGATTCCGGACGCAGGAATCTGGCACGCAAGGGCCGAGTACCAGCTGGACAACCCGGGACCTGCGCGTTCTCTGCTGTTCGGGGTTCCCGCGCCGTGGGCGGCATTCGAGTTCGACGGAGCTCCGCCCGCCCCATCCGAGGCGATTATCGAGGGCGCCAAGCTGATCCAGATCGTGTTCCAGGGATCGCGGGTGCCGTGCAGGCCTTACCTGGACGCCCAGGCGCCTGCTGGCCGCTGGCCCGAGAAGATTGAAACGTGGTGTGTAGCGCGGATTGCTGTGCCCAAGGGTCGGGGATTGACCCTCTCTCTCGAGTACGACGGCTGGGTGCGCGACATCGGGCGCGTCGACAGCCCAGCTGGAGCGGGCAGGATTTCCTATACCCTTGCCCCTGCAGGCTACTGGCGAGGCCGTATTCGCAGCCTCTCGCTGGAGTTCGATCCAGGTCCGTTCGCCGGCCAGGTCAAGGTGGTCTGGCCACCGTACGTTCGCGAAGAGAACGGGAGGTACCGCTGGGAGGGAGCGGACCTGGACCTGCGGAAGCTGGGCCCGGTTGTGCTCGACGTCCAGAATCGTCGCAGGAGTCGCAAGTGGAGCGGGGGCGGGTGGCTGCGTGCGTCCGCGAACCTGACCGCCAAGGCGTCGAGCACTCTGGCGCCGTACGGGAAGCACGACTACTCGGCTGCCAGGGCCATCGACGGAGACTGGGCCACGGCGTGGTGCGAAGGGGTCAAGGGGTCAGGCCTCGGCGAGAGCCTCGAGATCGCCATCGACGTTCCGGGCGCCGGTGACCGGGAGTGCCGCCTCCTGGATTTCGAGCTGGTGCCCGGACTTTCGGTGGACGACACACTTTTTCGCGCCAATGGTCGGTTGATGGCTGGCCGGCTGGAGCGATGCGACGACCCCAAGGACGGCTTCGACTTCGACCTCTCCGACTCCAAGTGGGATCCGAACGTCTGGGCAGGGCTTCGTGACGACACGCCAGCCGCCTTTGCAGACCAGGAGATCACCATCCCATCCGGAGTGCTCGGCGGCGTACCTGCCTGCGTCCGGCTCGTGATCGGCAAAGTGAAGCCTGGCAGCAAGTACGCCGACACCTGCGTGAGCGAGCTGACGCCGCGGGTCTACTGCAAGCCACGCGCGGCTACCGAGGACCGGAAGGGTAGGACCCCGTGAGCACGATTGCGCGAGAGGATCTTCCGAAGCACTGCGCTGCGGGCAGCACGTTTGGTGTTGGCCATGGAGTAACGAGCCCTGCCTGTCTGGGCCTGGAATATGGTCCATAGCCGCCCACTCACGATCCGACGCGACGTGTCCAGGAGAGCGGTTCTCCGGGCGCTCTTCCTGACCTGTTGCGGCTTGTTGGGCCTGCATGCTCCTGCGGCGAAGGCGGACCACGAGGAAACGGGAATGAAGATCCCGCCAACCCGTGGCTATGGGGGCGGCCTCGTCTTTCTCGACGGATCTGGGATCCGCGTTTCGTCCCTCGAGGTCCGAGTGGAAATAGGGCGTCAGGAGCATTTTGGATATGTGGTCCGATCGCGCTATGTGCTGAACAATGCCGGGCCAGCGACCAAGTCGCTGGTGGGTGTCCCCGTGGCCTGGCATCGATGGGAGTTTCGCGACGACGGAACGGCGGGGCCGGAGGTTCTCGAATATTTGAAAGACGTCAAGATTGTCGTGGCTGGGAGGGCCTACCAGTGCGGGCCGTGGAATACGAAACCGGTCACCTTCAGCGCCAGCATCTGGCGGGTGGTGACGGTGGAAGGTTGGTGCGCGGTACTTGTAGACGTACCGAGCGGAACCGACGTGCCGGCCTCGCTTCAGGTGCCCGGGTGGTTCAGGGTGAGGGATCACCAGAGCGCAGTGAGACTCTGGTATTCACCGTTTCCCCGGCGATCCGACGATTACCGAGTGAAGCGCGTGTCAGTGTCGATTGACCTCGGCCCAGCCGCACGAAGATCGGTCCACGTGATGTCTCCTGGGGGAGGCGCCTTGAAGAAAGGGAGAGTGGAGTGGGAGTGGAGTGGCGTGGCCCCGAACTCGGTTCCCGCCATTGAGATGGATGTGGATTGGACGGAAAGAGGACGCCGTCCCGAGTTGCTCCTTCGTTCCGGGGTGGGGATGTCTGCGAGTAGTACGGGCCCAGGAGGGGCCCGACAACTGTTGGGAGTGGGCGCTGAAAGTGGGAGTCTTGGAGCGGGGGGTTGGTGCAGTGAGGATGCCACTAGAGCCGCGGTGCTCGAGGTCTCTCTTGGTGCGGCGGATCGAGGCCTCAAGAAGTGCGCCATCCATGACTTCGTCATGGTCGCTGGGCGTCCAGAGACTGACAGAGCATGGCGGGAGGCGGGTGTGCTGCAAGAAGGAAGGGTTGAGAGCTGCTCGCATCCCAAAGATGGCTTCACGTTCGACAGGCGGGGATATGGGATCACCTCAAAGGGGGTGACGATACTGCCTGAGGCGCTTGAGGACGACCCGGCATTGGCGCGAACGGAAATCCTGCCACCTGCCGGCGTCCTGGCGAACGAGCGGGACTGCTTCCGGCTGATACCACTCGGAGGAAGGTCCGGAACCAAACCTGGCTGGTGCGTTTCGGAATTCACACCGCGTGTGCTCTGTCAGGCCAGACCCGAGTAAGCACCCGGAGAACCGCATCTTCCGCGCCTGAGGGCGCTGGCACAGAGTCCGCCGCCCGGAGGGCTGCACGGGCAAGGCGGAGAGCGGGAAGGCAGACCTGGCGAGGCTGAGGACCCTGGCGGCGAGCCGGTGCTGGGAGAAGGCGGAATGGCAAGCGGCGTTGACCGGTCTGGCGGCGAGCGGACTCTCGCGGGCGGCGTTCAGCCGGGCGACGATCGGGGCCGGCGCCTTGAGGATCTCGGTCTCGCCGATCCCGGCGACGAGCCCAACGACGACCAGCGCCACGGTGTAGGGCAGCCGGAGCGGGCGGGCGACGATCGCCACGATCGCTG
>JBBIQS010000171.1:0-4832 GCA_037442205.1 Myxococcales bacterium
GGGGCGGGCGCGCGCGGAGCTGGTGGGGCCACCGGGCCGCTGGCGGCCAGACCAAGGGCTGCGCGCCGTGCCAGATTGGCCGCCGATGGAGCCGCAGCCGCGGGCGCCGCAGTCGGAGCCGGCGCCTGCGGGGCTTGGGCTGGCCTGGGAGCTTGCGGGGTCGCCGGACCTTGAGCGGGCGCGGCGTAGGAGGCGGCGCCACCGAGCGATCCGCCGGAGTTGATGTAGAGGTCGTCCTCCTCGCTGGTCAGGTACTCGCCGGCGGCCAGTGGGGCGAAGGCCTGGGCCTGGGCCGGAGCCGCGGTGAGCGCGGGCGGGCCGGCCGGGGCTGGCGCCGGGGCAGCGGACCTCGCCGGAGCGGCTGCCGGCCGGCCGGGGCGGCGCGAGGTGTCGTCGGCGATGCGGATGTAGCGGGTCTTGCGCTCCAGGCTGTAGCGCTTCTCCAGGTAGAAGAGGAGGCGCATCTCCGGGGCGATCTTGGGGACGATCCGATAGCCGGTGGTGAAGCCCAGGTCGTCGACGCTGGCGAAGTCGAAGGGGCTGGCCATCGCCACCACCAGCTTGCGGCCGTCGGCGCGCAGCGGGAAGGCGGTGTGCTTCTCGGCCAGAGTCGCCGGCAGCAGGTCGATCGTCCCCTGGCTGGCGGCGTCGAACTCGGCCAGGGTGGCGGCCGGGAATTTCGTCTGCTCGGAGAGGCAGGCGCTCAGCGACTCAATGTCCAGGTAACCCAGCTCGACCAGGTTGGTGCCCAACCGCCCGCCGTAGATGACCTGAAGCTTGAGCGCCTCGTCGAGCTGCACTTCGTCAATGAGGCCCTTGCGGATGAGGATGCTGCCCAGTTTTTCGGCCATGTCCTCGCTCGGAAGTCGACTGTGTCGAACCTACCACAAAGCGGTCGACTCTCGATTCGGGAACGATCGCGCCTGGTTGGGGGCCCGGTGCGGCCGGTTCGGCAGTCGACCCCGCGAGAAACGATGCGCTGGGAGGCTGGCGGCAGCGCCCGAGGCGCTCTGCGGCAGGGCCGCGCGCTCCATCAGGCCTTGGGGGGCGGCGGAACGGCGGAGGCGAGCACCTCGGCGTCGGCTACATCGAAGCTGCGGGTGGGGAAGCGCCTCCTCGCCGGGTCGCATGGGACCTGTCCGGCGATTGAGGCGCGGAGAAACCGCTCAGGCGTGTTGGAGGCCGATGGTGTTCCCCTCGGAGTCGATGAACCGGCCGACATAGCCGGCGGCCTCGGAGAGCAGGACCTTGTCCACCAGCACGCTGCCTCCGGCATCGCGCACCCGGGCCAGGATGGCCGCCAGGTCGGGTCCGCCGTCGAGGTAGATGCGCGGGCCGTCCAGCGAAGGGCGGTAGCCCGGCCCGAGCACCAGCGCGCCGGCATTGAATCGATCCGCGGTCGGGAAGATCGCGTAGCTGCAGTCGCCGATCTGCGTGCGCTCGAGCCGCGCCCCCAGGATGCGCTCGTAAAAAACGCAGGCGCGGTCGAGGTCGACGACCGGGATCTCGGTCCAGTTGAGCAGGCGGTTCATGGTCTTGTCCGTGGTCGGAGGGAACGGCAAGACGCTTCGTCGCACAGGTCGGCGCCCCGTCGCCTGCAAGAAAGGGAAGTAGGCAGCCGAACGCTCACTTTCGGTAGGAACCGCTCGCCGGACCGGTTGCATTGGCTGGCGAGCGTCCTCGCGAGGTTGCGGCAGGCGCCGGCCGCAAGTCTGGCGGCATCCTCCGCGCTCGCCCGGCGCCAGAGCGGGCTCCCTGGGCCCGGAGCGCTATGGCCGGGTGATCAGGCTACATTTTGTTGGGCGAGCGCCGATCTTCCGGGCTAGCCTCGCCACCCCATGTCCGACCGGCCCACGCTGACTCTGATCGACGGCAGCAGCTACATCTTCCGCGCCTACCACGCGATCCCGCACCTCTCCACCAGCCGCGGGGTGCCCACCAACGCCGTCTACGGCTTCACCCTGATGCTGCTCAAGGGGCTGCGCGAGCGGGGCCCGAGCCACGTGGCCATCGCCTTCGACAAGGAGTCGCGCACCTTCCGCCAGGCGATCGACCCCAACTACAAGGCCCACCGGCCCGAGGTGCCCGAGGACCTGGTGTCGCAGTTCCCGCTCATCCGCCAGGTGGTCCAGGCGCTCAACGTCCCGGTCTTGGAGTACACGGGCTACGAGGCGGACGACGTCATCGCCACCCTCGCCCGCCAGGCGGTCGAGCAGGGGTTTAACGTCATCGTGATCACCGGCGACAAGGACCTGATGCAGCTGGTCGGGCCCCACGTCGAGCTCTACGACTCGATGACCGAGAAGCACACCGGCCCGCCCGAGGTGATCGAGAAGCTGGGGGTCCCGGCGGAGCAGGTGGTCGAGTACATGGCGCTGGTCGGCGACGACATCGACAACGTCCCCGGGGTGCCCAAGGTCGGGCCCAAGACCGCCAGCGCGCTGATCCAGAAGTTCGGCACCGTCGAGGCGCTGCTGTCGCGGCTGGCGGAGGTTCCCGAGGCCCCGATCCGCGGCGCCAAGTCGATCGCTGCCGCGATCGAGTCCCACGTCGATCAGATCAAGCGCGCCAAGCTGCTGGTGACTCTGCAGCGCGACCTGGCCCTCGACGTCGCGGTCAAGGACCTGGCCCGCAAGCCGATGGACGAGCCCGCGGTCCGCAAGCTCTTCTCCGACCTCGAATTCACCCGGCTCTTGCGGGATCTGCCGCCGGCCCCGGTGACCAGCTCCGCCGCGGTGGTCGAGAAGGTCCTCACCGCCGAGCAGCTCGCTGCGCTGGCCGACCGGTTGGCCAAGGCCGAGGCCTTCTCGCTGCAGGCGCTCACCGAGGAGCCCAGGCCCCGGGTCTCGCCGGTGGTCGGCCTGGCGTTTGGCGTCGGCGGCGGCCAGACCTTCTACCTCCCGCTGCGCCATCACTACCTGGGCGTGCCGCGCCAGCTCGAAGTGTCTGCGGTGGCCTCGGCGCTCAAGGGCGTGCTCGAGGATCCGGCCAAGCCGAAGTACGGGCACGATCTCAAGGCGGCCTACCTGGCGCTCAAGCAGCTGGGGATCACGCTGCGCGGGCTCACCTGCGACGCCGAGCTGGCCAGCTACCTGCTCAACGCCGCCCGCCGCGAGCACGCGCTGGCGGATTTGGCTCGCGAGCGGCTGGGCTGTGAGCTTCCGGCGAACGTGCAGCTGACCGGCGCCAAGAAGCGCCCGACCAGCGAGGTGCCGGTGGACGAGGCGGCGGCCTATCTCTGCGCCTGCGCCGACGCCGGCTTCGAGCTGGCGCGCAAACTGCTGCCGGAGCTGGCGGAGCAGAAGCTCGACAAGCTCTTCGCCGAGCTGGAGCTGCCGCTGCTGCCGGTGCTGGCGGAGATGGAGCTGGCCGGGGTCAAGGTCGACCGCAAGGCGCTGCAGGCGGTCAACGACCAGGTCTCGGCGCAGCTGCGCGACCAGGAACAGCTCGTCTACAAGCACGCTGGGCGCGAGTTCAACATCAACTCCAACCCGCAGCTGGCCCAGGTGCTATTCGAGGAGCTCAAGCTGCCGGTGATCCGCCGCGGCAAGACCGGTCCCTCGGCCGATCAGGAGGTGCTGGAGAAGCTGGCCCAGCAGCACCCGCTGCCGCAGGCGGTGCTCGATTTCCGCAGCCTGTTCAAGCTCAAGGGCACCTACCTCGACGCCCTGCCGCTGCTGGTCGAGCGCGACGGGCGCATCCACACCCAGTTCAACCAGGCCACCGCCGCCACCGGCCGGCTGAGCTCGTCGGATCCGAATCTCCAAAACATCCCGGTGCGCTCGGAGCTGGGGAAGAAGGTCCGCGAGGCCTTCGTCGCCGACGAGGGCTTCACCTTCATCTCCGCCGACTACAGCCAGATCGAGCTGCGGGTGCTGGCGCACATCAGCGAGGACGCGGCGCTGCTCGACTCCTTCGCCAAGGAGGAGGACATCCACACCCGCACCGCCGCCGAGGTCTATGGAGTGGCCAAGGAGGCGGTGCTCCCCGAGATGCGCCGGGCGGCCAAGGCCATCAATTTCGGCATCGCCTACGGCCTGTCGGCGTTCGGGCTCTCCACCCGGCTCGACCTGCCCGGGGCCGAGGCCCAGGGCATCATCGACCGCTACTTCGAGCGCTACCGCGGGGTGCGCGCCTGGCTCGACAAGACCATCGAGGAGGCCCGCCAGCGCGGCGAGGTCTCCACGCTCTTCGGGCGGCGGCGCTTCGTGGCCGAGATCCTGGCCCGCAACCCGGCGACCCGGCAGGGCGCGGAGCGGATCGCGGTCAACACCCCGATCCAGGGAACCGCCGCCGACCTCATCAAGCGGGCGATGCTCGAGGTCGATCGCCGGCTGCGCGAGCAGAAGCTGCGGGCGCGGCTGCTGCTGCAGGTGCACGACGAGCTGTTGGTCGAGGCTCCGCTGGACGAGGTCGAGGCGGTCAAGCGGTTGGTCGTCGAGGCGATGGAGGGAGCGGCGCAGCTCAAGGTGAAGCTGGCGGTCGAGGCCGGCGTGGGGAAGAGCTGGGCCGAGGCGCACTGAGCCGGCGGGTGACGGGCGGGCCCTCGCTTGCGGCCGGCCGGCAGCCCCTCCCATAATCCCCAGTCATGACGCCTACCTCGCGCGCCGCCCAGCCGGCGCCCTCGGCCACCGTCGAGGAGCTCCAGGAACAGCTCGAGCTGCAGCAGCAGCAGTTCGAGACGGTGGTGGCCATCGGCCAGGCCATCGGCTCCATCTCCGATCTCGACGGCGTGCTCACCGGCGTCATGGAGCACACCACCCGGCTGATGCGCGCCGAGCGCTCGACGCTCTACCTGATCGATCCGGAGAAGAAGGAGATCTGGTCCAAGG
>JBBIQS010000172.1:0-4627 GCA_037442205.1 Myxococcales bacterium
GCCGGGCCGGCCGCGCCCAGCAGCGGGCCGCCGTCGGGGGCGAAGGCCGCGGCGTGGGCGGCGTTGGCCAGCACCGCCAGGTGCACCGGCGCCCGCACCCCGCTCGGCAGAAGGCTGGACTGCGGCTGGAGGCCCATCGAGCGGACCAGCTCGGCGATGGCCCGGGCCTTGGGCTCGAGCGCGCCAGCGTGGCAGGACGACAGCGCGCTCACCAGCTGCAGCCGGGCCCTCCTCGCCACCGGCTCGGGCAGGTCCTCGTAGCGCAAGCTGGCGGCGAAGCGCGCCGCCCTCTCCAACAGGCTCTCCGGTCGATGGCTCATGGGCAGGGCTCAGGCCAGCTCGCCTCGTCCTACCCCGCTCAGTAGGTCGCCTCTGCGATCTGCGCCAGCCCCGCGCCCTCCCAGCGCCGCGGGCGGATCTCGGGGGGGGCGAACCCTCGGCCAACGCGTCGCGTCAGGTGGACAAGCTCGGCCGGCGCCGCTAACATCGACCCCTGCCGTCAATCCCCCTTCACGCCAGGGTCGCGCGGCAGGAAACGGAGCCGGCCGACAGGGGAAAACTCCCGCAGCAATTGGGGGAATGGCAGCTCGGCCCGGGCGGTCCTCAACTCAGGAGGCCGCTCGGGGGAGCCGCCGCCGGTCCGCGAGCGAATGCTTCGACTGAACGACATTCTCGACCGGGTGCAGCAATACCACCCGGACCCCGACCTCGACGTCATCAAGAAGGCGTACGTCTACAGCGCCAAGGTCCACCAAGGGCAGGTGCGCAAGTCGGGCGAGCCCTACCTCGTCCACCCGCTGGAGGTGGCCGGTATCCTGGCCGAGCTCAGGCTGGACGAGGCGTCGATCGTCACCGGGCTGCTCCACGACACCATCGAGGACACCCTCGCCACCCCCGAGGAGCTGACCGAGCTGTTCGGGGCCGAGGTCGCCCAGTTGGTGGATGGGGTCACCAAACTGTCGCAGTTCTCGGCCAGCGCCAACGTCAGCCAGGAGGAGAAGCAGGCGGAGAACTTCCGCAAGATGATCGTGGCCATGGCCCGCGACATCCGGGTGATCCTCGTCAAGCTGGCCGACCGCACCCACAACATGCGCACCCTCGAGCACATGGCGCCCGAGAAGCAGAAGCGCATCGCCCAGGAGACGCTGGACATCTACGCCCCGCTGGCCAACCGGCTGGGCATCAGCTGGGTCAAGCAGGAGCTGGAGGACCTGTCCTTCAAGTACCTGCGGCCGGCCGAGTACCAGGACCTGTTCGACAAGGTGGAGAAGAAGAAGAAGGCCAGCGAGAAGTACGTCGAGGAAGTGCAGGAGGTGCTGGCCAAGAAGATGGAGGAGAACAAGATCGACTGCCGGGTCTCCGGGCGCTTCAAGCACCTGCACTCGATCTACCGCAAGATGCGCACCCAGGGCGTGGAGTTCGACCAGATCCACGACATCATCGCCTTCCGGATCATCACCAAGGAGATGCCGGCCTGCTACGAGGCGCTGGGGCTGGTGCACACCCTGTGGAAGCCGGTGCCGGGGCGGTTCAAGGACTACATCGCCATCCCCAAGCCGAACATGTACCAGTCGCTCCACACCACGGTAATCGGCCCGTTCGGCGACCGGCTGGAGGTGCAGATCCGCACCGAGGAGATGCACAAGATCGCCGAGGAGGGCATCGCCGCCCACTGGGCCTACAAGGAGGGCAAGCAGTCCGGGGCGGTAGGCAAGGACGATGCCAAGTTCGCCTGGCTGCGCCAGCTGATGGAGTGGCAGCAGGACCTCAAGGACCCCAAGGAGTTCCTGGAGACGGTCAAGGTCGACCTGTTCACCGACGAGGTCTTCGTCTTCACGCCCAAGGGCGACGTCAAGAGCCTGCCGCGCGGGGCCACGCCGGTGGACTTCGCCTACGGCATCCACTCCGACGTCGGCGCCAAGTGCGTGGGGGCCAAGGTCAACGGGAAGATCGTCCCGCTGCGCTACAAGCTGAAGAACGGCGACACCATCGAGGTGTTGACCAGCCCCAACGCCCATCCCTCCAAGGACTGGCTGACCTACGTCAAGACCAGCCGGGCCCAGGCCAAGATCCGCGCCTACATCAAGGCCCAGCAGAGGGAGAAGAGCCTCGAGCTGGGCAAGGAGCTGGCCGAGCGCGAGTTCAAGCGCTTCGACGTCAACCTGAACAAGGTCATCAAGAGCGGCGACCTCAAGAAGGCCGCCGAGGACCTGGGCTACCGCACCGAGGACGACGTGCTGGTGAGCGTGGGCTACGGCAAGATCAGCCCCGGCCAGCTGGTGCAGCGGCTGGTGCCCGCCGAGCGGCTGGCCGAGAAGCAGGAGGCGCCCAAGCCGGAAGCCGCGGCCCCGGTCAGCCGGTTCACCGAGATCATCAAGAAGGTCACTGGCACCACCAAGACCCGCGGGGTGCAGATCAACGGCATCGACGACGTGCTGGTGCGCTTCGGCCGCTGCTGCAACCCGGTGCCCGGCGACCGGATCGTCGGCTTCATCACCCGCGGCCGTGGAGTCACCGTCCACACCCTGGCCTGCGACAAGGCGCTGGCCACCGATCCCGACCGGCGGGTCGAGGTCAGCTGGGACGTCAAGCCCGACTTCAAGCGCCCGGTCACCATCCGCGTGCTCACCGCCGACCGCCCCGGCCTGCTGGCCGACATCTCCCAGACCTTCTCCAAGAAGGGCGTCAACATCTCCCAGGCCAACTGCCGGGCCACCGGCGACGACCGGGCGGTCAACACCTTCGAGGTCACCATCAGCGACCTCAAGCAGCTCAACGAAGTGATGGCCTCGATCGAGCGCATCCACGGGGTCTACGCGGTGGAGCGGGTCTAGCTCCTTCGCCTCGGCGGCCGGGTGCCCGGCACCTGCAAGGTCGCCGGCGACCCCCGCCGCCATCTCTCCAATAGCCTGGATTCACTGGCCTTCTTCGCTGGCGCCGCTATTGCAGTTCCAGCTGCCTGTCGAGGAGGGCAGCACATGGCGCGACAAGGAACGTTGCTGGCGGCAGTGATGGCGGGCCTCATCGGCTGCGGCGCGCCGCAGCCGGACGAGACGACCGACGAGGGGCCGCAGAGCGTGCAGGAGCAGCCGCTGCACCACCGCAAGGTCTCGCGCCTTCGCCATTTCGCCGCGCTGACGACCGTGCTGCTGCGGGCCACCGACTCGCGCGACCTCGCTCCGGTGTGGAAGACCAGCTTCCCCATCTCCACCACCAACACCGTCTTCGTGGCGGCCGACGTCCCGGACGGCACCAGCTGCCGCCATCTCTCGCTGCAGCTGACGATGCCCGGCGGCCTGCCGTATCAGCGCTTCGAGGTCGACTTCGCCACCGACCAGCCCGCGGCCGAGGGCGAGCAGCAGGCGGAGGCCATCGCCGGCGGCTACCGGGTGTGGATCGCGCTGCCGGTGGCCGGCACGATGATCGAAACCAGCCGCTTGGCGGGCGAATGGCTCGCGGAGGTGTACGGAATCGGCACAATCGGGCCGGACGCCGCGCTAGCCTTTGATCTGATTTGACAAAATCTGAATTGTCGTTCCTGGCGACTGCAAGAAAATTGGGATGAAGGGGCTCCGAAGTTAGAAATTTTTAAGCTCCACCGGTAGGATGGGCTCATGTCGTCGAGCCCGTCTCTTGGTTGCCTTGACCAGGATGGCCTGGTGCTCGGGTGGATTCCCATCCGAGGCCAGAGCATGTGGCCGACTCTTCTGCCGGGAGATCTGGCGGGGTTCTCGCCCCGGCCGGCGCCGCAGGTCGGCGAAGTCCTGGTGTTCCGGCTGGCGGGCAAGATCCTGGCCCATCGCGTGGTGCGCGCCTCTCCGCAGGGGCTCTTCCTGCGCGGCGACGCCTGCCTGAGCGGGGAGGGCCCGGTCTGTCCGTCGCAGGCGCTCGGGCGCATCGAGCAGATCCGCCGCGGCGGGCGCACCCTGGCCGCGCCCGAGTGGGATCGACCCCTGGGCGCGGTCGGCCGGGCGCTGTTCTCCAAGTTGTCGGCGCTGGCGCGGAGGGGCTCGCGATGAGCTTCTCTCCCGAGACCATTCCCCTGCGCGCACCCGGGACCCAGTGGTCGCGCCTGGGCGAGGAGCTGGTGGTGCTCGACGGCCAGGGGCGGATGCTGCGCGGCTTCAATCCGACCGGGGCCCGGGTGTGGGAGCTGGCGGACGGGGAGCGCTCGGCGGCGGCCATCGCCGCGCAGCTGTCGCGCGAGGTCGGGGCCGCGGACGGGCGGGTGCTCGCCGACGTGCTGGAATTCTTGGCGACCTTGGAGCAGCGGTCGCTGGTGCAGGCCAAAGCTGGAGGTGGCGCATGAGACGAGCGCTTGGGATTGCGTTGACGCTGTTGGCGCTGGCGGCGTGTACCTCCAGGGACTTCCCCGTCGATCCGGCGCCGCAGCCGGACGAGCCCGAGCAGCTGCTGGTGGCGCCGCCGGACGAGCTCAGCCCCGAGGATCCGCCTGAGCTGCCCGGTCCGGCGCTGCCGGCAATGCACGCTCGGCTGCACGTGACCCTCGACCCGGCCGGTGCGACCTCCGTCGACGAGGTGCGCGCGGTGCTGGTGGCGGTGGATCTGGAGAACGCCCCGGGGAAGGTGACCCTGACGCTCGATCTGGACGGCCCCGGCGAGCTGG
>JBBIQS010000173.1:0-4530 GCA_037442205.1 Myxococcales bacterium
GTCGTTGTCGCAGGCGTCGCCGATGCCGTCGCCGTCGGAGTCGGCCTGGTCGGGGTTGGGCACGCCGGGGCAGTTGTCCTTGTCCTCGGGGACCCCGTCGCCGTCGCCGTCGGGCAGGCAGATCAGCTGCACCGTGTCGCAGGTGTCGCCGGCGTTGCAGTCGTTGGCGGTCTGGCAGGCCTTGACCTGCTGGCCGCAGTTGCAGCCGCCCAGGGCCGCCGCGGCCAGGGCGATGAGGAATATCCGTGCGCGCAAGGTCATCTCGAGGCCCTCCGAACAAGCCGTCCGCTCAGGGGTGCGGACGGGCCGGTTGTACACCGGGTGAAGCTCGCCTGTAAAGGGAGTGAGGGAGCGCTGCGTCAGAGCGCAATCGCCCGGATCGACTGGCGTTTTCCAGGCCTCGAGTCGCGAGCTGCCGAGGTCGCGCGCGACGCTCCTAGCCGCACGCGTCCCGCCGGGCCGCCGGCGAACGCGCTCCTCGAGCAGATCGATGGGGGGGGGAAGCAGATTCGGCAGGTGCAGCGCCGGGCCTGCAACAGCGGCTGCCGGCTCGTCTAGAGCGGCGCAGGTGAGTCGACCGGGCTCGTCACCTGTTGACCGCGAGCCTCAGGCGTTGCTCTGCCAGGGCTCCGCGAGCCGGTTGCGGCTCGCTCGAAGGTCGGCAGCCAGGCAGGGTGGGTTGCGCACGCCCGCCTGCTCAAAGATGACTCAGGCAATCCGCACCCAGGCCCGAGCGGCCTTGGCGCGGGAAGGTGCTCTCAAAGGCACGGAAACGGCATTGAGGTGCCTTTGAGGCAGTGGTGCCGACGGAGGGTCAGCGGGCGTAGACCACCCCGTGGCGCAGCATGTGGTTCACCAGCCTGGCTGCGGCCTGGGGCGAGCCGGCGACTTCGATGGCGGCGCTGACCAGGTCCCCGAAGCTGACGAAGGTCTTCTTCACTGCATGGGCACCGCGGCGGATCGGGTGCATCGACTCCACGTGGCTGCTGTGGCCGTGACTGTGGCGGGCGCTCATGGGGGCCTCCTTTTGGACCATCTTCCGATGCTGGTCCAACGATGAGGTTGCAGCAGAGCACGCCCTGTGCCAGCCGGTGAGAGCCGCCTAAGTGTGCGAAATCTCGATATCCAGAGGATCGCCCCCGCGACAGAGCGCCAGGTTGCCTGTCAGAAGTGCGGCCCAGCCGCCAGACGGGCATGAAATCGCTGCAAGAACGGACAGGCAATTCCTTGCAGCCCCGAAGGCTGGCCAAAAGAATGTTGCGGGTCAGTAGAGGTGGGCGCCCGGGGCGGCCGCGGGAAAGATGACGTTGACCCGGGTCCCGGTCCCGGCCGCGCTCTCGATGGCGATCTTGCCGTGGTGGGCCTCGGCGATGGTGTGGCACACCGACAGCCCCAAGCCGAGCTGGTCGGGCCGGGACTTGGTGGTGAAGAAGGGATCGAACACCCGCTCGCGCAGCTCCTCTGGGATGCCCTTGCCGGTGTCGGCCACCGACAGCTTCACCGCCTCGGCGCCTACCGCGGAGAGCGAGAGCTTGAGCTGCCCGCCGTGAGGCATGGCGTCGAGGGCGTTGCGAGCCAGGTGCGCGACCAGCTGCTCGATCTGCGAGGCGACGCCCTGGATCTCGGGGAGCGACTCGGCCAGCTCCAGGCAGATCTCTACCTTGGCCTCCTGAATGGCTGGCGCCAGCGAGTCGAGGGCCCTGCGAACCAGCGGTCCGAGGGCCAGGCGGCGCCCGGCCTGCTCCTGCTCATGGTTGGCCAGCCTGCGCAGCTCGGCGACGATGCGCGCCGCCCGCTTGGCCTGCTCCAGCACGCCGTCGAGGGCCTTGAGGCGCGGGTCGTCCGGCGGCAGGTCCTTCTTGGCCACCGTCGACAGCCCGAGGATGGCGGTGAGCGGGTTGTTCAGCTCGTGGGCCACCCCCGCGCCCAGCGAGCCGATGGCCGCCAGCCGGCGGGTGCGCATGATCTGATCCTGGGCGGCCTTGAGCTCGGCGGTGCGCTCGTCCACCCGCTGCTGCAGCTCGCGGTTGAAGGCGCGGATCTCCTCGTCGCGCCGGCTGACCTCGGCGATCATGTGGTTGAAGGCGCGCCCGAGCTGGCCCAGCTCATCGGGGCCCTCGACCTGCGGGCTCTGCTGGTACACGCCGGCGGTGGCCGCGCTCGTCACCCGGGAGAGGGCCGCCACCGGCCGGCTCAGCGACCGCGCCAGCAGCGCCCCCAGCACCCCGGTGAGCAGCGCCGCCAGCGCCGCCCAGGCGGCGGTGTACAGGCGCACCCGGTCCGCCGCCGACAGGGCCTCCGACGCCCGCCGCTCCACCAACACCTGCCAGCCAAGCCGCGGGGCGGCCTCCACCGCCGCCAGCCAGGTCTCGTTGCCGCGCTCGACCCGGCCGGCCCGCGACCCCTGGCCGACGGCCAGCGCCCGCTCCGACTCGCTGAGCGAGGGCTGCAGCTCGGCGGCCCCCACCAGGCTCCCCGAGGCGTCCATGAGGAACCCGGCCCAGCCCGAAGCCGCCAGCTCTTCGAGGCGCAGTTGGACGGTGTCCAGGGCCAGTTCGGCGGCCAGCACCTTGGCCCGGCCGCGCTCCAGCCGCACCGCCAGCGCCACCCGCGGGGCCTTCGAGGTCTCGCCGCGGTACGGCGGGCCCACCGCCACCTTCGACTGCAGCGCCGCCGCGAGCGGGATCTGGCGGGCAAAGCGATCGAGCGAGGCCTCGGTGAACGGGGCGCGACCGGCGAGGTCCGGATAGCTGAGCGGATCCGGCTCGTAGAGCGGAGGCACGACCGCGTCGCCCTTCTCGTCGAGCAGCGCCAGCGCCTGGACCTGGCCCAGCTGGCGGTAGGGCAGCGTCAGCACCTCGCCCAGCTCGGCGTCGGAGAGCTGGTCGAAGGGGATGTAGCCGGCGGCCAGGGCCAGGGCGTTGGCGGCGGCGGCGACGTCGGCATCGCACTGGCGGGCGATCTCGCGGGCCAGCTGGGCCTGCGAGCTCTCGGCCTGGGCCAGCAGCTGGGCGCGGGCGGTCCGATCCGAGAGCACGCCCAGCAGCGACAGCGGCAACAGCGCCGCCAGCGCCATGGCGATCAGGATGCGGACCCGAAAGGTCATCGGTGGCAGCCCTCTGGATGCTCGAGCGCCGGCCGCCGAGCCCGCGCAGGATCGGCCCTCGCCGGCTCGCCGCCGGCCAGCGCTGCGTCAAGGAGTGGCTCGTGGTGCCGGCCCATTGATCTCCGCCGCGAAGGGCTGCTGGCATTGTCGAGGGCCGAGCCGCGGCCGGTCAACGAAAGCGCCGCGGTTGCGGCCGGGCGCGGAGCGTCTAGCATGGCCGGGTGATCCGCCTCCCCATTCCCCGCCAGCGCCTGGGCCCTCGCGTCGAGCTCGACCGCTCGGAGCGCCACTACCTGCTCGACGTGCTGCGGCTGGAGCCCGGGGCCGCGCTGGAGGTCTTCGACGGCGAGGGCGGCCTCCATGCCGCCCGGCTGGCGGCCGACGGCTCGCTGGAGCTGGGCCCGCGCCAGCAGGTCGCCGCCCGCCGTCCCATCGTGTTGGCACAGGCGCTGGCCAAGGGCGAGAAGATGGAGCTGGTGGTGCAGAAGGCCACCGAGCTGGGAGCCACCGCGATCGCCCCGTTCAGCAGCGAGCGCGCGGTCGTGAAGCTGGAAGGTACCAAGGCCAGCGAGCGGGTTGAGCGCTGGGAGCGGATCGCCCAGGCCGCCGCGCGCCAATGCCAGCGCGCCGACGTGCCGCCGGTGTGGCCGATCGCTTCTTTCGCGGCGCTGCTCGAGCGCGCCCGAGGTGAGGGGCTCACGGCGCTGGTGCTCTACGAGCAGGAGCGATCGGCGAGGCTGGGCCAGGCTGCCGCGCAGCTCGCCGGCCCGCTGCTGGTCGCCGTCGGCCCGGAGGGCGGCTTCTCCGACTCCGAGGCGGCGCTCGCACGGCAAATGGGGGCGCAACTGGTGGGGCTGGGGCCGCTCATCCTGAGGACCGAGACGGCCGGGCTGGCGGCGCTGTCGGTGCTCCAATTCCTCGGCGGCGATCTGGGATGAGCGCCAAGTGCTCGGATTTCTTGACCTGGATCTCGTCTGGCCGTTAGCTAGGCGCCGCCGAGGTACCTCGCCTTGCCGACCTGCCCCCAATGCGGTTCGCCGCGCGCGACGCCGCTCAACTGCCCCGACTGCAAATCGCTCTTTCCGCGGCCGCTGGCCTTCGACGAGCCGACCGCGCCGGTGGCCTCTCCGGCGCTGAGCAAGGAGCTGAAGTCGATCCCTCCGCCGGCGCTGAACAAGGAGCTCAACCTCGACCGGCGTGCCGCCCCCCGTGCTGCGGCGGCTCCGGCTGCCGCGGCTCCGGCAACTCCGCCTGGCCCGCCGATGCCCCGCCCGGTCGCCAATGCCGCCTCTGCTGTGCCGCCGCTGCCCCGACCTCCGGTGTCGCCCGCCGCCTCTCCCGCGGCGTCCACGCCCCGACCTCCGGTGGCGGCCGCCGCTCCCCGCCCGCCCGTCCCCGTCCCCGTCCCCGCGTCTGCGCTGCCC
>JBBIQS010000174.1:0-4239 GCA_037442205.1 Myxococcales bacterium
GCCCAGCTCATCCGCCCGGAGGCGGGCGAGGTGGTGTGGCTGGTGGATGAGGCGGCGGCCGGCGGCGGAAGCTGAATCAGATGGCTTTCTGGTCCGCGGAACCCCGGCCCTTCATATGAGCGCGCAGTTGGGCGACGGCTGCCACCAGGCCTGGAGCGAACTGGAGGCCCAGCTTCTCGGCGATGTGCTTGCCGCCCTCCTCGACGCTGGCCACCACCTGGATGCGCTGGCTGGAGGCTAGTCCATGGGAACCGCGGTGAAGGTGCCGCTGCCGGTCACGTCGATCTGGCACTCCCCGGGCTTGCCGAGGTGCTGCTGCATGGTCCAGCTCGCCTTCATCGAAGTGCTGTCATAGGTGCCGGTGACGGTGGTCTCCGAGCCGAGGTCGGTGCGGACGTCGTGCCCGGTGAGCTGCCCGCTCTTGCCCTGGCCCGAGCCCGAGTGGTCGTAGCCGTCGGGGAACGGAGAGCTGGGTACGCCGGTGAAACCGAGGAAGTAGCCGAAATCGCCATTGGCTTCGACCTTGACCAGGTTCCAGGTGCTCTTCAGGTCGGCCTTGTAGGTCCAGGTGCCGACCTGGCAGAGGGTGTCGGTCTCGGTGATCTCGCCGGTGAACTCGGTGATGGTCCACCGGCCCATCTTGGGCGTGGAGGCGGCGCTGCCCATGAGGTCAAAGCCGCAGGAGGCGAGGAGGAGGGCAGGCACCAGAAGCGACAGGGACGCGCGCAAGGGGTTCATCAGAGCGACCTCTTTCAGGAGGCGATGTGGGACCAGACAGCGATCAGCTTGAAGCTGCCTCCGACCGGGAGGACGGAGGCGAGAACGCCAGGGGAGCTTCAAGGTCCTTCTTCCGAGAACGACGCACCCTCCATGGCACGCCATCTGCGTGGGGTACAGCGGCGAAGATGACGCCACTGCTCGGGGACCTTCTTTACCGCGTTCTCCAAGTCGGGTCAGCGATCCCCGTCACAGTGCGCGCACGCCCAGGCCAGAGGGTTCCCCATGCCTGATAGCTGCCAGGAACGCTGGGACTTCCGCGGCCCCGCTCGTTAGTCTCCAGCAACAAGGAGCCGAAATGGACGCCGGAGAGCTGGCCGAAGGACCTGAGGTTTCCGAGCAGGGCGAGGAGCCATTGCCCAGCGGGTCGCCTGCTCATCGGCCGCATCCCACAGCCGCTTCTCCAGCGTGATCGTTCCTTGGTCCTTCGTGGTCGGGGCAATCCAGCGCATGCCCGCCAAGGTAGGCGAGGCCGCGGTAGCGATCAACGTCGGGTACCGGCCAATGTCGCGTGTCCAGGGTTCGCGCCCGTGGGCCCGAACGATGACCATGCTCAGGCGCCGCGGGCGGTGCTGGAGGGCGGCCGGAGTCCCGACCAGTTCCCGCGCCCAGCTCATCCGCGCGGAAGAGGGCGAAGTGGTGTGGCGGGTGGATCAGGCGGTGAGAACCCCGGCCCCGCAGTTGGCACAACCACCGCCAGGCGCCACACTGTCCTTCACCCAGATTGCGGAGGAATCGCGGCATGATGGAGGGCCAAGCAAGCGGTTCGGACGGGGGCGTGCCGCGGGTGGTGATCGTGGGCGCCGGCTTCGGCGGGCTGTACGCCGCCCGCGCGCTGCGCAAGGCGCCGGTGCGCCTGACGGTGATCGACCGGCGCAACCACCACCTCTTCCAGCCGCTGCTCTACCAGGTGGCGACCGCGGGGCTGAGCCCGGGAGAGATCGCCGCGCCCATCCGCCGGGTGCTGCGCCGCCAGCTCAACGCCGAGGTGCTGCTGGCCGACGTCACCGCCATCGATCTCGACCGCCGCCACATCCAGCTGCGCGACGGCGAGGCGAGCTACGACTACCTGATCCTCGCCACCGGCGCCTCGCACTCCTACTTCGGCCACGAGCACGACTGGGGCCCGCTGGCGCCCGGGCTCAAGACCGTCGAGGACGCGCTGGAGATCCGCCGGCGCATCTTCCTGGCCTTCGAGTACGCCGAGCGCCAGCCCGACCCCGCCCTGCGCGAGGCGCTGATGACCTTCGTGGTGATCGGCGCCGGGCCAACCGGCGTGGAGCTGGCCGGCACCCTCTCCGAGACCGCCCACACCACCCTGGCCCAGGACTTCCGCCACATCGATCCCACCCGCTGCCGGGTGGTGCTGCTCGAGGCGCTGCCGCGGGTGCTGCCGGTCTATCCGCCCGATCTCTCTGAGAAAGCCCGGATCCAGCTGGAGAAGCTGGGGGTCCAGGTCCGCACCGGGGCCAAGGTCACCGCCATCGACGAGACCGGGGTCAGCCTGGGCGACGAGCGAATCGAGACCCGCACCGTGCTTTGGGGCGCCGGGGTCGCCGCCTCGCCTTTGGCCCGGACCCTGGGCGCGCCGCTCGACAAGGCCGGGCGGGTGCTGGTCGAGCCTGACCTGAGCGTGCCCGGGCATCCCGAGGCCTTCGTGATCGGCGACCTGGCGGCGGTGAAGCAGGACGACGGATTCGTCCCCGGCCTGGCCCCGGCGGCGATCCAGGAGGGTCGCTTCGCCGCCCGCACCATCGCCGATGAGCTGGAGGGGAAGAGGCGCCAACCCTTCCGCTATCGCGATCGCGGATCGCTGGCGACCATCGGGCGGGCGAGCGCGGTGGCGAACCTGGGCAAGCTGAGATTCTCGGGATATCCCGCGTGGTTGGCTTGGCTGCTGGTCCACGTGATGTGGCTGATCGGGTTCCGCAACCGGCTGCTGGTGCTGTTCGAGTGGGCGGTGAGCTACCTGGCCTTCGAGCGCGGGGCGCGGCTGATCACCTTTGGCGACCCGCCGCAGCTGCCGGCTCCCAAGGCCGAGGTCGTGGCGGTGGACGAGGCCGCGCGCCAGGCCGGCGAAGTGCCCGAAAGAACGGCGCAATAGCGGTGCGCCTTCGCTGTAGGGACTGCTGCCGCGCATCCGCTCGGCGGCGTGCCCGGGTTCTGGAAGCCTGAGACACCGGCGCCGCCGGTCGTTAGGCTTTCCGGCAACAAGGAGCCGCGATGGAAGCAGGAGAACTGGCCGAAGGACCTGAGGTTTCCGAGCCGGGCGAGGAGCCGTCGCTGGGCCGGATGCCGTTGCGGACGATGGCGCGGATGCTTCTCGGCCTGACGGTGATGGTCGGGCTGGTCGGCGGGCTGCACTACTACATCGGCGCGCGGCTGATTGGCGGGCTGGGGTTGGAGGGGGTCGCGCGCGCGGCCGGCTGGGCGCTGATGTCGGCGCTGTTCCTTTCGATTCCGGCGGGGATGCTCGGCCGCGGCCTCAAGGTGGCCTGGCTGCGCGGCGCGCTGCGCTGGGTGGCGTACCTGTGGCTGGGCGGCTTCGCGGTGCTGCTCTCGGCGCTGGCGGCGACCGATCTCGCCGGCTGGCTGGGCAAGCTGCTGGCCGGACATCCCCTTGAAATCGCTGGGCAATCGTATGAGCGCTGGCAGGCCATGCTGGTGTCGGGCTTCGTCGGGCCGGCGCTGGTCTACGGGTATCTGCGAGCGACCGGACGGCCTGGGATCGAGCGGGTGCAGGTCGCGATCAAGGGGCTCGGCCAAGGCCTGGAGAGGCTGCGCATCGTGCAGTTGAGCGACCTGCACGTTGGCGAGACCATCGGGCGCGAGTGGCTGGCGAAGGTGGTCGAGCAGGTGAACGCGCTCGAGCCGGATGTGGTGGCGATCACTGGGGATTTGGTCGACGGCGGGGTGCTGGCGATGCACGACGAGGTCGCTCCGCTGGCCAGCTTGAAGGCGACGCTGGGCAGCTTCTGGCTTGAAGGCGACGCTGGGCAGCTTCTACGTCACCGGAAATCACGAGAGCTACCACGGCGCCGCCGGCTGGGAGGCGATGGTCGCCCGGCTCGGGATCACCGTGCTGCACAACGAGCACCGGGTGGTGGCGAAGGGCGGGGACCGGCTGGTGATCGCCGGAGTGACCGACCACGACGGTGGCTCGGTCGATCCGCAGCAGGAGAGCCGGCCCGACCTGGCTTTCGCCGGCGCGCCGCAGGGAGTGCCGCGGGTGATGCTCGCCCACCAGCCCCGCAGCGCCTTTGCCGCCGCCGAGTACCAGGTCGACCTGCAGCTGTCGGGGCACACGCACGCCGGGCAGATCTTCCCGTGGCGCTATTTCGTCCGCCTGCAGCAGCCGGTGATCGAGGGCCTGCAGCGGGTGGCGGGGATCACGGTCTACACCAACCGCGGCACCGGCTACTGGGGCCCGCCGATCCGGCTCGGGGCTCCGCCGGAGATCAC
>JBBIQS010000175.1:0-3842 GCA_037442205.1 Myxococcales bacterium
CGTGGCCGCCTTGTTCGTGAACGTGACCGCGAGGATCTCCGAGGGCCGCGCCCCCTCCCGCAGCGGAGCCGATGCTGCTGTCGACGCCCAAGCACCACGGCCCCGCCGCCGCGGCCGCCAGACCGCAGCGGCCGGCGGCCCGCCCCCGGACCTCCTATGAGGACCTGGCGGCCAAGTACGCCGACAACACCGAAGAGCACGCGCTGGTGCGCCACAAGTCGAACGCCCGCGGGCTGGTGATCACCGTGGCCACCATCATGGTGGGCGCGCTGGCGCTGGCGGGCTACGCCTTCTACTCGAAGAACAAGCGCGAGACCGAGGGCAAGATCGCCAAGCTGCTCAAGGTGATGCAGGACGAGCTGGCCCACGACAGCTTCGCCGGGTACAAAGCCGCCTGCGACGCGGGCGAGAAGATCGTCAGCGACCTCGACCCCAAGCTCTTCTCGGCCCACGCCTACCTCGCCTACGCCTACGCCATCCGCTGGGGCGAGCACGGCGAGGGGACCTCGGTCGAAGAGCCGGCGCGCGATCACCTGACCAAGGCCAAGGCCGCCGGACAGGAGCACGCCCACCTGATCGCAGCCGAGGCCTACCTCCGCTACTTCGGGGGCGAGCAGGGCGCGGCGGTCTCGAGCCTGGCCAAGTTCGTCACCGACAACGAGAAGGCCCGCAAGAGCCCACTGCTGCTGGGCACCCTGGGTATCCTGCAGATGCACGAGGGCGACCTGGACGAGGCGCTCAAGAACCTCAAGCTGGCCCAGTCCAACGCCCCCGCCGACGCCCGCCTGAACGCCGCGCTGGGCAACGTGCTGCGGCGCCAGGGTAACGAGTTCCAGGCCTCCAACTCCTACGAGCAGGCGCTGCGCTACGAGAAGGACCACGCCGAGGCGCAGCTGGGCGTGGCGCTGATGGCCATCGACGCCGGCAAGCTCGACCCCTCCGAGAAGCGCTTCGAGACCGCCAACAAGTACATCCAGCGGCTGCTGTCGGCCGATCCGCCGCCCTCGATCCGCCAGCAGGCGCTGGCCCGCATGGCCCACGCGATCCTGCTCGACGAGCAGGGCAAGCGCGACGAGGCCGACCGCGAGGAGCAGAAGGCCCTCAACGACGACGCCAAGAACGGCGAGCTGCAGATCCTCCGCTCGCGCCGGCTGGCGCGGGCCAACCGGCCCGACGAGGCGGTGGCGGCCATCCGCCAGGCGCTCAAGCTGGAGCCCAAGCGCGCCGGCTTCTACGTCGAATTGGCCCGGGCGCTGCTCCACAAGGAAGGCGGCGCCAGGGAAGCCGAGAGCTCGATGGAGGAGGCGCTCAAGAGCATGCCGGGCAGCCCCAAGCTGCTCATCCTGCTGGGCGACGCCCGCCGCGCCGCCGGCGCCTACGACAAGGCCCGCGAGGCCTACGAGAAGGCGCTGGCCCAGGCCAACGACAAGCTGCCGGAGGCCCGGCTGGCCTTGGCCGACGTGGCCCGCGCCAAGAAGGACTACCCGAAGGCGCTCGACCTGTACGAGAAGGCCAAGAACGAGCTGCTGGTCGATCCCCGCAAGCAGGCCTACGCCCTGACGCAGATGGGCCTGATTACCGAGGAATCGGACAAGAACAAGGCCCGCGATTTCTACAGGAAGGCGACCGAGGTCGATCAGACCTTCGGCCCGCCCTACTTCCTGGTCGGCCGCATGTACGTCAGCGACAAGAAGAACCGAGCCTTCGCCTTCGAGCTGATCGACCGCTACCTCAAGCTCGAGCCGAAGGGAGAGTACTCCGCCGAGGCGCAGCGTTATATGGCTGAAAAGCCTCACTGACCGCGCCTTTGGACTCTTTTGCCGCCTCCCCTTTCCCTTGACAGCCCGGGGGGCGGACCGTACTGTCTGCGCATTTCCTACGTCCTTCCGGGCGGCCAGCTGCACACTCTCCTGATTTGATGCCTTAGATTCGAAGCACTCGCTCCCGGCGGGGCGGCAGCCTCTTTCCGCCGGCATCTCCCAACATCTCCGGCGCACCTGCCATGGGGTCCCGCGCGCCGGCGTCGGCAGCAGTCTCAGTCACCCCACCAGCAGGCATTCGCCCCCACCTTCGCGTGGCAGCTTGGGCGGCCGATCGAGACACATCCATGGAAAAGACGACTTCGACCCGCGGTGCGCGCAAGCGGCGCGGCTCCAAGGAGGGCGCCGAGAGCGCCAAGGCCCCGCGCGGCCGCAGCAAGCGCGCCCATCCGGCAGCCCAGGCCGCTCCCGCTCCGGTGGAGCCGGTGGAAGAGCTGGAGACGGAAGAGTCTGAGGTCGAGGAGGCCGAGGAGGCGGCGCCCGAGCAGCTCAGCCTCCCCGTCGCCGCCCCGCCCGCCGTTTCCGCTCAGCAGCCGGCGCCGGCAGCAGTGGCCGCCCCCGAGGTCGCTGCCGCGTCCGGCGGCGAGGCCGCCGCTCCCGCGCCCCACCTCCCCCAGGCCCCGCCTCCGCCGCCGCTCAACCTGTCGGCCCTCAAGGCGATGAAGATCACCGAGCTGGCAGCCACCGCCCAGGAGTACAAGGTCGAGAACGCCGCCGGGATGCGCAAGCAGGACCTGATCTTCGAGATCCTCAAGGCCACCAGCGACCGGCGCGGCGAGATCTTCGGCGAGGGGACGCTGGAGATCCTCTCCGACAACTTCGGCTTTTTGCGCAGCCCCGACTTCTCCTACCTGCCCGGGCCCGACGACATCTACGTCTCGCCGTCGCAGATACGCCGCTTCGCCCTGCGCACCGGCGACACCGTCAAGGGCACCGTGCGCCAGCCCCAGAGCAAGGAGAGCGAGCGCTACTTCGCCCTGCTGCGGGTGGAGAGCATCAACTACGCGCCCCCGGAGCAGAACCACAACAAGATCCTCTTCGACAACCTCACCCCGCTCTACCCGACCCGCAAGCTCAACCTCGAGCACGAGGCGACGGAGATGACCACCCGGATCATCGACCTGTTCACGCCGATCGGGAAGGGGCAGCGCTGCCTGATCGTGGCCCCGCCGCGGGCCGGCAAGACGGTGCTGTTGCAGAACATCGCCCACGCCGTCACCGCCAACCACCCCGAGGTGATCCTGATCGTGCTGCTCATCGACGAGCGGCCGGAAGAGGTCACCGACATGGAGCGCTCGGTGAAGGGCGAGGTGGTCAGCTCCACCTTCGATGAGCCGGCCACCCGGCACGTGCAGGTGGCGGAGATGGTGATCGAGAAGGCCAAGCGGCTGACCGAGGCCGGCCGCGACGTGGTGATCCTGCTCGACTCGATCACCCGCCTGGCGCGGGCCTACAACACCGTGGTCCCGCCCTCGGGCAAGATCCTCTCCGGCGGCGTCGACTCCAACGCCCTGCACAAGCCCAAGCGCTTCTTCGGGGCGGCGCGCAACATCGAGGAGGGCGGCTCGCTGACCATCATCGGCACCGCGCTGATCGACACCGGCAGCCGCATGGACGAGGTGATCTTCGAGGAGTTCAAGGGCACCGGCAACTCGGAGATCGTCCTCGACCGCAAGCTGATGGAGCGGCGCATCTACCCGTGCCTGGACATCAACAAGTCGGGCACGCGCAAGGAAGAGCTGCTGATGGACCAGTACGTCTACAACCGGGTCTGGGTCCTGCGGCAGTTCCTCCACGGGCTGACCACCGAGGACTCGGTCAAGCTGATGCTCGACAAGATGAAGGGCACCAAGAACAACCGCGAGTTCCTCGAGCAGATGGGCCGCGGCTAGCGCCAATGCCGGTCACTTAGTAGGCCGATAGGTTGGGGGCTTCCTCTTGTAGTTGCTCATCTTGATCTTTACCGCGCGCGGGTAGGCTCGTTCGGAGCGGCGCTCGGGGAGCACCAGCATTGCCAATTGT
>JBBIQS010000176.1:0-3321 GCA_037442205.1 Myxococcales bacterium
CTCGCGCTTGCCGAAGCCGCGGCTCTCGCCTCCGCGACCGCCGACCTCGCGCTTGCCGAACCCGCGGCTCTCGCCTCCGCGACCGCCGACCTCGCGCTTGCCGAAGCTCTTCGCCTCAGGCCGCTTTGCCGGGCGAGCATCACGCCGCGGCTCGCTCGGCTCGTTCTCCTCCGCGGACAGCTCGACCTCGAGCGGCTCCTCCACCTCGGCGCCCTCGGAAACTGCGCCGGCAGCTCGATGATGGCGCGGCGGCAGGCGCAGTCCCGCTGCGGCAGCAGCCGGCATCCCTCCCGAGACGCCCTTTCGCAGCTGCTCCAGCTCGGTCGCGGTCAGCGCCCGGTACTTGCCCGGCTGCAGCCCCTCGACCCCCACCCCGGCATAGCGCGCCCGGAACAGCCGCACCACCGGGTGCCCCACCGCCGCGCACAGCCGCTTGATCAGGTGCGGCCGCCCCTCGGACACCACCAGCTGGATCCAGGTGTTGCGCTCGGTCTCTCCCTCGACCTGCACCGCGTCGGGCTTGGCGATGCCGTCCTCCAGCAGCACCCCCTCGCGCAGCTTCTCGAGGGTCGGCTGGTCGGGAATGCCCTTGACCTTGGCCAGGTAGGTCCGCGGGGCCTTGAAGCGCGGGTGCATCAGCTGGTTGGCCAGCTCGCCGTCGTTGGTGATGAGCAGCGCGCCCTCGGCGTCCCAGTCGAGCCTGCCGACGGCGAACACCCGCTCCTCGATCCCCTCCAGGCAGTCGCGGATGGTGCTGCGCCCCTGCGGATCGGAGAAGGTGGTCACCATCCCGGCCGGCTTGTGGAGCACGTAGTAGACCTTGCGCTCCGGCTCGGCCACCAGCTTGCCGTCCACGCGGATCAGGTCCTTGGTCGGGTCGACCTTGGTCCCCTGCTCGGTGACGACCTTGCCGTTGACCTCGACCCGGCCCTCCTCGATGAGCTGCTCCGCGTGCCGCCGAGAGGAGATTCCCGCCTGAGCCAGCGCCTTCTGCAACCTGATTTCCATGATGCTCCTTGCCGCACGCAGGCTCCGTCGGGGCCCCGGGGCTGCCTCTCCCTTGTGTTTTAACCTTCCGCCGACGAGTCTTCGTCGCCGTCCGCCTCGTCCCCGCCTGCGCTGCCCCCAGGCGGCAGGCCGGCCCCCTCCTGCGACGGCGGGTTGATGGACTGTGCCGTCTGCCTGGTCTTCTGGTCGGTGTCGGCCAGCGCGGTCTCGAGGTCCGCCAGGGCCGCGTCGGCCTCGGCGGTGGACGACTCGAGCTTGACCTGGAAGTTGGTGTCCTTGAGGGCCGCGACCAGCCCCTCGGTCGTCGGCTTGGGCTCCGGGGCCGCGGTTTCCTTCTCCACGATCTGCTGGTTCTCCTCCGACAGCTCCTGGAACTCGCGCAAGGTCGGCAGGCTGCCCAGGTCGCGCAGGTTGAAGAACTCGAGGAACTCGGGCGTGGTCCCGTAGAGCAGCGGGCGGCCCGGCTCCTCCTTCTTGCCGATGATCTTGATCAGCCGGCGCTCGAGCAGCGCCTTGACCACCGCGCCGCAGTCGACGGCGCGGATGTCCTCGATCTCCGGGCGGGTGACCGGCTGGCGGTAGGCGACGATGGCCAGCGTCTCCAGGGCGGCGCGGGTCAGCCGCTGCGGCTTGACCTTGAGGAAGCGGCGCACGAACTCGGCGTTGTTGGGGTCGGTGCGCAGCTGCCAGCCGCAGGCCACCTCGTGCAGCACGATGCCCCGCACGCCGTCGCGGTACTGCCCCTGCAGCTTCTGCAGCCCGGCCTTGATCACCTCGACGTCCATCCCGGTGCTGGCGCGGATCGCCTCCTCGTTCAGCGGCTTGTCGGTGACGAAGAGCAGCGACTCGAGGAGGGTGCGCACCCGCTCCGGCGAGAAGCGGCGGGCGCGCGAGACCAGCTTGTCGAAGGGGGTGTCGGGCTCCTCGGCGGCCTGGTCGATGTTGGCCGGGTCGACCTCATCCAGCTCCGGGTCCTCGGCCGGGGCGGTCACCGACTGCGGGATCGGCTCGGCGCGCTCCTCGAGGGCGCGGGCGGCGGCCTGGGCGTCCTGCTGGGTCTGCACCGATTCGGCCGCGGCCTCGGGCCGCTCGGCCTCCGGGGCCCCGTTGTCGTCAGGCTGCACGTCAGACTCGCTCACGACACTCCTCCACTACTTGTAGTCGTCCTTGATTTCCGCCGGCCCGCCCAGCGACTCCGGATCGCGCGCCGAGATCAGGATGTCGTCCTCGCCTTCCTCCTGATAGATGCGGATCAGACCGAGCTTGGTCATCTCGAGCAGGGCCAGGAAGGTCATCAGGATCTGCAGGCGGCTGCGGTTGCCCTCGAGCACGGTCAGCAGCGAGGAGCGCGGGGTGGCCTTGAGGCGCTCAACCATCGCGGTGATGGTCTCGCTCAGGCTGATGCGGTCGACCAGCACCTGGTGCTGGATCTCGACCTTGGCGTTCTTGAGGGCGCGGTCGAGGGCCTGGATCAGCTTGAAGATCGAGACCTCGACGAAGCCTACCTCGTTGTCGCCCAGCGGGATCTGGTCGAGGTGGGCGCGGCGGGTGAAGACCTCGCGGTCGAGCAGGTCCTGCCGGGCCAGCTCGTCGGCGGCGGCCTTGAACTTCTGGTACTGCAGCAGCCGCTTGACCAGCTCCTCGCGCGGGTCGGCCTGCGGCTCGTCCTCCTCCGGGACCGGCTCCGGGTTGGGCAGCAGCATGCGCGACTTGATGTGCGCCAGCGTCGCCGCCATCAGCAGGAATTCGCCCGCGATGTCCAGGTCCAGCTCCTTCATCAGCTTCAAGGTCTGGAGGTACTTCTCGGTGATCAGGGCGATGGGGATGTCGAAGATGTCGATCTTGTGCTCGCGAATCAGGTGGAGCAGCAGATCGAGAGGCCCCTCGAAGCTGGGCAGGGCGATGCGGAAGGCCTGGCCGGGATTGAGCGGCCCCGGCGCAGCCTCGGGAGCAGGGGCGGCCTCCGCCGGCGGCAGGGCTTCCGGTGCCGGCGAGGCGTCGGCGGCGGGCGGAGGAGCGTCGGAGGACGCGGCCGACACCGATGCCATCTCCGCCTGTTCGGCGGCAGCCGGCTCGGCCAGGTTGGCCCCTTGTTCGTGCTCGTTCGCCATGTCTCTTTGAGGGCCGGTTGTAGGCCCCGGCCGCCCGCCGCGCCACGGATGGCGTACATTCGGCGGAACTCGACAGTTTAGCCTATTTCCGAGGTCTCAGTCAGCAGGCCGACAGTGCCCGATTTCCGAGCCTTGGGGGCTCGTCAGGCCCTGGGGTGAGACTTGTTGTAGACCGCCCGGGCGCGGGCCCGGTCGACGGCCG
>JBBIQS010000177.1:0-2515 GCA_037442205.1 Myxococcales bacterium
AAGCGCTTGCTCGACGTTCATGGCCACCTCGAAAGTGGCCCCTGATCATCTACACCTGCGAATCCCGCACAAGAGGTCTCGAAAACTTCAGCAATCTCGATCGTTTGCGGCTAAGTGACCGGCATTGCGGCTAGCGCCCCGCCCCCTCGACGCGGCGGTCTCGCGAGACCGCGCCTGGGCCCTCGACAGGCCCCCGGGCGCGGTCTTGGCGATCTGGGGCCCCGCCGCGGGCCAAGTTGTGCTATCTGCCCCTGGACGTTTTCGAGCAGCAGACAGGAGACCGACGTGGCCATCGAAAGCAAGATCACCCCCCGGGCGCAGGATTACTCGCAGTGGTACCTCGACGTCATCGCCGCCGCCGAGCTGGCCGACTACTCGCCGGTGAAGGGCTCGATGGTGCTGCGCCCCGCCGGCTACTCGGTGTGGGAGTCGATCCGCGACGACCTGGACAAGCGCTTCAAGGCCACCGGGCACGTCAACGCCTACTTCCCGCTGCTGATCCCCATGTCGTTCCTCTCCAAGGAGGCCCAGCACGTCGAGGGCTTCGCCAAGGAGTGCGCGGTGGTCACCCACCACCGGCTGCGGGCCGCCCAGGGCGGCGGGGTCGAGCCCGATCCCGAGAGCAAGCTCGAGGAGCCGCTGATCATCCGGCCGACCTCGGAGACCATCATCTGGGACATGTACCGGCGCTGGATCCAGTCCTGGCGCGACCTGCCGCTGCTGATCAACCAGTGGGCCAACGTGGTGCGCTGGGAGATGAAGACCCGCCCGTTCCTGCGCACCGCCGAGTTCCTCTGGCAGGAGGGCCACACCGCCCACGCCACCAAGCAGGAGGCGATCGCCGAGACCGAGAAGATGCTCGGGGTCTACGCCGACTTCACTCGCGAGACCCTGGCGATGCCGGTGATCAAGGGCATCAAGAGCGCCTCGGAGCGCTTCGCCGGCGCCGACGAGACCTACTGCATCGAGGCGCTGATGCAGAACGGCTGGGCGCTGCAGGCCGGCACCAGCCACTTCCTGGGCCAGAACTTCGCCAAGGCCTTCGACGTGACCTACCAGACCCAGGACGGCGGCCGCGAGCTGGTGTGGGCAACGAGCTGGGGCGTCTCGACCCGCATGGTCGGCGCGGTGATCATGACCCACAGCGACGACAACGGGCTGGTGCTGCCGCCGGCGGTGGCGCCGCTGCAGGTGGTGATCACGCCGATCTGGAAGACCGACGAAGAGAAGACCGCGGTGATGGCCTTCGCCGAGAAGGTGCGCGCCGCACTTGCTCCCAAGCTGCGGGTCAAGCTCGACGACCGCGACACCCTCAAGCCCGGTGCCAAGTACTTCGAGTGGGAGCGCAAAGGCGTGCCGCTGCGCCTGGAGATCGGCCCGCGCGACATGCAGTCGAACCAGGTGTTCGCCGCGCCGCGCACCGGGGGCAAGAAGTTCCCCATCGCCTTCGCGGGAATCGAGGAGGCGGTGCCGGCCCGGCTGGCCGACATCCAGAAGGAGCTACTGACCCGCGCCCAGGAGCGGCTGCAGAAGAGCGTCCAGCGGGTGGCCAGCTACGACGAGCTCAAGGCGAAGATCGAGGCCGGCGGCCTGTTCCTGGTGCCCTGGCACGACGACGCCCAGTGGGAGTCGAAGATCAAGGAGGAGATCCGGGCCACCATCCGCTGCTTCCCGCTCGAGGGGCAGGAGGAGGCCAAGGGCAAGACCTGCTTCGCCTCCGGTCGGCCGGCGACGCACATGGCGATCTTCGCGCGCGCCTACTAGCCGGCCGCTGCCTCGCAGCGAGGGCGGACGATGAAGATCTACACGAAGGGCGGAGACAAGGGAGAGACCGGCCTGTTCGGCGGCAAGCGCGTCCCCAAGGACGACACCCGGGTCTCCGCCTACGGCGAGCTGGACGAGCTGAACGCGGTGCTGGGCCTGGCCCACTCCCACGGGCTGCCTGAACAGATCGCCGAGTGCGTCCTGCGCGTGCAGACCGAGCTCTTCACCGTGGGCTCAGTCCTGGCGACGCCGGACGCGGCGAGCAACGCCAAGATCCCCAAGCCGCAGACGTCGTGGGTCGAGGCACTCGAGAAGGAGATCGACCTCGCCGAGACCGAACTGCCGCCGCTCAAGAACTTCATCCTGCCAGGTGGAGTACCGGCGGCAGGTTGGCTCCACCTGGCCCGGGCGACCTGTCGCCGTGCCGAGCGCGCCATCGTCGCGCTCTCGCACAAAGAGCCGGTGGAGCCGCTGGTCGAGGTCTACGTCAACCGCCTCTCCGATTGGCTCTTCGTGATGGCCCGCCTGGCGAACCACCGGGCCGGAGCCGTCGAGCCGATTTGGGCTCCGCGGCGCTGACCGCGTGTTCGCCCATCCCGGTTTCACTTCTGATCGATCAGAACTCGCACTGCCCCTCCCCCGGTTTCACTTCTGATCGATCAGAACTCGCACTACCCCTCCGGTCTCACTTCTGATCGATCAGAACTCGCACTGCCCCTCCCCCGGTTTCACTTCTGATCGATCAGAACTC
>JBBIQS010000178.1:0-2488 GCA_037442205.1 Myxococcales bacterium
CGGGTTCGCCTTCCTGTTCTTTGGCGTCGCCTACATGACCTACATCGCGCCGCGCATGAAGCAGCCGGTGCGCCGGGAGGCCTAAACCATGGACTTCACCCTGCTCGCTGAGCATCCGATGTACGCGTTCACCGGAGCGGCCTACGCCGGCGCCTTCGCCTTCTACGGAGCCACCTGGCGCTCGACCAAGGAGATCATCGGCCGCCTGGCCACCTGGCTGCTGCTAACGGCCGTCGCCGCCAACGCCTCGCTGATCGTCTACCGCTGGATCAGCACCGACCGGCCGCCGTTCAAGTCGCTGTTCGAGACCGCGGTCTTCCTGGCGTTCTGCATGGCCGCGGTCTACCTGGTGATGGAGCAGCTCTACAAGACCCGCACCTTCGGGGTGCTGGTGGCGGCGGCGGCCTTGGGGTCGATGATCTTCGCGGTCACCCGGTGGGACGCGGAGATCGTCAAGCTGCCCCCGGCGCTGCAGAGCGCCTGGTTCATCCCGCACGTGGTGGTGTACTTCGTCGGCTACGCGGCGCTGGCCTTCGCCACCGCGGTGGCGGTGGTCCAGCTGCTCAAGCCCGACCTGCGGCTCAAGGCCGGGACCGCGCTCACCGGCAGCGTGGCGCTGGAGGACATCGGCTACGCCTCGATCCGCTTCGGCTTCGTGCTGCTGACCTTCGGGCTGCTGGTGGGGTCGATCTGGGCCAAGGGCGCCTGGGGCGACTACTGGGTGTGGGACCCGAAGGAGAACTGGTCGCTGGTCAGCTGGCTGGTCTACGCCGGCTACCTGCACCTGCGGCACGTCAAGGGCTGGCGCGGGAACAAGGCCGCCTGGCTGGCGATCGGCGGCTTCGCGGTGGTGATGTTCACCTACCTGGGCATGGAGATGCTCCCCACCGCCAAGGAGAGCGCCCACGTCTACCAGAGCAACTGAGGCGCTCCCGAGGCCCTGAAACTACTGGCGCCGGGTTCCCTTCGCGGGAGCCCGGCGCCGATCGTTTCGGAGCCCTTCGGCTCGCGAATCAGTTCGTGGTCTGGCAGGTGCCGCCGGTGCAGCTGTTCTTGCAGTTGGCCGCGCCGCCGCAGGTGATCTGGCAGTTGGAGCTGCAGTTGGTGATTTCGCAGCTCTTGGCGCCCGAGCAGGTCATCTGGCAGTTGCCGCCGGCGCAGTCGAGCGCGCAGCTGCTGCCGGAGCAGACCAACTGGCAGTTGCCGCCGCTGCAGCTGTGGGCGCAGTCGCCGGTGGTGCAGGTGCAGCTCTTGCCCGAGGCGTCGCAGGTCACGTTGCTGCCGCACCCGGCGGCGGACAGGGCGACGGCCAGGGCCAGCATCCCGAAGTACTTGCTCATGTTCTCTCTCCTGATGGTCGTACGGCCGGCCGGAGTGCCAGCGTGCGGCCGATGATAGCCGGACATCGACCTCTGGACAGAGATGTTTCCCGCGCCCAGCCGGCGGCCGGCAAGAGGCGCGTCCGCTCTCCCGCGCGCGGGGAGGCGCCGCGCCCCAGCCGCCTGGACCGCCCGCGATCAGGCTCGCAGAGTGGAAGGAAGGCCCGGGGACTGGCTTGCCGTGGTGCCGGACTGGCCTGCAGGGGTGCCGGACTGGCCTGCGGGGGTGTCTGACTGGCCTGCAGGGGTATTCGACTGGCCTGCGGGAGTGTGCGACTGGCCTGCCGGAGCTGTCTCACTGGCCTGCGGGTGTGCCCGACAGGCCTGCCGAGGGTGCCGGACTGGCCTGCGGGGCTGCCGGACAGGCCTGCCGAGGGTGCCCGACTGGCCTGCCGGCGCTCGCGGAGCCATAGCGGGAGCCCAGGCCTTCCCCTGAAGTGCCGACTCCCCGTCGCCCGGAGGCGGCGGGGAGCCGGTTCAATCAGAGGAGGCCAGAGCTACTCGCGCTCGAGGATGTTGAACTCGGTGCGGCGGTTCTGGGCGCGGCCCTTCTCGGTGGCGTTGGAGGCGATGGGCCGGGTCTGCCCGTAGCCGACGGCCTCGATCCGCTCCTGGTCGACGCCCTTGCTGAGCAGGTACTTGACCACCGACTCGGCGCGGGACTGCGACAGCTTCTGGTTCGAGGCCTGGCCGCCCACCGAGTCGGTGTGGCCCTCGATGCGGACCTTCTTGATCCCCGGGTAGTCCTTGAGGACGGTGATCACCTGGTCGAGGATCTCGAAGCTCTTGGCGCCCTTGATGTTGGCCTTGCCGAACTCGAAGTTGATCTGCTGCTTGATCTCGATCCGGTCGCGCTTGACCACCACCAGCGACAGCTTGCGCGGGCAGCCGTTCTTCTTGGGATCGGGGTCGGGCACGCCCGGCTCGTCGGGGCAGGCGTCGAGGTCGTTGGGGATGCCGTCCTTGTCGCGGTCGAGGACCGGGCAGCCGTTCTTGCGCGGGTCGGGATCGGCCACGCCCGGCTCGTCGGGGCAGGCGTCGAGATTGTCCTGGATGCCGTCGCCGTCGCGGTCGCGGATCGGGCAGCCGCGGTTTTCATCGGGCCCGGC